>NZ_QAYX01000025.1:0-600000 GCF_003054705.1 Opitutus sp. ER46
GCCATCCCCCGAGTCTAGCCGGTACGAATCGCCCCGTCACCACGCCCAAGTTGAACGCTTACAGTGGACCAACCAGCGGTCCCCGCGCAGCCTCGCATCGAACATGTCCGTCCCCTTTAGTTCATCCCCGGCTTGGACTATGACATGAAGGTGGCGAAAGTGGACTTCGATGCGGCTGCAGCTGTCGCGTCAACGAGAGGCGTGACGCTGGAGCAAAAATACGTGTCTTCAGTTTCTGACCTGCTTGATACAGTGAATGATGTGCCAATGTCGATTCAAGTATTTCGTCTTGACAATGAATCGGAGGGGAAGGGGGTCTATCACCAAGTCACAATCCGAAGAGCGGATGGAGATGAACCGATGTTCCGGATAACAAATTTGTACGGTAAAGGAGGAATAGATTCATTTACACCGTCCGACCTTCGTGGATACTTTCGGGCTGACGAGGACCGGCCGAGAGCGCGTATCGTTATGCACCGAAGTGGTGAGTACGTGATAGTAGCTAGACCGAAATAATGAGGCGATGTAAAATGAAAACCATTGGCTGTATCTGTGTGCTCGTTGTGATCAGCGTATTGCTTGATTGTCGCGTTGCCGGGGCCGGTTCGCAGTTGCGGGTGGAGATAGGCCCGTATCGAGCGGAGTCTTTTGATTGGGTGACGCTTGGAACGATGGTGATTGTGCGGGATCCGTTAGGGGACGGATGTCTGCTGTATCGGGATCGCCGTGGAGAGTTCGTGATGATTACCCGAAATATTCTCGGTGTAGCGGCAATTGTTAATGCCGAGGTGCCCGTTTCGGAACGGCTCAGTTTCATTAGGTCAAAACTGCTTGGCGTTCTTTCCGTGGTATTTCCAAATCCGACTGAAAATACCATTGATGATACCTACATGCGGAGCAGATCTAGGCAGAAGATGTGGCCGACTCGCCCAAGTGCCGATTTGGTCGCCCGATCGTACTCGATTCTACAGCAGTTCCATGCTCCCAGACTCGAGGTTGATGGAAATAGGTGGATTTGGACCTACTACGTTACCGATGAGGAGGGGGGCGTGGCGTCCAAAATGGCCCGCGGTGATATTACTCCCTTTTCAATCGCCGAGGTGAGGACCGAAACTGTGATTCCAGCTGGTACTATCGCGCCGACCGTTCGACTACATGGGCGTGACGCTGAAGACACTGAGTCAGAGTAGCAGGCCGTTACGGTACCGGTCCGAAGGGGCTTTCAGCAGCCGGCCACGCCGAGTACACTGGGGCGGTCTTGGCCGGGCTGACGAACACCGTCCGCTCGTACGCCTTCACGTAATGCACCGGTGCCCGCCGGGCGAGCACCTCGATGCGCTGTAAGCGTAGCTTTGGGTGCCTTGTAAGTACGAGAGTTACGGCTGGCGTGCGATTGGGAGTCTCGTACGTACGAGACCTACGATCAGGCGCGCTTCCAGCGTGGTAAGCGTCCGGCCGGCCTTTCAATTACCCACATTTCTTCCTGACGAGCGCGGCCGTGGGTGAGCAGAAGTGCCTAATATCTGGACGATTATGATACACTGCGCCTAAGGAGGTGCAGCTTGGACAAGGGACCGATGGGGTTCTGTCAAACCGGTCAAAAGGGGTCATCCCTTACCTTTTACCTTGAGGAGGGGAGGGCGGAGTGACATGGGGAGGAGGCATGGCGCGCAAGTGGCGAGTGGAGTACCCCGGGGCGGTGTACCACGTGATCAATCGCGGGAACTATCGGGCGTGGGTGTTTCGTGAAGAGGGGGCGCGGGACGCGTTCGAGGCGTGCCTGGCGGAGGCGGCGGAGCGGTACGGGTGGGTGCTGCATGCGTGGGTGGTCATGAGCAATCACTTCCATTTGGCGCTCGAAACGCCGGCGGGGAATCTGGTGGCGGGGATGCAGTGGCTGCAAAGCGTGTACGCGAATCGGTTCAACCGGTACCGCGGAGAGAACGGGCAGTTGTTCCAGGGACGATACAAGGCGCTGCTGGTGGAGAAGGGGACCGCCTTGGGGCAGGTGTGTGATTATATTCATCTGAATCCCGTGCGCGCCCGCATGATCACGGTGGAGACACTTGGGAACTACGGCCACGGGAGCTATCGGTTCCTAGCCCGCCCGAAGGCGCGGCCGGCCTTTCTGGACGTGGCAGGCTTCCTGACGCAGGCCGGAGGTTTGGCGGACACACCGGCCGGCTGGGAATGCTACGCCGACTACATGGCGTGGCAGGCGGCGGAAGGACCCGCCGGACGCAACAAAGCCTATGTGAATCTGACGCGGGGTTGGGCGTTGGGAACCGAAGAGTTCAAGGCAACCGTCCTTCGCGAGCAGTTGGTGCCGGAGGACCATCATGCGTGGACCGGGGCCGACTGCCGGGAGGAGCGGAGCCTGCGCTGGCGGGCCGCACTGGATCGCTGTCTCGGATTAATCGGATGCAAATGTGCGGCCGGCGATTCGAAGTCAGCGGCGTGGAAGGTCGCGATCGCGACGCATCTGCGGCAGACCATGGGCGTGCCGAATGGCTGGCTGGCGGAGCACCTCGACATGGGTTCAGCGTTCTACGTCAGCAAGCACGTCGGGCTCGCGCGGAAGGCCGATCACCCGGCCGGCGTGTTCCTGCTCCAGCTGAGAAAGGCAAAGGGTAAGGGATGACCACTTATGGTCCGCTAGAATCTGGCTCACGCCATCCCGTCGGGGCACGCGTACGACAACAGTGACTTGAGTTGTCCGTTCCGGAAGGTCGCGGAGTTCGAGCACGGACGAAGAATGTTCAGCGCTGAACCGACGCCCCCATGGCTACGGGTCGGATCCTAAGCGCCGAGCGATGGAGGGCGCCCCTTCCGGGCGTGCCGTTTTCGCCCAGCGCGCTGCCAGGACGCTTGGGTTCCGCTGCTCAGCCGCTGCGGGCGGCGTCGGCGTAGGCGTCGACGATGCCGAGGGTGGGGTCCCAGTCGCGGGCCCAGCGTTCGAAGTCGGCGGGGCTGATCGAAAAGGCCTGGATGGTTTGCGCGTTGAGGCCGTTGAGCTGAGCAGTCACGGCGCCGATGAACGCGGGGCGCTCGGCCTCGGCGAGGTGGGCGCTGTTCATCGTGTTCACCACGACTTGGTGGGCGGTGTAGTTGTTGAGGCGATTGAAGACGATGGCGCGGACGAGCAGCATGATCCGCTGGCGGTGCTGCTCGGCCATGGCGGCGACCTGGGCGGGACTGGGGCGTGATGCGGGCAACGGGCGGGGCGCGCGCGGAGCGGGTGAAGCGGTGCCGGTGGAGGGCGTCGGGGTCGGGGACGGCGCAGGCGCAGGCTGGGCCCGACGCAATCCTCGCTGGCGGGCGCGCGCGAGCCGCGGGTCGGGGGCGGGGGCAGCGGATGCGTCGGACGAGGTCAGCCCGAAGCTGAGTCCGAGCGCCGCCAGGACGCGCTCGAGGGCGTGCAAGGTGATGACGCCCGTGGCTTCGAAACGCTGGTACGAACGGCTGGGAATGCCGGAACGGGCGACGACCTCGGCCTGGGTCCAGCCCAGCCGCAGGCGCTCCTGACGAACCCGGCTGGCGAGTGCCGAGGCAAGCGAAGTGCTCATGATGCTGCGCCGATGCTAGCAGCCCAAACTGAGATAACACGCCAAATCTGACGAGTTATCGCGGATAATACGCCAAAATTGGCGAGTTATCACGGCCGCCGCCGCGGCGCGGCGGCGGCCTAATGGAGAATGGAGAATGCGGAATGGAGAATGACGGGGCGCGGGTGCGGCCCCGGCGGTCGGAGCGCGCTTCGGCGGCGGATCGTGAGGTCGACCGGCGGGGAGAGTCGCGTCGGTGTCCCCAACGGACCGCAGCGGGCGCCCGTTTCCTTCGCCTTCAGGGCGAATGGCTAGAAGAGCGCGTCGAGCAAGCTGACGAGGTCGACGCTGTCGAGAACCGCTTCGGCGGTGCGCCGGATGCCGAGGGCGGCGAAGGCGAGGAGGAGTCCGCTGCCGACGAACAGGCCGCCTGAAACCGCGACGGGCAGAGCGTCCAACGTGAGGTAGGCGGTGATCCCGAGCGCGACGCTGGCGAGCGCCAGCAGCGCGCGTTTCCACGGCTCCACCGTCTGGATACGCAACCGGGAGGCGTCCGCCCGCCGCTCCGCCGTGAGCGCACCGCGGTCGATCGCCTTCTGCGCGGCGCGCAGCGCTTGCCGTTCGAGGTAACGTTGGTGCGATTCCCAGCTCATTGGCGGATCGGAACGGATAAGCAGGCCAAGGCGAAGCTACTCCGCGCAACGCGCGAGGAGCCGGCGGCCGAGTTCGACGCGGCGGCGGTCGAACTGACGGTCGGAGCGCGAGAGGCGCGGGAGAATCCGTTCCCAACGCGGCGCGGCATACTTCAGCTCGCGCCGCGCAAGCTCGTCTGGGATTTCCAGGAGCGCGAGCGAGGTGAAGTAGAACGGAAACCGGGACCAGCCGCCGTCCTCCGTGCGCAGTCGGCTCAGCTCCTGCAGCCCGCGCCGCAATCGCTCCTCTGCCTCCGGAAACAGGCCGGTGGCGAGGTTGCGCCAATAGGCCGCGCTGCAGGTGCCGCAGCAATAGCACGAGGTCGAGTGGCCGCGCTGCTCCGTGGCGGCGAGCTGGGCGGACATGCCGGCCACGGCGCGTCGCAGGGCACCTGATACCGTTTGGTTCCTGACCTTGAGGACCGTGAGGATCCGGCAGCCCTCTTCGCCGAGCTGATGACCGACCCCCGCGCCCGTGCGGACAACTTCACCGGTGAAGAGCCGGATGCCACGCCAGTCGGAGCGGGTGGGCGCGAACATATCGGCGTAGGCGCCGGGTAGTCCCTGACGTCCGGCGATCCAGCCGGCGGCCCGGGATCGTTCCGCGGTAGAGATCGGACGCCGGAAGAAGAGAGCGTCGGCGACCGAATCAAGCGTGGCGGCAAGACTGGAGGAGTGGACGTGATTCATGTCGAGGCGGCGGCCGACGCTTCGGAAGTCTGTCGCTAGGCCGCCGCAAGGCCACTCTTTCGTGGTTCGAGGCGAGGCGTGCGATGTCGGGGCAGCTCATCCACGTCGACGAGGGACTCGCCCGTCATGTTGTTGGCGCCTTTCACCGGCGCGGTCCTGCCTTCGCCGCGTTGATGGTGCCCGGAGTGGGGGTCGAACCCACATGCCTTTAGAGGGCGACGGATTTTGAGTCCGTTGCGTCTGCCAATTCCGCCATCCGGGCCAGGAGTTCGCGGAACCTAGGTGGGCGGGGAACCGTGTCCATGCAATTTTGCGGGCCGGAAGATTGAACGTCCCTCCAGGACGCGGCGTCTCTCCCGGTGTTAGTTCCCCGTTCTTTTTGGGAAGTTCATAGTTTGCAGTTCAAGTCGGCAAGGGCGCCGGGGTTAACCTCGGCGCCCTTACTGTTTCCACTCGGGCGCGAGGCCCGACGCGGCGCCTGCGGCTCGTTCAGGCTCCGGTTGGGGTCGGCCGGGCATCTCCGCAGACCACCGGCGACGACTGCGCGGCGGCGGGGTGAGCTGCGGGTTGGGCGGCATCGAGTTCCAGCGTGAACCAGAAGCGCGAGCCGCTGCCGGGCACACTCTTCACCCCGATCTCGCCGTGCATCAGCTCGATCAGCCGCTTGCAGATCGCGAGCCCCAGCCCGGTGCCGCCGTGGCGCCGGCTGGTCGAGGGTTCCGCCTGGACGTAGGGCCGGAAGAGCAGGGCCTGCACGTGGGCGGGGATGCCGATGCCAGTGTCCATCACCTCAAACCGCAGCCGGAAGCGGGCGGAGGCGCGTTCGTCGAGGCGCACCTTGAGGACGACATTGCCGCCGCGCGGGGTGAACTTCACCGCGTTGCTCATCAGGTTGAGCACAATCTGCCGGAGCCGCACCGGGTCGCCGGAGACCGCGGTCGGCACGGCGGGATCGAGCTCGAGGAAGAGCTGGAGCCCCTTGGCGGAGGCGTCGTCGGAGCAGAGCAGCACCGCGAGCTGGAGCTGTTCCCGGAGGTCGAAATCGATGTGCTCAAGGGTGAGGCCGCCGGCCTCGATCTTGGAAAGGTCGAGCACGTCGTTGAGCATGGTGCGAAGGGAATGTCCCTCCCGGGTGAGCGCCTGGACGAGATCGGCCTGCTCCTGGGTGAGGGCGGTCCCGCGCAGGAGATTGCCGACGCCGAGCAAGCCGTTGAGCGCGGTGCGGATCTCGTGGCTGACCTGGGCGAGAAAATCGCGGCGGGCGGTGCCGGCGGCTTCCACGATGGCCTTCTCGCGGCGCAGTTCCTGGGCAATGAGCACCTGGCGGTCGAGCTCCTCGCGCAGCAGGCCGTTGCGCCGCTCCAGCTCGGCGATGCGGGCGTGGAGCTGCCGCTCGAGCTCGTCGACCGGGTCCTGGGCGGCGGTTGCTTCGGCAAAGAGCCGCCACCGGCGGAAGAAGGGGATGGCCACCCCGCGCGTCCCGCGGCGCAGGTTCGCGGCGAACACCAGGGTGGAGGACGTGGACGCGCCGGTCCGGGATCCCTGCCTGGCTTCGTTGAGGTGCGGATGCGGGTGAGTGGAGGTCATACTCCCTCCAAAGCGAGATTCCGGGGAGAAAGGGGCCACCGCCGCCATTTGCCGCCGGCGAAGCCGGCGGCAAATGGCGGAAAGGCTGAAGGGCCGAAGGGCTGAAAAGCTGAAGGTTCTGGCCTCCGGCCTCTGACCTCCGGCTTCAGGCCTCCGGCTTCCGGCCTCTGACCTCTGACCTCTGACGTCTGACATCCGACATCTGGCCTCCGGCTTCCGGCCTCCGGCCTCCGGCTTCTGACCTCTGACGTCTGACATCCGACATCTGGCCATCAGGCCTCCGGCCTCTGACCCAAGATGACACGTAGCGGAGGCGGAGTGTCATCTTTTGGCTTTGTATCGCGCGGGGCGGCTTCGCAGGCTCGTTGGCTGGTGAATGACGGAGACATCACGCTGATCCTCCAGCGGATCGAGCAGGGCGACCCCCACGCAGCCGAGCAGTTGTTACCCCTGGTGTACGACGAGCTGCGGCGGCTGGCGGCGGCGCGCATGGCGCGGGAGCGGCCCGGGCAGACCTTGCAGCCGACGGCGCTGGTGCACGAGGCGTGGCTGCGGCTGGGCGGCGATGCGCAGCCGGCGTGGGCGAATCGGGCGCACTTCTTTGCCGCCGCGGCGGAGGGCATGCGGCGGATCCTCGTCGATGCCGCGCGACGGAAACAGGCGGCGCGCCACGGCGGCGGGCTGGCGAAGTTGAGCGCCAGCGAAACCGGTTTTGATGTCGCGGCGCTGGCGGAGGACGACGAGGAGCTGCTCCGGCTCAACGAGGCGCTCGACGCGCTCGCCGCCCACGACCCGCGCAAGGCCGAACTGGTGAAGCAGCGGTATTTCGCCGGGCTTACGCTCGAGGAGGCGGGGGAGGTGCTGGGCATCTCGCCGCGGACCGCGAAGCGCGACTGGGCATACGCGCGGGCCTGGCTGTTCAACGAAATGCAGCGCCTCCGCGCGTGACGCGTTCGCGCTCCCGCGTTTTCCGTCTCGACCCCATGGACGACCCCAACCCCTCAACGCCAGGCCTGCGCGACGACGAACTCTTTGCCGATGCGCTGGAGCTGCCGGTGGGGGCGCGCACGGAGCTGCTCGACCGCGTGTGCGCGGGCGACCCGGCGCGGCGGGCGCGGCTCGAGGCGCTGCTGGCGGCGCATGCGGGGGCGGGCGGCTTTCTGGAGGAGGGCCCCGCGGGCGTGCCGCGGCGGATCGAGGAACGCATCGGCGACGTGCTCGGGCGGTACCGGCTCGAGCAGAAACTGGGCGAAGGCGGCTGCGGGGCGGTGTACCTCGCGGAGCAGCAGGCGCCGGTGCGGCGGCGCGTGGCGCTGAAGGTGATCAAACTGGGGATGGACACCCGCGCGGTCATCGCGCGTTTCGAGGCGGAGCGGCAGGCGCTCGCGCTGATGGACCATCCCGACATCGCGCGGGTGTTCGATGCCGGCGCGACCGACGCCGGGCGGCCGTATTTCGTGATGGAGTACGTGGAGGGCATTCCGATCACGCGCTTCTGCGATGAACACGCGCTGCCGGTGCGGGCCCGGCTGGAGCTTTTCGCGCGCGTGTGCCTGGCGCTGCAGCATGCGCATCAGAAGGGCGTCATTCACCGCGACGTGAAGCCCTCGAACATCCTCGTGGCGCTCGTCGACGGGGTGCCGGCGCCGAAGGTGATCGATTTTGGCATCGCGAAGGCGACGCAGGATCGGCTGACGGACCGCACGCTCGTCACGGCGGTGGGACAGTTCATCGGCACGCCGGCGTACATGAGTCCGGAGCAGGTGGACCAGCGGGACGTCGACGTGGACATTCGCAGCGACGTGTACGCGCTGGGCGTGCTCCTGTACGAGCTGCTGGCGGGGCGGCTGCCGCTGGAGCCGGGCACGCTGACGCAGGGCGGGCTGGACAGCTTTCGCCGACTGGCGCGGGAAGGCGCGGTCGTGCGACCCTCGGCCAAGGTGGCGGCGCTGGCGGCGGCGGAGCAGGCGGACGTGGCGCGAGGGCGGAGCACGACGCCGCGCGCGCTGGTGGCGGCGTTGCGCGGGGACCTGGATTGGATCACGGCGCGCTGCCTGGAGAAGGACCCGGACCGCCGGTACGGCACCGCGCGGGAGCTGGCGGCCGACGTGCTGCGGCATGTGCGCCGGGAGCCGGTGGAGGCGCGGCCGCCCGGCGCGCTGTACCGCGTCGAGCGATTCGTGGCGCGCAACCGGCTCGCGTGCGCGAGCGCGGCGGCGGTGCTGGCGGCGCTCCTGGCGGGTACGGGCGTGAGCGTGTGGCAGGCGGTGCGGGCGACGCGCGCGGAGGGCGTGGCGGTGGCGGCGCGGCAGACGGAGGCCCAGGCGCGCCGGGACGCGCAGCGCCGGCAGGAGCAGGCGGAGGACCTGCTGACCTTCATGCTGGGGGACTTTCACGCCGAGCTGAAGAAAGTGGGCCGGTTGCAGCTCCTCGATGCGGTGGGGGAGAAGGCGATGACCTATTTCGCCGGACTGAAACCGCAGGACCTGACGGACACGGCGCTGACGCGGCAGGCCAAGGCGCTGACGCAGATCGGGGAAGTGCGTCTGGATGAGAACCGCCTCGCGGAGGCGGAGGCGGCATTTGCGGCGGCGCAGGCGCGTGCCGCCGCCCTGGCCGGGCGGCATCCGCAGAACGCGGACATGATCTTCGAACGCGGGCAGGCGGAGTTCTGGATCGCGGCGGTGGCCCGCAAGCGCGGCGCGCTACCGGTGGCGCTGGAGTGGATCGGCCGCTATCGCGATACCGCGACGGCGCTCATGGCCGTGGAAGGACGGAGCCGGCGCGCGCGGCTCGAGTTGTCCTACGCGCACGACAACCTGGCGGTGCTGGCGTTTGAGCTGGGGAAGCTGGAGGAGGCGCGGCGCGGGTTCGAGAGCGAGAAGACCGAGACCGAGGCGTTGCTGGCGGAGACGCCGGACGATCGCGCGCTGCGCGCGCGGCTGGCCGAGGTGTCGTCGTGGCTGGGCAGCGTGGCGGAGCGCGAAGGCCGCTACCAGGACGCGCTGGCCTCGTATCGCGAGATGCAGACCGGGTACGCGGCGCTGGCGCGGGCGGAGCCCGGCGTGGCGCGCTGGCAGATTCGCCTGGCGGAGAGCATGACCTTTGGCGGGATCGCGCTCGCGATCCTCGAGCGGCGTGACGCGGCCGTGGAGGCGTTTGCGCAATCAGAGCGAACGCTGCAGGAACTGGTGACGAAGGACCCGAAGAACCGGCGCTGGCAGACGTATCTCCTCAACCTGCGCCTGGAGCAGGCGGCGGTGCAGCGGGCGCGCGGCGACGCGGCGGTGCTCGCGACGCTGGTGAAGACCCGCACGCAATTGCAGGAACTCGCCACCGCGGAGCCGAGTTCACGCACGATCGCGCGGTGCCTGGGCGTGGCGTGGCAACTCGAGGCGGCGCTGCAGTTCGCTGCTGGCGACGCGGGCGCGGCGGCGGTGGCGGTGGCGCGCGCGACGGAGATCGGCGACGGGCAGATCGACCAGCAGCGCGCCAACACCCGCATCCTGGCCGAGGCGGCCCAGTCCCACCTGCTCGCCGGCAGAATCGCGGCGGCGGTGGGAGATCGCGACGGCGCGCGGCGGCATTGGGAACGCGTGCTGGCGGTTTTGGAGTCCAGGTTGGATGCCTCGCGCGATGGGCGCGTGCTCGACCCGGCGGCGCAGGCGCTCGTCCTGCTCGGGCGGACGCCGGAGGCCCGACCCTTGCTCAGCCGCCTCCGCGAGACCGGCTATCACTCCACGGACCCTTTGGCGGAGCCCACCCTGGGTTCCGTCGCGCCGGCTACCGGCGATTACCGCAAACAATGAGATCCAGCCAACATGTATAAAGCCACGGTTAAGGTGAATGTGCAGTTGTTCACAGAGAAGGTCGGCGAGTATGGCGTTCGCGACATCGACGCCTACCTGAACGACCTGAAGGACGTCTCCGCGAGACCACGTCCGGATGGAAAACCCGTGTTCGTCCTCGACGAACCGAAGCGAGGCGAGGAGCAGGTGCTGCACATTCGAATCCCGGAGGGGTACAAGAATGGCGTGCAGATCACGTTTCAGCTGCCGATGCCCACCGACCCGAAAGCGGAGAGCTACGTGATTCTCGGGCTGGCGTTCACGCCCTACGACCAAGGCCGCGAGGTGGGACAGAGTGAGTTTCCGCTGATCGCCATGAACCGCGACACCCACGCGAGCGAACTCACCGTGACCGACATGTGCGACCAGGGTCCGGGCGAGCACCGCTGCTATCGTTACGGTATCCTGCTCCAGCGCGTGGAGGACGGACAGATCGGCGTGTTTGATCCGGAGTTCGACAACGAGACGCCGGATGTGCCCTGACGGCCGCCGGGCTACGGCCGGCCGCGGCCGGCCGAATGCTGAAAGCTGAAAGACTGAAAGCTGAACCGACGCTCTGGTTTTCAGGTTCAGCCACGGGCGGCCGGCCTAATGGAGAATTGAGAATGAAGAATGCAGAATGCCGGAGGCAGTGACGGCACCGCTTAGCCGGCAGTTCTTCTGCATCGACGTTGAAGGCCGGCCGAATGCTGAGCGTTGAATTGCGACGCGGGCGGTTTGGCATCCCCTCCGCGCGCGCGCGCGGTCGTGTCAGGGGCCGAAAACAACAAGTCGAAGACCAGCGCGCGAGGCGCCGGTCTTCGACTGTGGATTGCGGAGGCGGCTGTCGGTGCGAACTCAGTGACAGGTCCAGGTAGACCGGTGATTCACTGGCTCGCGGCCTTGGTCGTCCGCCAGAAACACGATGCAACGCGGTGGTAAGTGAGATCAGCTTCACTGCGGCCGGTCGCTGGTTGAACAGCTCGGCCGGCCTGATGAGGAAGGTGATCTCCCGCGTTCATCGTGGCTGGGTGGTGCGGAAGAATCGCCGAAGCTTACTTCTTCTTCGCGACCTTCTTCACCTTCTTTGCCGGAGCTTTCTTAGCTTTCTTCACGGCCTTTGCTTTAGGCATGTCTTTCCCTGGTTGAGGTTGCTTTCGACGGGCGGAGTGCCCGGCGACGTACCCTTTCGGATACACTCACCACGCGCGGAAAATACCGCGGTGGCGCACCTGACTAATGCGCCCGCGGTGGAAAACGTCGAACATTTTTCCACGCGAGCGCGAAGTTTGTGCGCGTGCGTCACGCGAATCGCGCGACGTGTGGCGCGGCGTCAGCTCGTGCCGCGCACATGTGCGATGACATCGGCCGCGCTGTAGCGGTCAGCGCCGGGCGGAACCAGCCGCGCGAGCGTGGCGAGTTCGTTGCCCGCGGTGATGATCGGCGTCTCGCTCGCGCCGTGGCGCCGCTGCCCGAGTCCCACCGTGGCGACGAGTCCGTTGCAGAGGCACTTTCGTCCGTTGCACTCGGCGGTAGCGCCGCCCTTGGCGACGAAGGCGTCGACGGGCTCGGCGGAGCAGCGGTAGCCGAGCGAACCGTCGTCACGGCGATAGGGCTGCCGCAGGTAACCGAGGTCGCAGACGCGCTCGCGGGCGGCGTAGACGCCGGCCTCGGACAACGTGCCGGAGAGCTGCGCGACCTTGAATGGAAAGCCGGTGGGCGACGCGAGGGGATCGGTGAAGACGCGGGCTTTGCCGGCGCGGCTGGCAGCGATCATCTCGTCCTTGAGCGAGCGGTCGACGCCAGCTTCGTCGCAGAAAGCGAACGCGGTGCCGATTTGGATGCCGACGGCGCCCTGGGCCTGGGCGGCGGCGAGGTGGGCGGGCGAGGCCTGCGCGCCGGCGAGCCAGAACGGCAGGCCGATTTCCTTGATCTTCGCGAGATCGGGGGTGTCGCGCACGCCATAGATCGGTTCGCCTTGCGCGTCCAGCTGCAGCGGGCCGCGCGGCGGGGCGTTGTGGCCGCCGGCGAGTGCGCCCTCGACGACGAAGCCGTCGACGCGACCGTTGGACTTTTTTGCCAGGGTGAGGGCGAGCGTCGCCGAGGAGACGATGGCCAGAAACTGCGGCCGCGGTACGACCGGGGCGGGACGGCCGAAGAACGCGGCGGGATCGAAACGCGAAAAGTACGCCTCGGCGTCCTGGGCGCCGGCGACGTCGACCTTGAGTTCGGCGGCGGCGCCGGTGCTCAGGCGGTCGAGCGCGCCGGGGATCGCGCGGGGAATGCCCGCGCCCATCAGGACGTAATCGACGCCGGCGAGCATGGCGCCGTAGAGCGACGGCAGGGTGGCGAGCTGGATCTTTTCCAGCAGGTTGATGCCGACCTGGCCGGAGTGCCCCTCCTTGGCGAGATGCACCTCGACGAAGTTGGCGGCGACGGTGAGCTCGGTGAAGGCGCGGCTGGGCTCAAGCGTCGGCATGGGCACGCCGCGGAAAGGCGTGCCGGGAGCCTGGCCGCCGGGGACAAAGTACGTGTCGATGATACGCTCGGCGACCGCGGGGATGGGAAATGCCTCGAGGCCGCGGCGCATGTCGCCGCTGGCGTCGCCGTCGGCGAGACGGCGGGCAAGGATGACGGCGAGGAGGGTGCCGGAGATGACGCCCAGTTCGCCGAGGCGCGAGACGGTGCGGGCCAGCTGCCAGTTGGAAACGGCGACGCCCATGCCGCCCTGAATGATGACGGGAGATGACATATGGATCGCGCGAGCTTTCGCTGGTGTCGCCGGGAGGCGGATGACGTATCGGGGCTCCGAGACCGGCGTGGACACCGGCGCGTGGGAGCCGAAAGCCCTCGCAATCGGACGCGCGTCGCGACCATGGGGCCGCGCTCCCCAACAAGGAAGCCCTATTTTGGCGCGGCCAACCGCAATGCGGGTGGAGACTACGAGGGCAGCGCCGCGCGTCGACGACGCGGGGGCGGCCCGAGAACTTTCCCGGGTCGGGCGGCCGGGAAAACTGCCTTGGGGCGGACCCGTGACGCTGCGCCTAACGGTCAAGCGGACTGACCTTGCGCCACGAACTTCGGCGGCCATAAACCACCGCCGACCCAACCCCTGCGATCGATCCGCGGCCCCACGCGGCTCGAATTTCCCCAAGTATGAACCACCCCACGCGCCGGCCCACCGCTGTGACTGCGCACGCCCATTCCAATCCCCCCGGCCCGAGCGGTCCCGCGGAGCGCGAGCCGTTCCCCAAGGAGGCGCATCGTGGCTGAGATCCTGGCCGCGACCTCCGAGATCACCCGGTTGCTGCAGGCGTGCGGCCGGGGCGAGCGCCAGGCTTCGGCGGAACTCCTGCCGCTGGTCTACGACGAACTGCGGCGCCATGCGGCGGTGCGTATGGCGAGCGAACCCGCCGGGCAGACGCTCCAGCCCACCGCGCTGGTGCACGAAGCCTGGCTGCGGCTGAACCGGGACGATGCCCAGGTCTGGCAGAACCGCGCGCACTTCTTCGGAGCGGCGGCGGAGGCCATGCGCCGGATCCTGATCGAGAACGCCCGGCGCAAGTCGCGCCTCAAGCGGGGTGGCGACCGGCAGCGCGTGAATTTCGACGACGTCGAGCTGGCCGATACCACGCCGGACGAGAAGATCCTGCTGATCGACGAGGCGCTGGAGCGGCTGCAACTGGAGGATCCGGAGAAGGCGCGGGTCGTGCTCCTGAAGTTCTTCGGCGGGCGGACCAATCAGGAAGTCGCCGAGATGCTGGACGTGACCGAAAGAACGGTGGAACGGCACTGGGCCTACGCGAAGGCATGGCTGTTTGAGAGCATCCGGGCCCAGAAGGGCTGAGGTTCACGTGTCGGCTTTCGCGGTCGAATCTCGCATGACATGAGCGACGCGATGGATGCCCGGATCGTGCGTGATCCCTCTGGAATCTTCGAGACTGCGCGCCACCTGGCCGACGGTCCGGCGCGCCGCGCGTTCCTGGAGGGAGCCTGCGGGGGCGACCTGACCCTGCGCCGCCGGGTGGAGGCGCTGCTGCGGGCGGCGGACGACGCGGAGGAGTTCTTTGCGGAGACGACGTCCGCGGTGGATCGCGCGATCACGACGCTCCACGCGCAGCACGGGGCCGAGGGGCTGGCGGAGGCGATGAGCGCGTACCTGCCGGGCGAGGAGCCGATCGGGAGCCGGATCGGACGGTACAAGCTGCGCCGGAAGATCGGGGAAGGCGGCTGCGGCGTGGTGTACGAGGCGGAGCAGGAGGAGCCGGTGCGCCGCGCGGTGGCGCTCAAGATCATCAAGCTTGGGATGGAAACCCGGAGCGTGATCGCGCGTTTCGAGGCGGAGCGGCAGGCGCTGGCGATGATGGATCACCCCAACATCGCGCACGTGTTCGATGCCGGCGCGACCCAGCGCGGGTCGCCGTACTTCGTGATGGAGCTCGTGCGGGGCGTGAAGATCACCGAGTACTGCGACCAGCACCGGCTGCCGACGCGCGAGCGGTTGGATCTGTTCGTGCAGATCTGCCACGCGATCCAGCACGCGCACCAGAAGGGCATCATCCACGGCGACATCAAACCCTCGAACATCATGGTGACCCTCCATGACGGGGTGCCGGTGCCGAAGGTCATCGATTTTGGCATCTCCAAGGCCACCGAAGTCAGGCTTGCCGACAAGGTGCTCGTCACGGCCGACGGTCAACTGATCGGCACGCCGGCGTACATGAGTCCCGAGCAGGCGGAGCTGGGGGCGATGGACATCGATACCCGCAGCGACATCTACAGCCTCGGGGTGCTGTTGTACGAATTGCTGACGGGCAAGACGCCCTTCGATCCCCAGGAACTCGGGTCGGCCGGGTACGACGGGATGCGCCGGATCCTGCGCGAGAAGGAGCCGCCGCGGCCGTCGGTGCGGCTGAAGATGCTGGCGCCGGAGGAACTGCTGCGCGTGGCGACGGCGCGGCGCTCGGAGCCCGCGCGCCTTTGGGCGCTGTATCGGGGCGACCTGGATTGGGTGGTGATGAAGGCCCTCGAGAAGGATCGGCGCCGCCGTTACGAGACGGCTAACGGCCTGGCGGTGGACATCCAGCGTCACCTCAGCAACGACGCGGTGGTGGCGCGGCCGCCGAGCCGGATCTACCGCTTTCAGAAGCTGGTGCGGCGCAACCGGGGCGTGTTCGTGGCGACCGGGGCGGTGGGACTTTCGCTCATCCTCGGCACGGCGACCTCGACCTGGCTGTTCCTGCGCGAGCGGGACGCGCGCCGGCGGGCGGTCGCGGCGGAGCAGGAGGAGGCGCGGTTGCGGCAAGGGGCGGAGTTGCGGCAGAAGCTGACGCAGGCCGCGCTGCTGGTGAGCCAGGACAAGTTTGCGAAGGCGGATGCGCTATTGGCGGGGATTCCGGTGAACCAGCCGACGGTGGAAGGCGCGGCGGTGCTGCGATCGCTCGGCGAATGGCATGCGGTGGAGAATCGCTGGGCCGAAGCGGTGAAACGTTTCCAGATGCTGGTGCGCATCGACCAGTTGGACGGCTGGGACGTGACCACGCTCGATCTGCTGCGGCTAGGGCCGGCGCTGATCGAGAGCGGGGACGTGGCCGGTTACGAGCGGTTTTGCGAGGCCGCGATCCTGCACCATGTGGCGGCCGCGGTGTCGGCGGGGGATCGCATCGTGAAGATCAGTCTCCTGCGCCCGGCGAACGAACGACTGTTGGCGTCGCTGAAGCCCTACGCGGAGGGCACGGCCAAGTCGCTGGCGATGGCGGATTCGAATGGCGACGGGTTTGGCGCCGCGTGGCGCTCGATGTCGCTCGCGCTCTGGGAGTACCGGCGCGGGGACCTCGCCCGCGCGGCCGACTGGGCCAACCGGTGCCTGAACTACGAGAACGCGAACGAGCCCCGGCAGGCGACGGCGCGGGCGATCCTGGCGATGGCGTTGCGGCAACTCGGGCGGGTGGAGGAGGCGCGGAGCCAGTTGGCGACGGCGCGGGAACTGATTGAGGCTCGAGACAAAGGCGCGGCCAACCGAGGCACGCCGGTGCAGGGGTTTTGGTTCGACTGGCAGTTCGCCCGGCTGATCTATCGCGAGGCGGCGGCGAAAGTGGGGCCGCAGGCGCAGGAGTGACGACGGTTTTTGCCGGCGCGGGGCTGTCGGATTTCGGCCCCCGAATGGCGCATTACCAACATGACCTCCTTCTCCCGCGTCCTCGTGCTGGGCCTCCTGTTTGTGGCAAGCCTCGGGTCGGCCCGTGCCGCCAAAGTCAGCGTGGCCGTGGATCGGCCAGGTGCGGATTTGAACCCGGCGATGTGGGGCGTCTTCTTCGAGGACATCAACTTCGGGGCGGATGGCGGCCTGTACGCGGAGTTGGTGAAGAACCGGGGTTTCGAGTTTCCCGAGCCGCTGATGGGCTGGACCAAGCTGAGCCCTTCGCTCGCACGGGGTGAACTGACGGTGCGGACCGACGCGCCCTTCAACGCGAAGAACCCGCACTATGTGCGACTGGCGTCCGAAGGGACCGCCCCGTTTGGGCTCTCCAATGAAGGCTTTCGCGGCATGGCGGTGCGCAAAGGCGAGGCGTACCAGCTCAGCCTCCGGGCGCGGCGGGCCGGGGGCGACACGCCGCTGCGGGTGCAGCTCTATGGCGGGGACGGGGCCGTGCTGGAGACGGTGGAGTTGAAGACACTCCCGGTGGACTGGGGCAAGGTGACCGCGACGCTGCGGCCCAATGCCACGGATCCGGATGCGCGGCTCGCGCTGCTGCTGCCGGCGAAAGGCGTGGTCGATGTGGATTTTGTTTCGCTCTTCCCGGCCGAGACCTGGAAGGGCAGGACGGGCGGATTGCGGGCGGACATGGTGCAGGCGCTGGCCGATCTCCGGCCGGGTTTCCTGCGTTTCCCGGGCGGCTGTATCGTCGAGGGCAGCGATCTGTCGAAGCGTTACCAGTGGAAGCAGACGCTCGGGCCGATCGAGGAGCGGCCCCTGCTGATCAACCGCTGGAACTACGAGTTCCTGCACCGGCCCACGCCGGACTACTACCAGACCTTCGGGCTTGGTTTTCTGGAGTACTTCCAGCTCTGCGAGGACATCGGGGCCGAGCCGATGCCGATCCTGAATTGCGGCATGGCGTGCCAGTTCAACTCGGGCGAGCTCTGCCGGCCGGAGGAGCTAGACGCGTACATCCAGGACGCGCTGGACCTGATCGAGTTCGCCAACGGCCCGGTGGGCAGCACGTGGGGCGCGAAACGCGCGGCGCTGGGACACCCGAAGCCCTTTGGCGTGAAGATGCTCGGCGTGGGCAACGAGCAATGGGGGGAGGCTTACCTCGAGCGGTTCGCGAAATTCGCGGCGGCCCTGAAGGCGAAGTACCCGGAGGTGCAGTTGATCGCGGCCGCCGGCCCGCTCCCGGCCGACGAGCGCTTCAAGCTGGCGTGGGCCAGGCTGCCGGGGATGAAGGCGGACATCATTGACGAGCACTGCTACGCGCCGCCGGCGTGGTTCTTCGACAGCGCGAACCGCTACGACACGTACGACCGCAAAGGCCCGAAGGTCTTCATGGGCGAGTACGCGGCGCAGAGCGTCGAGATGGTGAGTGTGAAAAATCGCAACACCTTTGAGTGCGCGTTGGCGGAGGCGGCCTTCATGACGGGGATGGAGCGCAATGCCGACGTCGTGCGCATCGCCTCGTACGCGCCCCTCTTCTCAAATGCGGAGGCGTGGCAGTGGACACCGGACCTGATCTGGGTGGATGGCCTGCGGGTGGTGCTCACGCCGAACTACCATGTGCAGCGCATGTTCGCGGTGAACCGGGGCGACCGCGTGCTGCCCGTGCAGATCAGCGAGCCGAGCAAGGAGGAATCCACCCGGTTCTATGCTTCGTCGACCTTCGAGGCCGCGACGGGCGAGGTGATCCTGAAGCTGGTGAATGCGACGACGAAGGCGTCGACGACCACCGTAGCCCTGGCGGGAGCGGCGCGGGTGGGGCGCGGGATGCGAACCGTGCTGCAGGCGGAGTCGCTGGACGCGGTAAACACCTTTGGCCAGCCGCAGCGGGTCGAGCCGCGGACTTTCGAGTTTAGGCCGGACGCGCCGACCTTCGAGCTTACCCTGCCGGCGCAGTCGTTTACGGTCCTGCGGCTGCCGGTCGCGCGATGAGCGGCAGCGGCTAGAATCACCCCTGCCGTGAGCTTTCGTACTTTCGCGCATCCGAAGTCACTCCGCCATCTGCTCGCCGCTGCAGGCGTGCTGGCAGTGGCCGCTGGCGCGTCGGCGCAGGCGACGACCCCGGCGTTCACGCTCAACGCGACCGTCCACGATCCCTCGGTGGTGCGGGAAGGCGATGCGTACTACGTCTTCGGCTCGCACCTGGCGTCGGCGCGTACGACCGACCTGATGAACTGGACGCAGATCTCGACGTCGCCGACGACGGGCAACGCGCTGGTCCCGTATCCGCAGACCGAGTTCGCGGAGGCGCTGACCTGGGCGGAGACGAACACCTTCTGGGCGCCGGATGTGATCAAGTTGGCGGATGGGCGCTTCCGCTTCTACTACTGCGCCTGCAAGGGCGACTCGCCGCGAAGCGCGCTGGGCATTGCGACGGCGAACGCGATCACCGGGCCGTACTCGAACCAGGCGATCCTGCTCCGCTCGGGCATGTGGAACCAGGTGAGTCCCGACGGCCGGATCTACGACAACGCGATCCATCCCAACGTCGTGGATCCGGCGGTGTTCTTCGATGCGACCGGCAAGCTTTGGATGGTGTACGGTTCGTACTCGGGCGGTCTGTTCATCATGGCGATGGATCCGGCGACGGGCCTGCCGCCCGAAGGGCAGGGCTATGGGAAGAAACTCATTGGCGGGAACAACAGCACGATCGAGGGCCCGTACATCCTCTACAGCCCCGAGACCCAATACTACTACCTGTTCTTCACCTTTGGCGGGCTGGCGGCCGACGGTGGCTACAACGTGCGCATGGGGCGCTCACGGGCACCGGATGGGCCGTACGTGGATGCCGAGGGCAATGTGCTGACCGAGGTGAAAGGCGCGCCGGGGACCTACTTCGACAATACGTCGATCGCGCCGTACGGCGTGAAGCTGATGGGGAACTGGCAGTTTCTCCATGTGGCGGGCGAGGTGGGGACGCTGAGCCGCGGCTATGTTTCGCCGGGCGGCGTGTCCTGCTACCGCCAGCCGGAGAGCGGGAAGTACGTGATCGTTTTCCACACCCGGTTCGTGGGACGGGGCGAAACCCACGAGGTGCGCGTGCATCAGATGTACCTGAACGAGGACGGCTGGTTTGTCCTGGCGCCGCACCGTTACGCGCAGGAGACGCTCACGACCACCGACCCGAGCCAGGTCCCCGGCGAGTACAAGCTGTTGAACCACGGCAAGGACATCACGGCCACGGTGAAGACCTCGACGATCATCACGCTCAAGGCGGATGGCAGCGTCACGGGCGCGGCAACGGGGACGTGGGCGGTCAGCGGCGACGCCTTTGCGACGATCGTGCTGGGCGGGACAACTTACCGCGGCGTGTTCACGCCGCAGTGGGACGACGACAACCAGGTGTGGGTGCGGGCTTTCTCGGCGATTTCCGCGGGTGGCGTGGCGGTCTGGGGCAGCGCCGTGGCGTATCCCGTGGTGAACGTGATGCCGACAATCACCGCGCATCCGCAAAGCCAGACGGTGATGCCCGGAGCCAGCGTCACCTTCTCGGTCACGGCGAGCGGCACGCCGGCGCCGACGTATCAATGGATGAAGAACGGCACGGCGCTGGCGGGCGCGACGACGCGGACGTACACCGTGGCGAGTGCCGCGGCGGCGGACCTTGGCTCCTACACGGTGAAGGTCGTGAACAGCGTCGGAAGCGTCACGAGCACGGCAGGGGTCCTGGCGTTTCCCGCGCCACCCGCGCAGGTGAAGGTCGCGAAGGGCACCGGGACGGCGCAGATCGTCAATCTGTCGACCCGCGGCATCGTGGCCAAAGGCGAGGACGTGCTCATCGCGGGCTTCGTGATTTCCGGCAGCGCGAACAAGAAGGTCTTGATCCTCGGCTCCGGGTGGAATTTGCGGCGCTTGGGCGTCACCGGTGAAATCGGCCGGCCCAAGATCACGTTGTACCACCGCGTGGACGGGGTGGATCGCTACGTCACGGAGAACAGCGACTGGCAACGGGCCGGACCGGAAGTGGCCCCGTTGGCGAAGCAGGTGTATGCCCCGATGCCCGAGCCCTCGGCGGATCCGGCGCACGGTGATGCGGCGCTGGTGATGACGCTCGAGCCGGGCGCCTACACGGTCATGGTCGAACCGGCGGCGACGAGTGCCAACGAGGACGGCATCGGGTTGATCGAGATCTATGACGTGCAACCGGGCAGCGGTTCGCGGCTGGTGAACATTTCGTCGCGCGGCCGCGTCGAGACCGGACTCCGCCAGATGATTGTCGGCGCCGTGATGAGCGGTGCAGGACAACTGCGGGTGCTGGTGCGCGGCGTCGGTCCGACGTTGCGGCTGCTGCAGATCACGCGGGCCTTGGCGAATCCGTCGGAGGTCTTGTACCGCTACAAGGACGGGACCCAGACGGTGATCGCGACGAATGACGACTGGTGGTACTCCGCCCAGGCGCAGCAGATCGTGTCGCTGGCGCAGCGGGTGGGGGCCTTTGGACTGACCGACTACTCGACCGATTCGGTGATGCTGGTGCGGTTGGAGCCGGGGCAGTACACGACGATCATCTCGCCGTCGGACGACAAACCCGGCGTGGCGCTGGCCGAGTTGTACGACGTGGACCAACTGGACTGACGCCGGCACGCGCGCCGAGCGGAATGAAGCAGGGAAAGGCGGTCACGCCGCCTTGGTGCGCCCGGGGGGCGGCGGCTATTTGAGCCCCAGGATGATGAGGAGAACGCCTGCGGCGAAAACCAGGAGGAGAAGGGCGAGTACGCCCATTCCCTTCGGCATGGGGGAATCCTGAAAACTGCGATCCTGCTGATTGCGTGACATCGAGATGAAGCGCCGGCGACGACTGCCGTGGCCGACGGCATCTTCCTAGCACGCCCGCCCGCAGGAGCCGCGCGCAAACATTCGTAAATTCCACGCGCAGCCGCGTGGAAATGAGGAGGAGGCCTCAGGCGGACCGGGGTGATCTGCCCGGTCGCTGGGGTCATGCGCCGTGTTCGGCGAGCCAGCGCTCGGCCTCGATGGCGGCGGCGCAGCCCATGCCGGCTGCGGTGATCGCCTGGCGGTACACGTGATCGGCGCAGTCACCGGCGACGTACACGCCCGGGACCTTGGTCCGCACCTGGGAACCGGCCGCGGGTTTGAAGTAGCCGTTTTCGTCCACGTCCAGGGCGGCGGCGAACGGGGCGGTGTTGGGCATGTGGCCGATGGCGACGAACACGCCCTTCACCGCGAGGGTCGATTCGACGCCGGTCTTGACGTTCTTGATGCGCAGCCCGCTCACCGCGCCGGCGTCCACGCCCTCGACGGCGACGGGGACGCTGTCCCAGACGCAGGTGATCTTTTCGTGGGTGGTGGCGCGCTCCGCCATGATCTTGGAGGCGCGCAGGGCGTCGCGGCGGTGCACCAGGTAGACACGGCTGGCAAAACGGGTGAGGAAGAGCGCCTCTTCCGCGGCGCTATCGCCGCCGCCGATCACGGCGACGTCCATCTTGCGGTAGAACGCGCCGTCGCAGGTTGCGCAGGTGGTGACGCCCTTGCCGCCGTAGAGCTCCTTTTCGCCGGGGATGCCGGTCATGCGCGGGGAGGCGCCCGTGGCGATGATGACGCTCTTGGCGAGGATCGTGCGGTCGCTGCAGACGATCCGGCGGGGCATCGCGGTGAAATCGACCGACGTGACGAACGCCTGCTCGAAGCGGGTGCCGAACTTCGTGGCCTGCTCGCGCAGGTTGGTCATCAGCTGGAAGCCGTCGATGCCCTGGGGAAATCCGGGGAAGTTCTCCACCTCGCTCGTCGTGGTGAGCTGCCCGCCGGGGAGCGAGCCCTCGATGACCAGGGGTTTGAGGTTGGCGCGACCGGTATAGATGGCGGCGGTGAGTCCAGCGCAGCCAGTGCCAACGATCACGACGTTTTCGACGGGGGAAGTGGACATGGGAAGAGGAGCTTCGAAAAGAGGGGAACGTAGCACACAGCGCAACTGCTGAAACGCGGCCGCTTGGCGAAGCGGCCTAATGTAGAATTGAGAATGAAGAATGCAGAATGCTTACGCCGCGCTAATGCCGAAAGGTGAAGGAAGAATGCAGAAGGTCCGACATCGAGGTGGAGGCACGCCAGACGGCGGAAACTGGCCCCTTCCGAACCCTGGCTGCGTTTGACTCCGATCTGACTGACGTCCGGCCTCCGGCTTCAGGCTTCCGGCCTCCGAAATCCGGTCTAGGCGGGCTTGCGCCGGGGAAAATTCGCCCTGACGGTCTGGCCGTTCCCGATGCCCACACCGACTGCACCCGCCAAATCCACGCCGCGTGACACCACTTGGGATCCCGCGCGCTGGCTGCCGACCACGCGCGACGAGCTGGAGGCGCGCGGCTGGGATTATGTGGATGTGATTCTCATTTCCGGGGATGCCTATGTGGATCACCCGGCCTTCGGCACGGCGGTGGTGGGACGGCTGATCGAGCGCGAGGGATTTCGGATCGCAATCGTGCCGCAGCCAAACTGGCGGGACGACCTGCGCGATTTCAAGAAGCTCGGAACGCCCCGGCTGTTCTTTGGCGTGACGGCGGGTTGCATGGATTCGATGGTGAACCGCTACACGGCGGCGAAGCGGCTGCGGTCGGAGGACGCGTACACGCCGGGCGGCGAGCACGGTTTTCGTCCCGACTATGCGGTGACGGGCTACACGCGGATCCTGAAGCAGTTGTATCCGGACGTTCCCGTGCTGATCGGCGGCATCGAGGCGAGCCTGCGGCGGGTGACGCATTACGACTACTGGTCCGACTCGACCAAGCCGAGCATCCTGGCCGACAGCGGCGCGGACATGCTGGTTTACGGGATGGGCGAGCAGCCCCTCCGGGAGTTGCTGCGGCTGCTGAAGCAGGGCGTGCCGTTTTCGTCGCTGAAGACGATTGCGCAGACGGCGGTGCTGCTGGCGCCGGGCGCGGTGCCGCCGAAGAACCAGAACTGGGAGGATTTCGCGCTGCACTCGCACGAGGAGTGCCTGGCGGACCGCACGCTGTACGCGACGAACTTCAAGCAGATCGAAACCGAGTCGAACCGGGTGAAGGCGCGGCGGCTGCTCCAGCTGATCGGCGACCGGCTGCTGGTGGTAAACCCGCCTTTCCCGACGATGACCGAGCAGCAGATCGATGCCAGTTTCGACCTGCCGTACACGCGGCTGCCGCATCCGCGCTACCGCAAGCGCGGGCCGATTCCGGCGTACGAGATGATCAAGCACTCGATCAACATGCACCGCGGGTGCTTTGGCGGCTGCAGCTTCTGCACGATCTCGGCGCACCAGGGGAAGTTCGTCGCGAGCCGGAGCAAGGAGAGCATCCTGCGCGAGGTGGAGGCGATCAAACTGATGCCGGACTTCCGCGGCACGATCACCGACCTCGGCGGCCCGTCGGCGAACATGTACCGGATGAAGGGCAAGGAGCAGTGGATCTGCGACGAGTGCACGCGGCCGAGCTGCATCTGGCCGAGTGTATGCCGCAACCTGGATACGGATCACACCGCCCTGCTCGACATCTACAAATCCGTGCGCGAGACGCCGGGCGTGAAGCACGCCTTCGTCACGAGCGGGCTGCGCTACGATCTCTTCCTGCACGACCATGCCTCGCCGCAGGCGAAGCAGAGCCACGAGACGTTCATCGACGAACTCGTGGCGCACCACGTCTCGGGGCGGCTCAAGGTGGCGCCTGAACACACCTCCGACGACGTGCTGAAGGTAATGCGCAAGCCGTCCTTCGGATACTTCTACAAGTTCAAGGAGAAGTTCGACGCGGCGAAGGAGAAGCAGGGCAAGCCGCAGATGCAGATCGTGCCGTACTTCATCAGCTCGCACCCGGGTTCGAAACCCGAGGACATGGCGGACGTGGCGCTGAAGACGAAGGAACTCGGGTTCAAGCTGGAGCAGGTGCAGGATTTCACGCCGACGCCGATGACGGTGGCGACGGAGATCTACGCGACGGGCGTGCACCCGTACAACCAGCAGCCGGTGAACGTGGCCAAGACGCCGGAGGAGAAGCAGGAGCAGCGCAGCTTCTTCTTCTGGTATAAGCCGGAGATGCGGGGACCCCTGCGGTCGACGCTGCACCGGCTGGGGCTGGACGAGATTGCCGGCCGGCTGCTGGGCGGCGGCGGCGCGAAGGCGGAGATGATCGCCGGCAGCGATCCAGGATTTCAGCGGCAGCAGCAAGGCTGCGGTGGACGCCGCCCGGCGCCCCAGCCCGACAAGCCGTGGTTCGGGAAGAAACGCCGATAAGAAATCGCGGACGCGTTTTCCTCAGGGGGCGAGGGGCGACGTTGTCGAAGCTCGGATGCGCACGTCTTGCCCCTCCTGAAACGGGGTCCCCGGCCGGGGCGTCCTGAACGGAGGCAGGAGCGAGGGGGGGCGGGCGACGTCAGCGGGTGCCGGTGGCGGCGGGGGGCAGGCTGCGGAAGTAGGCGAAGAGCGCGCGGAGTTCGATGTCGTCGAGGCCGGCGAAGGCGCGCGGCATGACCGGGCTGATCTCGGCGCCGTCCGGACGGCGCGCCTCGCGCAGGGCGCGGACGAAGTCGGCCTCGGTCCAGCGGGCGAGGTCGCCGGTGGGGTGGGGAGTGAGGTTGCGCGCGGGCGGCCAGTCGGGCGGCCCGATCTCGATCTTGCCGCCGGAGAAGTTGGCGCCGTGGCAGCCGGTGCAGCCATTGGCCAGGTAGCGGCCGTAGTCGACGGTCACGGCCTTGGCGACGGTGGCCGGATGGATGCGGGCGTGGTCGATGGTGGTGGCGGCGAGCTTCATCTTGCCGAACGCGAGCAGAGCGCGGGTGACGGGGCCGAAGGCCAGCGGGACGTTCGCCTGGTCCACGGCGGGGACGGTCTTCAGGTAGGCGATGAGGCTGCCGAGATCCTCGTCGCTGAAATGCGAATACTCCTCCGACGGCATGAGGAAGAGCGCGCGGCCGTCGGGCGCGACGCCGTGGCGGATGGCGCGAACCCAGTCGGAGTCGGTGAAGACGGCGGTGCGGCTGCCGCGCCCGCGGGTGAGATTGGTGCCGTGGATCCGGCCCATGGCGCCGTCGTCCATGACCTTGGCGCCGGCGAGATTGGCGCCGTGGCAGTCGACGCAGCCGCGAGTGCGGGCGAGGTGTTCGCCGCGGGCGATGGCCTCGGGGGAGGAGGGAATGACCACCGGACGGGCGTTGACGGCGAAGTGGCGGGAGAGCTTGGCGTTGCTCGCGAAGTAGATGCCGGTGGCGCCGAGGGCGATGGCAGCAGCCAACGTCCCCGCGGCATAGCCGAGGAATTTAAGAACCTTCATGTGGGAGTGTGGGAGCTGGCGGTGAAAGCAGCTACGGCACGCTCGTGCAAGAAGTTTGATCCAGGTGACGGCCGGCGGGCCGAGCCGCAGGTCACGATCGTTCTCTTCCTCTTACTCGTTCTCTTTCTCTCGAAGGATTCGAGGCCGGCGGCGGGAGCGTTGGAGAGTAAGAGAAAGAGGAAGAGTAAGAGAAAGACTCCCGGTCAGACCGGATCGCCGACGTTACCAGCCGTAGTTACGCTTGATGCGGAGGGGCTGGTAGAGGTCGGGGGGGAGCTCCTGGAGGAAGCGGCTGGGGGAAAGCAGCATGGAGGGGCCGCCCTTCGTGTTCAGCTTGGGGAAGCAGAGGTAGAGCTCGTCGCGGGCGCGGGTGACGGCGACGTAGAAGAGGCGGCGTTCCTCCTCGACGTCGTTGGCCTCGATGGCGCGGCGGAGGGGGAACATGCCCTCGGCGAGGCCGATGAGGAACACGGCGGCGTACTCGAGGCCCTTGGCTTGGTGGACGGTCGTGAGACGGAGGGCGTCGGCGTTGGGATCGGCGGAGCGGTCGCTCGTCTCGCTGTTGAGGAGCATGATCTGGGCGAGCAGCTCCTGCATGTCCTCATAGCGGCTGGCGAAGCCGATGAGCGACTTCAGGTCGTCGAGGCGCGAGGCGTAGTTGGAGAACGCGCCGCGGAGGTAGTCGCCGTACCAGCCGTCGATGGCGGTCTCGACGGCGTTGTGCGGGCGCATCGTGCGCATGATCTCGCTGACCTGCTGGAGCGAGGCGACGAACTTGGGCCACTCCTCGCGAGCATCCTTCGGCACGCGGCTGGCGACGTCGTCGCTGCTGAGCGCGTCGACGAAGTTCTGCTGCAGCAGGCGGGCGTGGTCGAGGGCGGCGGAGTGGAGCTTCTGGGCGTTCTTGTCGCCGACCTTGGGCAGCAGGATCGCGATGCGGTTCCAGGCCGCGACATCGCTCGGGTTGTACACGAAGCGTAGGAGGGCTACGAGGTCCCGGATGTGCGCCTGCTCGAAGAAGCGGACGCCGCTGGTGATCTGGTAGGGGATCTGCAGGCGCGCGAGCTCGAGCTGGATGTCGAGGGCCTGGAAGTGCGCGCGATAAAGGATGGCGATGTCGCTCAACGAGCAGCCCTCGTCGAGGAGGCCGCGGACGCGCTGCACGATGAATTGCGCCTGTTCCCGACCGTCCATCGCCTGGACGAGGAAGGGCTTCTCGGAGTTGGCGCGGGCGGGGCGGAGCTCCTTGTCGAAGTGACGGCCCTTGGGTTGGGCGAGGAGGACGCCGTTGGCGAGGGCGAGGATCTGCGGCGTGGAGCGGTAATTGGTCTCGATCCGGTGGACGACGGTGCCGGGGTGCCGGTCGGGGAAGGTGAGGATGTTTTCGAAGTTCGCGCCGCGCCAAGAGTAGATGCACTGGGCGTCGTCGCCAACGGCCATCACCCGGTGGTGCGAGGCGATGGTGTCGACGATCTGGGACTGGAGCGTGTTGGTGTCCTGGTACTCGTCGACGAGCACGTGGCGGAAGCGCTGGCTGAAGTAATTGGCGACCTCCGGGGACTTCTTCAGGAGGTCGAGCCAGAACTCGAGCAGGTCGTCGTAGTCGACGACGTTGGCCTCGCGTTTCCGCTCGGCGTATTTCTGGGCGAACGCGGGGAGGCGGTCGAGGATGCCCTCGTGTTGGGGAAAGAAGCGGCTGACCGTTTCGCTGAACGAGGCCTGCGTGTTGCGCGCCATCGAGATGATGTCGTGGAGCGGGCCGGGGCGCGGGTGGGTCTTGTCCTTGAAGAAGCCCTTGGCGGTCTGCTCGACGGCGTCGCGCAGGATGCCCTCGGACTCATCGGCATCGAGGATGGTGAAGCCGCGGCCCAGGCCGATCGTCTCGCCGTACATGCGCAGCGTGCGGTGGCCGATGCTGTGAAAGGTGCCGCCCCAGAAGCGGGAGGGTTCGACGCCGGTGAGTTCCTGCACGCGGTGGAGCATCTCCTTCGCGGCCTTGTTGGTGAAGGTGAGCAGGAGGATGTCGCCGGGGCGCACGCCCTGGGAAAGCAGGTAGGCGACGCGGTAGGTGAGGGTGCGGGTCTTGCCGGAGCCGGCGCCGGCGAGAACCAGGAGCGGGCCGGGCTCAGCGGTAACGGCGGCGTACTGCTCGTCGTTGAGCTGGGCGCGAAAGTCGATCGGCGGGATGCCGTCCGGCAGGCGCTGGTTGTCGAGGGCAAAATCCATGAAGCTCGCAACGCTCATGCATGGCGTGGCGGAGGCAAAGCAAAAGAAAGCCGGCGCCACCCGAGGATGGCGCCGGCGGTGAACCGAAGAGATGAGCGTGGGTCAGGCCGCCTGCTGGGCGTCCTTGTCGTCGGAACCGCTCTGGTCCTTGCCGTCGCCCATCTCGGACATCTCCTTCATTTCCTTCGTCTCGCGCTTGCTCTGCCACAGCGACCAGCCGATGGCGCCGGCGCAGATGAGGGAGACGAGCACCGCGACGAGCCGACCATAGGAGGCCTGCGGGGTGAGGAGGTTGTATTTGATGACGAGACCGAGGGTGAGGAGGCTGACCATGTTCATGACCTTGATCAGCGGGTTGATGGCGGGACCGGCGGTGTCCTTGAGCGGGTCGCCGACGGTGTCGCCGGTGACGGCGGCCTTGTGGGCTTCGGAGCCCTTGCCGCCGTGGTGGCCGTCCTCGATGAGCTTCTTGGCGTTGTCCCACGCGCCGCCGGCGTTCGCCATGAAGACGGCGAGGAGCTGGCCGACGAGGATCATGCCGGCGAGGAAACCACCGAGGGCCTGCGTGCCGAGGAGGAAGCCCACGAGGATGGGCGTGAGGATGGCGAGGAAGCCGGGGCCGATGAGTTCCTTCTGCGCCATGGAGGTGCAGATATCGACGACGCGGCCGTAGTCGGGCTTCTTGGTGCCGGCCCAGATTTCCTTATCGCGGAACTGGACGCGGCATTCCTTCACGATGAGGAAGGCGGCGCGGCCGACGGCGCGGATGAGCATCGAGCTGAACAGGAACGGCACGGCGCCGCCGATGAGGAAGCCGATGAACACCATCGGGTGGGCGACGGTGAGTTTGCCGGCTTCGGCGAGGTACTGCTCGGTGGTCATCTGGCTGATCTTGTCCTCGCTGCCGACGGCGATGACGGCGATGAAGCTTGAGAAGAGCGAGACGGCGGCGATGACGGCGGATCCGATGGCGATGCCCTTGGTCTCGGCCTTGGTGGTGTTACCCACGGCGTCGAGGTCGGCGAGAATCTGGCGGGCACGCTGGTAGGAGCCCTTCTCCTGCTTTTCCATGGCGGCCTTGTCGTAACCCATTTCGCCGATGCCGTTGGCGTTGTCGGCGACCGGCCCGAAGACATCCATGGAGATGGTGTTGCCGGTGAGCGTGAGCATGCCGATGCCGGTCATGGCGACGCCGTACGCGACGAACAGCGGCGGGGTGCCGGTGTAGCAGAGGAAGGAAAGGAGGATCGCGCCGCCGATCACCATGACGGTGGCGACGGTGCTCTCATAACCCACGGCGAAGCCCTGGATGATGTTGGTGGCGTGGCCGGTCTGGCAGCTGCGCGCGAGGCCGCGCACCGGGGCGTGCGTCGTATGCGTGAAGTAGCTGGTGACCTTGTTCAGGGCGATCGCGAGGATGACGCCGATGAAGCAGGTGATGACCGGGCGGAGGTCGGTGTTGGCGAGGCCGAAGTTGGCCCAGAACGGCAGGGCGGTTGGATCGCCGCCGGGGAAGCCGGCCTTGGCCATCGGGTTGAGCCCGAGGTAGGTCGCGTCGAACTTCAGGTACATGGCGCCGAGGGCGAAGAAGCCGGCGACGGAGATGAAGGAACCGATCCAGAAGCCGCGGTGCACGCTCTTGAGGGCGGTGTCCGAGGTGTCGTTGGCGCCGGCCTTCACGGTGTAGGTGCTGATGATGGAGCCGAGCACGCCGATGCCGCGCACGAGGAGCGGGAAGATGACGCCCTTGTGGCCGAAGGTGGCGAGGCCGAGAATCATGGCCGCGACCATGGTGACCTCGTAGCTCTCGAAGATATCGGCCGCCATGCCGGCGCAGTCGCCGACGTTGTCGCCCACGTTGTCGGCGATGGTCGCGGCGTTGCGCGGATCGTCCTCGGGGATGTTCTTCTCGATCTTGCCGACGAGGTCGGCGCCGACGTCAGCCGCCTTGGTGTAGATGCCGCCGCCGACGCGCATGAAGAGTGCGAGGAGGGTGCCGCCGAAGCCGAAGCCGAGGAGCGCCTCGTAGGCCTGTTCGCCGTAGGCGAGGAAGATGAGGGTGCCGCCGAGGAGGCCGAGGCCGTCGGTGAGCATGCCGGTGACGGTGCCGGTGCGGTAGCCGAGCTGCATGGCCTCGCCGTAGGAGCGGGTGGCGGCGGCGGCGACGCGGAGGTTGCCGGTGGTCGCCAGGCGCATGCCGACGAAGCCGACGGCCCAACTGAAGAGCGAGCCGACGAGGAAGGCGCCGGCGCGGCCGAACTTGAACGCGGCCTCATCGCTCTGGGTCGTGACGAAAAGGATCAGCGTGATGACGACGATCAACGGCCCGATCTTGCGAAACTGGGCGCCGAGGTAGGCGTTGGCGCCCTCGCGGACGGCGTTGGCGATCGCCTGCATGCGCGACGTGCCGGCGTCGGCCTTGGTCACCTGGCGCGCGAGCAGCCAGGCATACACCAGGCCGGCCACGGCGATGCCGAGCACGACCAGGAGCGACCAGATTTCGAGCGGCGTGTACTTCGGGTCGGAGAAGAGCGCGAAGTAGTGGAAACCGCTTTCATGCGATCCCGGGGGAGTACCTCCTTCCGAACTCTGCGCGAACAAGGGGCGCGCAAAAAACGCGGCCAGAAAACCGGCCGCGCAAATTCCAGGATAGTACCTCACCACACGGGGATGTCGGATCAGTTTGATCGGGTTCACAGGGAGAAAAAGACGGGGGCTCACCGGAGCGAGGGCGCTTCCGGGGCGAAAAGGGCACGCAGCGAACGCACGCACTTCATTGGACGCTGGGTTTTGGAGCGGGGGTTTAACGAATTGCCGGCGTGTACCATAATTACAGAGAACGGCGGAACCGGCTGTGCGTTCGTTGGCGAACCCATCGCTTCTGTTGCTGCTGCGCGTGCCGCGGAGTAGGTGGACTTATGATACGATCAAGGCTTGACGGCGGAGTCCCAGCACTTTGGCGCGGGTCGGACAAAGGGAGTGGGGGGCGCAGGTGGCAACCGACGGGTGGGGGACAGGGCGACGGCGGGGCAAAAAAAGGCGCGGCCGGAAGCACCGGCCGCGCGAGGCACAGAGAGCGGGAAAGGTGGGATGACTAGTCTCCCTGGGGCGGGCGGGAGCTCAGGCTGCGGGGCAGCTTGGCCGGCAGAATCGTGACGCCCTCGAAGGTGATCCGCCCGGCGTGCTGGACGTACTCGGCGGTCTCCACCCCGGCAAATCTGCTGTCCTTGATCGTGATGCCGTCGACGGTGGCGCCGGGGAAGCTGGCGATGTAGAGCACGCGGGGCGAGGACTGGCTGACGACGTTCTCGAGTTGCACATTGCGGAGGACAGGCCGGTGCGCGCCTTTGGCGCCCTCCTCATAGAGAAAATCCACCGTGATGATCGCCTCGGCGACCTGGCCGATGGTCACGTTGCGCATGAAGATGTTTTCCAGGAGGCCGCCGCGACGGGCGTTGGATTTAAAGCGGAGGGCGCGCTCGAGATTCGGGCTGTCCATCCGGCAGTTCTCGACGAAGACGTTGCGACAGCCGCCGGCGATTTCGCTGCCGATGACGACGCCGCCATGGCCGTCCTTCATCGTGCAGTCGCGGATGATCAGGTTTTCGGAGGGGACGCCAACGCGACGACCGTCGTCGTTGCGGCCGGACTTGATGGCGATGCAGTCGTCACCGGTGTCGAACACGCAGCCCTCGATGAGCACGTCGCGGCAGGAGTCGGGGTCGCAGCCGTCGTTGTTCGGGCCGTGGGTGACGATGTCGAGATTGCGGACGATGACATTGGTGCAGAGCACCGGGTTGATTTCCCACATGGGGGAGCGGCGGATCTTCACTCCCTCGATCAGGACGTTGCGGCAGCGATACGGCTGGAAGAAGTTTGGGCGGAGGAGGTGGCCTTCGCCGAAGAGGCGCTGTTCGACGGGCACGCCCTGGTCGCCGTACTCATTGAGCTGGCGGACGTCCGACGAGGCGCGGGAGGAGCCGTCGGGCCGCTTCTGCGCCCAGCCCCACCAGTTGTCGAGCGACGCGGCGCCATCGAGTGTGCCACGGCCGGTGACGGCGATGTTTTCCTGTTCGAAGGCGTAGATGAGCGCGGAGTAGTTCATGCACTCGATGCCCTCCCAGCGGGAGCGTACGACGGGAAGATAGGCCTGCGGATCGGTGCTGAAGCGCAGCGTGGCGCCCTCGCTCACGTGGAGATTGACGTTGCTGCGCAGGTGAATCGCGCCGGTGAAGAACTCGCCGGCGGGGACGACGACCATGCCGCCGCCGGCCTGGTGGCAGGCATCGATGGCCTGGCGGATGGCGGCGGTGGCATCGGTCTTGCCGTCGGCGACCGCGCCGAAATCGGTGATCGAGAATTTCCGATCCGGGAACTGCGGCGCCTTGATCCGCTGCAGGATTTCCGTCGCGGTGGTCCACGACGGAGCGGCGGTCTCGGCCGCATGGGTCCAGAGGCCGAAGAGGAGGGAAGCCGCGGCCAGGAAGGGGAGGGAAGGTTTCATGGGGCTCAAACTGGGACTCGTGTCCGCGAACATGCGCCAGCCGGCCCTTGGCGCGCAAGCCCAGGCTGGGATGGGCGGGTTGGGCGGCGCCCGTTTGGCCGCCAGCGGATGGCAACAATGCGAGGGGTGGTGCGCGCCGGATGGCGGCGACTCAGAGGAGCACGAGATCGTCGCGATGGATCACTTCCAGGTGTTTCCGCGACGGGAAGAGCTGGCGCATGGCGTCGCCGTGTTTGCCCGCGAGGTTCGCGATCTCACTGCTGCCGAAGCGGGTGCGGCCGCGGGCGAGGACGGTGCCGTCGGGACCTGCGACGTTGACGACATCGCCATCGACGAAGGAACCCTCGGCGCCGGTCACACCAACAGCGAGGAGACTGCGGCCCTGGTCGCGCAGCACGGGGATGGCGCAGGAGTTGATGCGGATGGTGCCGGTCGGCCGCTGGAAAAACGCGAGCCAGCGCTTCTTGGCCTCGAGGGGCAGGCCGCTGGGGACGAAGAACGTGCCGGGGCCGGTGCCCTGAAGGATGCGGGGGAGAATGTCGGCTTCGGCGCCGCTCGCGATGAAGACGCCGCAACCGGCGCGGGTGGCGAGTTTCGCGGCCGAGATCTTGGTGATCATGCCGCCGACGGCCGTGGCGCTCGTGGTACCGCCGGCCATGGCTTCGATGTCCGGGGTGATGCGAGAAACGACGGGCACGATTTGCCCGGTGCCCTGCATGTCGATCAGGCCGGGGGCGGTGGAGAGGATAAACAGGTATTGGGCTTCGGCGAGGCTCGCGACGAGGGCGGAAAGGGTGTCGTTGTCGCCGAACCGGATCTCCTGGATTTCGGCGGAGCTCACGGTGTCGTTCTCGTTGATGACGGGGACGGCGCCGTAGGCGAGAATCTGCTCCAGGCAGGCTTTCACGCTCAGGTAGCGGTCGCGCGAGCGGATGTCCTCGTGGGTGAGCAGGACCTGGGCGGCGACGATGCCAAGAGGCGCGAACGCGCGCTGCCAGACCTGCATGAGCATGCTCTGGCCGATGGCGGCGCACGCCTGCTTTTTCGCCGTTTCCTTTGGACGGCGGAGCAGCCGCAGGGCGCCCAGTCCGAGACCGATGGCGCCGGAGGAGACGACGATCACCTCGGTGCCTTGGGCGCGGAGCGCCGCGATCTGGGCGCAGATGGCCGCGACTCTCGGCTCGTTGAGCTGGCCGACTCCGGAAGTGAGGACGCCGGTGCCGAGCTTCACGACGACCCGGTGGGGTCGCTTGGTGGTCGCGTTGAAGAAGGAGCTGAGAGGCATGGGCGGCACTAGAACAGCGGCGGAAGGGTGGCGCTTAAAGCCGAAAACCACCGGCGACCGGGCCCGGGTGCGTCATCGCCGGGCCGAAAAGGGGCACAAAAAAAGCCCCGGCGGTGGCCGGGGCGGCAGGGAAGCGATGGGCTCGGCTCAGACCGAGAGGAGATCCTTCTCCTTGGCGGCGAGGTTCGCGTTGATGTCGGCGATGGCCTTGTCGGTGGACGTCTGGATATCTTTCTCGAGCCGCTTGGCCTCGTCCTCGGGCAGCTTGGCCTTCTTGGTCACCTCGATCATGTCGCGGCGGATGTTGCGCACCTGCACGCGGCCTTCCTCGGCGAGACGGTGGGCGGTTTTCACGAACTCCTGGCGGCGCTCGCGGCTCATCTCGGGGAGCGGTACGCGGATCAGCTTGGAGTCGATGAGCGGGTTGAAACCAAGATTGGCGTCAATGATCGCCTTGGCGATCGGCTTCACGAGGGTGGCGTCCCACGGCTGGATCTGGATCATCCGGGCGTCGGGCGTGGAGATGGCCGCGCACTCCTTGAGTCGCATCTGCGAACCGTAGGCATCGACCATGACGCTCTCGACCATGGACGGCGTGGCCTTGCCGGTGTGGATGGTGCTGAATTCGTGGAGGGTGTGATCCACGGCCTTCTTCATGCGGGACTGGGCGTCGATCAGGATGGGATGGCTCATCGGGGGGGGAGATTACTGGGTTGAGAATTGAGGCGGGGGAGGAAGCGGAGGCGCGGCCGGGAACCGACCGCGCCCGAAGGGGGATCAGTTGTGGACGAGGGTGCCAATCTTCTCGCCCAGCACGGCCTTGCGGATGGCGTGCTCGTTACCGAGATCAAACACGAGGATGGGCACGCTGTTGTCCATGCAGAGGGAGAACGCCGTCGAATCCATGACGTTGAGGCGCTGCTTCAACGCATCGATGAACGTGAGCTGCTCGAAGCGCACGGCGTCGGGGTATTTCTTCGGGTCCTTGTCGTACACGCCGTCGACCTTGGTGGCCTTGAGGATGATCTCGGCGTGCAGTTCGCTGGCGCGGAGGGCGGCGGTGGTGTCGGTTGAGAAATACGGATTGCCGGTGCCCGCAACGAAGATGACGACGCGGCCCTTTTCGAGGTGGCGCATCGCACGGCGGAGAATGAACGGCTCGGCGATCTGGTTCATCGGGATGGCGCTCTGCACCCGCGTGTTCACACCGAGTTTCTCCAGGCAATCCATGAGGGCGAGGCCGTTGATGACGGTCGCGAGCATGCCCATGTAGTCGCCGGTGGTGCGGTCGACCCCGCGCTTCTCGCCGTTGAGGCCGCGGAAAATGTTTCCGCCGCCGATGACGACGCAGACCTGGACGCCCAGGTCGTGGATTTCTTTCACCTGAATGCAGATCTTCTCCAGCGTCGGACCGTCGATCGGGTCGCCGGCTTTGCCGCCGCGGAGGACTTCTCCGGACAGCTTAAGAACGACGCGTTTATACCGGTTGCGAGGAGTGGCGGGCTTGGAGTCGCGCATAAAAAGGAGCAAACGAACCGGAAAAAAGCGCGTCAATGCCCGATATGGTCACGGACCCTGCCGCACCGGCAGCTCAACTACATGGCGGAGATGCTGATCCGCGCGGTGGGGATTTCAGGAGTTGGGGTGAGAACCGGCCGCGGGCGAACTGGCTACCGTCGGCGCCGGGGAAAAATGGCGGCGAATCGCGGCGGAGATCTCATGCATCTTCACCGGCTTTGAGATGTAATCGTCCATGCCGGCGGCGACGCACATCTCCCGGTCGCCCTGCATGGCGTTGGCGGTGAGGGCGACGATCTTCGGCTGGTGATCCGCCCCCACGCGGGCGCGGATCTGTCGGGTGGCCTCGAAGCCGTCCATCTCCGGCATCTGCAGATCCATCAGCACGAGATCGTAGCGGCGGTTGCGGACGGCGGTGACGGCCTCGATGCCGTTGGCCACGGCCTCGGCGCGATAGCCGAGCCGTTCGAGGAAGCGTAGCGCGACCTTCTGGTTCACCGGGTTGTCCTCGGCCAGGAGCACCTCGAGCGGGATGTCCTCGCCGAGCTTGCGATCGGCGGGTTTCGCGACAGGTAGCCGGCCGAGCGGCAACGGCTGGAAGAGGGCCTTGATTGCGTGCTGGAAGGCGCCGGTGCGGATGGGCTTTGAGACGGTGGCGACCGGGGCGCTGCCGACCGGGGCGGTGGGAGGCGTCTGGCCAAAGGGAAACAGGACGAGCCGGGGGCAGGAGAGGCCGAGCGCGGACGCGGCGGAGGCGGCTGCATCCGTCCCCCCGCCGTCGATCACGAACAGGGCGGGCGGCTTGGGCAGCGTAGTGAGGGTCGTGGCGGCGGCCTTCAGATCGGCGACGACCACGCAGCGCACCGCCATCCGCTCGAACAAGGTGCTGAGGCGCGCCTGAGTGACGGGATGATCCTCGATGCAGAGGACCAGCCCCTCGCGCAGCGGCGGGGGCGTGACCGGCAGTCCGGAATCGGTGCCGCTGACGGCCGCCACGGTCTGGATGGTGAACGCGAAGGAGGAACCCTGGCCCGGGGTGCTTTCGACGCGGATGTCGCCGCCCATGAGGTGGGTGAGGCGCTGGCAGATGGCGAGGCCGAGGCCGGTGCCGCCGTACTTGCGGGTGGTGGAGGAATCGACCTGGCTGAACGCCTTGAAGAGCCGGTCCGCGCGCTCGCGGGGGATGCCGATGCCGGTGTCGCGGACGGTGAACTCGAGAACGATGCGTTTCGGGTCGGGGGCCGCGCCGAACTCGAAATTGTGGGGCACGGGGTCGCGTTTAGCACGGCGGATCTCGAGCGAGATGCTGCCGCTCGGGGTGAATTTCACCGCGTTGTTGACGAGGTTGACGAGCACCTGGCGCAGGCGCGTGACGTCGCCGACGATCCAGGTCGGGACGTCGGCCGCCATGTGGTAACCGATCTCGAGCCGCTTGGCGGCGGCCTGGAGGGCGAAGAGGTCGAGCGCTTCCTCGACGCAGGCGGAGAGCTCGAATCGGGCGCGCTCGAGTTCCATCTTGCCGGACTCGATCTTCGAGAAGTCGAGAATGTCGTTGATGATGGTGAGCAGCGCCTCGCCGGAGGTGCGGATGGTGCTGACGTAGTCGCGCTGCTCGGTCGTCAGGACGGTTTCCATCAGCAGGCTCGTCATGCCAATCACGCCGTTCATCGGCGTGCGGATCTCGTGCGACATGGAGGCGAGAAACTCGCTCTTGGCGCGGGACGCGTCGTCGGCCTCGGCCTTGGCGCGGCGCAGTTGGTGCTCGGTTTCAACGCGGGCGGTGATGTCGGTCTCGACCACGATGAAGTTCTCGAGCTGACCGGTGGCACTGCGGACCGGCTGGATCTCGATGTGCAGATGGAATTTCCGGCCCGACTTCGAGTAGTTGACGATATCGGTGCTGATGCCCTCACCATTGCTGATCGCGGCCTGGATTTCCGCCATCGTCTGCTGACTGGTTTCCGGGCCGACCATGTAGTACGCCGGGTTCTTGCCGACGACTTCCTCGAGCGAGTACTCCATGACCCGGCAGAACGCCTCATTGGCCCACTCGATGTGGCCCTCGCGGGACGTGATGAGCACGGGGTTGTCGGTCTTGGCGGCGACGAGGGAGAGCTTGCGGGCCTCGGCCTGGCTCTCGCGCAGCGCGAGCTCGGCCTCGCGGCGGGCGGTGATGTCCTGGATGGTGCCGACGATCCGGATGGGCCGACCGTCAGCGCCCATGGCGACGGACTTGGAGCGCGTGTAAACCCAGCGCCAGTCGCCATTGCGGGCGCGGACGCGGCATTCCGGTTCGATGAACGTGACGACGCCGTTGAGCTGGGCCTCAACGCGACGGCGGTAGACCGGAACATCGTCGGGGTGGATGAGCGACTGCCACGCATCGACGGTGGAGGGCATGCGGGTGTGATCGTATCCAAGCATGGCCCACAGGCCGGGGCTGTAGTAGACGTGGCCGGCGGTGACGCTCCACTCGAAGATGCCGATCTGGGTGGAATCCAAGGCGAGTCGCAGGCGCTCGTCGGAGACCTTGAGGCGGGCCTCGACGCGGCGGCGTTCCTCGTTCTCGGCGAAGAGCCGCTTGTTGGACAACTCGGCGGCGCGCTGGCCGGCTCGGGCGCGGCGGGCGAGGTGGACGCTGAGGCCGAACAAGGTCGTGATGCCGAAACCGGCGAGGAGGGACAGCTCGGGGAGATAGCGATGGTCGCGCGCGAGGGCGGCGGGACGGGGCGTGAGGCTGACCTGCACGTAGCGGTCCGAGATCCGGAACGTCATCGTGCTGGTGTAGCGCTCGTCGGCGGCCGCTTCGGCGACGCCGGAAACGTAGACGGGGTTCCGGGCGATCGAGGCGATGGCGTGGTACTGGGTGGTGATGCCCTCGCGGGTGGCAATGCGATCGAACAGCGGCTGGTAGGCGAATTCGGCGGCGATGAAGCCGATGAGCATGCGGTCGCGCACGATGGGCGCGTAGATGACGAGGCCGGGCTCGGTGCTGTGTGCGGTGCGGATCCGCGTGGTGCGGGAAGGCACGGCGGTGTTGCTCTCGCTGGCCTCGACCATCGCGTCATGCCGTTCGGGGACGGTATTGTGGTCGAAGCCGATCGCGCCCTCGTTGTTTTCCTGGGGGAAGACCCAGCGCGTGTGGCCGGTGGCCTCGATGTATTGGATGGAGCGGCAGCCGCGATCGACGGAGTTGTTCCACTGGGGGCGGGCGTCCGCCTCCCACAGCGAAGGGGTGCTGGAGACGTTGTTCGCCGCGCGGGCCGCCATGCGTTCGAACTGGTTTACCTGGCGGTCGATCTCGGCCTGCACGTTGGTGACCAGCCGTTCCATTGCCGTCGCGGTGTTGGCGCCGATGTAGGCATTCTCGCGCTGGCCGAGCCCGATCCAAAGGATGAGCGACATCGCGAGGCAGCTGACAACCACCGGCAGGGGCGACCAGGAGGGCGCCTCGCCATTGAGGCGGGTGCTCTCGCGCCAGGCGGTGCTGATCAGCGCCGTACCGAGCAGGAGGAGGCCCGCGGCGGCCATGGTCGAGGTGGGCAGCCCGGCGCCGGACGAATAGATGACCTGGAGCCCGACGGCATAGCCGACGAGGGTTGAAAAACCCGCGGCGCCGATCAGCGAACCCGCGGTGGCCAGGACTGCGAGGCGTTGGCGCGCGTGGCGCTCGAGGGCGCTCCAGGCCAAGGCGCCGCCGCCGAGGAGAAGGCAGATCGAAACCACGAGGCCCATGCGCCCGGCGTTGCCGGCGTTGGCCGCCAGATAGTCGCGCGTGAGCAGTTCATCGATGCGGAGGTTCAACCGCAGCGTATGCTCGACGAGGCTCAGGCCACCAATCGCGGCGGGCGCGAGGGCGAGCCAGGCGACGCGTCGCCGGCCGAATTCGAGGGCGATGAGGACGATGCCAAGGATGACGAACGCGACGGCCGTGTTCATCTTCATCGTCGCCGTGCCGGTGTGTGGCGGCTGCAGCAGCGCGTCGACGCGGAACAGCCAGCCCACGACGGTCAACCCGCCGCAGAGGATGAGCGCGCCTTGAACCGCAAGCGACGCCCGCTCCAGCCACGTGCGCTTCGGCAATGTGGGCAACGAACTCATCAGAGGTATCGGGCTACTACATCGGGCACGGGAAGACGGGGCAATGAGCTTTTCGCCGGAGTGTACTCTGGCGGATACGTGCTGCTACGCAGTGTCACGCCGGCGACGCAGCCGACCAAGATGCTCGCGGGGCAGACCCGCGCGTGGGGCGCCTGGCCGCCGGGGCGGGGGGCGAGTCACGTCGCGCGAGGCCAACAGAAAAGCGGACTCATCGGGGAGGTCCGCTTCGTGGTCAAAAATGGTCGGGCTGGTGAGATTCGAACTCACGACCTCTTGCACCCCATGCAAGCGCGCTACCAGGCTACGCTACAGCCCGAACAAGTGAGGGGTCACAAAGACTCACGGGATAACCCGAGGCAAGTGCTTTTTCCGCCCGGTGTTCTTGGGCGTGTTCGGGCAGCCGATTCCCCGGGCCGATGACCGGACTCGCATCGCGGCCGCGACCCGGGTTAGGGAACAGCCATGAACAAGGTCCGTCTCGGCATCATTGGCTTCGGTGGCATGGGGCAGTTTCATGCGGGAAACGTGCTGAGCGGCAAAGTCGCGCGCTGTGAACTGGTCGCAGCGTGCGATCCCGTGCCGGCCAATTTCGCGCAGTTTCCCCAGGTGCGCGCCTATGCGTCGGAAGCTGAGTTGCTCGGGAGCGGTGAGGTGGATGCCGTGCTGGTGGCGACGCCGCACTATGCCCACACGACGATGGGCATCGCGGCGCTGAATGCCGGCGTGCACGTGATGGTGGAAAAGCCGATTTCGGTCCACGTGGGGGATGCCCGGCGCCTGCTGGCGGCACACGAGGGCCGGTCGCGCCAGGTCTTCGCGGCGATGTTCAACCAAAGGACCGACCCCTTTTTTCAGACGATCCGCCGCTTGGTGAGGACCGGCGAACTGGGCGAAGTCCGTCGCGTGCAGTGGACGATCACAGACTGGTTTCGCACGCATGCCTACTACGCGGGCGACAGTTGGCGGGCAACGTGGGCCGGGGAGGGCGGGGGCGTGCTGCTCAACCAATGCCCGCACAACTTGGATATCTTCCAATGGGTCTTTGGTATGCCTAATCGGGTGAGTGGGTTCTGTAACTATGGGCGTTACCATCCCATCGAAGTGGAGGACGACGTCACTGCTTACTTTGAGCTGCCGGGGGGCGCCCAGGCCACGTTCATCACGTCCACGGGCGAGGCGCCGGGGACCAATCGACTGGAGATTGCGGCGGAACGGGGCCGGCTTGTGTATGAGGCAGAGCGGCTTACGTGGCAGCGCAACGACATGCCGATGAGCGAATTCAGTCGCTCGTCGCCCGAACGTTTTGGCCGGCCAAAGGTGGAAACGGTCGATTTCCAAATCGCCGGGCATGGTGGTCAGCACGTCGAGCTTCTGCAAAATTTTGTCGATGCCATTCTGGACGGTACCCCGCTGATCGCGCCCGCGCCCGAAGGCGTGGCGTCGGTGGAGTTGGCGAACGCGATTTTGCTCTCCGCGTGGCAAAAACGGACAGTCGATATTCCTTTGTGTCCAGAAATTTACGCGACGGAGCTCGCGGCCAGGGTGAAGGCTGGGCGCCGCGACGATTAGGGTTTTTGGCTGGGTCTGCGGGGCGCCATTACCGGTTAGAATAGGTCTAATTCTTACTTGCGCCTTAGAACCATTCCAATTGGTTGGGCGCTCCTGATCCGAATGCGTCCCAATCTCACACCTGATGCGCTCTCCCAGAAGCTCGCCAACAGCGGGCTTCGGTCCACGCCGCAGCGTGAGCTGGTCTATAGCGTGCTATTGGAGCGGCGGGACCATCCAACGGCGGACGAGGTGTATGCCCGCGTGCGCACTGAGATGCCGACGATCTCCCTGGCGACGGTCTATAACTGCCTCGAGGCGCTGGTGCAGTGCCAGGTGGTTCGGGCGGTGAACTTCGAACGGGCTCCCACGCGGTATTGCCCGAATCTGAAGCCCCATGCTCATTTTCACGACGAGAAGTCCGGGCGAGCGTACGACATCGACCTGCCCGAGTCCCTCATGGGTCAGCTCAAGGCGATCCTGCCGCCCGGATATGCCGCGACGTCGGTCGACGTGATCTTCCGGGGCGAAGTCGCCGCGTCCGCACCGCAGCCTGAACTCCTGCCGCACGACGAGACCAAGTTGGCCTCCTGATCTTCCAGCTCTGCCTTCCCCTCCCAGTCCTTTTCAGCACACACCATGTCCTCGCTCGAAATTAAGAACCTCCACGTCGCCATTGGCGAAAAGCCGATCGTCAAGGGGCTCACGCTCACGATCAACAGCGGTGAAGTCCACGCCATCATGGGGCCGAACGGCACGGGCAAGTCGACGCTGTCCAAGGCGATCGCCGGGCATCCCGATTACACGATCACCTCGGGCGAGGTGCTCATTGATGGTCGCTCGCTCCTTGAACTGGAGCCGGACGAGCGCGCCCGGGCCGGTGTCTTTCTGGCGTTTCAATACCCGAGCGAGATCCCGGGCGTCTCGATCGCCAACTTCCTCCGTGCGGCCCAGCAGGCCCGCATGGCCGAAGGCGAGGAACTCGATGCGACCGCGTACTACAAGCGGCTCTATTCCCGCATGGACCTCCTGAAGATCGACCGGAAGTTCACCTCGCGGGCCGTCAACGAGGGGTTCTCCGGCGGCGAGAAGAAGCGCTGTGAGATCCTGCAGATGGCGATGCTCGAGCCGAAGTTCGCCCTGATGGACGAGACCGATTCCGGCCTCGACATCGATGCGCTGCGCATCGTGGCCGATGGCGTGAATCAGCTGCGTGGACCCAACCTGGGCGTGCTGCTGATCACCCACTATCAGCGCCTCCTGAACTACATCGTGCCGGATTTCGTGCACGTCATGTACGACGGTCGCATTGTGAAGAGCGGCGACAAGACCCTGGCGCTCGAACTCGAGGCGAAGGGCTATGACTGGGTCAAACAGGAGCTGGCCGCCGCGACCGCCTGATCCGCCCGCACGACGAAACACCACCTGCACCTGCCACCCGCGACGCGGCCGTTTCCGGCGCGATCGGGCCCGGCAATGCCAATCGGAGGACCACCATGAAACCACCCGAGACCGAAACGCTTTCCAGTCCTGAGACCGACGAGCTCAACGCCAACCCGGTCGCCGGAATTGACCAGTCGGTCGGCGACTTCAGATACGACGTCAAATACGACTTCGATGCCGGCACCGGCCTGACGGAAGAAACCGTTCGCTACATCAGCGGCGTGAAGAAGGAGGCCTCGTGGCTCCTCGATTTCCGCCTCAACGCGCTGAAGACCTTCCTCGCCAAACCGCTCCCGACGCACTGGGCGACGAAGGATCTCGAGAGCATCAACTTCGACAAGATCCGGTACTATCTCGCGAGCGGGCAGAAGCCGAAGCGCACGTGGGAAGAAGTGCCGGACGACATCAAGAAGACGTTCGAACGGCTCGGCATTCCCGAGCAGGAGCGCAAGTACCTCGCCGGCGTCGAGGCGCAGTTCGACTCCGAGGCGGCGTACTCCAACGTGAAGGAGGCCGTCGCGAAGCAGGGCGTCATCTTCGTCAATTCGACCGAGGGCCTGCGGGAGCATCCCGAGCTCTTCCGCAAGTGGTTCGGCAAGGTGATCCCGACGGGTGACAACAAGTTCTCGGCGCTTAACAGCGCGGTGTTCTCCGGTGGCTCCTTCATCTACGTGCCGCCGGGCGTGAAGGTCTCGCATCCGCTGCAGGCCTACTTCCGCATCAACGCGGAGAACTTCGGGCAGTTCGAGCGCACGCTCATCATCGCCGACGAAGGCGCCGAGGTGACCTACATGGAAGGCTGCACGGCGCCGAAGTTCAGCACCTCGACGCTCCACAGCGCCGTCGTCGAACTCGTCGCGCTGAAGGGCGCCAAGATCCAGTACATCACCGTCCAGAACTGGGCCGCCAACGTCTTCAACCTCGTCACCAAGCGCGGCGTCGCGCACGAGGAGGCCGAGATCAAGTGGATCGATTGCAACATCGGCTCGCGCCTCACCATGAAGTATCCCGGGGTCGTCCTGAAGGGCCGCAAGGCCCGCGGTGAGGTGATCTCGATCGCCCTCGCCAACAACGGCCAGCACCAGGACACCGGCGCCAAGATGATTCACGCGGCCGACGAGACGACGTCCAACGTCATCTCCAAGTCGATCAGCGTGGGGCAGGGGCGGGCGACGTATCGCGGCCAGATTCACATCCCGAAGCATCTCAAGGGCTGCAAGAACAACACCGAGTGCGACGCGCTGCTGATCAACACCAACAGCCGCACCGACACGTACCCCGCGATCACCGTGCGCGGCGACCGCAACTACGTGCAGCACGAGGCGAGCGTCTCGAAGGTGAATGAAGACATGATCTTCTACATGCAGCAGCGCGGACTGACCGAAGGCCAGGCCATGAGTCTCGCGGTGAACGGCTTCATCAACGACCTGGCCCGCCAGTTCCCGATGGAGTACTCCGTTGAGCTCAAGCGGCTGATCGACCTCGAAATGGAGGGCAGCGTCGGCTGACGCCCTGGAGCGGGGGCCGCCCCGTTCCGCTCCTCTCACGCTCGCATCCCGGATTCCATCATCTCCATGTCTTCCTCCGCTCCTCTTCACGTCGCGCCCCGCTCCCCGGTGGGAGCGTTCACGGCGGACGCGTTCGCGGCCCATCTTGCGACGCAGGCCAACGCGCCCGCGTGGTGGCTTGAGCGCAAGCGGGCGGCACACGCCCGTTTCGGCGAACTGCCGATGCCGCGCCGCACCGACGAATCGTGGCGTTTCAGCAACATTGCCACGCTCACCGTCGAGGGCTTTGCCCCCGGCCTGGCGGCGCCGACCGGCGTTGCCGTGGGTTCTCCGTTTGGCCCGTCGGCGCTGACCTTCGTCAACCAGCAACTCGCGGTGGCGTTGCCCGATGCATCTCGCCCCACGGGCGTTGTGGTGGCGCCAATCTCGTCGGCCCTGCGCACGCACTCCGAACTTCTGCGCCAGCACTTCATGGCGCAGCCGCAGAAGCTCGGGTCCGAAAAGCTGGCGGCGCTGCACACCGCGTTCGTCTCGGATGGTGCGTTCATCTACGTCCCGCGCGGCGTGGAACTCTCCGCGCCGATCGTCATCACGCACATCGCGGCCGGCGCCGGCGCGGCCGTCTTCCCGCACACGCTCGTGGTCGCGGAGGAGAACGCCAAGGTCACGGTCGTCGACTATTTTGTGTCGGCCGATGACGGCGCGCACTTCGCCTGCGGGGCCAACGATCTCTACGCAGGCCACGGCGCCCAGATCACCTACATCGGCGCGCAGCATTGGTCGCGCGCCACGGAGTCCTTCCAGTTCAATTCGACCGTGGTGCGGCGCGACGCCCGCGTGCAGTCGCTGAATCTTCATCTCGGCGGCCGGCAGGCCCGGCACGAATCGCTCTCGCAACTCCAGGCCCCCGGCGGCTTCTCCGAGATGCTGGCCCTCACGGTTGCCGACGGCGCGCAGGAGTTTGACCAACGCACGCTGCAGATTCACCAGGCGCCGAACACCAAGTCGGACCTGCTCTACAAGAACGCGCTCCGGCACCAGGCGAAGACCATCTTCTCCGGCCTGATCGTCGTCGATCCCGACGCCCAGAAGACCGACGCGTACCAGAGCAACCGCAACCTGATGCTGAGCGAGGAGGCCGAGGCCAACTCGCTGCCCGGGCTCGAAATCCAGGCCAACGACGTGCGCTGCACCCATGGCGCGACCTCGAGCCGCATCGATCCCGAGCAGGAGTTCTACCTCCAGTCCCGCGGCATCAACCAGGCGATGGCCGACGAACTCCTGACCTTCGGCTTCTTCGAGGACGTGCTGAACCGCCTCGAGAGCGAGGAACTGCACACCGCGCTCCGCGCGCTCATCCAGACCCAGTTCAAAAAGTAATCTCGGGCCGCAAACGGCGCGTTGCACCTGATGCGCCGTTTTGCGTGGCTCGGCTTCTCCCATGCAACGCGAACGCACCCTCTCCCGCGACCTCACCGCCACGCAGATTCCCTCTGGCGACAAGCAGACCCTGCCGAACGGCACGCGTATCCTGATTCATCAGACGCTGGGCGGCAGCTACACCGTGCAGACCGACTTTGGGCTCTTCCGCGTCGACGGCGCCGATGCCGATGCCCTGGGCGAGGCGGTGAAGGACACGACCGTCAAGGCCGCCACGCTCGAGGGGGGCGCGCCGGATCCCGAGGCGATCTGGGGGCAGCTCCGGCAGGTGTTCGACCCGGAGATCCCGGTGAACATCGTCGACCTGGGGCTCGTTTACTCGATGGACCTCGAAGAGGTCCGGGACCTCGCGAACGGCGGCGCGCCGGGGTACAAGGTCAATGTGGCCATGACGCTCACCGCGCCCGGCTGCGGCATGGGTCCGGCAATCGCCGAGGACGCCAGGAGCAAGATTCTCCTCGTTCCTGGGGTCTCCGAGGCGGATGTGCGCATCACGTGGGACCCGCCTTGGAATCAGCAGATGATTTCCGAGGAAGGGAAGATGAAGCTGGGCCTGATCTAGGTCCGCTTCCGGTCGCCCTTCGGACCGCACGGTCCGGGCGGACGGAGGGTCGCCTGGCTTTTGACTCGCGTCCGTGAGTCGCCCGGCATGCTTCGCTGCATGCCCTCCAAGTTTCTCGTTGCCCTGGCCGCTGGCGCGTTGGGCTTCCTCGCGTCCGCTCGCGCCGCGGAGCCGGTCGATCTTTTCCCCCGCGGGGACCTGTCCGCGTGGGAGTACGTGACGGTGCCAGCGGCGCCGATCGCGACCGTGTGCCGCGCCGGGGCTGACGGGGTGATCTCCGTGACAGGCAAGCCGGTCGGTTATCTCGCCACCAGGAAGTCGTACGACAACTACCGGCTGCACGCCGAGTGGCGGTGGGCGGCTGATGCCCCGAAGAACGCGAACGGCGGCGTGCTGCTGCACATCGCGTCCGGCCCGAAGGATCGCGCGTGGCCCGTTTCGATTCAGGTCCAGACGAAGATCGGCCGCGCGGGTGATCTGCTGCCCATGGCCGGAGCGGTGTTTGCCGAGAAGCTTTCGACTGCGGCCGAGGCCAAGACGCCCCAGCTCAACCGCCGGGCGGATCGCGGCGAGCACCCGGCAGGGGAGTGGAATCAATGTGACATCGTGTGCCAGGATGGCCGGATCAGCGTGACGATCAACGGGGTGCTTCAGAACGAAGTGTCCGAAGTCACCCCGGGCGCGGGCAAGGTCGGCTTCCAGCTCGAGGGCACCGCGTTTGAGCTGCGCAACGTGCGGATCGAGCCGCTCTAGGAGCTCTCTCGGCCCGACCTGACCGTTCGCGGGCACTGCCAGCCGTCCTTCGGATGTGCTAGTTGCAGGGTGGCGGCGGTTTAGCTGCCGCGATGTGGCCAGCATTGCACGGAACACTCGGCCCGGCCAAGTTTCCATCTGTCCATGACTCGTCCCGCTGCGCTTCCCTCCTGTTTCGCGGTTCTGGCTTCCGTGGCGCTGACGGCATCGGCGCTGGCGCAGGAATCAGTTCCCGCCGTCCCGACCCAACCCGCCACGCTTCCGGCGACCGTGAGCGCGACTCCGCCTTTGGCCCCGGGTGAGAACCCGGTGCTGGCCACGCCGGCGACCCCGACCACGCCCGCTCCGCGCCCGCGTCGGGCCCGAGCCATTTCGCCGGAGGTCGCAGCCCAGCTTGCGGCGGCCTCGCCGAAGTATGCGCCGCCCGCGCCGAAGCCGGCGACACCGTCCGCGGAAGAGGAGGACCTGCGCGAGACCGACAAACCGCGCAATGGCATCATCCGCCTGCCGAAATACATCGTGACCCAGCCCCGGCCGCCGGTTTTCTCCGAACGCGCCATCACGACCGACAAGGGCTTGGCCGACATCGCGATGAAGCGTTACCTGAACGAAACCTACCGGGCGCTGAACGCGTTCACGCTTCCGCTGTTTGGCGCGAGCAAGGAACAGGTCGCGATGTCGATGTATGAGGAGGACGAGCGCCTCCGGAACATGGCGGACATGTCCGATCTCGCCCGCATGGTCACCGCCACCGACAAGGCGGCTGGCCTCTATGTGAAACGCGAGGTCCAGGAGACCTTCGTGCGGGAGGGCAATTTCGACTGGCGACCGCTGAGCCGGCGTTGAACGCCCGGCCGTTTTTCGAGTCGCCCTCGGCACCGAAATGCGTGGGCTCGAAACCGCTGCCGTGGCGCAACTTCCGCTCGCATCTTCGCCCCGGCAGCGCCGTCCTGCTGCCGTAATCATGCCGACTGCCGAACACGTCATCCTGCGGGAACTTCTGGCCCACGAGCCCAACTGGGTTTCGGGCGCGACGCTGGCCGCCAAGATTGGCGTGAGCCGTGTCGCCGTCTGGCAGCACATGGAGAAGCTGCGGGCGGCGGGGTTCGCCTTCGAGGCCCAGCGTTCGCATGGCTACCGGATCGCCGAGAAGCCGCGGACGCTTCACGCCACGTTGATCGAGACGCAGCTCAAGGTGCGCCCCAAGGGGTTCTCCATGATCGTGCTCGATACGGTCGACAGCACCAACGACGAGGCGGCCCGCCAACTCGCGGGCGGACGGCCGACCCCCTTCGCCGTGCTGGCTCGCCGACAGACGCGCGGCCGGGGCCGTTTCGGCCGCACCTGGCACAGTGACTCCAGCGCCAACGTCTACGCCAGTTTCGCCTTTCGTCCGCGCGTGATTCCGGACCGCATGCAGACGTTCACCCTGTGGATGGGGGTGAACATCTGCGCCTTCCTCGAGAACTTCGCCAAGGTGCACCCCGGCATCAAGTGGCCCAACGACATCGTCTTCGACGGGCGCAAGGCCGGCGGCATGCTGACTGAGGCACGGGTCGACGCGGATCAGATCCGCGATCTGGTCTTTGGCCTCGGGCTCAACGTGAACAGCGCGTCCTCGGCCTGGCCGGAGGAGCTCTCCCGTCGGGCCGTCTCGCTTTCCCAGCTCACCGGTGGCGACCTCGATCTCAATCGTTTTGCCGCGGCGCTGGTCGGGCGGGTGCTCCTGGCGTATCGCAAGTTCAGCGACGCCGATCACCTCGAGACGTTCGCCGACCTCTGGAACCATTACGACGTCCTGCGCGGCACCCCGGTCTCGCTCCACGAAGCCGGGCGCCGCCATCAGGGCATTGCGGCCGGCGTGGACGACGACGGGGCGCTCCTCCTGCGCGACGATCGTGGCCGCGTGCAACGTTTTCGCGCCGGCGAGGTGACGATCGACAAGGCCTCCTGACCCGACCTTCGGGAAAATACCGGACCCACGCCGGCGCGCCCTTGTCCAACGCCGTCGTCCGGCAAGTTGCGTTCCGCTGCCATTCTCTGGCATCACCATGCCGGCCGAAGCCTTGGCTCTCGCGATTGCCGCCCGGGACTGAGGCTCACGCCGCGCTTGCCGCGCCCGTCACTCCCTCATTCCCTCAGCCAAACCTCCGCTCTCGTCCATGTCCGATCCTCAACCGCCCGCGATTGAAGTCTCCCATCTGGTGAAGACTTACGCCGGCGTTTCGGCCGTGAGTGACATCAGCTTCACCGTGGCGCAGGGCGAGATCATCGGGTTCCTCGGGCCCAACGGCGCCGGCAAGTCGACGACGATGCGTATCCTCACCGGGTACCTGCCCGCCACCTCCGGCTCGGTCCGCATCTGCGGCGTACCGGTGGCGACGCACCCGGACGAGATCAAGCGCCGCATTGGCTACATGCCGGAGAACAACCCGCTGCCCGAGGACATGCGGGTTTCGGAGTATCTCTATTTTCGCGGCCGCCTGAAGGAGGTGCCACGGCGGAAGCTTGGCCCGCGGATCGATGAAGTGCTCGAGATCTGCGACCTGAAGCGCGTTCGCCACAAGATCATCGGCCAGCTCTCGAAGGGCTACCGGCAGCGCGTGGGCATTGCCGAGGCGATCCTGGCCGAACCGCCGGTGATCATCATGGACGAGCCGACCATCGGCCTCGATCCGCACCAGATTCTCATCGTCCGCGACCTCATCTCGAGCCTGCGCGGCCGGATGACGGTGATCATCTCGTCGCACATCCTGCCCGAGATCGAGATGACCTGCGACCGCGTGCTGATCATCAACCAGGGCCGCGTGGTGGCCCAGGGCACGCCGGCCGAACTGCGCCGCGAGATCCTGGGCCGCACCGCCTACGAACTCGAGGTGGCGGGCGACCTGGCCGCGCTGCCTCAGGTGGTGGCCGCGGCGGACGCGAGCCTCCGGATCGAGTCCGACGAGGAGGCCGGCACCCCCGGGTTCCGTCGGGTGCGGGTGACCACCGATCGCGACGAGGACATCGGCGAGCCGATTTTGCAGGCGCTGTTGGCGCGCCAGTTTCGCGTGCGCGCCCTGAGTCGCGCCCATCCGACCCTCGAGGATGTCTTCCTGGCAGCCACCCGTCGCAGCTGGGATGTCCTGGTGCCGTCCGCCGGCCGGACGAACCCGCCGATCCCCCGAACCCCGCAGGCATGATGCGCGGCCGCGCTCACCGATTCGACGCCCTTTTCCGATGAAGCACTTCCCGACGCTCCTCAGTCACGAGATCCGGATGCTGCTGGTTTCCCCGGCCACGTACTTCGCGGCGACGCTGTTCCTGGCGTTCATGGGGCTGATCTTTTCCCAGATCCTCGACCAATACAGCGGGGCCGCGCAGGATACCTCGCCGGCGTACGTCTTCTTCCACCTGTTCTGGCTGCCGGTGTGCGTGATGGTGCCGCTGCTGACGATGAAGTGCTTCGCGGAGGAGCGCCGGTTGGGGACGATTGAGACCCTATTGACGACGCCGGTGACCACGACCGAGGTGGTGCTCGGCAAGTTCGGCGCGGCCTACCTGCTCTATCTCGCCCTCTGGGCTACCACGGGCGGCTTCTTCTACATCCTGCATAAGTTCTCCGCCGATCCCCGCTTCCTGGATCCGGGACCCCTCGTGGGTGGCTATGTTTTCGTGGCGGTCTCGGGCCTCTTCTTTGTGGCGATCGGAGTCTTCGCGAGCTCGCTCACGCGCAACCAATCGGTCGCGGCGGTGCTCGCCTGCGTGATGCTCGGCATGCTCATCCTGGGCGGCAGCGTCCTCTCGACGTCGGCCTGGCTCGAACAGGACATGTTCCAACCGGTGAAGACCGGGCTGGAGTACGCACGGGTGTTCACGCACCGGGATGATTTCACCCGCGGCATCATCGACACGCGCCAACTGCTCTTCTACCTCAGCGGCACCGTGGTGACGCTGATCTTCAGCATCCTCGGCGTGGAGGCCAAACTGCTGCACGCCTGATCCCGGCGGATCCCCAACGTCATCCTTCCTTCGATCGCCGTGCCCTTCTTCGAAAGCTTCCGCGCCGTCCGCTGGCTCCGCACGATGAACCTCGTGCTGCAGGCCGTGTTGTTCCTGACCTTCGTGGGCGGACTCAACTACCTCGCGCGGAACCACGCCTCACGCATCGACCTCACCCGCTACCGCCGGTACTCCCTGTCGCCCGAGACGCTGTCCTACCTGAAGAACCTCAAGCAGACGGTGCACATCTACGCGACGGTGACCGACGATACCGAGATTCCCGTCGAGGTGCGCGGCCTGCTCGACGAGTTCGTACACGCGGCGGATTCCTCGCGCGGCCAGATCAAGTTCGAGATCGTCAACGTGTACCAGGACCGGCGCCGGGCGGAACAGCTTGGGCTCGAGCAGCCGAACGTCCTCCTCCTGGTCTGCGGCGAGAACCCCCGCGCGGTGCGGGTCGATGAACTCTACCGCATGCGCAACGAGGGCGGCCGGCCGGTGCCGGAAGCCTTCATCGGCGAGCAGGTGCTGACGGCGGCCGTGCTCGACGTCTCCTCCCCGGAACGCCAGCACATCTACTTTCTCGTCGGCCATGGCGAACTGCAGCCGGACGACACCAATCCGGCGCGAGGGCTTTCCTCCCTGCGCAACGAGCTGCAGATCCGTAATTTCAAGGTCGATACCGTGGATCTCTCCATCTCGAAGATCCCCGACGAGGCGGCGCTGCTGGTCGCGGTCGCACCGCAGTCCCGCTACAGCAAGGCGGAGCAGGAGAAGCTCCGGCAGTACCTGAGCACCAATGCGGGCCGGCTGCTCCTGCTGCTATCCCCGGGCATCAATGCCTCCCAGCTCGGGCTCGATGACCTGCTGCTCGACTGGGGAGTGTTGGTTTACGACGACGTGATCTGCGAGACCGACCCGGTCTATCGCACGGACGATGGCGACCTGATCGTGAAGCACTACGATCCGAAGCACCCGATCTCGCAGCCGCTGATCAACTACAACTTCTACCTTCGGCTCGGCTACACCCGCACCGTCTATCCCGACCCGAGCAAGGCCGCCGGCAGCGGGCTTACCACCACGACGATCGCGGCTGCCTCGCCGACCGCCTGGGGCGAGGTGGGGCACCGCGTGGGCCTCCAGCCCAAGTCCACGAACCCCGGCAACACGCATCCGATCCCCGGGCTCAAGCCCGAGGGCCAGCTTGGCGTCGTCGTCGCCTCGGAACGCGTCGCGCCCCGTGGCAACCTCGCCTTCAGCGTGCGCGCCGGCCGCGTGGTCGTGTTCGGCTCGGGTGACTTCGTGGCCAACCAGCGCATCAACACCGCCGGCAACGAAGCGCTCTTCCTGAGCGCGGTGAACTGGGCCGTGGAGCGGGACGCTCAGCTCAACGTCCCGGCGCGCCCGATCCAGCGCTTCCAGCTTTCGTTGAGCGCGGCCGACCTGAACCGGCTCAACTACACGCTGTGGTTCGCCCTTCCCGGCACCATGGCACTGCTCGGTCTCATCGTGTACTGGACCCGGCGCAAATAACCTCCCGTCCCCCCTTCCTCCCGTGCGTACCAAAGTCACGCTGGTTCTCATCTTCCTCAACGTCGCCCTGTTCTTCTTCATCTTCCGGTTCGAACGGGCCTGGCGCACCGAGGACGCGTTGCGCGAGGCGCGCCGTCGGGTCCTCGGCGCCGAGACGACGGAGATCCGCACCTTGTCCGTGACCAGCACGACTGCGACCGGCGCGTCCTACACCATGGTGCGCCAGCGCGACGTCTGGGTGCTCACCGATCCGCTCGACTGGCCGGCCAACCAGTACGCCGCGCAGAACATCGTCGCCCAGCTGCAGCTGCTGGAGAACGAGACCAGCTTTGCCGTCAGCGACATCCTCAAGAGTGGCCGGTCGCTGGCCGACTACGGCCTGGACAAACCGCGCCTCACGGTGGCCTTCACCTCGAGCGCGGGTGGGGCGGCCACCGCCTCCGGGGCGCCCGCCGCGGGACCACGTACCGTCCTCCAGATCGGTGACTCCACCAACATGGGGAACCGCTTTTACGTGCTCTCACCGGACGGCAGCCGCGTCCACGTCGTCGGCCGCGCCCTCATCGACGCCATCTCCGTCCCGCTCGACCAGCTTCGGGCCGATGCGCTCCTCACGATCGAAGTGTTCGAGGCGCGGGCGCTCAGCGTCCAGACCAGCGGCGCCCGCGTGCGCATTCGCCGCGAAAGCGGCAGCTGGCTCTTCGACACGATCGTCAACGCGCGGGCCAGCCGCATCGAGATGGACCTCACCATCAAGGAGCTGAACCGGCTGCGGGCGAAGTCGTTTCCGCCCAATCCGCCCGCGGTGCTGCCTTCGTCGGCGCCGACCCTGCGCGTGACGCTCGATGGGACGAACCGGAGCGAAACGCTGTTTCTCGGCGAGCCGGTGCGTCCCGCCGGTGGCGAGGGCGCGGGGGCTGCGGCCAAGGAAACCGAGTACTACGCCCAGCTGATGAACGGGAACAGCGTGCGCTCGCCGGTGTTCACCGTGGTCGTGCCGAGCGGAACCAACAGTCTCCTCGAGCGGTTGCAGCAGGCGCAGACCGAGTTGCGCGAGCGCCGCATCGTGGATTTTGATCCGCTGGCGGTCACCTCGGTCACGCTCGCCGCCCCGAACCAGCCTTCGCTCACGCTGCAGCGCCTCGATCCCAACGCGCCCAACAGCACCTGGCATCTGGTGCGGGAATCAGAGAATGCCGGGCGGCCCCAGACCCTCGCCGCCGAGAGTGTCGCGGTACGCCAGTTGCTGGACCGGCTGAGCCTGCTCTCCGCCACCCGCTTCGAGAGCGACGCTCCGTCCAGCGCGCAGATCGAGGCCTGGGGCTTCAACCGTCCGGAGCGTGAGATCACCATCATGACCAGCACCGCGCCGGGGGCGGCGAACCGGCCGACCATCCTGCAGTTGGGCACCGACAAAGCGGGGGCGGTGTTTGCCCGCGTCGGGCGGCCGACTGATCCCTGGCGGTCGGTGTATGCGGTGGATGTCGATCTCGGGCGGGACTTCCCCGTCGACATCGCCTCGTGGCGCGACCGCACGATCCGCGAATTGCCGGCCACCGCGCGCATCGCGGCCCTCAAACTCACCGATCTCACCACCCAGAAGGTGGTCTTCGAGACCACGTTTGGCCCGGATGGCGCGCCGACCGTCGCACCGCGCGATCCCACCGCGCTTGGCAAGCTCCTGCCGGCACTGCGGACCTTGCGCGCGAAACGTTTCGTGCGCGACCGGTTCGTCGACCAGATGCTGCTCGCCGGCGACGACCGCACCTGGCGGTACCAGCTCGACCTCACCGTGGCGCTGCCGGCGGGGGGCGCGGAACAGACGAGCACGAGCACGCTTTTCCTGACTGACCGGGTGGGCGGCGCCCAGCAACTCGCCGGGTCGCGTGAGTTCGACGTCGTGTTCGAGGTGGAGCAGCCGTTCCTCGACGGTCTCTGGAGCGTCGGCTACGGCGCGCGGGATCCTGGTCCACAGGAGAAGAAACCGTGACCGCCCGGGGGTTCGCGCCCGCTTGAACTCCGCCATGAAGCCCTTTCGTCGCTTCCTGCAGGAGGCTCTGCGCCAGGTGGCGGGGGCAGGCGTGACCTTTCTGTTTTACATGCTGTGGACGGCGCTCGCGGTCGTCGCGTTCGCGCAGGTCTACATCCTCACGCACAACGAGCTCGCGCTGCCCGGCTTCCTGCTGCGGCGCATCGAGGCGCGGCTGGAGGAGACCGGGATGCGCGCGTCGTTCGAACGCGCGGTGTTCGACCCGACCGGACGCATCCTCGTCGAGTCGCCCAAGCTGTTCCTGCCGGGCTATTCCGATCCGGTGGTGACCGCGAAGGCCGCCTACGTGGGGCTCAATCCCTGGCGGCTCGCCGTTGGCCAGTTCGAACCCGACGAGATCCGCCTGATCGCGGGCGCGCTGCAGGTGCCGGCCATGCTCTCGCCAAGCGGTCGGAGCGAGCCGCTGGTGCGCGATATCGATGCCCTGCTGCTGCCGAGCGATCGCGAACTGCGCATCCGGCAGATCAGCGCGCGCGTGAACGGTCTCGTCGTCTCCCTCCACGGTTCCGTGGCCCTGCCGCGGGGCGCCGCCGGTGCCCGGAGCGATCTCGGCGCCCGGCTGCGCACCGGCTTTCCCGAGTACTGCAAGAACGCGCTGGAGTGGACCCGGCAGCTCAGCGCGCTGGAACAGCCGGTGCTCGACATCGCGCTGGAGCCGTCGGCCACCCGCCTGGCCCTCGTGACGCTGGAGCTGACCGCGCGGGGGCTGCAGGTGGAGAAACCGGTGCCCGTGTCGGTGCAGCGCTTCCGCGTGACGACCCTGTTTCCGCTCTGGGGCGAGGACACGTCGGCCACCCACCTCGATGTGCAGGCCGACGAGGTGCGAGCGCCCGGTTCGGTGGTGGTGCGCAATTTGCACGCGGACCTGCGCGCCCGGCTGCACCCCAAGGCCAGGCGGCTGGAACCGGTGGAACTTCGGGCCTCGGCCGACTCCGTGCAGACGCCGGAGGGGACGGTGCTGGATGTCTCCGGGACCTTCCGGCCGTTGTCACTTTCGGCCTGGGAAGCGGACCTGGCGGCGCGGCTCCTCGATTCGCGGCTTGGCGTAAAGGGCGAAGTCGACCTCAACCTGAAGACGGCGCAGCTGCAGGCCGCGGGTGAGATCTCGCCCCGGGTGCTCGACATCGTGAACCAGCACACGCGCGTCGACGTGCGGAAGTACTTCGATTTTGACGCGCTCCAATTGGGGCGGGCCGACGTGACGATCGGGCCCGGATGGCGGTTCCAGCGGCTGACGGCGAGCGTCGCGCTCCAGGGAATTCACGCCTACGGGATCACGATGGAAGACGGGTATGCCGTCGTGGAGCTGGATCCGCAGCGCTTCTATGCCCCGGTGGCCTACGCCCGCATCGGCGAGAACTACGCCCACGGCAGCTACGAGCACATTTTTGCGACGCACGAGTATCGCTTTCTCCTCGATGGCCGGCTGCGGCCGCTGGCGATCTCCGGGTGGTTCCATGACTGGTGGCCGCGCTTCTTCCGGCGTTTTGATTTTCCCGTGGCCCCGCCGCCCGCGAGTGTCGACGTGCATGGTTTCTGGCGGGAGGGACGACGGACCAGTGTCTTCGTCTTCGCCGACAGCCCCTCGCCGGTGATCCTGGGCCAGCCGCTGCAGCGTGTCAGAACCCGCCTGTTCATCCGCCCGGGCTTCTACGACGGGCTGGAAATCTTTGGCGTCGATCCTACCGGGGGGAGGGTGCAGGGGACTTTCGCCGTGACGACGGACGTCGAATCCGCGGAGGTGCGCGCGTTTGAGTTCGACGGAAAGTCGACGGTGCCGCTCGAGGTGGCGGCGCGGATGATCGGTCCGGTGAGCGACCCGGTGCTGGGACCGTTCCAAGTGGCGAAGGCGCCGACCGTCACCGCCCGGGGACGCTTTGACGGCCCGGGCGCGCCGGCTCCGCGTCACTCGAGCCTGGATCTGCGGGCCCAGAGTACGGGCGAATTCAAGTATCACCACCTGCGCTTCGAGGACGCCGTGTTCACGGCGGTGCTGCGCGATGACGAACTCACGGTGGAGGGCGTCGAGGCCAAGTTTGCCGGCGGGACGGCGCGCGGGAAGGCGAAGGTCACCGGTTTGGGCACCCAGCGCCGGCTGGCCGTGCAAGGGACCGTGGCGGACGCAAGCCTGGGCGCGGCCGTGGCGGCGCTGCAGAACTTCTCGGCCGAGCGGAAAGGGTTGCCGAACCCGCCGGCGGGAAAATTCGTGCAGGAGAAGGCGAACGTCCGGGTGGACCTGGTGGCCTCGGTGGAGGGCGACTACAGCGCTCCGCTCAGCTTTCAGGGCGAGGGCAACGCGGTCCTGCGTGGCCCCGAAATTGGCGAGGTGGCGCTGTTCGGCCCGCTGTCGGAACTGCTCAAGTTCACCGCCCTGCGTTTCACGACCGGCCACGCGACGATGAAGCTGAACGGGGCCAAGCTGCTGTTCCCCGATGTGAAGTTCCGGGGCGCGAACTCTGGCATCGACGCGCATGGCGAGTACGCCTTCGACCGGCAGCAACTCGATTTCCGGGCCAAGGTTTATCCGTTCCAGGAAAGCGACAACGTGCTGAAGAGCGTGGTGGGCGTGGTGCTCACGCCATTCTCGATGATCTTCGAGGTGAAGCTGACGGGTACGCTCGAGAAGCCGGATTGGACCTTTGTGCGCGGGCCGACGAATTTCCTGCGTTCGCTGGCCGGCGATTCTGAACCGACGCCGCCGGCGGCCCCGGCCAACGGCACTGCGCCCAGCACCCCTGCGAACGGCACCCCACCGGCGAAGCCGGCGACGGCGGAAGCGCCGCGGGGCGAACTGCCGGAAGTACGTTTCCCCCCACCGGCGCCCACGCCGCAGCCGGAAAAGAAATAGGGCGGGCCGGCGGGCGGCGACGCCGGCTTGTCTCGTGCCGGCTTCTCGGTTTTTTCGCTGGTTCTCCATGGCCAAGGCACGAACGTCCCGTCCCCCGGCGGTCCCCTTACGCCGGCGCGCCAGCGCCCTGATGGCGCTTGGGCTCGCGCTGCTGACGGCGCTGCTCTTCGCGCGCGCCTGCGGCAACGGGTTCGTCAATTACGACGACAATCTTTACGTGACCGGCAACGAGCACGTGCTCGCAGGGCTGACGCCGGAGAGCGTCCGATGGGCGCTGACGGCCGAGGTGGTATCAAACTGGCACCCGCTCACGGTGCTCTCGCACCAGCTCGACGTGACGCTGTTCGGGCGCAACGCGGCCGGCCACCACGCGACGAGCGTGCTGCTGCATGCGCTGAATGCCGCGCTGGCCTTTCTCGTGCTGCGACGGCTCACCGGCGCGTACTGGAGAAGCGCGCTGGTGGCGGCGCTGTTTGCCTGGCATCCGCTGCGGGTCGAGTCGGTCGCCTGGATCGCGGAACGAAAGGACGTCCTGAGCGGGTGCTGTTTCTTTCTGTGCCTCTGGAGCTACACGGCGTACGTCGAGCGCCGGCGTCGCGGGGCGCCGGCCTGGGGCTGGTATGGCCTCACGCTGCTGACGTGTGGGCTTGGCCTCACCGCCAAACCGATGCTCGTCACGCTGCCGTGCCTGTTGCTGCTGCTGGACTTCTGGCCGCTGCGACGATTCGGCGGTGCCGCGGTGGCAACGGTTGGGGCGGAGGAGGCAAAGGAGGCGCCGCCGGCCACGCTGGCTTCCTTGCTGCTCGAGAAAGTGCCTTTGCTGCTGCTGGCCGGTGCGGCCGCGGTCGTCACGTACCTCGTGCAGGCGGACAGCGGGGCGGTGAGTGGCGCGCTGGGGTTGGGCGCGCGGTTGGCAAATGCCGTGATCGCCGTCTGGCGCTACGTGGGGCACCTGCTGGTCCCGACCGATCTGGCGGTGCTGTATCCGCACCCCGGGCACTGGCATCCCGGACTCGTTTGGCTCGCGGCGACCGGCCTGGTGGCCGTCACGGTCGCGGTGCTCTGGCGCGCCCGCCGGGAACCTTGGCTGGCGGTGGGCTGGTGTTGGTTCCTGGGAATGCTGGTGCCGGTGAGCGGCGTGGTGCAGGTGGGGCTCCAGGCCATGGCCGACCGGTACACGTATTTGCCGGCGATCGGGCTGACGATCATCGCGGTTTGGGGTGGGGCGGAGCTGCTCGAACGGCGGCGTGCCGGGGCGGGCCGCCCCGACGCCCCGCGGCACCTCGGCGGCGGGGTCGTGGTTGCGGTCGTCCTGGTGCTGGGCGCGTTCGCGGTCGCGACGGTCCGGCAGATCGGGGTGTGGCGCGATTCACTGACGCTCTTCAACCACACCCTCGCGGTGGCGGGAGAGGGCAACTACCTCGCGTACGACAATCGCGGCGTCGCGTACGGGGAGGCAGGCCAGGCGGAGCTGGCGTTCGCGGACCACCAGAAGGCGGTCGCACTGCGTCCGGAGTATCCGGATGCCAATAACAACCTGGGCCGGGCGCTCGCCGCCCGCGGCCGTTTCCAGGAGGCCATCGCGCATTATCGCGTGGCATTGAAGGGCAAGCCGAACCAGCTCGAGGTGCACAACAACCTCGCGAACGCGCTCGCCGACACCGGGGCCCTCGACGAGGCGATCACGCATTACCGCTTTGTGCTCGAGCGGGCGCCGCGGCACGTGAATGCCCGCAATGGTTACGCGGTGGCGCTGGCGATGCAGGGACGCGTGCCGGAGGCCGAGCGGGAGCTGCGTGAGGTCCTGCGCCTGGAGCCCGGAAATGCGGGGGCGTTGAGCAATCTCGGCAACGTCTGCGCCATGTCGGGTCGGCGCGAGGAGGCGATCGCCCTGTATACCCGCGCGCTGGACGTGCAGCCCCGGGATGGGGCCGTGCTCCTCAATCTGGGCAACCTGCAGGTGGAGCTCGGGCAGTTGGACGCGGCCCAGGGTAGTTTTCGCCAGGCGGTGGCGCTCAGGCCGGGCAATCCGGACGCCCACGCCGCGCTCGGCCTGGTGCTCGACCGGCTGGGCCGGCGAGACGAAGCCATCCGGGAGTGGACGATCGCGCTGCAACAGCGGCCGGACTCCCCGCGCGTGCGGGCCTGGCTCGACGCCGCGACGGCGGCGCGGGCTGGCCGGTGAAGGTGGCGGGCCCGACGTGGCGAAGGCGGTGTCCCGCGCCTTGCGGCAGTCCGGCATATCGCCCTAATTGCCCCCATGTCTCCCGCCGAGGCCCAAAAACGGATTGCCGCATTGCGTGCGCAGGTCGCGCACCACGACGAGCTGTATTACCGGAAGGCCACCCCTGAGATCACCGACTTCGACTACGATACGCTGAAGGCGGAGCTCGCCGGACTGGAACGGCTGTTCCCGGAAGCAGCGACGGCGGCGGGCGCGGAGAGCCCCACGGCGCGCATTGGCGATGACCGGACTGAGGGGTTCGTCCGCGTGAAGCACCGGCTGGCGATGACCACGCTGGACAACACCTACGACGAAGGGGAGCTGCGGGAGTTCCACGCCCGTCTCGTCAAGGCGCTCGGGAGCGAGGACCTCGCGTACACCGTGGAACCCAAGATCGATGGCCTGGCCGTGAGCCTGACGTACGAGAAGGGTCGGCTAACGCGCGCGGTGACCCGCGGGGACGGGGAGGAGGGCGATGACGTGACGGCGAACGTGCGGACGATCCGCGGGCTGCCACACACGCTCGCGGCGGCGCCGGTCCCGGAGCTGATTGAGATTCGCGGCGAGATCTATCTGAGCGTGGAGGAGTTTCGCCGGATCAACCAACTGCAGGAGGAGGCGGGCGAAGCGGCGTATGCGAATCCCCGCAACCTCGCCGCCGGCACGCTGAAGCAGCTCGACGCCAAGCTCGTGGCTTCGCGGAAACTGGAGATCGTCCTCTACGGCATGGGCGTCTGTGAGCCGGAGGTGGTGACGTCGCAGACCGGCTATCGTGACCAACTCAAACGCTGGGGCTTGCCGGTCGTGGAGTTGTTTTCGGAAGTGCGGGGCATCGAGGCCGTGTGCGCGGCGATCCGGGACTTGGACGAAAAGCGGCGGGCGCTCGCGTACGGGACGGACGGCGCGGTGGTGAAGCTGAACGATTTCGCGCTGCAGAAGAAGGTGGGGTTCCGCGGCATGGCGGCCGATGGCCGGGCCGAGGCAGCGCGCAAGCTGTCCCCGCGCTGGGCCTGCGCGTTCAAGTTCGCGCCGGACCGCGCCGAGACGCGGGTGCGGGACATCACGATTCAAGTGGGCCGTACCGGTGCGCTGACGCCCGTGGCCGAGTTGGAGCCGGTGTTCCTGGCCGGCACGACGGTGAAGCGGGCCACGTTGCACAACGCCGAGGAGATCGCGCGCAAGGACGTGCGCGTGGGCGACGCGGTGCTGGTGGAGAAGGCCGGCGAGATCATCCCGGCCGTCGTGGCGGTCCTGGTGGAGAAACGCCCTGCCGGGAGCGCTCCCTATGCGTTTCCGCGCGCGTGCCCGGTTTGTCAGACGCCGGCGACGCGCGGCGAGGAAGAGGTGGTCTGGCGCTGCCCCAATCCGAACTGCCCGGAGAAGGTGCGCCGGAGAATCGAGCATTTCGCGTCGAAAGGCTGCCTCGACATCGACGGGCTGGGTGAGGAGATGGTCGACCTGCTGCTGCGCAACGGGCGCATCGCGTCCATCCCCGACATCTTCCGCCTGAAGGTGGAAGACCTGCTGCCGCTGAAGAAGTCGGGCGAGGTCTGGGCCGGAAACCTCATCGCGGGCATCGCGGCGCGCCGGCAGGCGGACCTCTGGCGCGTGATCAACGGCCTGGGCATTCCGCAGGTCGGCGCGGCGGCGGCGAAGGACCTCGCGCGTACCTTCCGCTCGCTGCCGGGGCTGGCGGGGGCGACGGAGGCGGAGTTGCTGCGAATCGATGGTTTTGGAGAAAAGACCGCGCTGGCGGTACGCCGCTGGTTTGCCGACCCGGCCAACCGGGCGCTCGTGGACGAGTTGCAGGCGGTGGGGCTGGAACCGACGCCGCCGGCGGCGGCCAGCAGCGCGCTGGCGGGGAAGGCCTTTGTGCTGACCGGGACCCTGCCCACGCTCAGCCGCGAGGAGGCCACGGCGAAGATCGAGGCCGCCGGCGGCAAGGTGAGCGGCAGCGTGAGCAAGAAGACGCACTACGTCGTCGCTGGCGAGGAAGCGGGATCAAAGCTGGAGAAAGCCCGCGCGCTGGGCGTGCCGGTGTTGGATGAGAAGGCACTGCTGGACCTGCTCGGCGCGGATTGAACGAGCGGTTTCACGCACCGCCGCGGCGGCCGAGTATTGGACATTATTCGGAGAGTATCTGGACATTATCCCCGAGTATCTGGACATTATCGCGTTAATCGCTGGTGGATAAGTGATAATAATTGTTGCCCTCGTTCACTATGGATCCTGGGGGCGCGTGCTTATGCGACGGCCCATGGTGCCGGGGCGGCCGGTCAGCTCCTCACCGGGTCGGAGCGATCGGCGGCGCGTGACAGCGTCGTGCCGGGGAGCAGCACCGGAGTCAGTACTCGAGCCGGCTGCCGACCGCGCAATGCAGGCATTGGGCCGGGAACTCGCGCGCCAGCTGCTGGGTGGCGGCCCAGCCGGTGCAATGCATGGGGCCGAGCTTTTGCAGGCCCAGCCGGCGCAGTGCTGCCACGGTCTCTTTCATGCGTACTCCGGACGCCCGCTCCAGATGCATGCCGCCGATCACGGCGTGGATGGAGCTCGCGCCCGTGAGCGCCAGTACCCGTTCCAGAGTGTTGATCACTCCGGAGTGAGCGCAGCCGAGCACGACCACGACGCCGCGCGGGCTCGTGAAGTAGAGGGCCTGGTCGTCGAGCAGCGGGTCCGGATTCGAAAGGGCCGCGTCGAGGAAGAACGGGCCGCCCGTGTCCTCGTAGGTGTTGGTGCGCGGAATCTCACCGGTCATCCAGATGCCGGGTACGACTTCGCATGGCTCGCGTGATGTGACGACACGGCGCGGCGGGCTGCGGAAGGCCTCGCGACTGACGAACTCGGTGCTGATGCAGCGGCTGCCAGCGACCTGATCGGAGCCGCTGAACTTGGGCTCCGTGGCCCGAGGATGAAGGTAGAGCGTGGCGTTTGGCGCCAGGGCCAGGGCAGTCTCGAGGCCGCCGACGTGATCATAGTGGCCGTGGCTTAGCACGATGGCATCGGCGCGGCTCAGATCGATGCGAAGCCGGGCCGCGTTGGGCTGGAGGACCATGCCTTGGCCCGTGTCGAACAGGACACGATGCGCGCCGGTATCGATCCAGTACGCGAGCCCGTGTTCGCCCAGCATCCCGGCCCCGCGGGCGGTGTTTTCCGCGAGGACGGTGATCGTGGGCATGGGGTTGAGCAGACGGCGACTGCGCTGCCGGGAGTGCCGTCCGGGAAACGGGGCTCAGTAGCCGCGACGCTGGAGCGACATGCTGAGCTCCTGCATGAACGCCTGGCTGTCCGCCGCGGTGGGGCGATAGCCCGGCTTGCTGATTTCGGTCAGCCCGGGACGGCCATACTGGTCGACGATCCACTTGCCGGTGACGCCATCGCTAAAGGTGACCGTGCCGCTCGCGAGCGCGCCCGGGAGCAGGGTGACCTTGTCGACCGTGACCTGGACGTTGCCCAGGCCCGGCTCGGGCGCGGCTTCCTCGAGGTCGGCGTCCTCCATGTCTTCCTCGGGCGGGAGTTCCTCGTCGGCCTCCTCCTTGCCCAGGCCCAGCTTCTCCTTCGCCTTGTCGAAGAAACCCTTCTTTTCCGTGGCGGGCGCGGGGCGGGCCTGCGCCTTGGTAACGTCGGTCGCGTCGACCTTGGGGGCGGCGTCCTTGATCTCGAGGTTGAGATCGTCGACCAGGAAGCGGACGTCGCGGTAGGTGAGGGAGAGCTTGAACTGGTCGGAAAGCTTCTTCTGCACGGCCGAGAGGTTGTCGCCGGCGGCGATCCAGTCGGCCACGGCCTTGGTCTGCTCAGGAGTGAGATTCATGGAGAGATGGGTGGCGCACATGGTTGGAAGATGTGCGCGCGACGCAAGCGTGCCGGATCAGGTGTGCGCGGAACGGATCACGGGGCCCGATGCGCGCCGGGCCGGGATAGGGACGCGCGGCCTCGTCGTGGCGGGCGCCGGGCCGTTACTTCGAAAGCTGAGCTTTCAGGAACTCGACGGTGCTCTTCATCGACGAGTCCTGCTCCATCATGTTGTCCACGGCCTTGCAGGCGTGGATCACGGTGCCGTGGTCGCGGCCACCGAAAGCGTCGCCAATCTCCTGCAGCGAGTGCTTCGTGAGCGTGCGCGTCAGGTACATCGCGATCTGGCGGGGGATGGCGATGTTGTTGGGCCGCCGCTTGCTGGTCATGTCGCTGTGGCGGATCTGGAAATGGTCGGCAACGCGCTTCTGGATCGTCTCGATCGTGAGGACGTTCTGCGCCTGCTCGAGGAGCACGTCGTGGAGGAGCCGTTCCGCGGTGGCGAGGTCGAGCGCGCGGTTGGTGAGCGAGGAGTAGCTCGCGACCTTGAGCAGCGCACCTTCGAGCCGGCGGATGTTCTTCGTGATGTTCTGCGCGATGAACGTGACGATGGGCTCGGGCAGCTGCTGGTTCAGCGACTGGGCCTTGGCGCGCAGGATGGCGAGGCGGGTCTCAAAATCCGGCGCCTGGATGTCAGCTGGCAGACCCCACTCGAAGCGGGAGACGAGGCGGGACTCGAGTTTCTGAATCTCGCTGGCGCGACGGTCGCTGGTGAGGACGATCTGCTTTCCGGATTCGAAGAGGTCGTTGAAGGTGTGGAAGAACTCCTCCTGGATGCGCTCCTTGCCGGCGAGGAACTGCACATCGTCGAGGAGCAGCACGTCGGCATGCCGGTAGCGCTGGCGGAAGCGGGTGAGGCTGTTCTCCTGCAGCGCCTGGATGAACTCGTTCGTGAACTTCTCAGTCGAGAGGTAGGCGACGCGGGCATCCGGATTGTTCCGCATGATGGCGTGGCCAATCGCATGCATCAGATGCGTTTTGCCGAGGCCGGTCTCGCCGTAGAGGAAGAGCGGGTTGTAGGCCTGCGCGGGCGCCTGGGCCACCGCCAGGGCGGCGGCGTGCGCCATCTGATTGTTGGCGCCGACGACGAACGTCTCGAACGTGTTGCGCGGATTGAGCGTACCGGTCGCCAGCCCACGGTCATCGTAGCGGGCGGAGCGGCGGGGCGTCGTGGTGCGGGCGCGGCCGTGCGTGGTCGCGGCGCTGGCTTCGGAGGCGAGCCGGTTCGTGGCGGATTCGCTGCCGTTGGAACGGCTGGAGGCGTCGGACTTGCGGAGAGTGACGTTGACCAGCCGGCCGGCGTTCAGCCGCAGCCGCTGCGTGATCAGGTCGAGGTAATTGTCGTGGATCCAGATCGCCGCAAAGTCATTCGGGACCCCGAGGGTCATGCCGTCCGCCGTGGTCTCCAGGCACACCACCGGCTCGAACCACATCTGGAAAACGTCTTCCGGGAAGAGCGACTTAAAGTCGCACTTGACGGTTTCCCAGAGGCTGGGAGCGAGGGCGGTTGTAGGCATGACGAGCGGACAAAAAGGCGGGTTTATTCACACTGCGCCTGGGACGGAGGTTTTCGGCAGGCCACTCGGTACTCCGCGCTTCCACTCTCACGCAACAGAAATTGGGTTCGGCCATCAGCGGGAACGCCCCCGAAAGGGCGATTCATAACTTACTGATGACTGGCTACTATCAGGCGTGCTGCGGAGGGGCTCAGCGGGCGGATCATCGAGGGCTTGGAAAAGAACCGAAGCAAAGCACAAAGACTTCTGAAGGGGGGCGGAGTAACGGGGAACCAAAAAGTCATTTCAAGGCGAACTTTCTGACAAGTTGTTCACATCGGTTCTGAGCATAAGTTTTTTCGTTTTTTGGTTGCCACGATTCTGGCCGTGGGGGCGGGGAATACCCATGCCTTGGCATCCGGGCATTTCCCGAGGGAAAGGTGGCGGGAAAACGGCTTGGGAAGCCGGGTGCGAGTCTGTCACGATTGGGTGACTTTCCCGGCGGGACGTGGCTTTTCGAATACGGCAGGGCGAGGGTTCAGGCGGACACCGGCGCCTCCGGCTCCGTCCATTTCCCGTGCTCCTTGATCAGGGCGATCAGGCGCTCGTCGGCCTCGGCCTGCGGGATGTTGTACTGCACGCATTCCTTGCCCACGTAGAGGTTGATCCGGCCGGGCGCGCCGCCCACGTAGCCGAAGTCGGCGTCGGCCATCTCCCCGGGGCCATTCACAATGCAGCCCATGATGGCGAGCTTCACGCCCTTGAGGTGACCGGTCTTCTCGCGGATGCGCTGCGTGGTCGACTGGAGATCGAAGAGCGTGCGGCCGCAGCTCGGGCAGGCGACGTATTCAGTCTTCGAAATGCGCGCCCCGGCGCCCTGGAGCACGTTATAGCTCAGCTTGGTAGCCCGGACCAGGTCAGCCTCCGTTTCGATGCTCACGAGGTCCCCGAGGCCGTCGCACAACAGCGCGCCGGTCAGGATGGATGACTCGAGGAGCTTGGAGAGAAACGTAGTCTCCGCCCGCACCGCGGTGCGCGTGGTATTGCGGATCCAAAGCGGCGCGTGCGAGCCGAGCGCGCGCAGCGCCTCCGCCAGCGCCCGGTATGCGCCCACCGCGTGGTTGGCGCCTCCAGAATCCGGATACTGTCCGCCGTCCCAGGTAAAGAGCAGGCGCGCCGGGTCCAAGGCCTGGAGCACGGGCGCCAAGGTCGGGACGGATGCAGCGCTTACCGCGCACGCGAGGACGCCGTCGGTGTCCCGGGCCACCTCCGCCCAGGTCCGGAGCGCGTCCGTCTCGCCGGCGCCGAAAGCGCGCAGGAGCACCGTGCGCGGGCGGAGCCCGGTGAGGGCCGGGCGCACCGCTGCGGGCTCCAGGCCGGGAGCGAGTTCGAGCACGAGGAAATGTCCGGCGGGAAGCGGGGTGACGCTGGCGCGCAGCCGCGCGAGATCGGCGGCGGTATCGATCGGCAGCAGCAGGCCTTCGGCGGGCGTGTCCTTCAGCGGGTTCCGACGGTCAGCCGGCGGCAGCGACGCCAGACCGGCGAGCGAGGTGCGGACGATGACGCGCGGCGGCTGGTCGCCGCCGGCGACCACCTGGTCGGCCAAGGGCAGCGGAGCCGTGGGGCGCCGGGCAAAGTGATACGGGTCGATGGCGTCAGTCCCGGGCGCCGCCATGCCTCCCTGCCAGAGCGACATGGCCTTGGCCGCGATCGCCTGTGCGACCGGGATCTCGTACACGCTGTCCTCGGTGAGCGAGACGCGGATCGTGTCGCCCAGGCCGTCAAGCAGGAGCGAGCCGATCCCGATGGCGCTCTTGATCCGGCCGTCTTCGCCGTCGCCCGCCTCGGTGACGCCGAGGTGGAGCGGGTAGTGCATGTTCTCCTGGGCCATGCGGGCGACGAGCAGGCGGTACGCCTGGATCATGACCTTGGGGTTCGAGGCCTTCATCGACAGGACGATCTGCCGGTAGTCGTGGGCCTCGGCGATGCGGAGAAATTCGAGCGCGCTCTCGACCATGCCCAGCGGGGAGTCGCCGTAGCGGTTCATGATGCGGTCGCTGAGCGAACCGTGGTTCGTGCCGATGCGCATGGCCCGGCCGAGTTCGCGGCAGCGGCGCACCAGCGGCGAAAACGCGTCATGCAACCGCTGCAGCTCGGACTCATATTCGGCATCCGAATACTCGCGGACGTTGAAGCGCTTCTTGTCGGCGTAGTTGCCGGGGTTGACGCGAATCTTCTCCACGTGCTCCACGGCTTCCATCGCCGCGCTCGGCAGAAAGTGGATGTCGGCCACGAGCGGGATGTGGCTGAAGCCGGCGGCGCTGAACTGCGCGCGGATGTCCCGGAGGCACTTGGCGGCGGCGATGTTGGGCGCGGTGACGCGGACGATCTCGCAGCCGACCTCGGCGAGCGCGATGGACTGCCGCACGGTCGCGGCGACGTCCTGGGTGTCGCTCGTGGTCATCGATTGGATGCGGATCGGGTTGGATCCGCCGACGCCGACGGCGCCAATTTTCACCTCGAGCGAGGGGCGGCGGACGGTCTGGAACCGGGACGGGCAGTAGGACATGGGAAGTGGCAGAGAAATGAAGCGGCAGTTCGGCCCATTGGCGAGCCCGTGACCGCGGCTGGCCCGGGCGATGCAGCGGCGCGCGCGCGGACGTCTGGCCCGCAGCGACATGCGAGTGTCGGGCGTCCTTTTTGACGCGCCGACGGGTGTCTACTTGGCGGGCGCCGGGGCCGGAGTGGGAGCTGGGGCCGACTCTGGAGCCGGCTTGGCGGGCGCCTCGGCGGCGCGCTCGGCCTTGGAGTCGCGCACGATGCGCGGGATATCCACGAAGAAGCTGATGTACCCGATCATCGCGAAGATCAGGACGAAGAAGACGCTCTGCGTGGCCATGACGAAGTTCGTCGGCAGCGCGCGGCCGCGGAGACGGGCGATGGTGGCAAACAGCATTTGGCCGCCGTCGAGCACCGGGATCGGCAGGAGATTGAGGATCGCGAGGTTCACGTTGACCAGGATTGTGAACCAGAGGGCGAATGGCAGGCCGGCCCGCGAGACGTCCACGAAGTTGCTGATGATGCCGATCGGGCCGCTCAGATGGGAAATACCGATGTCGGAACGGGGATTCACCAGCGCCCACAGCGTGCGGAACGTTTTCACCACGCAGTCGCCGACCTGGGCAAAAGGCGAGGGGTGCGTGTAGACGAAGTCGGTCTTGAGGGCGACGATGCCGACCTCCCCGCCGTCCTTGGGCCGGCTCATGGAGAGGGTGCGGGCCTCGCCACCGCGAAGGATGGAGAGCTCCAGCGGCTTGTCGCCGGGCGCGCGCAACGCGTCGACGAGCTGGGTGAGGGTCAGGACGGGTTTCTGGTCGATGGCAACGATGCGGTCGTCCAATTGCAGCCCGGACTGGGCGGCGGGGGTGCCGGGGGCGATGCGCCCGATGACGAGCTTGGCGACGGTGGTGAACCCGACCATGCGAACCTTCTCGTTGCCGCTGATGACGGGCTGGATGGGGAGATCGACCTGGCGGCCCTCACGTCGCACGGTGAACACCGTCTGGCGCTGGCCGTCGCTCCAGCCGCTGCTGAGCGCCAGGTGTTCGACGATGTCGTTGAACGTCTGCACCGGCGCGCCGTCGACGGCGAGAATGACGTCACCGGGCTTGAGACCCGCCTTTACCGCCGGGCTGACGACCTCCTGTTTGTCCGCGGTTTTGATCGTCGGCATGATCTCGGCGACCGTCGTCGACGAGAACCCGGTGGCGACGGGTTGGCCGATGTACCAGACGATGCAGGCAAGGGCGAAGGCGAACAGGATGTTGAACGTCGCGCCAGCGACGAAGACGATCATCTTGGTCGCGTAGTTCACCGGAGGCAGCGCATCGGCGGAGGTCTTGCTTTCGCCCTCGATGGCCCCGAGGTCCGCCAGTTGCGGAAGGAGCACGTAGCCGCCGAGCGGAATCCAGGAAATTCGGTACTCCACGCCGTCACGCCCGTGCCAGGACCAGATGGCCGGTCCGAAGCCGATGGAGAAGCGTTCGACGTGGGCGCCGCGCCGGCGGGCGGCGAGGAAGTGCCCCAGTTCATGCACAAAGATCGAGCCACCAAAGAGCAGCACGACCAGAAACATGACCCAAACGTTGGAGAAGATGGACTGCAGGAGGTCGGAGGACACGGGCGGCGAAGAGGTTAGGCGAGCCGGGACGTGGCAACACGCCGGGCTTCGGAGTCGGTGGCGAGGACAGCGGCGAGATCGCCGGGTTCAAAGTTGGTGATCGTGTCGAGAGTCTGCTCAACAACCCGCGGAATCGCAAGGTACGGGATCCGGTGCGCGAGGAAGGCGGCGACAGCAATTTCGTTGGCGGCGTTGAACACGGCGGGGGCGACGCCGCCGATCCGCATGCAGTGGCGCGCCAGCCGGAGCATGGGGAAACGCGTCTCGTCGACCGGTCGGAACTCGAGCCCGATCAGCCGTGAGAAGTCCAGGGGCGCTTCGACGCCGTTCACGCGCTCGGGGTGGAGGAGCGCATGTTGGATCGGGAACGTCATCGAGGGAGGACAGAGCTGCGCGAGCAGCGCGCCGTCGGTGAACTCGACCAGGGAGTGGACGATACTCTGCGGGTGCAGGACCGTGGTGCACTGGTCGCACTGCAGGCCGAACAACCATTGGGCCTCGATCAGTTCGAGCCCCTTGTTGGCCAGCGTGGCGGAGTCGACGGTCACCTTGGGCCCCATGGCCCAGTTGGGGTGCTTGAGGGCGTCGGCTGGCGTGACATGCGCGAGGCGCTCGGCCGGCCAGTCGCGGAATGCTCCGCCGCTGGCCGTGAGAATGATGCGACGGACGGCCTCGTGCCGGTGCCCTTCGAGGCATTGGAAGACCGCGTTGTGTTCGCTGTCGACCGGCAGCAGGCGGGCGTGGTTCGCCCGGGCCGAGGCCATCACGAACTTGCCGGCGAGGACGAGGATCTCCTTCGAGGCCAGGGCCAGGGCCTTGCCGGCCGCCAGGGCCGCGAGCGCGGGTTCGAGGCCGGTGGTGCCGACAACGGCGACAAGCACGATATCGGCCTCGGGCAACTGCGAGAGCTCAACCAAGCCCGCCAGTCCGCCCACGATCTTCGTGTCCGGGGGAAAGGAGCTGGCGTCGGCCCGGGCGGCGCGGAACGCCTCGTCCTCGAACACGCCGACGTGCCGCACGTTGTGTTCGCGCGCGATGGCCGCGAGCTTGCCCCAATTCGCCCGGGCGGCGATGCCGACCAGTTCGAGCTTGTCGCGGTGGGCGTTGATGACGCGCAGCGTGTTTTCGCCGATGGAACCCGTGGCGCCGAGGAGGACGACACGTTTGCGGGGGCGTGAAGTGGAGGCTGGCACGAAAGGCGACGTTATGCGGCAGCGTCGCCGGGGTTCGCAAGCATTCCGTCGGGAGCGGAGAACCGGCGCGATGGGCGGCAGTTTTGGCAGCCCGGGACGGCCGCCTGGTGCGTTGACTCTCCTCTGGGCGCGGCTAGAGAACACCCATGAAGAATCCGCCCCATTCTTCGACTGTTACCCCAGAGCGGCGACTCAAGCTTTTGACCGGCATCCCCGGTTTTGGGAGTCTGCCTGAAACGTTGTTGACCGAACTCGCTGCCAACCTGCACGAAGAGCACTTCCCGCTCGGCGCGGTGATCGTCGCCGAGGGCGACGTTGGCGACCGGCTTTACCTGATCGAAAGTGGGGAGGCGGAGGTTTCCACTCCGGGTGCGGTGGAGGCCGTTTCGCTGGCGGTGCTGGGACCCGGCGACATGTTTGGCGAGATTGCGCTTCTCTCGGCCCAAGGGCGGCGGCAGGCCACCGTCACCGCCCTCACGCCCGTGACCACGCTCAGCCTCATGTCGTCCGCGTTCGAGGCGGCGCTGGCGGCTTGCCCCGACGTGCGCTTCGACCTCGCCGCCACGGCGGACACGCTCCTGACCGCCAAATTCCTGAAGCAGCAGGGCAGTTGGCGATCCTGAGCGTCAGGTCAGGAGCGTCAGGAAGAAGTAGCCGGCCGCGCCCGTCAGCATCAGGCTGTCACTCATGTCGAAGAACCCGCCTTGGGCGGGGAGGATCGAGCCTGAGTCCTTGATGTTGGCGCGGCGCTTGATCGCCGACTCCACGAGGTCGCCCACAATGCCCAGCAATGCGATGGGCAGCGCGAGCAGCGCGCCCATCAGCGGCGTAAGCGCGGCGGGCAGCAGGCTGCGTCCGAACCAGGCGATCGCCGCGCCGATGGCCATCGACGCGAGGGTGCCGCCGATCGCGCCTTCCCACGTTTTCTTGGGGCTGATCAGCGGCGACATCTTGTGCCGCCCGATCGCGAGGCCCGTCAGAAGGCCGCCCATGTCGCAGAACTTCGTCGCGGCAATCACCCAGAGGCAGAACACCAGCCGGCCGTCCGGCGAGATCGCCTCGCCCGGCAGCGGCAGGAGGATGCGCACGAAGTACTGCATCAGCAGCGAAACGTAGAGCAGCCCGAACAGGGTGGGACCGAGCGCCTCGACCCGATTTTCCGGCGTGCGTTCACCGAGGAGCCGGACGGAGAAGACGATCACAGCGAGAGCCAGGAAAAGATGCGCGGGCAGGATTGGCAGATAGAGCTCGATCACCGGCGCGGCGGTCACGAGTCCACCCAGCACGGTCGCGGTCTTGTCGAAGGGTGCGTAGCCGCAGCCCCGCATGAGCACGTAGAATTCGCGCAACGTGCCCATGGACACGATCAGCGCCAGGGCGATGGCGCCGTAGTTGCGGAAGTACCACATCGTCGCGACCACGATCGCCCAGAGGAGCGTGGAACTGAAAACACGTTTGCCCACGGTGAGTCGGTTTAGCGGACGTTCGCGGGCGCGGTGGCCCTGATCTGTTCACTGGTGAGGCCGAAACGGCGCTCGCGGCGGTTGTAGTCCGCGATGGCCGCCTCGAGGTCTGCCTTGGTGAAGTCCGGCCAGAGCACCGGGGTGAAGACGAACTCGGCGTACGCCGCCTGAAGCAGGAGAAAGTTGCTGACGCGCCGCTCGCCGGAGGTGCGGATGACGAGATCCGGATCGGGCATGTCGCTCGTGTACAGGTACCGGCTGAACGACGACCAGTTGGGATCGTTGAGCTTGGCCTCGCCGTTCGCGACGGCTGCAGCGTACGCGCGGGCGGCATCCATCACCTCGGTGCGGGCGCCGTAGTTCAGCGCGAGCACGAGCGTGTAGTCGGTGAAGTGTTTGGTCTCCTCGGCGGTCGCCGTGAGGAGTTTCCGGATGCCGGCCGGCAGCTCTTCGGTGCGTCCGATGGTGCGGAAACGCACGCGGTCGCGCACGAACGTCTCGAGCTCCTTTTTCAGGTAGAACTCGAGCAGGCTCATCAGCGTGCCGACCTCGTCCTGCGGCCGCTTCCAGTTCTCGATCGAGAAGGCGTAGAGCGTGAGCATGCGCACGCCCAAGTCGCGCGCGGCGAACGTGATTGTCCGCACGGTTTCCACTCCCCGCCGATGGCCTTCGGCACGCGGCAAACCCCGTTGCGTGGCCCAGCGGCCGTTGCCGTCCATGATGATGGCTACGTGGGCGGGACTGTTTGCGGTGGGTGCGGCCATGCGGTTTGGCGAAGGTAGGGCGGCCGCGTGCGCGTTGACAAGGCTCGTGAACGGCGAGGTGAGCCGCGGGCGCTAAAACACCCGCAGAAAGGCGTGCGGGCCCACGTCGAGGAACGTCGGGGTGTCCGGCGCGGGGAGCGTGCGCATCAGTTGTCCCTGCTCGTCGAAGACGCCAATTTCGGCATCGGCATCGGCCAGGGGCGCGTAGAGCTCCCGGGCGTCGGAGTCGAAGGCGATGGCGGCGCGGACGTGCCGCGCGAGCTGGAACTTACCGGTGTTCAGGCCGGTGAGGGAAAAGCGGTGGAGGGTCAGCCCGTCCTCGAGCAGCACGAGCAGAGAGTCCTGCCGCGCGTCGAACGCGACGCCCAAGGGCGGGGTTGCGACGCCCTGCAAGGGAATGCGCCCGATGATGGCGCCCAGGCGGCTCGTTTCGACGAGTTCGGCGCGCGTGGCGTCGAGGAGGAAAAGGTGGCCGTCGCGGGGATTGAGCGCGAGGTCGCCGCCCGGTCCCGGGCTCGGGTCGATGGTGAACGCCCGCTTGATCGCCCGGGCGGGGCGGTCGACGACGCGGATTTGGTTTCCCGGCGCGAGCCGCAGGAAGAAGTGGTCGGTGAACGGATCGTAGGCGAACCCGGTAACGGTGTCGCCGGGTTCGAGAAAGCTGGGGACGTCGCGCGCGACGTCGCGGCCGTCCAGGGCGCGGTCGCGAATCTCGGGGGCGCGGGGGGCGACCGTGTAGAGATGCGCCGGCCCGGGAGTGGCGCACCCGGCCAGAAGCAGGGAGGCGAGCAGGGGCAGGAGTTGGCGAAGCATCGCGGCCGGGGTGGCGGCGGACTGCGCGCGTGGGCCGTTCATCCAAATCGGTGTTGTCATCGTTCGAGGCGCTGGTGTGACTCGCCGCATGAAAGTCGCGTTTGTAAGTGGCACCAGCATCGTCAACTCCACGTTGTTTTCGTCCTGGGAGGTGAAGACGGTCGAGACGAAATATGGGCCGGTGACGTACAAGAGCCGGGGCGAGCATGCCCTCATCAACCGGCACGGCTACCAGTTTCCGCTCCCGCCGCACTCCATCAATTACCGCGCGAACATCCGCGCTCTGGCCGATCTCGGCTTCGTCGACATCGTTTCGCTGAACTCGGTGGGGTCGCTGAAGAAGGACCTGCCCCCGGGGACGTTCGTGTCCTGCTCGGACTACGTGTGCCTGCAGCAGGGGCCGATGACGTACTTTGATAACGAACTGCGCGGTGGCGCGCCGGGCATCGCCAACAACCTGATTCCCAAGCTCACCGCGGGACTCGCATCAGAGTTCACGATCGAGACCGGCAAAGTCTACGTGCAGATGCGCGGCCCGCGCTTCGAGACCAAGGCGGAGATCCGCGTGGTGAAGGACTGGGGCGACGTGATCGGCATGACCGCGGCGCACGAGGCGGACCTGTGCACCGAACTCGGCCTGCGGTACAACAGCCTCGCGCTGATCGACAATTACGCCAACGGGCTCGAGGGGACCGAGATCGACTTCGCCAAGTTCAAGGAGCTGGTGAAAGACAATCAGCTCCGCGTGAACCGGCTCTTCCAGCGCATGCTGGAGATCCTGGCCTGACGCGCTTCGCCGCGCGCAGGTCGTCCAACCTTCGATCTCACTTCCAAGCTTCGCCACGGTGGAGCGCGGGCCTCAGGAGGCCGCCACTCCGCCGGGCCCCCACGCTGCCAACGGCCTCTTCCCACCATGAGCCAGCCCTACGTCCACGGCTACGCGCCACGTGAACGCGAACGCCTGGAAGACCAGGCGGACGCCCTCGTCGAGCTGCTGCACGCGGACACGGCGTACCCGGCGGGGAGCCGCGTGCTCGAGGTGGGGTGCGGAGTGGGGGCGCAGACCATCCAGCTGGCGCGCCGCAGCCCGGGGGCGCGCATCACGTCGGTCGATGTGTCGAGCGAGTCGGTGGCCGCCGCGCGGGAGAAAGTGACGGCGGCGGGGCTGACGAACGTGTCCTTCCGGCAGGCGGACCTATTTGCCCTGCCGTTTCCGCCGGCGTCATTCGATCACGTGTTCGTCTGCTTCGTGCTCGAGCATCTGCGCCGCCCGGTGGATGCGCTGCTGAGTTTGCGCAGCCAACTGACGCCGGGCGGGACAATCACCGTGATCGAGGGCGACCACGGCTCGACCTGCTTTCATCCCGACAGCGCGGCGGCGCGCGCCGCGATCGCGTGTCAGGTCGAACTGCAGCGTCGGGCCGGCGGCGACGCCCTGATCGGGCGGCAGGTTTACCCTTTGCTCATCGCGGCCGGTTACGACGACGTGCGCGTCACGCCCCGGCAGGTGTACGTCGATTCCAGCCGGCCGGCGTTGGTGGATGGCTTCACGTGTCGGACCTTCACCGCGATGATCGAGGGCGTGCGCGAATCGGCCGTGAACGCCGGTCTGGCCAAGCCCGCCGAGTTCGACGCGGGCATCCACGACCTGAAGCGCACCGCCGGCGCTGACGGGGTGTTCTGCTACACGTTCTTCAAGGGCACGGGCCGCAAGCCCGCGGCCGGCAGCGCCGTCTGACGCATCTTTCCTCCATGCCCACATCCGACCTCGAACTCGAAAGAGATTCCTTCATTGCGCAGAGCGGCCGGTTCCTGGCGTTTCCGATCGCGGGCGCGGTGGTGTGGACGGTGGTCGGTATCCTGGGCCTGCTGCTCCCGCCGCTCACCGCCCGTTACGCGCTGGTCTTCGGCAGCGGCGTGATCTTCCCGCTGGCGTTGCTGGTGGCCCGGTTCACCGGCCAGCGCGTGTTCATCCCGGGCAATCGTTTTGCCAACCTCATGGGCTTGTCGGTCCTGATGGTGAACCTGCTCTGGGCGTTGCACCTGGCCCTGCTCACGTCGCGGTCCGCGCACCTGATGCCGCTGTCGCTCGCGATCGGCCTTGGCCTGCACTGGATCGTGTTTGGCTGGATCATCCAGGCCCCGCTGGGCCTCGTGCATGCGATCGTGCGCACGGTGCTGTGCACAGTGGTGACGTTTGCCTTCCCGCAGCACAGCCTCACCGCCGTGGCGTTTGCGGTCGTCGCCTGCTACGCGATGACGATGGTGCAACTCGTGGCGTTCTTCCGCCGGTGGACGCCCGCCGGGGCCCGGGCGGAGACGGCGATCAGCGCCTGAGCAAAAAAACAGCGGCGCGGCAGATGCCGGGCCGCTGGGCGGAGAGGATGGCGTTCGGGCGCTTACCGGCCCGCGATGGTCGTGGCGATCGGCGCGATCGTGTCGGTCACGGCGCGGCCGAAGCCCTCCAGGACCGGGGTGGGGACGACGCCGAGGGCGACGATGCAGACGATGAGCGCGACGCACAGGCCGCGGGTCTGCCAGTCGAGGACGATCGGGCTTTCGTCCGCGTGCTCGACCTTCTCGCCGAACACCGCCTTCCGAACGACGTTCAGGTAGTAGTAGATCGCGATCGCGGCGTTGAGCATCGCGATCACCACCAGGGCCACGTGGCCCTGGGCGAACGCCGCCGTGAGGAGCGAGAGCTTGCCCATGAACCCGACGAAGGGCGGGATGCCGGCGAGGCCGAAAAGCCCGACCAGCAGCGTGAGCGCCAGCAGCGGGGAACGGCGATGGAGGCCGGCGAGTTCGTCGATGCCGACGTTGGCGCCGTCGCGCGCCACCCGGCTGATCACCAGGAAGCAGGCGAGGACCATGAGCATGTAGCCGGAGATGTAATACAGAGCAGCGCCGTACCCGGCCTCGCTGAGGGAGACGAAGCCGACGAGCGCATAGCCGGCGTGCGCGATGGCGGAGAAGCCGAGGAGGCGCTTGAGGTCCTTCTGGGCGAGGGCGATGAGGTTGCCGTAGAACATCGAGCCGATCGCCAGGCAGGTCAGGATCGTGGCGATGGCGTGATTCGCGGGCGTCGCGAGGGAGACGAAGCGCACCAGCACCGCAACGGCGCCGATCTTCGGGAGGGAGGCGATCAGGCTCGTCGTCTCGTTGGAGGCGCCCTGGTAGACGTCGGGGGTCCAGAAATGGAAGGGGAAGACGGCCAGCTTGTAGAGGAAGCCGGCGAAGGTGAGCGTCAGGCCGGCGATGGCGAGCGGCGTGCCCATGACCGGGGCGAGGCGGGCGACCATGGCCGGGATGTGCGTCGTGCTGGTCAGGCCGAACAGGTAGCTCAGGCCGAAGAACATGATGCCGTTGGCGGCGACGCCGAACATGATGTACTTCACGGCCGACTCCATCTGCATGCGCTGGCCCTCGCGCTCGCGGCGCATGGCGACCATCAGGTACAGCGGGAAGGAGGAGAGCTCGAGGGCGATGACGATCGTGATCGCGTCGAGGCTGCTGACCAGCATCAGGAGGCCCGAGATGCTGAGCGTGAGGAACAGGTAATATTCGGGGCGGACCTTCTCGCGGACATCCGGCAGCCGGCCATTGATGACGGCGACGGCGGTGAAGCCGGCGGTGAGCACGAGCTTGAGCAGCTGGGAGAAGAGGTCGACCCGGTACGCGCCGCTGAACAGGACCGCGGTCTGGCCCAGCGTGCCGATGCTGGCGAGCAGCGCGACCAGTCCGGTGGCCAGCGCGACGTGGCGGGCACGTGTGCCGGCTGATTCGCCGAGCGTCAGCGCGAACAGCACGAACGCGCCGAGCAGGACGACCAGCTCAGGGAGGAAGGCGAGGAAGGAATTCATCGGAGAACCCGGGCAGGGCGCGGGTGATAAGTTGGGCGTTGAAAAGCGGGGAAGCGGAGGGCGCGGAGGCGGCAGATCAGCCGGCAACGGAGGCGACCGCGGCGGCGGCGGCCGGCACCGCGTGCCCCGCCTGCTGGAGGATCCGAAGGACGCTGGCGTGCATCACGTCGATGAACGGCTGCGGGTGGAGGCCGATCCAGAAGACGAAGACCAGCAGCGGCAGCAGGGTGACGACCTCGCGGAAGTTGAGATCGGTGAGGTCATGATGCTGCGGGTTCTGCGGGCTGCCGTAGGCGACCTTCTGCAGCGTGCGGAGCATGTAGGCCGCGGCCAGGATGACGCCCGGGACGACGCAGAGCGTCATCCACTTGGAGTGGCTGAAGCTGCCGGCCAGGACCAGGAACTCGCCGACGAAGCTGTTGGTGGCCGGGAAGGCGAGGGAGGAGAGGCAGAAGACGCCGAAGAAGCCGGTGAACACGGGCATGTACTTGCCGATGCCGGCCGCGGCGCTGAGGTCGCGCGTGTGCAGGCGCTCGTAGATGATGCCGACGCAGATGAAGAGCGCGCCGGTCGTGATGCCGTGGTTGATCATCACCAGCGTGGCGCCTTCGACGCCGTTCACGTTCAGAACGAAGATGCCGAGCGTGGCGAAGCCCATGTGGGCGACGCTGGAGTAGGCGACCAGCTTCTTGAGATCGGTCTGGGCGAGGGCGGTGAAGCCGCCGTAGAGGATCGCGACGACGGACAACGCGAGAATGTACGGGGCAAAGACGGCCGTCGCGTGCGGGGTGATCGGCAGGCAGAACCGCAGGAAACCGTAGGTGCCCATCTTGAGGAGCACGCTGGCGAGGATCACGCTGCCCGCGGTCGGTGCCTCCACGTGCGCGGCGGGGAGCCACGTGTGGAACGGGAACATCGGCACCTTGATGGCGAAGGAGACGAAGAACGCGGCGAAGACCCAGAGCTGGAAGGTGTCGCTGTACGGCTGCCCCATCATGCCCGGGAGGCTGAAGCTGCCGGTCTGGAGGCGCAGGGCGATCAGCGCCACGAGCAGCATCACGGAGCCGGCCATGGTGTAGATGAAGAACTTCAGCGAGGCGTACACCTTGCGCGGGCCGCCCCAGACGCCGATGAGCAGCGCCATCGGGATGAGCATCGCTTCCCAGAAGATGAAGAAGAGGATCGCATCGAGCGCGCTGAACACGCCGACCATGGCGGCCTCCATGACCAGCATGCAGATCATGAACTCCTTCACGCGCGTCTTGATGTAATTCCAGGAGGCCAGGACGCACAGCGGCATGATCAGGGTCGTCAGCAGGACCAGCAGCAGGCTGATGCCGTCGACGCCGAGGGCGTAGTCGATCTTCAGCGCCGGGATCCAGGCGTGCTGTTCGCGGAACTGGAACTCGGCGGACGCCGGGTTGAACCGGCTCCACAGCGGCAGCGAGACCAGCGCGATCGCAGACGTGGCAAGAAACGCCCACCAGCGCAGGAGGCGCTCATTGCCAATCAGGGCGGCCACCGCGGCGGCGACGAGCGGGCTGAAGATCAGCACGCTGAGCAGCGGGAGGCTTTCGGTGAAACAGGAGGAGCTCACTGGAAAAGGGCGCGGTGGTTAGAAGAACAGGACGAAGGCCACGACGATCACGGCGCCGACGCCGAAAGCCATCGTGAGGTTTTCCTGCAAGGCGCCGCGCTGCGAGGTGCGCAGGCGTTCGCCGAGGCGCTTGACGCTGCCGGCGAGGCCGTCGACGACGCCGTCGATCACCTTGCCGTCGAAGACGGCGGCGAGGCGCGAGGAGGCCATCAGCGGGACGAGGCCGCCTACGCGGTAGATCTCACCCACGGCGGTGTCGATCGCCTGGATCGGCTTGGACGCGAGCCACAGGAAGGCCTGGCCGCCCTTGCGGTAGGGCCAGTCGAGATCGAGGCTGATCTTGGCCTCCGGCTGCAGTTTCTTGATCAGCAGGAAGAAGCCGAGCGCGGTGAAGAGGAGGATCTGCAGCGTCTCCGAGACGTGATAGCTGCTGTAAACCACGGCCGCATACTCCGTCGCCGCATTCTGGTAGGGGAGCATCCGATACAGGTACGGCGTGTAGCAGCCGATGAAGATGCAGAGGAATGCCGTGACGCCCATGGCGGCCATCATGTTCCAGGTGGGCTCGCCCGCGCGGTCCCAGGTCTGCTTCGCGCAGTTGTTCTTCCCGAACCAGATGAAGTACGGGACCTTCAGGCCGGTGTGGAGGAAGGTACCGGCGGACGCCAGCATCAGGAGGAAGCCGACCCACAACTTGTGGCTCTCAAACCCGGCGGAGACGATCATCGACTTGCTGACGAAGCCGCTGAAGAGCGGGAACGCCGAGATGGAGAGACCCCCGATGAGGGTGAAGAGGAACGTCCACGGCATCTTCGGGTAGAGGCCACCGAGTTCGGTGAACTTGCTCTTGCCGGTCATGTACAGCACCGAGCCGCAGCCCATGAAGAGCAGGCCCTTGTAAAGGATGTGGGCGAAGGCGTGGGCCACGGCGCCGTTGATGGCGAGTTCCGTCCCGAGGCCGACGCCGGCGACCATGTAGCCGACCTGGCTGATGATGTGGTAGGCGAGGAGGCGACGGCAGTCGTTTTCGAGCACCGCGTAAACAACGCCGTAGAGCGCCATGATGACGCCGAGGGCGATCAGGATCTCCATGCCGGCGAAACCACGGATCAGGGCGTACACCGCGGTCTTCGTCGTGAACGCGCACATGAAGACCGAGCCATTGAAGGTGGCTTCACCGTACGCGTCAGGCAGCCAGGCGTGCAGCGGGGGCACCGCGGCGTTGACCAGGAAGCCGATCAGGATGAGCCAGTCGGCGAGGCCGGCGTGGCTGACGTTGAAGAGATTGAAGGCGAGGCTGCCGGTCGCGTGGTAGTGCAGGACGATGCCCGCGAGGAGCGAAACGCCGCCGGCCACGTGGACCAGCAGGTAGCGGTAACCGGTAGCGAGCGACTGCTCGCGGCCGCGGAACCAGACCAGGAACACCGAGGAGAACGCCATCACTTCCCAGAACAGGAAGAGGGTGAGGAGATCGCCAGCGAAGATCGCGCCGATCGATCCGGCCACATAGGTCCACGCGGCCATGTGCTCGGCGGTGCGCTGCACATGCAGACCGTACAGCGTGCCGAGGATGGCCATCAGCCCCATGATGTAGCCGAACACCTGGCTGAGCTCGTCCACGCGGCCAAACGTCAGCGTGAATTGCGCGACCGTGACCTCGCCGTAAACGCCCTTGGTCAGCGCGACGATGCGAATGAACGTCAGCAGCGGGATGACGATGAGGTAGGCCTTCCGCAGCTGCGCCGGAATCAGCGGCAGCAGCAATCCGCCCAGGAGGAGGATCAGAGCCGGATGGAGCCAAAGGTCACTTATCATAGTAGTCCTCCCGCGTCATGATGCCGGCATGGCCGAAGGCCTTGGAGGCGATGACAATCAGCACACAGGCCAGAAAGCCGAAGACCGACCAGAAGCCGGGGAGGTGCTCGACCTTGGTGTGCGCGTGATGCTTGTCGACGAGCGCCGGAATCGCGTCCGCGATCACCAGCAGGACGAGGACCGCCAGGCACACCTTGACGGTGGTGCGCAGGTTCCGGCGGAAGAACTCGATCAGAGAAAGGAGTTTCATGGTGGGCGTCAGAGGGTCATTTCACGACGGCTTGCGCCAGGTTGAGGAAAACGTCGGGGAAGAAGCCAATCAGGACCGAGATGAGGGCCGTGAGGCAGAGCGGGATCACCATTGCGAGCGGCGCCTCGTGGTGCGGGTGATGCGCGTCCTCGGCGGAGGGCTTGCCGAAGAAGCCCTGGTAGACGATCGGGGCGAAGTACGCGGCGTTCAGGACCGTGGAGGAGATCAGGACGACCACGATGCCGATCGACTTCGCGTCGAGCGCGCCGACGAGCATGTAGAGCTTGCTGATGAACCCGCCGACCGGCGGGGCGCCGATCATGCTGAGGGCGGCGAGGCCGAAGGCGCCGAAGGTGAAGGGCATCGCGCGGCCGAGGCCATTGAGCTCGGAGATGTTCTTCTTGTGGGCGGCGACGTAGATCGCGCCGGCGCAGAAGAAGAGGGTGATCTTCGCGAAGGCGTGGGCGGCGATGTGGAACAGGCCGCCCGCGATGGCCGTCGGCGTGAGCAGGGCGACGCCGAGGATGATGTACGAAAGCTGGCTGACGGTGGAGTAGGCGAGCCGCGCCTTCAGGTTGTTTTTGCTGAGGGCGACGATCGACCCCACGAGGATCGTGATCGAAACGAAGTAGGCGGTGGGCAGCCCGAGGTTGAGCCGGTCCATCGTATCCACGCCGAAGACGTAGAGCATCACGCGGACGGTCGAAAAGACGCCGACCTTGACGACGGCGACGGCGTGCAGGAGCGCGCTGACGGGCGTGGGCGCCACCATTGCGCTGGGCAGCCAGCTGTGCAGCGGCATGATGCCGTTTTTGGCGAAGCCGAGCAGACAGCAGATGTAGAGACCGGTGATGACGCCGTTGTGGACGCTCACCGGGATGATGCCGGTGTGGATGTTGGAGGCGAAATCCAGCGTGCCGGAGAGCACGTAGATCAGCGCCATGGCGGGAAGGATCAGGCCCTTGGCCGTCGTGGTGAGATAGGTGATGTACTTGCGGGCGCCGGCGTAGCCTTCCTCGTCCTGGTGGTGGGCGACGAGCGGGTAGGTGCAGATGCTGACGATCTCGTAGAAGAGGTAGAGCGTCAGGAGATTGTCCGAGAACGCGCAGCCAATGGCGCCGAAGAGGGCGAGGGCGAAGCAGGTGTTGAAGCGCGTCTGGGCGTGCTCCTCGAGGGAGCGCATGTAGCCGGCGGCGTAGAAGACGGTCAGGATCCAGAGGAACGACGCCGCGACGGCGAAGATCATCGAGAGCGCGTCGGCGCGCAGCGAGACGCTCAGCCCAGGGAGGAGCTCAAAGACGGTGAACCGGAGCGTTTCGCCGTGGAGGACCGCCGGGAGCAGGGAGGCGATGATGCCGAACGTGGTGACCGCTGCGAGGAACGAGCACGCTTCGCGCACATTGGGCCGCTTGCCGGTGGCCATCACGAGCCCGGCGCCCGCGAGCGGAGCCAGGATGGCGAACAGGAGGCGAATGTCTGGTTGCATTGGTTAGCCGTTCAGGTCCGAGAGGTCCTCGGAGTGGATCGAGCGGTAATTGCGGTACACCGCGATGATGATGCTGAGCGCGATCGCGACCTCGGCGGCCGCGATGCCCATGATGAAGAGGACGAAAATCTGACCGACGGTGGGATCGGTGACGAAGAAGCGGTTCACCGTCATCAGATTCAGCGACGCGGCGGCGAAGATGAGCTCCCCGGCGATGAGCATGCCGATCAGCGTGCGGCGGCGGATGAGGCCGAAGATCCCCGCGGCCAGGAGGAACGCCGCGAGGATGAAGTACACCGTCGGTTGGTTGGGCAGGTTGACGAGGTTCATCCTTTGGCCCTCCCCGAGCGCGCGATGACGAGGGCGCCCAGAATCGCCACGAGCAGCACGAGCGAGATCAGTTCGAACGCCATGCTGTAGGTGGTGAGGAGGGAAATGCCGATGGCGCGCACGGAGCCGTCCGTGACGCGCTCCGCCGGGACGGTCCAGCCGCCCTTCAAGCTGAGGAAGGAGATGCCCCAGAAGATTGCCCCGCTGACGATCAGCGCGCCGACGCCCCAGAGAATCGAGGAGGAGCGGCCGCCCGCGCGGGCCGGCTCATCCGGCTCGGAGAGCATGATGCCGAAGACGATCGTGACGCAGACGGCGCCGACGTAGATCAGGATCTCCATCAGCGCGAGGAACGGGCTGTTGAGAAAATAGTAGAGGCCAGCGAGGCCGACGCAGGCGAGCATCAGGCCGCAGACGCCGCGGATGATGCGCCGGCTGAGTGCGGCGATCAGCGCGCCACCGATCGTCAGGCCGACCGCGAGGGCGAACACGGCCAGGACGATGTAGCTGGAGAACGGGAAGAGTTCGTTCATGGAGGGAGCTGGAAGCCGGGAAAGGAGCAGTGGCGCGACTCAGGCCGCGGGGGAGGGGGACGGGGCGGTCGGCGGCAGCGTCGACGCGGCCGGAGCGGCGGGCTGGGCGGCGGCAGGTGCGGCGGGTGCTTCCGCGGGCGGGGCCGGCGGGGTTGGATGGGTCTTCGCCCACTCGGCGGCCTGGGCCTCGACCTTCGCGTAGAGGTCCATGTGGTCGAAATCACCGCGGCTGAGGCTGACGACGTTGTACTGTTTCGAAAAGTCGATGGCGTCGCTCGGGCAGACCTCGACGCACGAGCCGCACAGGCTGCACTTGGTGAAGTCGAGGATGTACTTCGAAACAGACTTCTTCTTGTCGCCTTCGCGCTTGAGGCCGTCGAGGTCGATGCAGTTGCTCGGGCAGGCCTTGGCGCAAAGCGTGCACGCGGTGCAGCGCGGGCGGCCGGTTTCGGGATCGAGCACCAGCTGGATGTGACCGCGGAAGCGCGCCGGCATCGGCAGGGTGTCGTGCGGGTACTGGCACGTGATGACCGGCTTGAGGGCCTCACGGCCGGTGATGCGCATGCCGATGAGCAGGCTCTTGAACCCGGAGAGGGTGTCGCGGACGGCTTTGATCAGGCTCATGAGGTGGGAAGCGGGCGTTGGCGTTTCGTCTCCAGGCTCAGAAGAGGAGCGGCAGCTTCATCATCACGCCGGTCAGCATCAGCGTGGCCAGCGAGACCGGGATGAGGATCTTCCAGGAGAGGTTGAGCAGGTTGTAGAACTGCGTCCGGGGGAAGGTCCACCGGACCCAGATGACGGTGAAGATCAGCGCGTACGTCTTGAGGAGGAACCAGGCCACGCCCCAGACGCCGCCGGAGAGAATGCCGATCGGGCTCTGGTAGCCGCCGAAGAAGAGGACGGTGGCGATGCTGGCACCGACGACGATGTTGGCGTACTCCGCCATGAAGAAGACGCCGAAGCCCATGCCGCCGTACTCGGTGAAGGCACCGGCCACGAGCTCGCTCTCGGCCTCGGCCATGTCGAACGGCGCGCGGTTGGTTTCGGCGAGCATGCAGATGAAGTAGATGACGAAGGTGACCGGCATCAGCGGGTTCACCCAGAGCTTGAGCACGTTCCAACGCCAGAAGCCGCCGGCCTGCTGCTGGACGATCTCGTCGAGGTTCAGCGTGCCCGTGACCATCAGCACGGTGACGACGACCAGAAGCATCGGAATCTCGTAGGCGACGTTCTGCGAGACGACGCGGGCCGCCGACATGATCGAGTACTTGTTGCGGGACGCCCAGCCGCTGAGCATCAGCGCCATCACGTTGATCGAACCGAAGGCGAAGACGAAGAGCAGGCCGACATCGAGTTTCCGCGCGACCACGCCGTCGCCGAACGGGATCGCGACGAGGCACATCAGCGGGGGCATCAGCACCATCAGCGGCGCGAGGCGGTAGAGCAGGCCGTCGGTGCCGGGCGGCATCATGACCTGTTTCGAGAAGAGCTTCAGCACGTCGGCGAACGGCTGGAAGATGCCGCCCCAGCCGGCCTCGTTCGGGCCGGGCCGGCGCTGGATGTAGCCCGCGCCCTTGCGCTCGGCGAGCACCAGGTACGCCGCGTTCAGGCCGACGAAGGCCAGCACGCCAATGACGTAAACGAGGATGCGAACAGGTTCGAGGGACAGAAAGGTCGTCATCGGAGCGGGACGTTCAGCGGTCGATATCGGGAATGACGAGGTCGAGCGTCGCCATCATGGCGAGCGCGTCGGGCAGCATCATGCCTTTGCTGGCCTCCTCAAAGAGGCTGAGGTTGGAGAGCGACGGCGTCCGGAGCTTCACGCGATAGGGGATCTCCTTGTTGTCGCTGACGATGCGGACCATGAAGCGGCCGCGGGCGGCCTCGACGGCGTAGGTGTAGTCGCCCGGCGGCAGCTTGAGCACGCGCGGCACCTTCGGCGCCATGAACGGACCCGGCTGGATCAGGTCGAGGCACTGCTCGATGATGTGCAGGCTCTCCTCCATCTCGTCCATGCGGACGAGATAGCGGGCCATCGAGTCGGCCTGCGGGTACACCGGAATTTTGAACTGAAGCTTCGGATACACCGAGTACGGCTCGACCCGGCGGACGTCGTAGGCGACGCCCGCGCCGCGGATGACCGGGCCGGTGGCGCCGTACTTGCGGCACATGTCGGCGCTGATCGGGCCGATGCCCTCGAGGCGCTTGCGGAGGATGATGTTATCGGTGACGAGGTCCCGGTACATCTTCAGCCGCGGCGGCATGTGCTTCACGAAGTCGCGGACGGCCTTGAGGAAGGCGTCGTCGGCATCGTTGTAGAGGCCGCCAAAGCGATAGTAGCAGTAGGTGAGCCGTGCGCCGCAGAGCGCTTCCAGCGCGTCGAGGATGCGCTCGCGATCGTCGAAGGCGTACAGGAAGGGGCTCAGACCGCCGAGGTCGGAGAGCATCGCGCCCCACCACACCATGTGGCTGGAAATGCGGTTCAGCTCCGAGGTGATGACGCGCACGTATTCGGCGCGCTCGGGCACCTCGATCTTCAAGGCACGCTCCACCGCCCCCACGTAGGCGTGGGTGTAGTGCATGGCCGAGAGGTAATCGATGCGGCTGGTGTTCGGCAGGAACTTTGCCCACGTCCGATTCTCCCCCATCTTCTCGTGCATCCGGTGGATGTAGCCGACGACGGGCTCGGCATTCTCCACCCACTCGCCATCCATCGTCATGAGCACGCGGAGCACGCCGTGGGCGGCGGGGTGCTGGGGCCCGAGATTGAGGACGAAGGTTTCCTCGGGGGCGCCGGCCGCAACGGCGGCGGGCGTGAGGACGGGCAGAGCGGGGGCGCTGGGGGCAGGCGCCGCCGGCGCGGTCGGGACCGGGGCGGTGTCCGGCTGGTAGTCCTTCCGCAGCGGATGGAAGTTGGCGTCCTCGGGAAGGAGGAACGGCTTCAGGCCGCGGTGGCCGGTGAACTTGATGCCGAAGAAGTCATGCGTCTCGCGTTCGTGCCAGTCGGCGCCGCCGAAGATCTTTGAGATCGTCGGCACTTCCGGGGTGGCGCGGGGGACGCGGGTGCGGACGGCGACGCGCAGGGAGGCGGTCGGATGGAAGAAGTCGTACACGACCTCCATCTCGTTTTGCGCGATCCAGTCGACGCCGGTGATCGTATCGAGGCCGAAGCCATCGGCGTCGAGGATCTCGGCGGCTTTTACCACCTGGTCAGGCGCCACGATGGCGTCGAAATCATAGCCCTTCGCGGCGTGGTTCGTTGCCTCGACGGGCAGCGGCGGAAGGACCGGGGCGGCAGGGGCCGGAGCGGGACGGGGCGCGACGGGCGCGGCAGCGCCGGCGGCGGGAGCCGGACGGGGGGCAACGGGAGCGCCGGCCACGGCCGGGCGGGGGGCAACCGCAGGACGCGGGGCGGCCGGAGCCGCGGCAGGAGCGGGCGTCGCGGCGGCGGCCGGAGCAGGGCGCGGGGCCGCGGGGCCGGTTGCGGCGGGAGCTACGGCACTGGCCGCGGGCGCGGGACGCGGAGCAGCCGGAACCGCGGGCGCCGGAGTGGCGCCGGCCGTGGCGGCAGCGGCTTTGGCCGCGGCAGCAGCGGCTGCGGCCTTGGCGGCGGCAGCTTCAGCGGCGACCTTGGCCGCGGCTTGCGCGGCGGCGCGGGCGGCGGTGGCTTTCGCGAAAGCTTCCGGCCCGATGAGCTGGGTGAACTGCTCGGTGAGGCGCTCGACGGACGGTTTCATTCTTTGAGTTTCGCGACGGGGAAGCGGCGCTTGCCGGTAATTTTCTCTTCGAGCTTCAGGATGCCCTCGATCAGGGCTTCAGGACGGGGCGGGCAGCCCGGGACGTACACGTCGACCGGAAAGAGTTTGTCCACGCCTTCGACGATGCCGTACTGGCCCTCGTACTTGAACGGGCCGCCGGAGATCGCGCAGTTGCCCATCGCGATGACCCACTTCGGCTCGAGCATCTGATCGTAAAGGAGCTTCACCGCCGGGGCCATTTTCTTGTTCACCGTGCCGGCCACGACCATCACGTCGGCCTGGCGGGGAGACGGGCGGAACACCTCGGCGCCGAAACGGGCGAGGTCCCAGCGCGCCATGCCGGTCGCCATCATCTCGATGGCGCAGCAGGCGAGTCCAAACGTGAGGGGCCAGAGCGAGTACGAACGGCTGATCGCCAGGAGGTCGTCGAGTTTCGCGAACTGGACCAGTTGCGAGGTCTCGACGGGGCCTTCGGACGGAACCGGACAGGCCTGCGTCGTCGGCGGGACCGCGAGGCCCTGCTTGGCAGCGACGAGCGGACCCGGGGACTGGGCGTTCAGCGGCGTTTCCATTCGAAGACTCCTTTTTTCCAGGCGTAAATGATTACGAGAGAGAGAATTCCGACGAAGAGGGAGAGCTCCACCAGATCGCGGACCACAAATTCGCGGCCGTACACCAGGGCGACCGGAATGAGGTACAGGACGTCGACGGCGAACGCGACGAACACGAGGGCGTAGAGATAGTAAACGGCGCTGTAGCGGATCCACGCGTCACCGATCGGATCCATGCCGCACTCGATCGCCTGGCCGGTCTTCTGTTGCGTCGTGCGCAGCATCCGCGGCGCGAGGAGGTACACCGCCACAAACGGGCCGACGGCGAACGCCAGCCCGGCCATGCAGAACACGAAGATATAGATCAGATCGGTGGCGAGGATGTCGTTCATCCGAGTGAGCAGGTTGAGGAGGGAGAGACGAACATGGCTGGATCGGAATAGATAGTCGCAGGAATGAAAAGGGGGGGCATCGCACGCGTTGGCGTTCAATCCGCATTTATTGTACAGGGGTCGGCCCGACGCCGGCGCGGCGGCCGGGACGCCGCGTGTAATTAGCATCCTGATACATGAGGCCGCGCCGCACCGGTTTTTCACTCGTAAAACGTCGCACTGGCCGGGCTGCCGCCGGACGGTCCGAAGGTCGAGCGTGTTGCGGGGGCTGACGTCAACGCGCTAAGGGAAAGGGTTGGCCCATTAGCAGTTCGAATTCTGGGGTGTCGGTAAGTGGATTTGAACTTATGCGTCCTTCACCGGCACAGTTTCCGGGGGCCGCGACGCGGGACTGTGCTGCGCGGCCGTATCCGTGGGACGCATGCGGGCGGCCGCGTCCGTCGGCCGGGCGGTGACGCAAAAAAACGCCGGGACGAGGCACGTCCCGGCGTGGTAAGACCGATGAAATCTCCGTGGACGGATTAGCCGGCGAGTTCCTGCTGCCGGTTCCGGATGTAGGTGTCGTACGTCTCCGGCGGATTCGGATTCTGGTAGAAGACGCCGGTGTACAGCTCCGTGGTGTAGTCCTGTGCGAGTTCCATCGCCCGGAGCCGGTTGGTGCGGTCATGGCCGAGCGTGACCAGGTTCTTCATCCGCGTCTTCTGCACCTTCACCTGGTCCTCCGGATCGCCGTAGGTGACACAGGGGGACTGGATGTTGATGAACGCGAAACCCGGATACCGGATGCCCGCCTCAATCATCTTGGTGAGGCCGTCGAGGTCGGCGGGCACGCCCTGCGCAACGAAGCCGGCGCCGTAGGCGAGGCAGTAGAGCAGGGGATTCACCGGGTCCTCGATGCTCCCGTACGTGCTGCTGCTGGTCTTGGCCCCGCGCTTCGTCGTGGGGGACAACTGGCCCTTGGTGAGGCCGTAAATGTGGTTGTCCATCACGATGTAGGTGAGGTCCAGGTTGCGACGGATGGCGTGAGGCACGTGCCCGCCGCCGATCGAGAAGCCATCGCCATCGCCGCCGGCGCACAGCACGAGCAGGTCGGGCCGCGCCATCTTGATGCCTTGGGCGACGGGGAGCGCGCGGCCGTGCACGGTGTTGAAACCGTAGGCGGTGGTGTAGCCGGGGATGCGGCTCGAACAGCCGATGCCCGAAATGAAGGCGACCTCATGTGGCGGGCGGCCGACCGCGGCGAGCGCGCGATAGATGGCCGTGACCACGCCATAGTCACCGCAACCCGGGCACCAGATCGGCTTCAGGGTGCTCTTGAAGTCCTTCGGCGTCAGCGCGGGCGCCGCCGGGGTGGTTTGCGCATCGGATGGCTGCGGGCAGCCGCAGCCGGCACTGGGAGTGGTCATCGCGAAAGGGAGTTGGCGGAGGTGGACGGGTGGGCGAGCTGACCGATCCGTTCGAGCACGGTGGCCGGCGCGATCGGGTTGGCGCCGCTGCGCGCGAGCGAGACGAACTCGGCCGGCACGTTGACCCACATGCGGATCAGCCGGTGCAACTGGCCCTGGTGCGACTGCTCGACGACGAGGCAGTGGCGCAGGGAGGCGAAAAACTCGCCGTAGATCTGCTCCGAGACCGGATACAGGAGCTTGGGAATCATCAGCCGGACTTTGAGGCCGTTGGCCCGCGCGGCGCGCACGGCCTCGATGGCCACGCCTGCAACGCTGCCCCAGCTGATCACGCCGATGTCGGCGTCCGCATCGCCTTCGAAAACGAACAGGTCGCGGCGGGCTTTCAGCGGATCCAGCTTCCGGAGCCGCTTCTCGTTCATCTTCTCGTGCATCTCGCCGTTGCTGGTCGGCGCGCCGACCTCGTTGTGTTCGATGCCGGCTGCGAGATAACCGCCGCCCTTCATGCCGGGATTCGTGATCGGGCTGATGCCGGAGGGCGTGAGCTTGAAGCGGACGTAGCCCTTCGCGAGCTCCTCCTCGGTCGGCTTGAGCCGGTCGACGAGCTTGAGCCCCGACGGGTCGATGGGATCGATGATGTCCTTGCGCTGCGCGATCTCCTGGTCGGAGAGGACGATCACCGGCGTCTGGTACTCCTCGGCCACGTTGAAGGCCTCGACGGTGACGCCGAACACGTCGGCGACGCTGATGGGCGCGAGGATGGGACGGACGGAGTCACCGTGTGCCGAGAAGGCCGCCGCAAACAGGTCGGCCTGCTCGGGCTTGGTCGGCAGGCCGGTGGAGGGGCCGCCGCGCTGCACGTTGACGCAGACGAGGGGCAGCTCGGCCTGGCTGGCCAACCCGAGCACCTCGGACTTCAGCGAGAACCCGGGGCCGGAGGTGGCAGTCATGGCCTTGACGCCGGCGAAGGAGGCGCCGACGACCGCGGCGATGCCGGCAATCTCGTCCTCGGCCTGCAGGAGCGAACCGCCGTGCTTCCAAATGTCGCGCTGGAGGTGCTGCATGATCTCCGTGGCCGGCGTGATCGGATAGCCGCCGAAGAATTTGCACCCGGCGAAGAGGGCCGCCTCGGCGCAGATCTCGTTGCCGTCCGTGACGCGGCGCTTGCCGGTCGCGGTATGCGCGCGGGAGAGCTGCTTGTCGGGCGGGATCGGATTGGCGTCCGCGTAGGCAAGGCCCGCCGCGAAGGCGCGCTCGTTACCCGCGAGGATCTCGGCGCCCTTCTTGCCAAATTTCTTGCGAATACCGTCAAGGATCGCCTCGCGACCGAGGCCGAACCAACCGGCGAGCAAGCCGAGCACGACGTTGTTCTTCGCCTGGAGCGTGCCGGCGGCCTGTTTTGCGAGGTCCTCGATTGGGGCACTGCGCACGACGGCGGGACGGACGGCCAGCGGGATCGCATCGGCGGCGACGCCCGTCTTCTGCTCGTAGATCACCACGGTGTCGGCGGTGACCGGCAGTTCGCGGCCGAAGCGGAGGAAGTCCTCCCAGTTCAGCGCGACGGCGACGTTGAGCGCGCCACCCGGGTTCAGCACCGGAGTGGTGGCCACCCGCAGGCGGCAGGACGATTCGCCGCCCCGGATCTGCGAACCAAAGCTCTTGGTCAGGATGGCGTAATAGCCTTCCTTCGCCGCTGCGCTCATCAGCGACTCGCCGGCGGAGACAATACCATCTCCGCCTGACCCGGCCATGCCGATAATCAGGTCATTCAACATAGAAGTGGTGGGTAGGAGAGAACGGAAACCGCGGGAAGTAACCTTCAGGCGCCATCATTGCCGATCGAGCCGGTGGCGCACGACGCCAGCGCCTCTTCGGCGAGGGCAATCTCGTCATCCGTGAGCGGCTGGCGCTTCACATAGCCCAGACCCGTATCGGGATTGCGGGCGAAGACGTCGGGGGCGAGCACGCGACATTGGTCGCAGTCGATGCAGCTCGAGTCGACGTAGTAGCGGCCAGGAACATTGTCGGGGGTGCGATCGGATGAATTGGCCATATTGATCCGAGAGTAGTGGCAGCGCTGGGCGGGTGCATCGCGCGGGATCATTTTTGCTGCGCAAATTTTGCGATGCAGCGCGCGAAGTGTGTCACCAAAACCCGCGGCGCGCCCGCGCCCGATCTCCGCGCCTGCCGGCCCGGCCGCAGCGGCTAGACCAGCCGCAGGATCACCGACGGGAACACGCCTAGCAGCACCAGCAGGCCGGCGGTGATGATCAACGCGACCGCGGTCTCCGGCGGCACGGGGATTCGCGCCGCCTTCGGCGCCGGTCGCGCGACGAGCGCCTGCTTCAAGACGACGAGGTAGTAATAAAGCGCCACCGCGCTCAGGAGGATCGCCAGCAACGCGAGCCAGCCGAGCAGGCCGGCGAGTCCGTTGACCTTCAAGGCGGCCGCGAAGACGCCGAACTTGCCGAAGAATCCCGCGAGCGGCGGGATGCCCGCCAGGGAGAGAATGAAGATCAGCAGGCAGCCGGCCAGCAGCGGTGACCGCCGATGCAGTCCCGCCAGGTCGGTGATCTGCGCGCACGGACTGCTCTGCGCCACGGCGCCGATCACGCCGAACGCGCCGACGGTGGCGAGGCCGTAGGTCAGCGCGTAGTAGAACATCGGGCCCATGCCGTCGCGGCGGACGACGATCACGCCGAGCAGGATCACGCCCGCGTGCGCGATGGCCGAGTAGGCGAGGAGCCGCCGGACGTCCTTCTGGGCGAGCGCGGCAAAGTTGCCCAGCAGCATCGAGGCGAGCGCGATCATCGCGACCACCGGCACCCAGCCGGGCAGGGTTTCGACGCGCGCCACGCTGCCGGCGACCGGGCCGAACCCGGTCCAAAGCATCCGCGTGAACAGCACGAAGCCCGCGAGTTTCGAGGCCGACGCGATCAGCGCCGCCGACGAGGGCGGGGCGCCTTCATAGACGTCGGGTGCCCAGAGATGAAACGGCGCGGCCGCCGCCTTGAAGCCGAAGGCTACCAGGATCATCACCAGCGCCACCACCAGCAGCGGGCTCAGCGGCTGGTCGTGCAACTGCCGCGCGACCACGGGGAAGTCGATGGACCCGGTCAGCCCGTAGATGAGGCTGAAGCCAAACAGGAGGAACGCGGCCGCGGTGCCGCCGACCAGGAAGTACTTCAGCGCAGCTTCGGCGGATTCGCGGCTCTTGTCGAACCCGGCCAGGATGTACAGCGAGAGGCTCGCCAGCTCGAGCGCCAGGAAAGCCACCAGCATCTGGCGTGCGGCCGCCATCAACATGAAGCCAACGGTCGCCCCCAGCATCACCGTGAGATACTCCGCCGGATGGCGGGCCTTGGTCGTTCCGGTTGCGATCACCAGCGTCAGTTGCGTCAGGAGGAGCACCGCGACGCGTGTCGCCACCGCCAGGCGGTCGAGCACGAGCACCCCGCCAAACACCGGGCCGATCGGCCCGAGTGCGATGATGTGGTACAGCGCGCCCACGATCGCGAACGCCCCGATGACCGTGGCCGTCCGCAGGCGGTCGGACATGGTCGCGCGACGCCCCCAGGTGAGATCGACGGCGAGCGCGAGCAGAGCGCCCAGCACCAGGCAGGCTTCCGGCAGGAGGGCACGGGCGAGAATTGAGAAGTCGGGGTTCATCGCACACCTCCCTGCAGCGCGGCTTGGAAGAGGGGAGACTCGAGCGCCGGGCTGATCCAGCTGAGGAGGACGTCCGGTTTCAGGCCGATGTACACCGACGCGCCGATCAGGAGCGCCGCGCCGATGCGTTCCGGCCAGGTGATGGGCGGCAAGCCATGGTGCGGGGTGCCCGCCGCGTGCGCCGGCTGCTCGGTCGCGCCAAAGAAGGCGAGCTGCATCACGCGCAACGTGAAGGCGGCCGCGACCAGGACGCCCACCGCGCCGCCTGCCGCCCAGCCCGGGGCCGTGCGCCACGCGCCGATCAGGATCGTGAGCTCGGCGGGAAAACCGCTGAAACCGGGCATGCCCATCGATGCCAGCGCCGCGAGCACGAAGGTCAGCGCTGCGAACGGCAGCATCCGGTGCAGCGGCAGCGCCCGCAGGTCCGCCAGCATCCGCGTGTGCGTGCGGTCATAAACCATGCGCCCGACCACCGCGAACAGGAGTCCGGCGATCACGCCGTGGGAGAACATCTGCAGGACGGCCCCGCTCACCGCCTGGGCATTGGCCGCCGCGAGGCCGAGCAGGACAAAGCCCATGTGACTCACGCTCGAATAGCCGATCACAAACTTGAAGTCGTCCTGCACGAGAGCCACGAAACCGGCGTAGAGAATACCCGCGATGGCGAGCACCGCGATGACGGGCTGCCAGGCCGCCAGCCCCACGGGGAACGTTGCCATCGCGACCCGCAGGCAGCCGTACGCGCCGAGTTTCATTACCACGCCGGCCAGCAGCATCGACGCCCCGGTTGGCGCCGCCACGTGGCCCGTCGGCGCCCAGGTGTGGAACGGGAAAAGGCCGGCCAGGATGCCGAAGCCGAGGAACGTGAGCGCAAACAATGCCGACTGCTGTCCGGGCGTGAAACGCGTCGCCGCCGCCGCGAGTTCGGCCAGCCCGAAGCTGCCGCCGCCCGCCAGCGCGTACGCCCAGAGCACGCCCGCCAGCACGAGCGAGCTGCCGACGAACGAGTAGAGCACGAGCTTCATCGCGCCGTACTCGCGGTTGGTCGAACCCCAGCCCGCGATGAGGAAGTACTTCGGGACGATCGCGATCTCGTAGAAGACGAAGAGCACGAACGCATCGGCGCTCAGGAACACGCCGTAAACGCCGCCAATCAGCGCGAGATAAAGGCCGAAGAAATCGCCCGGCCGTTCCGTGATGTTCCAGGAAAAGAGCACGCCTGCCGTGGCCGCCAGCCCGGTGAGAACCACGAGCGTCAGGCTGATGCCATCCGCCGCCAGGTGATACCGCACGCCCAGTTCAGGAATCCAGGCGACATCGACGATCGTCTGCAGCCCGGCCTGCGGGATGAAGTCTGCCCCCGCCACGAGGGCCAACGCGGCGCCTGCCGCCGCGGTCGCGAGCGCGACCCAGCGGGCGGCGCGCGCCGATTTCCGCCCGGCCAGCCAGGCCAGCAGCGCACCGGCGAACGAGAGGTAGAGAGTGCCGGGAAGCGTGTTCATGGCATGACGGCCGCCCCGGCCCAGGCCGTGACCAGCGGATTGAAGATGGCGGCGAGCAATTGGGGCGCGACGCCGAGGAGGAACATCAGCGCGACGAGCGGCAGGAGCGCCAGGTACTCGGAGCGGTGCACGTCGCGAAAGCCTGCCAGGGTGGCTCCGGCCTTTGGCCCGTGGAAGACGCGCTGCCAGAACGTCAGGAGGAACCACGCGGTGGCGAGCAGACCCAGGCAGGCGACGCCGGCCGCCCAGGGCGCGAGGCCAAACACGCCGCGAAAGATCAGGAACTCACCGACGAAACCGTTGAGCCCCGGGAGCCCGAGCGACGAGAAGAGCGCGATCCCGGCGAGGCCCGCGAAGATCGGCGCGATCGTCCGGAGTCCGCCGAAGTCATCCAGCCCCCGGCGTCCGCCGGAGCGCGCCTCGAGCAGCCCGACACAGTAGAACAGCGCGGCGGCCGAGAGGCCGTGGTTGAACACCTGGAAGATCGTGCCGCTCAGCGCCGCCGTGGCGGAGGCGCGGTCGTAGGCTGGGGTCCCGGTGGCGGCGGCGACCGCGAACAGCGCGAGGAGGCAGTAGCTCAGGTGGTTGACTGATGAGTAGGCGACCATCCGCTTCAGGTCGCGCTGGCGCATCGCCGCCAACGCGCCGAACACAACCCCGGCGAGCGCGAGCCACAGCAGGCACGGCGCGGCGCGGTGCAACTGCTCCGGGAAGATCGGCCAGAGGAGCCGCAGGAACCCATAGACGCCCATCTTCGACATCACGCCGGTGAGGAACATCGACGCCGCGGTCGGGGCTTCGGCGTACGCCGGAGGCAGCCAGGTGTGGAAGGGCCAAAGCGGGACCTTCACCGCGACGCCGAGAAACACGCCGACGAAAATCGCCGTCGGCCAGAAAGCCCCCACGTCCGCCAGGGTGACATCGAGTTCGCCGCTCGCGGCGAGTTGGGCCAGCGCCACGAAGTCCGCCGTGCCGGTCGTCGCCAGCAGGGCGGCGAAAGCGAGGAGCAGGAAGGCGCTGCCGCCGATCGTGTACACGACGAACTGATAGGCGGCCCGCGTCGCGCCGGGTCCGCCCCACAGCTTGATGAGGAAGTACACCGGGATGAGGCTGAGCTCCCAGAACAGGAACCAGGGGAAGAAATCCAGTGCCAGGAACACGCCCAGCGCCGAACCCTGCGCCAGCAGGAACAGCACGCCGACGAAGCGCGGCTGCCGTGGATCGTGCCAGGTGGCCACCAGCGCGACCGGCGTCACGATCCCGGTGAGCAGCACCAGCACGAGGCTGAGCCCGTCGAGGCCGAGGTGGTAGTGGATGGCAAGGCTGCTGATCCACGCCTCGTTCTCCTCGAACTGCATGCCGGTTTGCGTCGGATCGAAGCGCGCCCAGAGGAGGACGCCGAGCAGGAGGGTCGAGAGGCTGAACGCCATTGCGAGCGCGCGGCTCAAAGTCGCCGGCGCACTGCGCCATACCGCGAGCAGCACCGCGCCGATCCACGGCGTGAACACCACGATTGAAAGCAGCGGGAAGGAGGTCATGCGCGTTCCTCCGGGGTCGCGGCGCCGGCGCGGGTCATGGGGTGCGCGTTCATCGGCCACCTCCCAGCATCACGATCAGCACCAGGATGACGAAGCCGAGTGCCACGACCCGCAGGTAGCCGTGCGGGTCGCCGGATTGTCGGCGAGCATAGGCCTGCCCGGTGGCGCGGAACTGGGCGCTGACGTGGTCGAAGCCGCCATTGAGCACCGACTCGTCGGTCTCACGGTTGACCACGCCGGTGAACTCGCCGAGCTGCGCCAGGAAGCGCACGACGCCGTCCCAAAGATACCGGTCGAGCAGGTCCGCCGCGGCCGCCCCCGCGGTCGCCAGCCGGCCGATCGAGGCGGCGTAGAGTTCGTCGAAACCGAGCCGGCCCGCCAACGCGGCGAACGCTCCTGGCGCGGCCTGCTGCAACGGGTCCTTCGCCTCGGGCGCGGTGCGCGGCCGGCGTCCATACAGCGCCCAACCGGAACCCAGGCCCAACGCGACGAGCACGATCGAGAGCATCATCAGCCCGGCGCCCTCCAGGAGCGAGTGGCCGTGCACCTCGGCGTGGCCTTCGAGCGCGGCCTGCAGCCAGGGCCACGCGGGCGTGCCGAGGAAGCCGAGCAGCACCGCGCCGGCCGCGAGCAGCACGAGTGGCACGGTCATGACGGCCGGGCTTTCGTGCGCGTGTTCGGCGGCGGCACTGCGGGCACGGCCGAAGAAGGTCTCGGCGACCAGGCGGGTCATGTAGAAAGCGGTCAGCACGACGGCGAGGAGCCCGATGACCAGCGGCAGCGGAGAGACCGGCCAGCCGTGGGCGGCGTGGAGGATGCCTTCCTTGCTCCAAAAGCCGGAGAACAGGAACGGCACGCCGGCCAGCGCCATCATGCCGATCGCGAAGGTGATCGTGGTCACGGGCATCCGCCGGCCGAGTCCGCCGAGTTGCCGGACGTCCTGCTCGTGATGCGCCGCGTGGATCACCGAACCGGCGCCGAGGAAGAGCAGGGCCTTGAAGAAGGCGTGCGTGAGAAGATGGAAGATCGCCGCCACCCAGGAGCCCACCCCCAGCGCCAGCATCATGTAGCCGAGCTGGGAGACGGTGGAAAACGCGAGCACCCGTTTGATGTCGTGCTGCGCCACGGCAACCAGCGCCCCGAGCAGCGCGGTGATGGCGCCAATTGCGGCGACGACCGTGAGCGCGTGCACCGGCACGGCGGCGAGCGCCTGGTCCGCCGCCATGAGCGGATACACCCGCGCGATCAGGAACACGCCGGCCGCCACCATCGTGGCGGCGTGAATCAGGGCCGAGACGGGGGTCGGACCCTCCATTGCGTCCGGCAGCCACACGTGCAGCGGGAACTGGCCGGACTTGCCGATCGCGCCGCAGAAGATGAGGACGCCGATCGCGGTGGAGACGGCGAGCCCGCCGACGGTGAACTGGGCGGTGAGCTGTCCAAGCGCGGTCGGCTCAAGCACGCCCCGACCGGCGTCGAAGAACAAGAGCGAGCCGGTCTCGTGATACAGCCAGATCATCCCGATCAGCAGGCCGAGGTCGCCGATGCGGGTGGTGATGAAGGCCTTCTTCGCCGCGGCCGCGGCGGCAGGGCGGTCGAACCAGAAGCCGATCAGCAGATAGGACGCGAGGCCCACGAGCTCCCAGCAGACGAAGAGCAGGAACAGGCTGTTCGCGACGATCAGCCCAAGCATCGCGGCAGCGAACAGGCTCAGGAAGCAGAAGAATCGCGTGAAATTCGCATCGGTCCGCATGTAGCCGAGGCTGAAGATGAAGATCAGCAGGCCGACGAACGTGACCATCACCGCCATGCACGCCGTGAGCGGATCGAGCAGCCAGCCGAGCTGGAACGCGTCGGTGCCCACATCGAACCACGTGAAGTTGGCGACCTGGTGCGCCGCCGGGGCCTGCAGCGCGCCAATCAGGGCGCCGCACGCGAGCAGGAACGACAGCCCCATCGCCGCGATCGCGGCGGTCGCGGCCACGCGCCGGCCGTGACGCGGGGTGAGCGCGCCGATGGCCGCCGCGAGCAGCGGCAGCGCGGGAACCAGCCAGAGAAGGTGGACGGGGAGCGACATGGCCGGTGTCATCCTTTGAGCCGGTTGGCCTCCTCAAGCCGGGCGTTCTTCTGGTGGCGGTAAAGCGCGATCACCAGGGCGAGGCCGACTGCCGCCTCCGCCGCGGCGATGCCGATGGCGAAGATCACGAAGATCACGCCGGTGGCCGCGGTTTGCGGCGGCCCGTAGCGCCAGAACGCGATGAAGTTCAGGTTGGCCGCGTTCAGCATCAGCTCCACGCCCAGCAACACGAGGATCGCGTGGCTGCGGGACAACGCACCCACGAGTCCAATCACGAAGAGGGCGCTGGACAGCAGGAGGCAGAGTTGAAGGGGGGACATCAGCTGGAAAGCGGACGGGATGAGGTCGGTGAACTTAGGAGGAAGGTGGGCGCGGAGATCCGGGTGGGAGCGGCTCGTCACGGTCGATGGCGGCGAGGACCACGGCGCCGAGGAGGGTGATGGTGAGCAGCAGGCCCATGATGAGCACCGCCGCGGCGTGCGGGCCCAGGAGCTGCCGGCCGAGTTCGCGCACCCCGATCGTCGGGGCGGGAGTGGCGACGGGCATCTGGACGTCGGTGCCCACGACGGCGCCGGCCAGCGCCCCGAACACGGCCCCACCGGTGAGGAGCGCGCTCGCGAACCGCCGGCGGGATTCGGCTCCGATCGTGGCGTCGCCCGGCGCGCGGCGCGTCAGGAGCACCGCGAACAGGACGATCATCGAGACCGCGCCGACATAAACCAGCACCTGGGCGAAAGCGACGAACTCGGCGCCCGCCCAGAGGTAGAACGCCGCGATGCCCGCCCAGCAGCCGACCAGCAGGAGGGCGCTGTGGATCAGGTTGCGCAGTGCCATCGCCACGGCGGCGGGGCCGAGGATGACGAGTGCGAGGGCGAGAAAGATCAGGCTCATGCGGCGTATGTGTAGCGGCGCGGCCCGAGTCCGCGGAAGAGCGCGCGACTGAGCAGGAGATAGGGACCGACCACCAGCACCGCGCCGATCAGCCAGCGGCTCACGCGCAGCGCCCCGGACCAGTCGCGCGTGAGCACCCAGAAGGCGGCGGTCGCGAGGTTCACGAGCGCGAGCGGCACAAGGAACTTCCAGGCCAGGCGGGTGAGTTGGTCGATCCGCAGCCGCGGGAAGGTCGCCCGGATCCAGATGAAGCCCAGCAGCAGGCCGATGAGCTTGAGGCCGAACCAGGCGTACGACGGGACGATCGCCAGGAAGGGCAGGGGGGGCTGCCACCCGCCGAGGAAGAGCGTGACGGCCAGGCCGCTGAGCGCGCACATGCCGAAGTACTCGGCCATGAAGAACAGGGCGTATTTGAAACCCGAGTACTCCGTGAGGTGGCCGGCAATCAGCTCGCTCTCGGCTTCCGGCAGGTCGAAGGGCGAGCGGTTCGATTCGGCGAGCGCTGCGATCATGAAGATAACGAAGCCGGCGAAGCCCCACGGCGAAAACACGTGCCATTGCGGGAGGAAGCCGAAGGTCCAGCCGCCCTGCGCCTCGACGATCCCCGCGGTGGACAACGTGCCCGCGAGCATGACGACCGGCACGACGGCAAGCAGGAGCGGCAGCTCGTAGCTGATGAGCTGCGCGAGCGCGCGCATGGCGGCGAGGAGCGCGTACTTGTTGTGGCTGGCCCAGCCGGCCATGAAGACCGCGAGCTCCGTGGCGGCGCCGGCGGCGAAGAAATACAGCACCGCGGCATCGAGCTCCACCGGCAGGAGGTGACGCCCGTACGGGATGACCGCGAAGGTGAGGATGGAGAAGGCGAGCAGCAGCACCGGCGCCAGGAAGTGCAGCACCTGATCGGCCGAGCGCGGCACGATGTCCTCCTTCGTGAGCATTTTGATGCCATCGGCGAACGGCTGGAGCACGCCGAACCAGCCGGTGCGGTTCGGGCCGGGGCGGTTCTGCACGCGCCCGAGGACCTTGCGCTCGACGAGCGTGAGAAAGGCGAAGAGCAGGCCGAACACCGCCAGGATCACTGCGATCGCGATCAGGCTGTTGGCCAGCCAGCGCCAAGGCTCGGGCAGGGCGCCCGTCACCCAATCGCGGAGCAGGAGGGGCGCGCGCTCGAGGAAGTGTTCCGGGGCGTTCATACGGTTGGCGCCGAGGGCGCTGGCGGTTTTGGCGCGGCGGCGGCTTTCTTTTCCTCCGCCGCGCGCTTCATCGCGGCGAGCCGGGCGTCCACCTCGGCCGCTTCGGTGGGGTGGATCTGGTGAAAGTAGGCGTTCGGCTTCGCGAGTTGCTCGCGGTGGAGGAGCAGCGACGCAAAGCGCTCGGGCGTCGCGATCTCGTATTGCTGGTCCATCTTGATGGCGTCGAACGGGCAGACCTCGACGCAGATCTGGCAGCTCATGCAGACCGACACGTCGATGTCGAAGACCCGCGGCTTCTTCGCCGGCCGGCCGCGTTCGTCGCGCTCCGGGATGATGTAGATGCACTGCGGCGGGCACTCGTTCTCGCAGATCTTGCAGGCCACGCAGCGGAGCCCGTCGATCGCCTGGTCGCCGTCGTGGACGAGGAACGGGAAATTTCGGAAGCTCTCCGGCAGGGTCGTGCGCTCCTCCGGATACTGCGTCGTCACGAACCGCGCCGGATCATGGAAGCTCCCGACGAAGTTCTTCGCCGTGACGGTCAGGCCTTTGATGAGTCCGGTGCCGAGCATGGGAAAGGCAAAGGGCGAATTAAGAATTATGAATGCAGAATGCCTGCCGCCGGCGCGCGGCCGCGGGTTTGGTCAAATTCTGCATTCTCCATTCTGCATTCTTCATTGGTTTTCACCGGTCCACTTCGCCGAGGACGATATCGACGCTGCCGAGGATGATCACCGCATCGGCGACGGTTTGGCCGAGGCACATGTCCTCGAGCACGGTGAGGTTGACGAAGGACGGCGCGCGGACCCGGTAGCGGTAGGGGTTCCCGGTGCCGTCGCTGATCAGGTAGAAGCCGATTTCACCCTTGGGACCCTCGATCCGACCGTAGGCTTCGCCCGGCTTGGGCTTGAAGCCGCGGATCTTCGCCTTCGGGTCCATGATCGGTCCCGCGGGGAGGTCGCGAAACGCCTGCCGCAGGAGCTGCAGCGATTCGCGCATCTCCAGCACGCGGACCATGTACCGATCGTAGGTGTCGCCGTGCGCGCCGAGCGGCACGCGGAACGGCAGCCGCGGATACACGCCGTAGCCGTCGACCTTGCGCAGGTCGTAATCGACGCCGCTCGCCCGGAGCATGGGACCGGTGACGCCGGCGGCGATGGCCAGGTCGGGTGGGAGCACGCCGACGCCCTGCGTGCGGGCCATCAGGATCTCGTTGCCGGTGATCAGCGCCTCGTACTCGTCGAGGAAGGCGCCATAGCCGTCGGCCAGGCGCTGGGCGGCGGCCAGCCATTCCGGAGACGGATCGACGCGGCAGCCGCCGAAGCGCTGGTAGTTGTACATCATACGCGAGCCGCTCAGGGCCTCGAACAGGTCGAGGATCTTTTCGCGTTCGCGGAACGCGTACATGAGCGGCGTGCCGCTGCAGCCGGTGTCCTGGAGCAGGAAGCCGGCGAGACAGGTGTGATTCAGCAGGCGCGTGAGCTCCGCGAGGATGACACGGAGGTATTCGGCGCGTTCGGGTACGGGCTGGCCGGCGAGTTTCTCGACCGCCAGCGCGTACGCCCAGTTGTTCGTCATCGACGAGAGGTAATCGAGCCGGTCGGTGTACGGCATCGAGGCGAGGTACGTCGTGTTCTCGCCGAGCTTCTCGTGATTGCGGTGGAGGTAACCGAAGACGGGCTTCAGCCGGACGATCGTTTCGCCGTCCAGGGTCACCATCATCCGGAACACGCCGTGCGTCGACGGGTGGTGCGGTCCCATCGAGACCTCGAGGAGGTCGCCGTGAAAGCTGTCGTGCACGGGGCGCACGTGGACGCCGCCCGCCTGGTCGAAAGGCGGCAGGCCGGACGCGCCGGCGCCGGTCGGATCGGGAAGGGGCGTGGCGCTCATGCGTCGGGCAGCCGCTCCTGGGGCGGCGCGGGATAATGCCGCTGGGCCTTGGCGAGCACCTCGTCGTGGGGCGTCGGCTCCCACTCGTAGTCGTCGGGTTCGACGTAGTCCTTGCGCATCGGATGTCCGACGAACTCGTCCCACATCAGGATCCGGCGCAGGTCGGGGTGGCCGGAGAAGCGGACGCCATAGAGATCGAAGACCTCGCGCTCCTGGAACTCGCACGCGCGCCACACCGGGGTGAGCGAAGGCAGCGTGACCTGGTCGGCGCGATTGGCGGTGCGCAGCCGCAGAATCACGGGCCCGTGCTTCCGGGCGACGGAGTAGAGGTGGTAAACGACCTCGAGGCAGCCTGGCACCACGCGCTTCGCCTTGGTCTCGATCACCTTTGGCGGCCCGCCGGCCGGATTGGGCACCTCGGTGCGGGTCACGTCGACGACCTCGCGCTCGGGCCAGTCGATGCCGGTGACGTTGGAGCAGGTGTCGAAGCGGAGTTCGGACGAATCGCGCAGGAACCGCGCGATGGCGAGGGCGTGATCGGCGCCGATGAGCAGCGAGTGCTGGGCCGCCGGCCCGGGATTCTCGACGATCGTCACCGTGGCGGCCGGGACGGTCGTCAGGATGAGGCGGCGGAGTTCGTCGAGCGGGGGAAGCATGGGCGGGGTGGCGGTGGGCGTCAGGCCTAGTCGGGCCGGACGATCACGGGCGGGTGCCAGAGGGAGGGATCCTTGGGGGGGATGAGGTCGTGCGGGCCGAAGGCGGGGACGGTGCAGTCGCCGCGGACGTCGTCGCGCAGGTGTGGCGGGGCGTCGGGGCCGGCGATGGCCTGGCCGCGGATCTTCTCCTGCAACTGCATCAGCCCGTGGAGGAGCGCCTCGGGGCGGGGCGGGCAGCCTGGGATGTACACGTCGACCGGGATGAAGCGGTCGATGCCCTTGAGCACGTTGTAGCCCTGCTTGAAGGGGCCGCCGGAAATCGCGCACGCGCCCATGGCGATGCAGTATTTGGGCTCGGGCATCTGGTTCCAGAGCCGCACCACCTGGGGGGCCATCTTCTTGGTGACGGTGCCGGAGACGATCAGCAGGTCGGCTTGGCGGGGGGACGGGCGAAAGACCTCGGAGCCGAACCGGGCGAGGTCGAAGCGCGCCATCGAGGCGGCGATCATCTCGATCGCGCAACAGGCGAGCCCGAATTGCAGCGGCCAGACGGAGTGGCTGCGGCCCCAGTTGTAGATCTCCTGGACGCTCGTGAGCAGGATCCCGTGGCGGCGCAGTTCGTCGCGCTCGGCGTCAGAAATTGGGGAGGGGGCCGGGGCGTCGCTCATTGCTTATTTCCATTCGAGGTGACCGCGGTGCCACGCCCAGACGAGTCCCTCGGCCAGCAGCAGGATGAAGACGAGCACGGCGAGCAGCGCGCCGGATGGCAGGCTGGTGAACGCGGCGGCCGCCGGAAGGAGAAACAGCACCTCGACGTCGAAGATCAGGAACAGGAGCGCGTACAGGTAGTAGTGGGCTTTGAACTGGATCCACGCGTCGCCGCTGGGCGGCAGGCCGCATTCATAGACGGCGTTCTTGGTGGGGCCGGGCTTGGGCGGCTGGAAAAGTCTGAACCAGAGCCGGGCGACGCCGAGCAGGAGGACGGGGAAGGCCACGGCCACGGCGGCGAAGAGCGCAAGGAAGGCGTAGGGGTGGCCGTTCATCGCGTGACGAGCCTTTGCGTCCCGGTGCAGACCTCAAAGCCCAAACGCCCCCGTTTCTTGGGGAAAACCGCGCAGGACTTGCAAACGAGGTGGGGCATGGTTCGGCGGCGGGCCGGGGTGAGCCGATAGAATTGGGGGGCGGCGCCTGGAATTGCAACTCCCCGGGTTCTGGCGGCCTTGCGTTCGCGGAACGGAACGAACCGGATCGCGCTTGCGGCGCCCAGACACCCCCGACAGCCTGCGCCAACACCCCAAGTGCCATGGCTATACGTATTTTGTTGGTCGACGACCATCCGATGCTGCGGGGCAGCGTCACCGATTGCCTCTTGCGGCAGGGTTCCAAGTTTGAAGTGGTCGGGGAGGCCGGCAGCAGCGAGGAGGCATTGCAGAAGGTGGCCCAGCTCGAGCCGAACCTGATCATCATGGACGTTGAGATCCCCGGTGAGAACGGGATCGAACTCACCCGCCGCATCCGGCGGCTGTACCCGGCAGTGGTCGTGCTGATCCTGACGGCGCACGGGGGCATTCAGCGCATCAACAACGCGCTCGATGCCGGCGCCTCCGGCTACCTGCTCAAGGACTGTACGGCGCAGGAGCTGATCGCGGCGGTGGACGCGACCATCTCGGGTCAGGTGTATCTTTCGCCCGCCGCCTCGACGGCCATCGTGAGGGACTACCAGCGGCAGATGAAAGGCGAGGGGAACGCGGGGCTCACGCCGCGCGAGATCGATATCCTACGGCGGATCACCGATGGGCAGACGACCAAGGAGATCGCGTACGCCATGGGCTTGAGCACCAAGACGGTGGAGACCCACCGGGTGAACATCATGACGAAGCTCGACATCAACACGGTGGCGGGCCTCACGAAGTACGCCATCCGCGAGGGTCTTTGCCGGCCGGAGTAGCGCCTTTCCTGAGTGCGGCTCAGGAGAAACGGAAGTCCGGCGGCGTCAGTTCCCGAGGTGGTCGACGCCCTGTCGGGCTTGATCCATCCTGTTGACGACAGATTTCGGCCGCGCCGCCGCCTGATTCGCTACATAACGGTAAAGGCCGCAGGCGTTCGCGGCGCAGGCATGAGTTTTGCGCGCGCCGCGTGGGTTTTGACTCAGGAATCGCGAGGTAAAACCGCCAACCATCCCGATGGTTGGCGCGCCGGCGGACCGGTAGGATGAGCGGCGTTGAACTTCGCGTCCGACAACTCCGCCCGCCATCGCACCACCGTCCTGGTCGTCGAGCACACCGCTGTGCTGCCGACGGGGATCGCGGCTGCGCTGGCGGATGGCGGGCTGCACGTGGTCGAGTGCCCGGACGGCGCCGCGGCGATCGACATGCTCTCGCTGATGCTGGTCGACGTCATTGTCGCCGCGGTCGACGCGCCCGCCGTGGAGAGTGCCCGGCTGCTGCAGCAAGCGCGCGCGCTTCCCGGCTACGCGGACGTGCCGGTCGTGCTCCTGACCTGCCGTTGTGATCCGGCCGCGGAAGCGGCCGCCCGGCAAGCGGGGGTGGCGGCGTGGCTGGAACGGCCGGTGACCCGTGAACGGTTGCGGGATGTTGTTGCCCGTTGCCTTGCGCCCGCGACGCGCGCCGCGAGCGCCCCATTGGCGGCAAGCGCCTGAACCGGCTGCTCCAGCCAGCATCCCTTTACCAACGTGGCCAAAATACTCGCAATCGATGACAGCCTGACGATCCGGAAGCTCGTCGGCATGGTCCTGCGTGGCGCGGGGCACGAGGTGCTGCTGGCCGAGAAGGGCGCAACGGGCCTCGAACTCGCCCAGAGCGAGCACCCGGAACTGATCCTGCTCGATTACGTGCTGCCGGACATGCAGAGCCCCGTCATCTGCCAGCGACTGCTGGAGGATCCGACGACGGCGGACATTCCGGTGCTGCTCATCAGCACCAACGGAGGCGCGATCCGCCAGCTGTATGCCGACAGCCGCAACGTGCGGGACTATCTGACGAAGCCGTTTCAGGCGAAGGTGCTCGAGAGTGTCGTGGAGCATCTGTTGACGAAAAAGCCGAGCGGGGCCGCGGGAGAGAGCGAGGCCGCCGCCGTGCTGCCGACCGGTTCAAACGCCCCGGTTCCGGCGCTCACTGCCTCCGGTTCCACGCCTCCCGCGCCCGTGGTGGGCGTGGTGGTGCCGTTTGCCGATCCGGAGCCCGCCGGTGCCCAGCCGGTGCCGCCGGCGCGAGCCGAGCCCGCGTCCGTGCCCCCGCCGCCGGCGCGCTTCGGACCCGGCGTGGCGTCGGCCATGGCCAACGACGGCCACGCCGGCCTGCGCACGCTGCTGAACGCGCGGTTCCGGGCAATCGCCAGGATGCTCCCGGAACTCGAGACGCGGCGCGGGCCGCTGCCGGCGGAAACGTACTACCTGCCGTTTCTCCTGCGCAACGAACTCGTGTCCGAGATCGTGGCCGAGGTCAGCCGCACGCAGATCTCCGCCGACCAGGCGATGCCGCTGATTGCCGGCACGCACGAGTGGATGGGAATCGACACGACGTTCTTCCACCTCGGCCGCACGCTCGCCACCGGCGTCTTTTCCCTGCGCCTGCCGCAGGAGACGGTCGATGTTACGCTGTTGCGGGGCCAGGTCGTGATGGTGGGTTCGAATAACCCGCGCGTGTATTGCGCCGGCGCCACCTACAACTTCCGGTCCGCTCCGCCGCCCGCCATTGCCGCGGCGGTCGCCGCGCAACAGCGCGACGGCACGCCCTTCTTCGTCACGCTCGCGCGCCTGGGCGCGTTGCGCGACGCCGCGGTGCTCGCCGCGCTGCTGCGCACGCAGGGCGTGCGCGCCGTCCACCGGGCCATGGTGACGCCTGGAACGCGCTACGCCTTTCTCCCGCGCGAGAACCTGCCGGAGTTCACCCGCCAGTTCGCGCTCAACCTCGACGTGCGCCAATTCGTGCTCGAGGTGCTCCGGGGTGTGGACGACTGGCTCGAGATCGAGAGCACCACCGGATCGGTGGAAACAATCTTCGCCCGAGACGGCGCCGCCGAAATGATTCTCCCGCTCCTTTCGCTTACGCCGGAGGAGTCCGCGGTCGTGGCCGCGGTGGATGGCCGCTTGGCGCTCCAGGAACTCGCCGCCCGCGCCGGCCTGGATCTCTTCGGCTCCTGCGCAATCGCGTACCGGCTGCTCAAGCTCGGCATCATCCGCGTCGCCGCGAGCGCGGCGCCGGCCGCGCCCTTTTGCGACCCCAGCGTCGAGGAGTTCCTCCAGGGAACGGCTGCCGAAGCCTGGAGCCCGCCACCCTCGACGCCCCGGTCCCGCCACCCGCTTTCCTCCCAAGATTAACTCATCCAATTATGGCCAAAGTTCTTGTTGCTGATGATTCCGCCACCGCGGTGGCACTGCTGCAAAATGCCGTGTCCGAAGCCGGACACGTCTCGCTGGTCGCCACGAATGGCGATGACGCGATGCGACTCGCCGTCGCCGAAAAGCCCGCGCTCATCCTCCTCGATGTGGTGATGCCGAAAGTCGACGGCTTCCAGGTCTGCCGCCGGCTGCGCAAGCAGCCCGAAACGGCGAGCACGCCGATCGTCATCGTGACCTCCAAGGACCAGGAGACCGACAAGTTCTGGGGCATCCGCCAGGGCGCGAACGACTACATCACGAAGCCGTTCGAGCCCAAGGCGCTCGCCGACTTGATCCGCAAACACATCGGTTGAGCGACCGCGCGATGAAACCCGCCGATCGGGCCAACTCCACCGTGCATCTCGTCGCCCAGCGCGCGGGGCAGCGCTTTGCGCTCTCCGTCGCGCATGTGCGCGAGGCGATCGTGCTGCCGGAACTCGAGCGCGTGCCGTTGGCGCCGCCCGAGGTGCTGGGTTCATTCCAGCTCCGGGGCGAGATCGTGCCGGCGGTCCTGCCCGATCGGCTGCTGGCCATCGACGCTGGCACCTCGGCGCCGGGCGTGCTCGCGCTGGTGCGTGAGCGCGATACGACGATCGGTTTCGCCTTCGACCGCCTGCTCGGCGTCACCGCGGTGGATCCCGCCGCGCTGCTCCCGCACCCGCTGGCGAAGCGCTGCCGCTGGATGTCCAGCCTCGTCCTCGATCCTCGATATCAACTTGTGACCGTCATCGATGGCTCGGCCCTCATCACCGCGCTGATCGACCAGCTCCAATTTACCCCCGCGGCCTGACCGGTCGCGGCCTCCTTTTCCTCCCCCCCCCAGTTCCGTGGCCGTCCGCCGCCGGCCCTCCGCGCTTCCGCGTCGGAGCCGGCGGAGCGCCTGTCCTTCCTACCGCCTCGTCCGCGACGCGTCGTGGTTCCAGCCCAATGAAACCGAACACACCTCAAGCCATTCCCAACCCCTCCGCGGGAGCGGAGCATGCCTCCCGCAAGAGCTCCCTCAAGGTCAGCACGAAGATCACCCTCCTGAGCTTCTCCATGGTCGCCCTGACGGTCGTCGTCCTCACCGCGATTGTCTTCGTGCAGAAGAGCCGCCTGGCGCCGGTGCTGGGCAGGTATCTCGACGAACAAGCCTTCGCGGAATCCAGCAAGATCGTACGGATCATCCGTGACAACTGCGCCAGCGCCCAAACGCAGTCTCACCGCCAGCTCGAGCACGGGCTGACGGTGGCACGCGAGACGCTGTTGGCCAAGGGCGCGGTGACGTTTGCCGGCGAGAGCGTCGCATGGGAGGCCGAAAACCAGGTCAACCAGCAGAAGGTGCGCGTCGACCTGCCGAAGTTCTGCGTCGGCGGCGAATGGATCGGTCAAAACGCGAACTGGAAGGCCCGGTCGCCGATCGTGGATGAGGCCCGGCACTTGACGAACCTCCAGGTCACGCTGTTCCAGCGCATGAACGACGCGGGCGACATGCTCCGTGTCGCGACGACGCTGCAGCGTGCCGATGGGTCGCGCGCGATCGGCACCTTCATCCCGGCCACGAATGCGGACGGTCAGCCCAACGCCATCGTCGCGTCGGTCCTGAAGGGGGAAAACTACCTTGGCCGCGCCATGGGCATGGATACGTGGTACCAGGCGATGTACGAGCCGCTCTGGGATGCCGCGCATCAGAAGGTGATCGGCATGCTCTTCGTGGGTATGGACATGACCGAGGCCACCCGCGCCGTGCGTGAGAGCATCGCGAAGATCACGGTGGGCAAGACCGGGTACGTCTTCGTTTTCGGCAGCAAAAATGACCTCCGCGGCAAGTACATCGTTTCCCAGAACGGCGCGGCCGACGGAAAGCAGATGTGGGAGACCCGCGACACCAACGGCGAGTTTGTTGTCCAGAACATCATCAAGGCCGGCCTTGCCAGCCGCGGCGACCGTGCCGAGCGGGTTAATTACCTCTGGTCCGACCCAGGCGCCGCGCGGGCGCGCGAGAAATTCTCCGCGGTCACCTATTTTGAACCCTGGGACTGGGTCATCGGCGTGAGTGCATACTACGACGAGTATCGCGAGTCGCAGGACGCCGCCCTGAGCACGCTCTCCCAACTCCTGGTGTGGACTGCCGGCGTCGCGCTCGTCCTCGTGGCGGCCGCCTTCATCGTGAGCAAGCGCCTCGCGCTCAGCGTTACCCGCCCACTCACCGTGCTCATGCACACGGCGCAGCAGATCGCCCGCGGCGACAACAACGCTCGGGCTGCAGTGGAGTCCGACGACGAAATTGGCCAGCTGGGCGAGGCTTTCAACTCGATGCTGGATGCGCGCGTGAAGGCGAAGGAGGAGACCGATGATTACAAGAAGCTCCAGGAGGGCATTCAGCAGCTTCTCCGCGTCACGGCCGACGCCTCCGACGGCGACCTGACGGTGCGCGCGCCGGTGACCGACGGCGCGCTCGGCAACGTGAGCGACGCCGTGAACCTGATGCTCGAGAATGTCGGTGAGCTGATCAAAAACGTGCAGGAGTCGGCCAAGGTGGTCGCGAACTCCGCGATGGAGATCCAAGCCTCCTCCGAGCAGCTCGCCCGCGGCGCCAACACGCAGAACCAGGAGATCGTCAACACGAGCTCGGCCGTGCAGGAGATGGCGGCCAACACCGAGTCCGTCTCCAGCAACGCTGCGGCTGCCAACGAAGCCGCCGGTCGCGCCCGCAAGGCCGCTGAAGAGGGCACCAAGGCCGTTCAGGACGTCATCAGCGGCATGGAACGCATTCGCGAGAACGTGCAGGCCGGCGCCAAGAAGATCAAACGCCTCGGCGAGCGCTCGATGGAAATCAGCACGATCGTGAACACGATCAACCAGATCTCCGCCCAGACCGACATGCTTGCGCTCAACGCTGCGATCGAAGCGGCGCGCGCCGGCGAACACGGGCGCGGCTTCACCGTGGTCGCCGAGGAAGTCCGCAAGCTGGCCGAACGCGCCGCCGCCGCCACGCAGGAAATCGAGAAGCTGGTCGCCTCCATCCAGGCGGAGACCAACGAGTCGGTGACCTCGATGGAACAGCAGACCGTGCAGGTCGAGGAGGGCTCGCAGACGGTGACGACTGCCGGCGCGTCGCTGGACCGCATTCGCGAAGCGTCCGTGCAGTCGGCCGAACTGATCAACGAGATCTCTCTGGCGGCCAAGCAGCAGGTGCGCGGCGCGAACGGCGTGGTGTCCGCCATGCAGACGGTCTCCCAGATCGCGCAGCAGGCGCAGGGCGGCGCCGGCCAGACCCGCCGCGCCACCGAGTCGCTGGTGACGCTCGCCAACGAGCTCCTCGGCCGCGCCGTCAAGTTCAAGGTCTGAGCCCAACCCTGACGCCCGCGCATGATTGCCCTGCCGCCCATCGTGGGTGCCGTGGCTTCGGCTGGCACCGACGCCGCCTTCGCCGACCGCGTACGCGCGCTCGTCGCGGCTCGGTTCGGGTACTCCCCGCGGCCTGCTGCGATGGCTTACCTGCGGAGCGTGCTGGCGCAAAGGCAGGCATCGCGGCCGGCGGAGGATTACTGGCGGCTGCTCCTCGGCTCGCCCGAGGAGTTGCAGGCGCTCGTGGAAGATATGCTCAACCACGAGACCGCCTGCGGTCGCACGCCGCCGCACTTCGAGGCGCTGCGCCGGTTCGTCCTGCCGGTCCTGCTGACCAGCGGCCGGGCCGTGCGGATTGCGTCGCTGGGCTGCGCCACGGGGGAGGAAGCGTACACGCTGGCGCTGACCGCGATCGAGGCCGGTGACGTCGGGGACGCGGTGCAGGTGGTCGGGCTCGACCTCTCGCACCGCGCGCTCCGCACCGCGCGGGCCGGCGAGTACTCCGAGTTCAGCGTGCGCGAACTCAGCGACCCGCAGTGCGCCGCGGGTTTCATCCGGGCCGGCGGCACCTACCGGGTGCGGCCGCAGGTCGCCCGGAAGGTGCGTTTCGTCCAGCATAACCTGCTCGAGCCGCTGCCGTTGGTGGGCGTCGAGGTCATCTTCTGCCGCAACGTGTTGATCTATTTCGAACCGGAGGCCGCGAATCGCGTGCTGGCCAATATCCGCGACGCGCTGGCCCCCGGCGGCTGGCTGTTCCTGGGCCACTCGGAGTCCGCGCTGCATCTGCGGGCGTGGTTCGAGCCCGTGTCCTTCGCCGAGACGCTAGTGTATCGCCGACGCTCGTCATGAATTCTTCCTCTTCTTCCCCCGAACGCCTTGCGGAACTGGTGCAGCAACTCGCTGCGTGCCTCGTCACCGCGGTGGGCTCCGATCGCGGCGAACAGGCGCGTGCCATCGCCGGCCAGATTGAACAGACCGCGCTCGATGGCGGGCTGCCGCTCCTCGCCGGGGCGGCGATCTGCATCCAGCAGCGGCTCCAGCAGGCCGCGCTGTCTCCCGATCCGACGTCCGATCTCGCCGGACTGGCCGAGGCCTGGACGAGCTACGGTCCGGGGCTCCTCGCCCCCGCCGGTGATCCCGTGCTCGAGGAAGCCTGGCTCGCGCTGCAACCTCATCTCGCGGTCCAGCTCGAGGAGGGCGGTGATCCGCTCGTGGCCGGGTTGCCCGCCAGCGCGGGTCCCAATGATGCCATCGATGCCGGCGCGTTTCTCGACAGTCTTGACGCCCCGGCGGATGAGCAGCCGGCACCCGAAGCGCCGTTGCCCACGGCGGAGACTCTTGCCGCGGCGGTGACGCCGGAGCCGTCCGCGCTGCCGGCCGCCGCACCTGCACCAGTACTCGCACCCGCCGCCGCACCCACGCCGGCCGCGCCGGCCGAGGAAGAGGAGGTTCCCGCCGAGATCATGGATGCGTTCGCGCAGGAGTCGCGCGAAGCGTTCGAGGCGATGGAGCAGTCGATCATGGCCTGGGAAAAGCAGGGCCAGGGGCGCGAGGACCTGCGCAATGTTTTCCGTCTCACCCACTCGGTGAAGGGCGCCGCGAATTCCGTCGGCCTGAAGGTCGTCGGCACCGTCCTGCATCGGCTCGAGGACACGCTGGAAGATCTCGTCGAGGGCCGCGGCCGGATTGCTCCGGAGCCACTTTCGGCGCTGGTGCTTGCGATCATCGACACGTTGCGCAGCGACTTCGCGAGCGGCGCCTGCAGCCAGCCGGCCTGGCAGGCGACCGCCGACGCGCTGGTGGCGCGGATCGTGGCGCTGCGGAGCACGATGGCGCCGCTGGACGCGCCCGCGGAAGTCGTCGAGCCCGCGGCTGAAGCCGCAGTCCCGGCCCCGGCTCCGGCGGACGAATCTGACCTGTCCACCGCCCCCGAGGCGCAATCCCTCGCTGCCGCTCCCACCGAGGCACCGGTCGCGACGGCTCCGAGCAAGACGAGTGTCGTCTCCGGCACGCCGCCGGCTGCGGTGGCCGAAGCGGCGCTCGCGCATCCCGAGCGCAGCACGATTCGGGTCGAGACGTCTCACCTCGATTCGCTGATGAACCTGGTCGGCGACCTGCTGATCAACCGGCACCGGCTCAACCGGAAACTGCAGCAGGTGACGTCGCTGCGCGCCGAACTGGTGCGCGCCCGCGAGCGGCTCCTGCACGTGGTGGGTGATTTCAACAGTCGCTACGAGTTCTCCCAGCGTCGCGCCGCCGCGGCCGCGCCGAGCGACGGGTTCTCCGACCTGGAGCTGGATCGTTACGATGACTTCAACATTCTCTCGCGCTCGCTCGTCGAGATCGCGGCCGACGCCGAGGAGATTGTCACCCAGATCGACGGTCATTTTGGCTCGTTCTCCGAGGAGGCGGTGCAGTTCACCACCGTCACCCGCCAGCTCCAGGAGGAGGTGGCGCGCACCCGCATGGTGCCGCTCGACCAGCTCTTCCGCCGGCTGCACCGCGCCGTGCGCGATGCGAGCGCCTCCGAGGGCAAGGCCGTCACGTTCACGGTCGAGGGCGCGGATAACCGGATCGACAAGTTCATCAGCGACCAGCTGTTCCGCCCCCTGCTGCACATCGTCCGAAACGCCGTGGCTCACGGCATCGAGTCCGGCGCGGAACGCAAGGCAGCGGGCAAGGCGGCCGAGGGCCGGCTTCACGTCCGGAGTCGCACCGAGGCCGGCCGGCTCGTGCTGGAATTCACCGACGACGGCGGCGGGTTGCGGCGGAAGGCGATCACGCAGGTGGCCCGCGCGCGCGGGCTCCTGGGGGAGAACGCCGAGGTCGACGACACGCAGCTCGCAGAGCTGATCTTCCAGCCCGGGTTTTCCACGGCCAGCGCGACGACCGATGTCGCCGGTCGCGGGGTCGGGCTCGACGTCGTCCGGCAGGAGGTCACCAACCTGGGCGGCACGGTCAACGTCGTCAGCCACGAGGGCGCCGGCTGCTCTTTTATTCTCACGCTCCCGGTGACGCTGGCGATCAACCAGGTGATGTTCGTCCAGTGCAGCGACCGCGTGTACGCGCTGCCGATCAACTTCGTCGAACGGGTGGTCAAGGCTTCCGCCGGGGCGTTTACGCACAGCGGCACCTCCGAGTTGCTCCTGCTGGAGGGCCAGCAGGCGATCCCGGTCGTCCGGCTGCATGGTCGGCTCGGGCTGCCGGACACGCAGCAGGCCTCCACTGCGATCATCCTCATGCTCGCCGAACGTCGCACGGCGCTGGTGGTCGACCGGATCCAGAGCAAGATCGACATCGTCGTGAAGCCGCTCGGGCCGGTGCTGAACCGGCACCCGTACTTCTCCGGGGCGACGCTGGCTGGCGATGGCCGCGTGATCTTCATCCTGGACGTCCCCGGGTTGGTTGCACCGGGCGCCGTGCGCTCCCGCACCGTGGCGGTCGCCGCCCCGGAGGTGTCCGAGCCACTCGATCAGGCCACGCGCATCCTGGTGGTCGACGACTCGCTCAGCATCCGGCGCATCGCCGCCCGACATCTCACCGACGCCGGCTACACGGTGGAGACGGCGGTAGACGGCAGCGAGGCGCTGGAGAAGCTGCGCGAAGGCGGCTATGCGCTGGTGGTCTCGGATCTCGAGATGCCGCGCGTGAACGGTTTCGAACTCATCGCAGAGATGCGGCGCCGGCCGGACCTGGGCGAGATCCCCGTGTTGATCCTGACCTCGCGCGATGCAGCGAAGCACCGCGACCGCGCCCGCGAACTCGGCGCCGCCGACTACCTCATCAAGCCAGTGTCGCGGGAACAGCTGACCGGCGCGGTCGCGGCCAATCTCCGCCGCGCCGGGGCGGCGGCGTGACAAGGAGCGCCATGGCCATTGCCGCCACTCCTGTCCCTTCGGCCCGCCCCGGAGCTCTCCGGGTGCTCGTCGTGGACGACTCTCCCTTCATGCAGCGCCGCATGGGCGAACTGCTGGAGCGGGATGGCGACCTGCGCATCGTGGGCACGGCGCGCGACGGGCTGGACGCGATCCGGCGGGCGGCGGAGCTGCAGCCGGACGTGATCACGATGGACATCCAGATGCCCCGCATGGACGGGCTCGCGGCCATCGAGCAGATCATGGGCACGCAGCCGCGGCCGATCGTGGTGGTGAGCTCGGTGGTGCGGAGCGACTCGGCGGCGGCGATCGCCGCGCTCGAGCGCGGGGCGGTCGAGGTGATCGCGAAGCCCTCGGAGGGCGCAATTTCGCTGGACCTGGCGCACATTGGGCACGAGTTGCGCCGGAAGGTTCGGCTGGCCGCGCGCGTGCGGGTGGTGCGCACCGCCCGGCGGCCGGGGCCGGTGGCGCCGGTCGCGACCGCCGGTGTGAGCGAATTGCCGCGGGGCCAGTCGACCGCGGAACCGAGCCTGGCGGCGCCGCCGGAGCCGGCGAGCGACGCGCTGACCCTGATCGGCTGTTCGACGGGCGGTCCGGCGGCGTTGCTGGAGCTGGCGCGCAGCTGGCGGGGCGCGGAACTGCCCCCGGTGATCGTGGCCCAGCATCTGCCGGCGGAGTTCACCGGGGAGCTGGCGCGGCAGATGGCGGAGCATCTCGGTGGCTCCGTGCGGGAGGCCCAGACCGGAGATCGGCCCCGCTCCGGCGTCGTGCTGATCGCGCCCGGCGGGCAGCATGTGGACCTTGATGCCGCGGGCGTCGTGCGCCTGGTGCCGGCGCGGGCCACGGACCCGTGGGTGCCATCGATCGACCGTTTGTTCGAGAGCGGCGCGGCGGCGTATGGCGCGCGCACACTCGGCATCGTGCTCACCGGCATGGGCAATGACGGCACCGCCGGCGCGCGGGCCATCAGTGGCGCGGGTGGCACCGTTTGGGCGCAGGACGAAGCCTCGAGCATCATCGACGGCATGCCGCGCGCGGTGCGCGAGGCGGGGCATGCCGCGCGCGTGTTGCCGCTGGGCGAAATCGGCCGCGCCCTGATCAGAAAACCCCGGCCCCTTTTGTCCTCATGAGCGACCGATCGAAACCTCTCACCGGGCTGCTCTGGCTGCGGACCGGCGGCCTGGACCTGTCCCTTTCCCTGGCGGGCGTGCAACGGGTCGCCCTTGGCAACCAGCTGCGTGTGGCTCCCGCCGGCCCGCGCGTGCCGCCCTGGTGGAGCGGCGTCGCGATCGCGGACGAACGCGCGCACCCCCTGCTCAACATGGCGGAGCTGCTCGGCACCACGCCGCATGCGCGGCGGGTGGGGGACGCGGTCGTCGTGCTCACCGCGATGGGCGGACAGCCCGTGGGCCTCGTGTGCGATCGCTTCCGGGGCATCATTCCGCCGGGGCAGGCCGATTGGGCGCTGCCGGGCACGCTGTTTACCAGCGCCGAGTGCGCGCCCAGCCGGGCCCGACTCTGGGAGGGTCGGCTGGTGCTGGACTTTGAAACCGAACGCTTTTTCCCGGCGCGGCGGCGCGCCCAACTGGAGCAGGCCATGAAGAATTCGAAGGAGAACGTCGATCAACTGTGGGAGCTCAGCGAGCTGGAGCAGCAGCTCGCGAATGCGCCTACCGCGAAGGGCTATCGCAACCTCGCCGACCGGTACCGGAAACTCGGGTGGCTCGAGGATGCGGAACGGATGCTCGCCCGCGCGGCGGAGGTGAAGTCGGACGCGCCCGCCGCCCGGACGACCACCACGGCCGGTGGCCTCACCGGTCCGCTCACGCCGCGGGTGCTCCTCGAACTCCTGCAGGTGCTGCACACGACCGTGAAATCGGGCGAGCTCCTGCTCGATGCGCCCGGCGCGATCGCGGGCAGCATCACGCTCAGCCGCGGCGAGATCATCGACGCGCGGTCGGCCGACGCGGACGATGCCGCCGGCACGCTCCGGAAATTGAGCGCGATCAAGGCCGGGAGGTACCAGTTCTTTCCCGGGGCGCCCACCGATGCCGAGTCGAAGCTGCCGACGGACACCGCGGCGGTGCTCGCCGAACTCAGCCGGCAGCTCAGCACGCCATGAACGCGCCCCGCCACGCTGCTCCCGCGCCTGCGGCCGATTTTCGCCCGGGTGCGCTGGCCCTGCGCATTCGCCGCGGCACCACGCAGTTTCTCATCCCCCGTGCCTGGGTCCGCAGCGTTGCGCCGATCACCCAGGTTGCGCCGCTCCCGCGCGTGAAGCCGTGGGTGCTCGGGATGGCCCTGCACGCCGACCGCCCCGTGCCGCTCCTCGACCCGGCCGCCTATGCGGGCGCGGCCGCGGACGGCATCAAGGCGGCGGTGCTCATCGGCAGGTCGGATGGCGCCGGGCTGGCGCTGGTCGCGACCGATGTGCCGGGACGTTTCGTGTCGGTGCCGGCGACCGCCTACCTGGAATCGGGCGAGGGTTGGCTGGCGCGGCTGCATGGCTGTCCGGCCGCCGCGTGGTGGCTTGAGGCCGAGCGGCTGACGACGGAGCTGAAGAGCTGAGACCATGGCGCGGATCCTGATAGTCGAAGACGACAAGGAAATGGGTGATCTCATGATCATGCTCGTCGAGGGCATGGGGCATGAGGTCGAACTGGCGACGTCCGGTCCGACTGCGCTGGAGCTGCTGGGCAAGTTTCACCACGACGTGGTGTTCACGGACGTGCACATGGAGCCGATGAACGGCCTGCAGCTGGTGGAGCACGTGAAGCAGCTCCACCCGTGCGCGGTCATCGTGTTCATCTCGGGCGACCTCAGTCCGGAGCTCCAGGCTCAGGGCATGCGCCGCGGCGCGCTGGAGTTCCTGCACAAACCGATCCGGGTCGAGCAGCTGAAGCACGTCCTGCGGCGGGCGCTGAACCGGTCGGAACGCGAGAAGGTGGCGGCGCGGCCCGAGCCGGACGCGGGCGGGGCGCCGGTGCCCACGGTGCCGGGGCGGCAAAACCTCGCCTCGGTGGAACTCGAGCTGGAGACATTTTATCCCGGCGCGCCCTTCGCGGTCCTGCGCAACAAGCTCGCGCAGCTCGCGTTGTTGAATCGCTACGCGCTGATCGAGGCCGCGCCCGACATGCTGAGCGTCGATCTGTGGCGGGTGCTGCACGGGTCGGGACCGTCGGCCAATCTCCCGCTGGTCGTGCGTGACGTGGCCGCCCAACCCGTGACGACGGCGGACGAGCTGCTGCTGCCGAAGAACGAGGGCACGCTCGTGTTGATGAATGTCGAGGCGCTGCCGGTCGAGGTGCAGCGGGAGTTGATCGCGGAGATGCGGGAGGCGCGGCGGATGCAAATCATCGCCACCACCGCCTGTGATCCCGACCAGCTGACCGTCGATGGCCGCCTGGTGGGCACGTTCTACTCGCGGCTGGCCTTGGGAAGCCTGCGCGTCGGCGCGTTGAGTGAACGCGAGGAGGAGCTCCCCGAGATCCTGGCCGCGGCGATGCGGATGACCCCGTTCTATCCCTTCCGCACCGCGGCGGTGGAGATTGACCCGGCGGCGGCGGAAGCGGTCCGCGCCTATGCTTGGCCCGGCAACCTGGCGGAGCTGTGGGCCATCGCGAGCCGGGCGTTGACGGCGATGAAGGAGCCGCGGCTGACGCTGAGCGTGCTCCCCGACCGGATCCGCGGCGCCAAGCTGCCGACGCTGACGGCGTCGCTGCGCGAAACCGAGCAGGCCTGCGTGGCCCGCGCTCTGCGGACGCTCGGGACCGTCGAGCGCGCCGCCGAGTCCCTGGGGGTGGCAGCGGCGGAACTCGAGACCTTTCAGGCGCAGCCGGCCGATTCGCTCTTTATCCTGAAGCGCGACCTGTCGGCGCCGATCCCGGCCGCGGCGCAGCCGATTCAGCGCGTGCTGCTGGTCGTGGGGGACAACCTCGTCCGCGAAACGGCCGCGGCTGCGCTCGCGGGCCATGACCTCGAAGCGACCATCGTGAGCGACCTGCTGGCGGCGATTGCCGCCGTGGTGCTGGCGCCGCGGCCCTTCGCCGCCGCCGTGCTGGTGTCACCGCTGACGGCGTTCGATCCCATGGAGGCGGGACAGGAGCTCGCCCGACTGGCGCCGCAGATGCGGCTCGGGCTGCTCGGTGGCCGCGCGCCGGATGGCGATCCCGGTCCCTTCAAGCTGGTCGCGTCGTCGTTCCGCACGGGGGCCGACGTCGAAGCTGCCTTTCAGACGCTCATCCACGGCGACATCCAGCGTACGGCCGCGTGAGCGTACGGCCGGGTCGCACCCGGCGCCTTCCTCCCTTCCCGCGACGGCTGTGCCCGCGGGCTGATCTGTCGTGGCCGGTCCTCCGGCGGCGGCGAAAAACACAACCAAACGAACCATGCATAAATCGATACAACTTGCCCGGGTCCTCGCCCTGGCTGCCGCCTCGACGCTTCCGCTGGCTGCGGCCTCCGAAGCCGACGACGTACGGGTGTTGCGCGAACAGGTCGCCGCCCTCCAGCAGCAGCTCACCGCGTTGACCCAGCGCATTGAGGCGAAGGAGCAGGCGCCGGCGCTGGCCGCTCCGAAAATCAACCTGACCGACAAGGGCTTCTCGTTTTCCTCGGCCGATGCGGCGAACCTGATTCGTTTCCGCGGGGTCGCGCAGTTTGATTCGCGCGTGTTCCTCAACGACGAAGGCATCACCAACAACTCGTTCCTCCTGCGCCGGGCGCGGATCATCACCGACGGCACCTTCGCGAAGAACTACTCCTTCGTGTTCGTGCCGGAGTTCGGCGGCGGCAGCGTCAGCATCCTCGATGCGGCCGTCGGCATCGCGATCGATCCCGCGCTGCAGCTGAAGTTCGGCAAGTTCACACCCCCGCTCGGGCTCGAGCGCCTGCAGGGTGTTTGCTGGAACTTCCTGAACGAGGCGTCGCTCGCCTCCAACCTCGTGCCCGTGCGCGACGTCGGCGCCCAGGCCTCGGGCGCGCTGGCGAAGGGCGTCGTGAACTATGCCGTCGGCGTGTTCAATGGCGTCGCCGACAACGCGGCGAGCAGCAACTCGGACTTCGACAACGACAAGGAGGTGATGGCCCGCGTGATGGTTTCGCCGTTCAAGAACGCCGAGCAGTCCGCGCTGCGCGGGCTCACCGCGGGCGTCGCCGCGAGCTACGGTCGTTCGAAGACCGCCTCCGGCCGCGCTGCCGCCTACAAGACCGACGGCCAGCAGACCTTCTTCAGCTACAACTCGAGCGTGGTCGCCGATGGCGCCGCCTGGCGGCTGGTGCCGCAGCTCGATTACCGCAGCGGCCCGCTCGGCGTCATGAGCGAATACGTCGTCTCGACGGTGAATCTCCGGCCGGGCGCCGGTGCGCCGAAGGTGCAGCTCGCCAATCGCGCATGGCAGCTCGCGGCCGGCTATGTGCTGACCGGTGAGGCGTCGTCGTACACGGGCCTCACGCCGCGGTCGAACTTCGACCTCGCCGCGGGCACCTGGGGCGCGTTCGAGGTGGTCGGCCGCTGCTCCGGCTTTCAGGTGGATGACGATGCGTTCCCGCTTCTGGCTTCGGCCGCCGCGAGTGCCAACGAGGCGACGAGCTACGCCGCCGGCCTCAACTGGTACCTCAGCAAGACGGTCCTCTTCAGCACCGACTGCTACCTGACGCATTTTGGTTTCAATGCCGCCGCTCCGGCGACTGCGACCAATGCCGTGCTCCGGCAGGACGAGAAGGCACTGATCATGCGCGTCCAGATTGCGTTTTGAGGGTGTCCCGATGTCCGCCGGCGCCCGGCGGACATCGGGCTTTCCGCGGGTGATTTGCCGGAATCGATAAAGAGACCGTCAAATCATGGTAGAAGAGAGAGTTTCCGTGCGTTCCAACGTCGGGGAGGAACGTATGTGGCGTGCGTCTCTTTCTCGATCCTTGCTCCTCTTGTCTGCGGCCGCGGTCCCGTGGTCCGCGGCAGCTGCACCGCGGCCAGCCGGCGGTGAAGCGTGGCTGGGCGGATGGCGGAACGGGCAGGTGACACGGTCATGATCAGCCGCCTCATTCTGGACTGGCGCCTCGACCTCGTGGCGTTCGCGATCGTGGTGGGATTCAGCATCGGCTGCGCGCGGATCCTGGCGCGACGGCGGGGCATCGTGGGCCCGCCGCGCACGCGGACTCTCGCCGTGGCGGCTCTGGCCATCGTGCTCGGTGCCTTCGTCGCAGAGGGGATCGGCCGCATCTCCCAGCGTCAGCTGCAGCGGTGGGTGATGATCTTTGCGGCCACCTACGGCGGCGACTTGGAGCGGATGGGCCATGCGCGGATTGCGGCGGACACGCCGGTCGGTGACGCCGGCTACCAGGCGATGCTCGCAACCCAGCGGGCGTGGCTGCGGGCAAACTCCTTCATCGGCGCGCTGTACACCTGCCGGCGGATGCCGGACGGCTCTTGCCTCAGGGTCACTGACACCATGGACACAACGGGTCCCGGCACGACGGTGGGGGCGCGTCCCCGGTGCAATGATGCGGGGGTGTGCGGCCAGTTGGCGCCCAGCGACCGGGCGCATGCGGGAGAGGCGGTGTTCGATCCGGCGGTGGTGCAGGACGAGCGCGGCCGGTGGGTGCGCGGTTTCCAGCCCATTCGGGACGAGGCGGGAAAGGTGGATGCCGTGCTGGTGGTCGAGGTGCCCGCGGAGACCTGGGGATTAACCACGCTTTTTGCGCGGCTGTCGGCGCTTGCGACCATCTTTGCGGGCACGATGCTGCTCGTCGGCATTGCGTACTTCTCCCGCCAGCAGGCGACGCTCGTGGCGCGGGAGCAGGCCGGGCGCCGGCTGCGCGAGAGCGAGCTCCGTTTTCGGTCGTTGTTCGAGAACGTCCCCAGCATCGCGGTGCAGGGATACGACCGAGACCGTCGGGTGATTTTCTGGAACGAGGCGAGCGCCGAGCTCTACGGCTATACCGCCGCCGAGGCGCTGGGCCAGCGGCTCGAGGAGCTCATCATTCCGCCGCCGATGCGGTCCGACGTGGTGGAGCTGATTCGCCGGTGGGCGGAGGAGGACGTGCCGATTCCGCCCGGGGAGCTGGTGCTGATGCGCAAGGGCGGTGCGGCGGTGAACGTGTTTTCGAGCCACGTGATGCAGCGCAATGTGAGCGGCGATCTGGAGATGTACTGCATCGACATCTCGCTCGCCGACCGCAACCGCGCCCTGGCGGCACTGGCCGCCAGCGAGGTGAACTACCGGACCCTCTTCGCGGTGATCCCGCACCCGATGTGGGTCTGCGATGCCGAAACCGGGGCGTTCCTGGCGGTGAACGAGGCGGCCCTCACGAAGTACGGCTATTGGCGGGAGGAGTTCCTGCAGATGAGCCAGAGCGACCTCGGCGCGCCGTTGCCGGCCCCGGCGCTGCGCCCCTCCGAAGCTGGGCGTCCGGCCCTCGAGTGTTGGCATCGCAAGAAGAACGGCGAACCGCTTCGGGTGGAGCTGAGTTCGCACCCCCTCGCGTGGGGGGGCCGCAAGGCGCGCATCGTGCTCGCCCAGGACGTCACCGAGCGCCGCAACGCCGAGCGCCGCATCGTCGAGCAGGCCGAGCTCCTCGACGAAATCAACGAGGCGGTCGTGGCGGTCGACGCCGGCGGCCGGATCAATTTCTGGAACCACGGCGCGGCCCAGCTCTTCGGCCGTCCCGCCTCCGAGATGCAGGGCCGGCTCCTCTCCGAAGTCGGCCATGTTGACGCGAGCGTTGCCGCCCTGGCCGATGTGCTGCGCACCCAGCACGACGGCTGGCGCGGCGAGGTGCCGACCCGGCATGCCGATGGCCGTGCGGTGTACCTGGAAACCAGCATCACCATCATCGCCGGTGACTCCACCCGGCCCGCCCTGCGGGTGAGCGTGAGCACCGACATCACCCCGCGCAAGGAGTTGGAGGCGCAGGTGATCGAGGCGCAGAAGATGGAGGTCATCGGCCGGCTGGCCGGAGGCGTGGCCCATGATTTCAACAGCATCCTCATGGCCATGGCGCTGAACCTCGAGATGCTGCAGTCCGACCTGCGTGACAACCAGGCCGCCCAGCCGCTGCTGGAGGACCTGCGCGCCATGAACGAGCGCGCCACGACGCTCGTGTGCCAGCTGCTGGTGTTCGCGCGCAAACACGCGATGAAGCCGCAGCCGCTGGAGGTGGATGGCGCCATCGCGACGGTGGCGAAGATCCTGCACCGCCTGCTGGGCGCGCACGTGACGCTTCATGCGCCCTCCGCGTCGGGCGAACTGTGGATCAATGCCGACCCCTGCATGTTCGACCAGGTGCTGCTGAACCTGTGCGTCAATGCGCGCGATGCGATGCCCGACGGCGGCACGCTCACGATCTCGACGCAGCCGCTGCAGTTAACGGCGGACGAAGCGGCGGCGACCCCGGGGGCGCGAGCCGGCGAGTTCGTGTGTGTGCAGGTCACGGATACCGGCTGCGGCATGAGTCCGATGGTGCTGGCCCACGCCTTTGAACCGTTCTTCACGACGAAAGAAGCCGGCAAGGGCACCGGCCTCGGCCTGGCGACCGTCCATGGTATCGTGCACCAGCACGGCGGCTGGCTGACCGTTGAGAGCGAGGTGGGACAGGGAACGACGTTCCGGGTCTTTCTGCCCCAGACCACGGCCCCGCGCGGCGACGCCGAGGACGATCTCGACGCGGACATTCGCCGCGGCACCGAGACCATCCTGCTGGTCGAGGACGACCCGGCGGTCCGGCGAGTCACCACGGCCATGCTCCTGCGGTTCGGTTACAAGGTGCTCGTCAGCGCGAACGGGCCGCAGGCGCTGGAGGTCTGGTCGAAACGGTCGTTCCCGATCCAGGTCCTGATCACCGACGTGGTCCTGCCCGAGGGCATGAACGGCCTCGTGCTCGCGCGCCGGCTGACGGCGGTCGCGCCGGAGCTCAAGGTGATCGTCATGAGCGGCTACAACGTGGAGATGATGGAGGCCGGCAGCGACGGCCTGTATGGCTACACGTTCCTGCAGAAGCCGGTCAACTCGCGTACCCTCGCCTCCGCGATCCGAGCCGTACTGGACTAGCCGGAGAACCGGCGCTGGCGCCTCAGGCGGGTGGTGAGGGGTGGATGGCGGACCCGAGCGGACAGATTGTCGTGAGAGACATGACTTCCGAGGTCCAGGGCAAGGCGTACCCCGATTACGTAGCCGAGTTGAAGGCCAAGTTTGGCGAGGAAGCCGGCCTGCGCGCCGCGGTCGGCGGCGACTTCATCGCCACCGGCGTGCTGGAGGAACAACTGCTCCGCTCGCTGGGGTTGCGGGACGACTCGGTGGTCGTGGATGTCGGCTGCGGGAGCGGCCGGCTGGCGTATCAGCTGCGGCGGTACCCGGGGCTGCGTTATCTCGGCACGGATGTCGTTCCGGAATTGATGGCGTACGCGAAAAAGCTCTGCGGGCGGTCGGACTGGCGCTTTGAGCCGGCGAGCGGGGTGGGGCTGCCGGCGGAGAGCGGGAGCGCGGATTTCGTGTGTTTCTTTTCGGTGATCACCCACCTGCCGCACGTGCATTCGTACCGTTATCTGCAGGAGGCGTACCGCGTGCTGAAACCGGGCGGTTGCGTGGTGCTGTCCTTCCTGGAGTTCCGGCTCGCCTCCCACTGGATCGTCTTCACGGACACGGTGAATACGCCGGGCCAGCACCTGAACCAGTTTGTCGAGCGGGAGGCGATCCGGGCGTGGGCCAAGGCCATCGGCTTTGCGGTGGAGCACCTCTTCGACGGTGACCGGCCGCACATCCCGCTGGAGCAGGATCTGGTCTGGCCTGATGGCACGGTGATGCGGGGCCGCGGCAACCTGGGGCAATCGGTGGCGGTGCTGCGAAAGCCTGACGTCTCGCAGGCACGAAAGCTGGAGGCGCCGGCGACGGGCGACGACGGCGCGACGGCGCGCGTGACGGCCGCCACACCGGGTTCGCCGTTCGTCGCGCTGTCCACCCGCGGATTTGTCGGCGGGGACGACGCGGTGTTGATCAACGGATTTCAGCTCGCGGCGGCGGCCTCCGTGGTGGTGCGGGTGTCGGGGCGCCGGCTGGTTTGTCATGGCCTGCGGAACACGCTGGCGCGATCGCACGTTCGGCTGCACGACGCGCAGGGCCGGGTGATCGCCGAGAATAGCGGCTGGGCGCTCGGCTCGCCGGCGGAGCAGGAGGCGGCGCACGCCTTCCTGGCCAAAGTGGGTACCGAGCCGCTCGACGAAACCGGCGAGGAGGCCGTGATTCTGAGGCACCTCGAGCCCGGCGCGTACACCGTGGTGGTCGCCGGCGACGCCGGCACCACCGGGCTGGTGCACATCGAAATCGTCGCCGGCTGAGCGCACCGGCGGTGCCCGCGGCCGACTGAACTTGGCCCACACAGGTTTCTAGGACCTGTGCGGGGAGGCGGCGCCTCAGTTCGCGCGGCGCTTCGCGGCGAAGGCGAGACCGGCGATGATGAAGTCGAGGAGGGCGGTGAGGAGGAGGCCGATGATCGACTGCCACTCGGTGTAGCGTTCGGCGTAGATGTAGAGCGCGATGTTCGCGACGCCGAAGAGGGTCCATGTCGCCACACTCACGCCGGCGGAGGCCTTGTCGCGCACCATGTGCACGAGCTGCAGCGCCGTGGCAGTGGGGAAGATGATGGCCGGGAGGATGCCGGCGATTTGGCTCACAGTCATTTGCGTAACAGGGGAACAGATTTTGCGCCCGGCGTCTGCGCGAATGTTGCGAACTCTGCTCGCAAAACCTGCACGGCGGCAGGTTTTGCGAGAAGGGGGGTGGGGCGCGGCGCGAAAGCGCCGGCGGCCGGGGGGCGACGAACGGCGGCAGGCGGGGCGATGCGGCGGCGGGGCGGGTTCTAGACGGAAGGGGGTTGGGCGTTTTCTTTTGCGCTTGGGGCGGGGCTCGGCAGCGTGCGCGGTTTCTCCCGCTCTTCCGATGCTCTCGCGCTTCTTCAAACTGCACGAAAACGGCACGACGTTCGGCCGTGAGATCCAGGCCGGCGTCACGACGTTTGCCGCGATGGCGTACATCCTGGCCGTCAACCCGGCCATCCTCGCCAACACGGGCATGGACCGCGCGGCGCTGGTCACGGTAACGGCGATCACGGCGGCCGTGGCGACGGCGATCATGGCGCTGCTGACAAACTACCCGATCGCGCTCGCGCCCGGCATGGGCATCAACGCGTTCTTCACGTTTACCATCTGCCTCGGCAGCGGCGTGCCGTGGTCGGAGGCGCTCGGCATGGTTTTGGTCAACGGCGTGATCTTTCTCCTACTCTCGGTCACCGGCGTGCGCGAGCGGATCATCGCGGCGATCCCGCACGGGTTGAAGGTGGCGGTGACGTGCGGCATCGGGTTCTTCATCGCGTTCATCGGCCTCAAGAATGGCGGCGTGATCGTGCCCAATCCCGCGACGTACGTCTCGCATGGCAACTTCGCCTCGGGCCCGGTCGCGCTCTGCCTCGCGGGCATCCTGCTCACGGCCATCCTCATCGCGCGGCGCGTGCCCGGCGCGATCGTGCTCAGCATCGCGGCCGTCACGCTCGCCGGCCTGTTCGTCACCGACGGCACCGGCAAGCACGTCGCGTCCATGCCCGCCGCGCTGCTGTCGCTGCCGGCGTCACCCGAGCCCGTGTTCTTCAAGCTGACGTTTCAGTTTCTGACGACGGGCGCGGCCTTGAAGCTTGCGCTGCCGCTGATCCTCACGCTGCTGCTGGTGGATATGTTCGATAACATCGGGACGCTGATCGGCGTCACGAAACGCGCGGGGTTCCTGCGGCCCGATGGCACCTTACCGCGGGCGGGGCGCGCGTTGGTCGCGGATTCGATAGCGACGATTTTGAGCGCGCTCTGCGGCACCTCGACGGTGGTGAGCTACATCGAGTCGGCGTCGGGCGTGGAGGCGGGCGGCCGCACCGGGCTGACGACGCTGACCACCGCGGCGCTTATGCTGCTCGCGCTGTTCTTCACGCCGCTGATCCTGGCGGTGCCCGCGGTGGCGACGGCGCCGGCGCTGGTGATCGTGGGCGTGTTCATGATGCAGTCGGTGACCGAGATCGACATGACCGACTTCCGGACGGCGATGCCGGCGGTGCTGACAATCATCGCGATCCCGCTCACCTCGAGCATCGCGGAAGGGATTGGACTTGGGCTGATCGGCGCCGCGCTGCTGGCGGTGGCGACGGGCGAGCCCCGACGGCTTACGGCCACCGGCTACTTCGTGGCGGGGATATTCTTCCTCTCGTTCTTCAAGCTGCCGCCATTCTGAACAGTTTTCGCTGGCGCGAAAACTGAATGATGCTGGGGGGAGGCAGGCCAAGGCAGTGCACTTCCGTTTGTGCGGAAGCAAGAACGGACGAGTACGAGGGGACGAGGGCTGCAATTATAATTAGCCTGGGATCAGTGCCTTGCGGGATAATGTCCAGATACTCCGGAATAATGTCCGGATACTTTTGGATAATGTCCGGATACTCCTGCGCGGATTTGCGCGGGAGTTTACGCGGGACGTTTCTGATTCGGTGCGAACGCGATCAGGCTTTCGGTGCCGGCGTGAACAGCGGCATGAGCTTCATGGCGTTGACGTCGACGAGCCCGCGGTCGGTGAGGCGCAGCGCGGGAATGACGGAGAGCGGGAGAAGGTTGAAACCCATGTACGGCACGCGGCAGCCGAGGCGGGTCCAGGCGCGTTTCAACGCGGTGGTCTCGCGGCCGACGATGGGCGCGCGTTTGTCAGAGAGCAGGCCGGCGATCGGCAGCGCGACGCTGGCGAGGACCTGGCCGCGGCGGACAACGCAGACGCCGCCGCGCAGACGTTTCACGGTCGCGAGGGCGAGCCGCATGTCGGGCTCGTTGGTGCCGGCGAGAACGATGTTGTGGGCGTCGTGGCCGACGCTGCTGGCGACGGCGCCGTCGCGCAGCCCGAAGTCGGCGAGCAACCCGTGGGCGACGTTGCCGTTCTTGCCGTGGCGCTCGACGACGGTGAGGAAGCACAGGTCGTGCGCGGCGAGCAGGGAATCCCAGTCCGGCGCGGATTCGAGTTTCACCTGGTCGTGGGCGGTGACGATCCCGGGCGGGACAACGCGGATGACGTTGGCGGTGACGGCGGTTTTCGGCAGCGGCGGGGTGAGCGGCACACGCTTCGGGAGCTTCACGGTGGCGTACGCGGCACGCGGATACCGGTAGCGGCGCGAGAGCGCGCGCTCGAGCACGGGGGTGATCTTGCGGCGCTCGACGACCAGTTCGCCGCCGAACCAGGTGTTCTGCACCTCGAGGGCTTCGTTGAGCAGGACGACGTCGGCGCGACGGGCCGGGGCGAGACCGCCGAACTCGCCATCCATGGCGTAGCGGGTGGCCGGATGCAGGGAGCCCAGGCTCCACGCGGTGGTGGTCTGGAGCCCGGCGGCGACGGCCTGGCGGACGACCCAGTCCATGCCGAAGAGGAAAAGGTCGTCGGCGTCGCGATCGTCGGTGCAGACGCAGACGCGCTTCGGGTTGGCGCCGAGCTCAGTGATGGCGCGGATGGCGGCGGGGAGCGAGTGCCAGGGGGTGGTCGGGTTGCCGCCCCGGAGGAAGACCCAGACGCCGTTTTCAAGAAAGTCGTCGGCGATGTCGCGGTCGATGGCCTCGTGGGTGTCGCTGATGCCGCTGGCGGCGCCGGCGGCGACGAACTCGCGGCCGTAGATGTGGCCGCAGACGGGACGACCGCGCTTGAGGGCGGCGGCGAGGATGGCGTGGCTGCGGGCATCGCCCAGCGCGACGGAGACGTAATCCATCTTTTCGCCGAGGGCGGCGGCCTCGGGCCAGCGGTCGAAGATACCGCCGATCTTGGCGGCGGTGAGGTCGCCGCCGGCGGTTTCGAGCGTGGCGTTGGTGGCGGGGACGGTGCTGGGGACGGTGAGGAAGATGGAGAGCGGGGCGCGGCGGGCGTCCTCGAGCATCCACTCGATGCCGGCGACATCGCACACGTTGCCGATCTCATGGCTGTCGCAGAAGACGGTGGTGGTGCCGTTGAGGAGGGCGGCCTCGGCGAAGGCGCAGGCGGTCATCATCGCGCTCTCGATGTGGACGTGGGGATCGACGAGGCCGGGCGCGAGAATGCCGCCGCGGGCGTCGTACGTGCGGGCGCCGGTGAGGCCGGACTTGCGGTAGGTGCCGGCGGGTTTGATGGCGGCGATGCGGCCGCCGGTGATCCAGATCTCGCGTTCGCCGTGGATGCGCTCCGTGTAGGTCGAGAGGATGCGGCCGCCGGTGATGACAAGGTCGGGGGCGGTGCGGCCCATCGCGACGGCGGCGAGGGCGCGGGTCATGGTGTGCAGCGGGGCGACGGAGAAACGGGTGAGCATGGCGGAAAGGAAGTTTGGCGGCCGGGGCGAAGGAGCACGGCGCGGGCCACCGCAGCGTGGCTGCCGGGTGGGGGAGGCGGTGGTTGGAGGCGAGTGAAAGCCCGCAGTGGGCGGTGGGGCAAGCGCGGCGGCGGGCGGAGTTTTGGGATTTGCGTGGCGCCGGGCGGTCCGGGCAGGCTGCGCGGTTCTCATTCCTATGTCTGACGAATTGTTCATGCGCGCGGCCATCGATGAAGCTGACGCCGGCATGCGGGCGAACCGCGGCGGCCCGTTTGGCTGTGTGATCGTGCGCCGCGGCGAGATCGTGGCGCGGGGCAGCAACCGGGTGACCTCGACGAATGATCCGACGGCGCACGCGGAGGTGACGGCGATCCGCGAGGCGTGCCAGAAGCTGGGCCGCTTCACGCTGGAGGACTGCGAACTCTACACCAGTTGCGAACCCTGCCCGATGTGCCTGTCGGCGATCTACTGGGCGCGGATTCCGCGGGTGCGGTACGGCAACACGCGGGCGGACGCGGCGGCGATCGGGTTCGCGGACGACTTTATCTACCAGCAGATTCCGCTGCCTCCGGAGCAGCGCACGGTGCAGATGGCGCCGCTGCTGCGCGACGAGGCGCAGCGGACGTTCCGCGCGTGGGCGGCAAAGGCTGACAAGGTCGAATACTGAGCGGGCGCCCACCCGGCGCGCTGGTGGGCCGGGAATTCTCCGATAAGCAGTTCAGGAAAACCGCCCCGCGGCTCCTGACAGACGGGTGTCAGTGGCCTCTGCTAAGGTGGGGTCAATGAATGCAGCAAAACCGGAGGTTTGGTCGACCGAGCAGGCCGTGGAGACGGGCGCGTCGCGCGCCGCGATCTGGGCGCTGTTATCGGACGTCGTGAGCTGGTTCCGCTGGGATCCCGGCATTCGCGACATCGAGGTGAGCGGGCCCTTTCGGCGGGGCACCCGCTTCATGGTGACCCGCGCGGGCGGGGGACGGTGGCTGACGCGGCTGGTCGAAGTGACGGACCAGACCGGGTTCGTGGCCGAGACGCAGGTCGGGGACGTGCGCGTGTTCGTGGATCATCGCATCGAGCCGCTGCCGGAAGGCCGGCTGCGCGTGGTTTTCGAACTGGAGGCGTTCGGGCCGGGCGGAGAGGAGGTGGGGCGGAAGCTGTCGGCGCCCTTCGCTGAGGCGCTGAGGGAATTGGCGCAGCTGGCGGAGCGGCAGGAAGGCGGCGCGTGCCTTGCGCAGGTGTCGGCCTGAGCGGCGGAAGCGGCGCCAACGAGCGGCAGAAAAAGGAAGAAAATGCCGTTGACGGCTGGGGAGGCGCGGCCTTTGTTCGCCACTCCTCCGTGGCTCGGTAGCTCAGTTGGTAGAGCAGAGGACTGAAAATCCTCGTGTCCCCGGTTCGATTCCGGGCTGAGCCACCACTTTAGAACCCGCTATTCGGCAACGAGTAGCGGGTTTTGTGTTCCTCGGAGTCCCTCCAAATTAAACGATCGGCTGACGTGTTCAGACGCATTGTTGATTTGGTGGCGTTGTGAGCAAAGGAGCATGGGGGCGATCGGCTTGGGATGCAGCTTACGTCTTGCGCAGTCATACGCCACTGGCGTATGGTTTCGGACGCATGGAATTTGTTCGCGAAGAACGTTCAGGGCGACCTGACGATGGCGCAGGCCAAGCAACTCGCAAAAATCGTCCAACTGGAACTCCCATGAAGAAAGCCGCATTCAACGAATTGCTCCAAGGGGTGCGCGACGCGGGCGACTACCTCCGCGGCGATCGCAAGTCAGCCGGACGTGTCGATCAGATTGCGCCCGATTCTATTGCCGCCGTGCGTGCCCGGCTGGGCTTCAGCCAGAGCCAGTTTGCCCGCGCGCTGGGCATCAGCTTGGATACTCTCCAAAACTGGGAACAGGGACGTCGGCAGCCTACCGGCCCGGCGAAGGTGCTGCTCAGGGTCGCAGCCAAGCACCCCGAGGCGGTGCTTGAAGCCGTGGCTTGACCCATTCTCACACGTTGCGCAGCGCGCGGCTTGGTGTGCGCCTTCTCCAGCATCGTGGTTGTGCTCTGCTGGAGAGCGGGCACGAAAGACGCGCGATTGACCCAGACACTTGGGGAGGGCACCAAGCCGACGACTGTCCGGCACGAAGGTGCCGACCGGGTGGATACGACTGGTGCGAAATCTCCATCCAGAGCCCCTGCATCGCACGGTGCGAAGGCCGGGGCGTTGTCCGCGCCGAATCGGGTCGCGTTCACGTTGTTTCAGAAAGGCACGGGCGTGGTTGACAATCGGCTGGCGGCGCAGCTTGGGCTGTCGGCTGACGAGACCACGGCGCTGCGCTTCGTGGTGTGGCACGGCGTCCTCCCAGAGAAGGCGGGTATCTGAGATCCCCTGCCGTCCCGGGGGACTCCCGCCATCACATCGCCCGCTTTGGTCTCCCGCTCCGCGCTACCGTTTCCGGTTCCGGTACTCGTCGCTGCGGCGGAGGTCGGCTTCGACGTCGCGTTGGGACCAGCCGCGGTCAACGAGCAGCTTGCGGTAGTGTTCCATGCCGCCGGCGTCGGGGGCGCGGCGGAGCACGTTTTGATAGGCGCGGGTGGTTTTCGAGTCAGGCAGCTTGACCCGGTACTCTTCGCTCTCCCGAAGTCGCGCGCGCATCGAACTCTCGGAGCCGCCCCGCTCGAGGAAACGCCGGTAGTGCTCCATCCCCTCGCGGTCGGGCCGGCGCTCCAGCAGGTCGTCATACGCGCGCTCGATCATCCGATCGATGGCGTCGCGGCGGCCCCGCGGTCCGTCGTTGTCATACCCGGGGCCACGCCCGTGGTGCTCGTCGTCGTTCGACCACTGGCGGTTGATGTCCTGCCGGATGCGGCCGACGGACCAGCGTTCGTCGATCATCCGGCGCCGGTAATGCCGCATCTCCTCCGGCGTGGGGCCGCGGCCGCAATACTCGAAAAAGGCGCGGTGAATGACCACCTCCGGGCTGAGTGCGCGATACTCGAAGGATTGCAGGAGGAGGCTGCGGAGATCGTTGCGCGTGTGCGCCGGGCAATAGGTCACTTCCCAGGCATGCGGGGCGCGGCCGAGGATGTCGGTGTAGACCTCGACGACGACCGCGGCCTCGAGCGGCGGCGGCTCCGGCGGACGCGGTTGTCCGAAAGCCGTGACCCAGGCAAGGGTCGCGAGCAGCACGAGGGCGGGGCGGAGGGAGCCAGGAAGACTCATAAGGAAGAAGCGGATGGGGTCACGTCGACCAGACAGGAAAGTCACGGCGATGAGACGACGGGGGGCGGCCGAGTATTCAGGCCCACGGCGCCCCCGCAAGGCCGGCGATGTCACTTTTAAGAGTCAGCCCGCCGTGGCCGGCGGCGCGGGCGGCTAGGCGCGGCGCAGCCGGACCCAGAAGCGCGTGCCCGGGGCGTCCGTACGCGGCTCGATGCCGATTTCACCCTGCATGCGCTCCACCGCGCGATGCACGATCGCCAGGCCGATGCCGGTGCCGGGGTGGTCGGGGTGGAAGCGCTCGAACATGCCAAAGGCGCGCGGCGCGGTCCCGGGCGGGAAGCCCACGCCGTTGTCGATCACGGAGAGGATCACGTCGTCGCCCACCACCTCGCCGCGAATCTGGACCTCCGGCGTGACGCCGGACGCCACGAACTTCAGGGCATTGCCCACGAGGTTCTGGATGACGACTTGCAGGAACAGGCCGTCGCCGAGAATGCGCGGCAGCGGCCGCTGGACCACCACCTCGGCCCCGCGGGCCCCAATGGTGGACTCGAGCAGGCCGAGCGCGGCGTGGACGACGTCGATGGTCTCGACCGGCTTCAGCTCCGCGGGCTGCCGGCCGATCGTGGCGTAGCGGAGCAGGCCGCCGACGAGGGCGTCCATGCGCTCCGCGGAGTGCTGCATGCGTTCAAGGTAGGTGCGGACCTCAGGCGGCAGGACGGCGAGGTGCTCCTCGCGCAGGATCTCGGCGAACCCGACGATGCTGCGGAGCGGGGCGCGCAGATCGTGCGCGACCGAGTAGTTGAAGCGCTCGAGATCGGTGTTCAGGCGCTCGATCTCGACCCGCCGGACCTCGCTCTCGCGCGCCGCGGCGATCAGCGCGAAGATCCGCGGGACGAGCGGGAACAGCGCGATGGCGGTGGCAACGGAGGCAGCGGCGGTCACGACCTTCACGTAACCCGAGAGCCAGTACACCGGGTGCCAAATCACCCAGACCTCCATGAAGTGCGTGAACCCGCACGAGACGATGAATAGCCCGAAGGCCAGGAACACCGAGTTGAACGGGATATCCCGGCTCGCGCGGTACACAAGGTAGGCGAGCGTTACGGAGATCGAGACGTAGGCGGCGCCGATCAGGAAATCGGCGGTCACGTGCAGCCAGACCAGCCGGGGATCCCGGAGGTAGCAGAACTCGTGCGGTAGCCCGATCCGGCTGAGGACCGGGAAGTTGAGCGCCTCGAAGACAAGCGCGCCGGCGACGACGGCCAGGATGATGCCGAGGCTCCAGCGAAACAGGGGCAGGCGAAGCCAGGCCGGGCGGGACTGGGCGGCGACGTGGGACATGGGAGTGGGAGCCCCTACAGACAGCGCCGGGTTCCGAAAGGTCGCCCGGCATGGCAGGTTCGCCACGACCTGCACGCGACCGGGAATCGATGCAGCCCGCGCCGGACGGTTTGCCGTGTCCACTCGACCGGCGGGGGGGCTTCTGGGCGCGGCGCCATCCCCAGATCGGGCGCTCAGGCGGTGCGGCGATCGGCGACGAGCACGGCCGCGTAAAGCAGGGTGGTGACCGCGCAGGTGCCGAGCACCCAGGGCGTCACGTGTGGCGGCAGTACGAACTCCACCAGGCCGCGGAGGCCGTAGAGCGCGATCGCGGTTACGATCACGAGCCGACCCAGGGCGGAGCGGTTCGTTTCGCGGGCGATGAGCCACGAGGCGACGCCGAGAAAGAGGATGAAGAGCGTGCCGCCACCGTTGAGCATCTCCAGCAGGTCGCGGATGCCGCGGTCGAGCCGGGTGAGGTGATGGAGCCGCCAGCCCAGCCAGGCATGGAAGGCGACGAACAGGGTGTTGGCGACGGCGCCAACGAGCAGGAGAACGCGGGCGAGTTTCATGAGCGGAAAAGTCATTCGGCCCGCAGCGCCTCGACCGGATCCACGCGCATGGCGCGCCGGGCCGGGACCACACAGGCGAAGCCCGCGACGCCCAGCAACAGAGCTGGGATAAGCGCGAAAGTCAGCGGGTCGAACGGACTCACGCCGTAGAGAAATCCCTGCAGCAGGCGCGTCAGCGCGACGGCGAGGCCGAGCCCGACGACGATGCCGGCGAGCCCCAGGGCGAGTCCCTGGCGCAGGACCTGGGCCAGCAGGTCGCGTGGTTGCGCGCCGAGCGCGAGACGCACGCCGAACTCGCGTGTCCGTTGCGACACCGCGTAGGCGATGACCGCATACACGCCCATGGCCGCGAGGAGGAGGGCGACGCCACCGAGCAGAAGGAGCAGGCTCGACGCGACGCGGGGCATGAAGAAGGACATCGCGACGTGGCCGGTGAGCGTGCGGGTGCGCAGGAGTTCCACGCCGGGATCGAGCTGGCGCAACGCCTGGCGGATCGGCGCGGCGGCGGACTCGGCGGCGCCGCGGGCCAGCACGCAGATGCTCAGGTCGAGGTCCGGCACGCCCTGCTGATACGGCAGGAACAGGAAGGGATCCGGTTCCTCGTTGAGCCGGTTGTATTTCCCGGCGCGAGCTACGCCGACGATGGTGCGCCATTCGCCGCTGGCGCGGAAGCGGCGGCCAATCGGGTCCTGACCGGGCCAGAACCGGCGGGCGAAGTGCTCGTTCACGATCGCGACCCGCGGCGCGGCGGCGTCGTCGGCATCGGTGAAGTCACGCCCGGTCACTAGCGGAATCCGCAGGGTGGCAAAGTACCGCGGCGAGACGACGGCGAGCTCGTACGTCGGATTGTGGCTCGGCAGGGGCTCGTAGCCCTCGACGTACACGCCAGTGCCTTTGCAGCCCTCGAGCCCGAGCGGAAACCAACTCGCCAGGGCGGCCTCCTCGATCGCCGGCTCGGCGGCGAGCCGCTGGCGCAGTTCCCGGTAGAATGGCAGGGCGGTGGTCGCGTTGTAGCCGTTCATCCCGATCTGGAGGTGGCCGAGGAGTACGCGGTCGGGATTGAAGCCGATGTCGACCTGGCGCGCCTGCTGCAGCCCCTTCGCGCACAGCCCGGCGCTTACGAGCAGGACGAGCGCGAGCGACACCTCGCCGATCACGAGCAGCCGCCGCAACCGGTGGTGGCCGACGCCGGCGCCGCTGCCGCGACCGCCCTCCTTGAGCGCGGTGTTGACGTCGGTCCGCGCCGCGTGGAGTGCCGGCGCGAGGCCGAAGAGCAGGCCCGTGGCGATGGCGATGCCGATGGTCAGCGTCAGCGTGAGCGGATCGAGCGAGAAGGTGAGGACGTTTTCCCGCGCGATCTCCGTCGGGAGCAGCCACACCACCGAGTCCACCGTCCAACTCGCGATGCACAGCCCGAGGCACGCCCCGAGCAGCGCGAGCAGCACGCTCTCGGTGAGGAACTGGCGGATCAGCTGGGCGCGGCTGGCGCCGGCGGCGAGCCGGATGGCGATCTCGCGGCGGCGGTCGACCGCTCGCGCGAGGAGGAGGTTGGCGACATTGGCGATGACGATGAGCTGGACGCCCATGCTGACGGCGAGGAGCAGGCGAAGCGTGGGACCGAAGACGGTCTGGCCGCCCCAGGGGCATTCGGTCAGCGGCACGAGCCGGTAGCGCGCATTGCGGCTCTCCTTCGGGTACGCCTGCTGCAGGCGCGGTTCGGTGGCGGCGACGGCGGCGCGCGCCTGCGCAAGGGAAACGCCCGGCTGCAACCGCACGAGGTTGTGCCAGCCGCGCGCGGTCCGCTCCGTGAGAAAGAAGCGCCCCTGGTTGCGAACCTCGGTGATCATCGAGGCGGGAGCCCAAAGGTCGAAGCGGGCGGGCGGCAGTGAACCATCGAACGCATCGGGCACCACGCCGACGATCGTGAAAGACTGCCGGTTGAGATCGACGACGCGGCCCACGATGTCGGGTGCGGCGGCGAAGCGACGCCGCCAGAGCCGCTCGCTGATCACCAGCACGAAGTTGCCGCTAGGCGTCTGGTCCTCCTGTGGCAGGAACGTCCGGCCGAGCAGCGGCCGCACCCCCAGCACATCGAAGAAGTTCGCCGTCACCACCTGCGCCTTCAACCACTCGGGTTGCTGCTCGGTGGTGAGGCAGACCGGGGTGGGCATGCTGGCGAACGCGCCGGCGAACAGCGTGCGGTCGGCCGTGAAGTCCCGTAGATCCGGCAAGGACACGTTCCCGCCCCCCTGATTCGAGACGAGCACCACGAGTTCTTCCTGGTCGGCGACGCCGGGTAGCGGGTGCAGGACGAACCGCTGCAGCCAGGCGAGGACCGTGGCATTGGCGGCGATGCCCAGGGCGAGCGAAAGCACGACCACGGCGGTGAAGCCGGGAGATTTGAAAAGCTGACGGACGGCGAAACGGAGATCGTGCATGACCACTGCGAAGGAACCGGCCGCGATGGCCGGCAGGGAGCTGGAAGACGGAACGGATCGACGAGCGGCCCGTCGACGGCAGTGGGAGTGGGGAACGGGTCCCGTTTAGCACCCGGCGTTCCAAGCGCGAATTCGGCTGTGGCTACGAGGGAAACGAGACTGCGGGAGCCGCGTGACATCGCCTCCGGCGCGCCGGAAACGGGATCGGGCTTCCCAAAATTGGGACGGATGGACGACGCGGCTGGAGGCGGGGGCGGAGACGACGGAGTTCGCGCCCGTCTTGACGTCTCGCGGCTCGCTCACTCGTTGTCGCGAACCGGTGGCAAGTTTCGGCGCCCACGTTGCGATCTGTCACCGTTCCTCAGCGCATCCCACACCATTGGTCCAAGGAGAACTCATGTCGTCGCCCACTGCCCGCAATCACCGCATCGTCCTCGCCGCCCATCCCAAGGGGCGGCCGCGTCCCGAGGATTTCCGCCTCGAGGAGGTGGCGGTCCCGGAACCGCGCGAAGGCGAGGTGCTGTTGCGCACGCTGGACCTGTCACTCGATCCGTACATGCGCGGCCTGATGAACCCGATCGGTCCGTCCTATGCGCCCGCGGTGAAGATTGGGGATCCGATGGCAGGCGGGACGATCAATCGGATCGTGGCGTCCCGTCATCCGCGGCTGCGGGTGGGCGAGCTCGTGGTCGGCAGCGCCGGCTGGCAGGAGTACGCGACCTCGAACGGCCAGGGACTCATTCCGCTCGGACAGATGCCACATCCTTCGCTCGCCCTCGGCGGACTTGGCATGCCGGGCTTCACCGCCTACGTGGGCCTGCTCGACATCGGGCGGCCGAAGCCGGGGGAGACGGTCGTCGTGGCGGCGGCCACGGGCGGTGTCGGCTCGGTGGTCGGCCAGATCGCGCGACTCAAAGGCGCGCGGGTGGTGGGCATTGCGGGCGGCGCGGAAAAGTGTCGTTACGCCGTCGATGAACTTGGTTTCGATACGTGTCTCGATCATCTCGCGCCGGAGTTACCCAAGCGCCTGGCGGAGGCGTGTCCGAAAGGCATCGATGTCTATTTCGAGAACGTCGGAGGCCCGGTGCTCTCGGCCGTGGTGCCGCTGCTCAACAACGACGCGCGCATGCCCGTGTGCGGGGTGATCGCGCATTACAATGAGGAGGAGTCCGCCGGACCGGATCGGCTCCCGGGTTTCCTCGGCACGCTCATCCAAAAGCGGATCACGGTGCAGGGGTTCATCATCCTCGATCACTACGCGACGCGTTTTGAGGCCTTCCGGCGGGAGGCCGGAGAGTGGCATGCCGCCGGCAAGCTGAAGCTGCGCGAGGATGTGGTGCACGGACTCGAGCGCGCACCCGAGGCCTTCATCGGGCTGCTCGAGGGCCGCAACTTCGGCAAGGTCGTCGTTCACGTGGCCGACGCCTGAACGGGGGGCGGCGGCCGCGCCTTAGCGGCGCGCGAGCAGGCCTTTGAGGTCGGCGAGGGAGAGCCGTGCGGCCGCGGCGTCGCTGGCCTCGAAGACGTCGGCCAGCAACGCGCGCTTCTCCGCCTGGAGGGCGAGGACCTTCTCCTCGACTGTGCCGGAGGCGATGAGCTTGTAGCTGGTGACGGTGCGCTTCTGTCCAATGCGGTGCGCGCGGTCCGTCGCCTGGGCCTCGGCGGCGGGGTTCCACCACGGGTCGTAGATGACGACCGTGTCGGCGCCGGTGAGGTTGAGGCCGGTGCCGCCCGCCTTGAGCGAGAGCAGGAACAGCGGCACGTCGGCGTCCCTTTGGAAACGGTCCACCTCAGCCTGCCGGGCGCGCGCGGGCATCGAGCCATCGAGGTAGCAATACGGCATCGCCTGTGCGTCGAGCTCGGCGCGGAGGAGCGCGAGCAGGGAGGTGAACTGCGAGAAGACGAGTACGCGGTGGCCGTCGTCGACCGCCTCCTCGAGCAATTCGCGAAACGCGTCGAGCTTGGCGGAAGGGACCGATCCCGGTTCGGCCGGCGCCCCGCCGTCCACGTCGCCCGGGCGCACGAGCCGCGGATCACAGCAGATCTGGCGGAGCCGAAGCAGTTGGGTGAGAGCGGCAAATTTGAGCTTGGCCTCGCTGGCGCCGGCGGCCTCGAGGTCGAACAACTCGCGCTCCGACGTCTCCTGGGTTTCCCGGTAAAGCGCGGCCTGGGCGGGCGGCAGCTCGCACCAGACGACCTGCTCGATCTTGTCGGGCAGCTCGGGCGCGACGCTGCGCTTGGTGCGCCGGAGAATGTACGGGGCGGTCTGGGCGCGGAGGCGCTCGTCGTACCAGGCGCGCTCGTCGCCGCGAAGCCCCGCCGGGACGCGCGTGATGTAGCCGGGGAGCAGGAATTCGAACAGCGAGCGGAGGTCATCGAGCGAGTTCTCCACGGGAGTGCCGGTGAGGAGAAAACGCGCGCGGGCGGTGAGTGCGCGCAGGGCGGCGGCGTTCTGCGAGCGCCGGTTCTTGATGTGCTGCGCCTCGTCCGCGATGACGCACGCGAACTCCACCGCGGTGAACCGGGCCTGGTCGCGCGTGAGGGTGCCGTAACTGGTGATGATCAGGTCGTGCGCGGTGAACTCGTCGGCGGAGGCGAGCCGCTGCTCGGCGTGGTGGACGAACACGCGCAGTCCGGGGGCGAACCGCGCGGCCTCGCGCCGCCAGTTTTCCAGCAGCGACGCGGGACACACCACGAGCGCCGCGCCGGCGCGCGGATCGGCGGCCTGCGCGGCGGAGAGCAGCGCGAGCGCCTGGATCGTCTTACCCAGCCCCATCTCGTCCGCGAGGATGCCGCCGAGCGTGTGCCGCTGGAGGTGCCAGAGCCACGCGACGCCGAGCCGTTGGTAGGGGCGCAGCAGCGCGTCGAGTTCGCCGGGCACCGGCGCCGGCTCGAGGGCGGTGAGGTTGCGCAGCGCGGCGCTGCGTTCGCGCCAGGCGTCCGGCGGCTGGAAGTTGGGCGAGAGCTCCGCGAGGATCTCCTGCACTTCCGCGACGCGGGCGGGGGAGACAGTGACGGTGCGCTGCGGCGCGACGGGCGCGGCGGGATCGCCGGCGAGCGCGCGCTGCGCGATGGCGAGTCTCTCCAGCTTCCGGGTGTCGAGCAGGAAGACCTTGCCGCCGGTCTCGACGTAGCCGCGGTTGGAGGCGATGGCGCTGCGCAGTGTGGCGGGGTCGGTGTCGCCGGCGCGCACCCCGAGCCCGACCGAGAAGCCGCCGCCGGTGCTGCCGACGTCGGCCGTGATCTCCGCCGGGCGCACGCGCGCCGTGTTCTTCTCGAAGTTCGGCGTCAGCTCCGCGCCGAAGCGCTCCCGGAGTTCGCCCAAGTGCGAGGCGAGAAAGTTGAGCGTCTTGTGGCGGTCGCGGAGCCACCACTTGCGGTTGGAGGGTTCGAGCGCGAAACCGTTCTCCTTCAGCAGGGCGAGCATGTCCTCGTACTGCGGGTGCTCGCGCGACGGGAGTGAGATCGCGAGGAAGTGCTCGGAGCCGTCGACGACAACCGGCGTGAAGCCGCGCCCGCGCGGCGCCTCGGGGCGGCGGGAGGCTGGGCCGGCGGCTTGGGACGTCGCGGTTGACGCGGGCGGTGGCTCGACGGGTCGCAGCAGGTCCTCGTGCTTCCACCAGGTGAGCTGGCCATTCTCGACAAAGATGGCCTGCGTGCCGGCGGCCGTGGCCAGCTCGCGCAACTGGGCGCGATTGAGCTGGATGAACGTCGGTGGCGTGGGTGTGCCGCACCAACGCTGCAGCAAAGCCAGCACCGGCAGGAGCACCGGGGCGGGTGGGACGCTGAGGTCCAATTCGACGCGCAGCGGCACCGCGTTGCGGACGACAGCGGCGGCGAAATTGGGCGGGAGATGCAGGCGAAGCATACGGGCGGCGGGCCAGGGAGTGGCGACGGCCGCCCCGCATCCAATGCCCAATTGCGGAAACGCCAAGCCCAAGTCCGCCGCTCCCGCGCCGAGCGTCCGCTCAGGCGGGTTGGCGCACGGCGTCGTGACACGCGGCCAGCAGGCCCGTGGCGGTGTTATCCCAGGAGAATCGCGCGGCCCAGCGCGGACCGTCCTGCTCGCAACGCGCGCGCAGGGCGGCGTCCTGCGTCACCCGGCGCAGCGCCTGCGCGATGGCGTCCTCCCGATGCGGCGAGCATTGGACGCCGAGCGGGCCGACGACCTCGGGCAGGGCGCCGGTGTTGGCGACGCAGACCGGGCGGCCGGCGCAGAGTCCCTCGAGCGCGGGCAGGCCGAAGCCCTCGTGCAGCCCGAGCATCAGCACGGCATCGGCGCCGGCGATGAGCGCGGGCAGGCGGTCGGCCGGCTGATACCCCAGAAACGTCACGGCGGCCTCGAGGTGCCGTTCGCGCACGAGGGCGCGCAGGAGTTCGCCCGCGCCCCAGTCCGCACCGGAGAGTGCGAGGCGGTGGGTGGCGGCGAGGCCGGAGGCGGCAAAGGCGCGCAGGAGCCGGACGTGGTTCTTGCCCGGATGTTCGAGGCGCGCCGGGTAGAGCAGGTAAGGACGATCGGCGAGGCCGGTCTCGCGGCGGGCGGTGGCGACACGCGGGCTGTCGTGGCTGAGCCCCTCGAAAGGCGCGGCGTTCACGCCGTTGTACACTACCTGCACACGTCGCGCGGGGATGCCGAGCCGCTCCACGAGGTCGCGGCGAGTTGTCTGGCTGACAGCCACGAGGCTCCGGGCGCGTTGAAAGCCGGGGACGAGAACCCGGTGGAAGTACGTCATGCGGAGCCGATCGTATTTCCGGCCGATCTGGAGCTGCGCGAGATCGTGCACGATTGCGACGGTGGGCAGCGCGGCGGAACGCGTGAGCCGGCGATTGGCGGCGGGCAGCAGCAGCGCGTCGGCCCCGAGGGAACGGGCAAAGGCGGCCGAGCGGGTGAGATGCCACAGCGCGTTCAGACCGGGTTGCAGCGGCACGACGCGCAGCGGGATCTGGTCGGCCCCGTGCAAGGCGAACGCATACGCGGCGAGCTCGGCGGGGTGGCCGAAGACGCTCAACCGGCCGCCGTCGGCGCGGAGCTGGCTGATCAGCCGCGGGAGCCACTCGCGCACGCAGGTGCCGATCCCGGAACGTCCGAGGTCCGTGCCCCCAAGCGTGCAGGCGACGTGCAAGCCCGGGTGGCGCGGCGCGGCGGACGCGCGGGAAATCAGTTCGGGGGCGGAAGGTCGTGGCGTGCGGGCCGCCACGGCAGCGCCGGCAGGGGCGGGAGGCATGGGCGCGGGGAAGTGGGTCAGCTTGCGAGCACGGTGGCGTGGCGGCCCGCGCAGTTGGCGGTATGGGCGGCCTCGGCCTCGTGGGTCATGAGCTTGTACATGTCGGGGATGGCCGTGATGCCGGCGGGCACGTGCGGCTGGTTGCTCATCAACGCGGCGAAGCTGTGGGGCTCGTCGGGGTGGTAGCCGTGCATGGCCCGGATGGGGCGGGCGCCCATGTGGCTCGGCACGATGAGCGTGCCTTCGCGCAGGAGGTAGATGAGCTCGCCGAAATACCGGTCCGGAAAATAGGTGCCCAGGTCCGTCAGTTCCGCATCGCTGAGAATCTCGCCCTGCGGGATGCGTTCGAGGCAGGTGGTGATCTTCTGGCGCGCGGCTTCGTGGTGGAACCAGAAGCGCGCCATCGTGGAGTCGTACACCACGGCGTAATCAACGTGCAGCCGCAGACCGAGCGCGTCGATCCGCGCGCGCAGGTCGATGTGCTCGTCGCAGTTCGCCATCCCGTGGTCGCTGAAGATGTAGAGGCGCACGTCCTCGTAGTGGGCCTGTGCGACCGCCATCAGCTGGTCGATGCGCCGCTCGTAATCGCGGAGCATGGCCGGGACCTCGGGCGCGTCGTTGCCGACCCGGTGCATGAGCCCGTCCAGCTGCGGCCAATACAGGAAGGCGAAGTCGAGGGTCTCGGTCTTGAGGTCGTCGATCAGGGCCGTGAGGTTGCCGGCCTCGCCGCGCGCGGGCTCGCTCACGTGGTAGGGAATGCGGCGCTCGGTGAGAAAATCGAAGATGTTGGTGCCGCGGTTCATCCCGCCCGGCCGCAGCGGACTCTTCTTCTCCGTGAAGTCGTAGTGCGCGATGTCGCGGAACGGCATGTTGTAAAGGTCGAAGTAGCCCTTGAATCCGAGGCGGCGCTTGGCCCAGGCCGAGAGCACGTTGCGGACCCGCCGGCGGGAGGTGAGGGCGGACGGCAGCCAGCGCATCCAGCGCAGCGACTGGAAGGGCGAGTGCGCGGGGTCGTACACGAAGTAGGACCAGTTGCGGTGCTCGCTCGGATAGCGGCCGGAGAGAATGGAGGGGATGCACGCCGAACTGTAGCCGAAGACCGAACGGAGCTGCCGCCGATGCGGTGCGACCCGGCGGACAAACGGGTCGTCTTTGATGATCTGCCAGCCACAGGCATCGATGAACACGAACAGCGATAGGACGGGTCTCATGGAAAGGAAGGAGTTGAAGACGCGGGAGAGAAGGTGAACGGCCTCCGGGCGGGCACTGGGCCCGCGGTGAAGTCGCCGGTCGTGCGCGTGGCCGCGGCGGGCGCCCCGGCCGGGACTTGTTCCAGCAGGCAGAGAAAGGCCTGGTCGTCGCGCAGCGGGCGGCCGCCGCCGAAACGCTTGAGCTCGGCGGTGAGCTCGTCGCGCAGCACGGAGGCGTCGGGCGCGCGGCGGAAGTGCTCCCGGCACCAGTCCACCAGCCGCTCCTGCCCGAAGAAGTCGTCCAGCGCGCCCTGGGCCTCGGTGACGCCGTCGGTGTAGAGCAGCAGCCCGGCCGGCGCGGCGAGCGGCACGGTCAGCTCGCGATAGCGGGCGTGCGGCAGGATGCCCAGCGGGGTGCCGGCGACGCGCAGCGGCTGCACGGCCTCGGGCGAGGCGACGATCACCGGGCAATGGCCGGCGCTCGCGGCAATGAGCAGCCGCTGCCGGAGGTCCACCACGACGAGTTGGACCGTGACGAACATGCCGACGGTGGACAGCTCCTCGTACAGGAGCTCGTTCAGGCGGCGGAGGAGCTGCGCCGGGCGGCGGCTGCGGCCGACGAGCGCGCGGAGCAGGCTGCGCATGATGGTCGCGAACATCGCGGCCGGGACGCCCTTGCCCATGACGTCCGCGACGACGAGCAGCGCGGTGTCCGCGTCAATCGGGATGACGTCGTAGAAATCGCCGCCCACCTGGCGGGCGCTCTCCCAGTTGGCCGCGAGCGTGCAGCCGGGAAGTCGCGGCAGCTGGCGGGGCAGGAGCGCGCGCTGCATGCCGTGCGCGATGCCAAGCTCGTGGGCGACGAGGCGCGCATTCACGGCCTCCTCAAGGTGACGGGCGTTGACAACCTGCACGCCCAAAAATTCGGCGAACGTGCGGACCAACTCGGCTTCGAGTGGCGAAAACGCGCCACCCTCGCGTCGCCCGATGGCCAGCGTGCCGACGAGCTTTTCGCCGGTGAGGACGGGTTGGATGATCCCGCTCGCCCGCGGACCGACCGCCCGCAGCGGTTCCGCGGAGGTGGGCTGGCCGGTGAGCTCGAATTCCACGGCGCGGCGGGTGAAAGCGGCGGTGAGCTCGAGGACGGGCGTGGTCTTGAGCGAGGGATCGAGCGCGAGGGGAGCGCTGCGCAGCGCCGGGTCGGATACCGCGAACACCGCGAGCTGGGCGTCGCCGGCGGGCACGAGCCGGAGGATAAACCAGTCGGCGGCGGTAAGGTGCAGCAGGTCGGTGGCGAGTCGTTGCGCGAAGCCCTCGAGGTCGTTGGTGCGGCCCAGTTCCGCGGAGCAGCGGAAGATGGCGGCGAGGGTCTCGGAGCGAACGCAAAGCTCGCGGGCCATGCCGCTGATGGTCTGCTGGCAGCTTTCGAGCTGGCGCCGGGCGTCCTCGAGCGACGTCACCGTCGTCTCGAGTGCGGAACGATGGTGTTGCAGCCGCCGGGACTTGCGCATCACGAGCGTGTTGCGTCCGACGGCACGGTAGTAGCGCACGTCGTCCATGTAGGACTGGATCAGGAAGAGTCCGCGCCCACTTTCCCGGGCGGGATCGACGGGGGCGCGGCGTTCATGCAGCTCGAAGCCGCCGGTGTGGTCGGTGACGCGCAGTTCAATGCCGGTGCCGTGGACGGTGGCCTCGGCGACGACCGGCTCGCTGGTGGCGGTGTCGGCGGCGTACTGGACGGCGTTGTTGCATGCCTCGGCGAGGCACAGCTCGCACTGGAAGAGCTCGTGTTCGTCGAGGCCCTGTTCGCCGAGGAAGGCGCGCAGCAGCCGGGTGGCGCTCCGGGCGGCGGGAAGGTCGCAGTGGAAGACAACGCGGTTGGAGACGCCGCGCTCGGCGGGCAGCGGGGCGTCGTTCATCGCAGGGAGACGGGGCGACGGCGGAGGCCGCGGGCGGGGTCGCGGCGAGGCCGGAATACGCGCGCCTGCCGCCGCAGGGGCGGCGGGAGATGACGGACGATGGCGACGGGAGGCATGGCGATCAGCGCCGGGCGATCTCGTAGAGCTGGTGCAGTTGGGTGAGCTCGAAGAGCTGCTGGATCGGAGGTCGCGGGTTCAGGAGCCGCAGGGTGACGCCGTCGCGGGAGTGATTCGCGGCCTTGTAGAGTGCGAACAGCGCCCCCAGCCCGGAGCTGTCCACGAACTTCGTGTCGGTGAGGTCGATCTCGATGGAGGTCGGCGTCCGGGGCATGGCGGCGCGCACCTCGTCGCGGAACTGGGACGCGTTTACCGCGTTGAGTTCGCCGATTTCGCTGACGCGCAGGTTGGTTCCGTCGTGCTCGATTTTCATGGTTTGCTTGGGTGGCTGGGAGGGCGGCGGCGTTGGGCGCGGGCCGCCGCGGACTAAAGTTCCTGGCGGGTGGCGAGATCCTGCAGGGCGACGGGCGCCTCCTTGCGGCGCTGGCCGCGGACCGGCCAGACCATGGCGGCGCGCAGGAGGGCGCGCGTCAGGATCGACGTGTTGATCGCGGCGCCGGCGTGGACCGCGTAGTAACTGGCGTGGGCGATGGACTCTTCGGATACGCCGTCGGGGCAGCCCTGGGCATCCGCGAGCGAGATCATGCCCACCGGCGCGGTGAGCCAGAGCCGCTCGAAATCATTGGCGAGCGCAAGGGCCTGGGTGGGGCGGAGCGGGCGGTTGCCGATCCAGCACATGTCGCCGCGCACGACGTTCCAGAACTGCGGCCAGCGGCGCAGCCAGTTTTGGGCGCCCGTGAGCTCGTAGTAGGCGAAGGTGTCGTGGAGGGAACGGCGGCCGGCGGGCTGGCTGCGGAGGCCGAGCCGGAGTTGCCACGGCGCCTCGCCGCGGAGCAGGGAAAGTCCCACGACGCCGATCGCGGCGGGGACCGTGATGACGAGCGCGGCGGCCGCCAGGGCACGTCCGAGAAAGGTCGGCCGCAGGCGGTTGACGGGGCGGGTGCGCAGATCGGCGAGCAGGATCGGGTCGGGCACCTCGACCGATGACTGGGTGTGCCAGTTGACCAGGAGGGAGCCGTGGGCGAGCGAACGTTCGATCGAGACGAAGCGGCCGACGAAGGTGTCGGGGCCGACGATGCTCTCGACCACGCGGGCGCCGGTTTCGACGACGACGCGATCGTCGAGGATCGCGCTGGGGCCAATTTCGGCGTCAGCACCGATGCGCACGTAGTCGCCGATCCAGACCGGGGCCCGCAGGCGGGCGCGCGGGGAGATCTCGGCGCGCAGCCCCGCCCAAATGCCCGGCTGGACCTCGCGCACGCCGATGCGTCCCGGCGTGAGCGCGGCCGGCAGCCACGCGCGTTGTGCGGCGAACCAGCTCGCGTACGAATCCAGCAGCGGCAGGGCGGGCTGTCCCGGCAGGTGATCGATCAACGTGATCCCGGCCCCGGCCCAAGGGGTGCCGGGTGCACTGAAACGGGCACGCGCCTCCTCGACGGTGTATTCGTGCGCGGTGGGCAGGACCTCGACCTGGACGCCCCAGCGACGGCCGTCGCCGATGTGGGCTCGCACGCGATTCGGCCGGTCGGTGGCCAGCACGAGCACGCGTTGAGCCCCGCCCGTCGCGAGCGCCTCGATCCAGAGGTCGATCAGCGTGCGCCCAAGCAACGGGCACGTCACCAGGGGCGCTCGCGACGAGAGTTCGCCCAAGGGGGGGCGATCGGCGGGGCAAATGAGGATGGCGTTCATCAGTACGCCCCGTCGCCGGACAGGACGGCGGGGATGGTTTTGCAGAGAATCTTGAAGTCCTCGCGGAGGCTCCGGCTTTCGATGTAGCGGACGTCCAGCTGCACCTGACCGGGAAAATCGATGCTGGCGCGGCCGCTTACCTGCCAGATGCAGGTGATGCCCGGCTTCACCGCGAGCCGCCGGCGGTCGGCGAGGGAGTAGAGAGCGACCTCGCGGGGCACGGGGGGACGCGGGCCGACGAGAGACATGTCGCCGCGCAGGACGTTCACGAACTGCGGCAACTCATCGAGGGAGTATTTGCGCAGGATCCGGCCGACGCGCGTGATCCGGGGGTCGTGCTTCAACTTGAACGTGACGCCGGTCGTGTGCTGGTTGCGCGCGAGCAGCTCCTTGAGCCGCTCCTCGGCGTCGATCCGCATGGAGCGGAACTTGAGCATGCGAAACTCGCGGCCGAACTGCCCGACCCGGATCTGCCGGAAGAAGATGGGGCCGCGGTCCTCGAGCTTGATGAGGAGCGCGATGACGCAGAACAACGGGCTGAGGCCGGCGAGCGCGGCGCTGCTCAGGACCACGTCGACCAGCCGCTTCACGAGGAGGGTGCCGTCGACGACGCCGCGCCAAAGGAGCTGCTTCCAGCGCAGATACAGCCGCTGGCGACCGCGTCCCCATGGCGAGGCGAGTGTCGCGAAATGATCGATCGGCGCCCGGCGCGCCTGCCGGGACGCGGAATCGGCGGCGGGCGCGAGGGCCACCGTGAGCACGGGCGCGGGCGCCGTGGGCATGGCGCGGGTGGCGCGAGCAGCCTCGGCCGGGAGCGTGGCGGCGCGCAGGCCCGGCACGGCAAAGCGGGCGGAGCGCTCACCGCGGGCGACGACGGCAGGGGAGAGGGGCGCGGAGTTCATGCCAGGATGGGGGCGGGAGCGGAGGAGGCGTGCTTCCCACCGAGGGCGGAAAACAGCGCCTCGAGTCCGTTGATGTATTTGGGAAAACCGAAGCGCGCGCCGACCCATTCGCGGCCGTGTTCGCCCATGCGGCGGGCAAGGGGCTTGTCCCGCAGGAGTTCCTCGATGCCGGCGGCATAGCGGTCCCGGTCCATCCAGGGGACGAGGAAACCGTTCCAGCCGTCGAGCAGCCACTCGCGGATGGCGCCCGCGTCGAACGCGACCACCGGCAGGCCGTAGCGCATCGCCTCGAGGCCGACGGCTCCGAATGGCTCGGGCCAGACGGAGCTCATCAGCGCCACGCTGGCTTCCTGATAGTGCGCGGCGATCTCGGCCTGAGGCATGAAGCCGGTGAAGCGTACGCGATCCGCCAGGCCGAGCCGGCGGCAGAGCGCTCCGCAGTGCGCGCGGTGGCTGCCGTCGCCGACGATGACACAGTCGAAAACCTCGCGGACGCGGGCGAGCGCCTCGAGCAGGACATCGACGCCTTTGCCCCGGATGATCTGGCCGGCGTACACCAGGCGGTTGCGCGGGCCAAAGCTCGGCGCGATCCCGGCGACGGCGGGGGCGGGGACCGGGGCGTGGATCTCAATCTGAGCGGAGGTGAAGCCGTTGCGCCGGAGTTCCTCCCGCATGTACTCGCTGGCGACGATCACGCGGGCACAGCGACGCGTGAGCGCGATCTCCCGCTGGCGGGCGGTGTAGCTGACCCACTGCACTGGGAAACCGCCGGCGCGATTGCGCGCTAGCATGGCGCCGCACGGAAACATGCAGTAGCCGGACGCGGGACGCGTGCAGATTTCGCGGGTGAGTGGGTGATACCGGTACCCACGCATGCAATACAGGTCGTGGTCGTGGATCATCCGCACCACCGGCGCCGCGCCCGCGGTGAGCCCGTCGAGCGCGTCGAGATCGGAGAGCTTGTGCACGAACACGACGTCGGCCCTGAACGCCGCGAGCGCCGCCCGGGCTGCCGGGGTGCCACCGTGGGGCGGCAGCGCGTAACGCTCCCCAAAGGTCTCCTGCCAGCTCGCGATCTCCCGGCCGGTCGACGGTCCATGGAGCACGGCCAGCGTGTGGCCGCGGCGCTTCAGTTCGCGCGCGGTCACGAGGACGTTGGCCTCAGCCCCACCAAGGGCGCCGAATCGTTCGTGGACAAAGAGGAGTCGCATGGACGGGTTTCTTCCGATCTGTGACGAAAGGGTAACGAACGCGTCCGGGGGCTTGCAGTGGGTCTAGACCCAAAACGGCTTCAGGTGGGTCCCCACGCCCGACGCGGCGGCCCGCGCCCGCGGCGAGTGTGGCCCCGGGTGCGACTCATCTCCTCGGAAGCCGGACGGCCGGAGGGCCGGGCACACGTGGGCGGGGCGGCGCGCCGGTGCGGCCTCGTTTCGGGGCGGGGTCCGCCGGTCCGCCAAACTCCCCGCAGGCGGCAGGTGGGTGAATCCCTACCATGGTGGTCGCTCTCCGCCCTATTCTGGGGCTCAGCCGAACCAGATACAGTGATCACCTACCTCTCGCGTCCACGGCCCCTTCATTTCTCCAGCCATGAAACGGAAGCCCGCCTTCAAGATTCAGAACATCACCCATCCCTCCGCGCCGCTGGCGGACTATAGCGATCCCCTGCTGCGCGAACTCGTCTCCCACCTGCGCCAAAACCGCACCCAGTTGCGCGAGGAGTGGGCCCGGCGGATCACCGACGCCCAATTGCTGACCGCGATGACGAAGGAGGAGATTTTCTCCGAGGCGACGTCCGTGTACGACAACTACGTCGAGGTGCTGGAGACGGGCAGCGTGGAGGCGCTGCAGGCCTACGCGCGCAACCTTTCGGAGCGTATCATCCCGCGGGGCGTCGAAACGCACGAGGTGGTGGGCATCGTTCTCCTGCTCCGCGACGTGCTCGCGCGGTCGCTGTTCAAGAAGTACCAGGAGGACTTCACGTTGCTGAATCGCGTGCTCGACGCCTATGAGCCGGCGGCCAACCGCATTGCGAACACCGTGGCCGTGAGCTTCGTGCAGGAACGGGAGCGCGTCATCCGCCAGCAGCAGGAGGCGATCCGCGAGCTTTCCACCCCGGTGCTGCAGGTCCGCGAGCGGCTCCTCATTCTCCCGATGATCGGCGCCATCGACGCGCACCGCGCCCGCCAGCTCACGGAGCAGCTGCTGCGGGGCATCCGCGCGAACCGCGCCAAAGTCGTGGTGGTGGATATCACCGGCGTGCCGACGATCGACCAGGCGGTGGCGAACCACTTGGTCAAGACCGTCGAGGCGTCGCGCCTCATGGGCGCCAGCGTCATCATCACCGGCCTGTCGGCGGAGATCGCGCAGACGCTCGTCACGATCGGCGTCGATCTCAGCAAGATGAACGCGGTCGGCGACCTGCAGGGCGGCATCGAGGAGGCCGAGCTTCTCCTGGGCTACAAGGTCATCATCACCAACGAGCGGAGCGGGGCGCGCCCCGCGGCGGAGGTCAATCCCGCCTGAGCGGCTCCCATGCCCGGCTCCCTCCAGCCCATGCAGGTGCCCATCCTCAAGCAGGGGGACTACCTGATCGCCAGCATCCAGGCGGTGCTGTCGGACGCCGACCTCGTGCAACTGCGCGACAGCCTCGGCGCGCGGGTCGGCACGTACCGGTCGCGCGGCGTGATCATCGACGTGACGGTGCTCGACGTCATCGACTCCTTTGCGACGCGCATGCTCCGCGGCATCGCGCACATGCTGAAACTGCGCGGCGCCGAAACGGTGATCGTGGGCATCCAACCCGACGTGGCCTTCGCCATGGTCCAGTTGGGCCTGACGCTCGAAGGCGTGGGCACCGCGCTCGATCTGGAGGAGGGGCTCGCTTATCTCAATGCCCGGACCAAGCGAGTTGCTGTGGATGGAAGCTGAGGCGCCAACGGTGATCAGCTCCGCCGTCGACATCGTCACCGCGCGCCAGCGCGGGCGGGCGCTGGCGCTGGAGCTCGGCTTCAACGGCGCCGACGTGACGCTGATTGCGGCGGCGATCTCCGAGGTGGCGCGCAACATCGTTGACCACGCCAAGCACGGGGAGATCGCGATGACCGGGATCGAGTCGCCGGTTGGCGGCCGGCGCGGCATCGAGATCATCGCGCGCGACCAGGGACCCGGGATCCGGGACGTCGCGCAGGCGATGCAGTATGGCTATTCGACGCGCAAGGGCCTCGGCGTCGGCCTGCCCGGCGCAAAGTGGCTGATGGATGAGTTCGATATCGTGTCGGAGCTCGGCCGCGGGACCACGATCACGATGCGAAAGTGGAGGCGCTGACATGGATCGCCTGCCGCACCAGAACCAGGATCTCGTTTGGAGCGTGAGCGAACGCACGCGCGCCGGAGAGGCGGTGTCGGGTGACCGCCACCTCGTGGCGCCGACCCGTGATGGAGTGCTGATCGCGGTGATCGACGGTCTGGGCCACGGCGAGGAGGCGACACGCGCCGCCGAGCGGGCGCGGGCGGTGCTGACGGCGCAGCCGGAGGCGGACGTGGCCGAACTGGTGCGGCAATGCCACGAGGCTTTGCGGGACACGCGCGGCGCGGTGATGACGCTGCTGAGCCTGCGCCCCGCCGCGGGGGTGGGCCGGGCGCTCGGCGTGGGAAACGTGGAGGTGGTGCTGGTGCGGGCTGATCCGCAGGCGCGCCCCGCACGGGAGACGCTCCTGCTGCGCAATGGCGTGGTCGGGTACCAGTTGCCCGCGCTGCAGGTGAGCGAACTGGCGGTGGGGCCGGGTGACGTCATCGTCCTGGCTACCGACGGGGTCCGAGGAAGTTTTGCCGACGATGTGACCGCGACGATTCCGCCGGCGGAGCTGGCGGAGCAGATCCTGGCCCGGCACTACGGCGGCACCGACGACGCGCTCGTCCTGGCCGGCCGCGTGGGAGGTGGCGCATGAAGCCCGAGGCCTGGCGCCGGCTGGTGGGACCGTACCACGACGCGTTGGCGACGTACGCCGCGAGCGGGGAGGAGGAGCTCCTGCATCGCGCGTACGAGCTGGGGCGCGAGGCGCTGCAGGAAGGCTGCGGCGTGCTGGATATGGTGCGATTGCACCAGGAAGCGGTGGCAAAACTTGTGGCCTCGACGGCCACGCCGCTGGCCACGGTGCGGCTGGCGCGGGCGGTCGAGGCGTTCCTGATGGAGGCGTTGTCGCCCTTCGAGGCGGCGCATCGCGGGTTTCGCGACGCGTGCGAGCAACTGCGCGACCTCAATGGCACGCTGAAGGATCGCAACGCCCAGCTCGCGGCGGCCAACCGCCGGCTCGAGGAGGAAATTGTGGCCCGGAAGCGGGCGCAGGAGCGCGCGGAGGAGTCGGAGGCCAAGTTTCGGTCGGTCGTCGAATCGGCGCGGGACGGCATCGTGACGATCGCGCCGAACGGCCGCATCGAGGCGGTCAATCGCGGGGCCGAAGCGATGTTCGGTTACGAGCGCGGCGAGTTGCTGCGCAAGGTGTTCACGCGCCTGCTGCCGGCCACCCAGCGGATGCTGGCCCGCCAGCAGTTGCAGCGCCTCGCGACCGGCCGGGCGCGGCGGTTGCTCGAGCGGACGATCGAGCTTTGCGGCCGGCATCGCGACGGGACCGAGTTTCCCGTGGAGCTGAGCGTGGCCGCGTGGCGGACGCGCGACGGCGCGCGGTTCACCGGCATCGTGCGCGACATCAGCGATCGCAAGCAGGCCGAGACCGCGCTGCGAGAAAGCCGCGAACACTACATCCGGCTCTTCCGGGAGGCGCGCACGATGGAGGAGAACCTGCGGCGGTTGTCCAACCAGGTGCTCACCGCCCAGGAGGAGGAGCGAAAGCACATCAGCCGGGAGCTGCAGGACGAGATTGCGCAGACGCTGACCGCCGCAAACGTCAGCATCGCGTTGCTGCGGCGGCACGCCCAGGACAACCCGGCGCTCCTGCGCGGGGTGGAGGAGGCGCAGCGACTGCTCGAGCAGTGCATGGACCGGGTGCACAGTTTTGCGCGCGAACTGCGACCGTCGATGCTGGACCACCTCGGACCCTTTGCCGCGCTCTCCAGCTACGTGAAGTCGTACACCGGTCGGACCGGGGTCGCGGTGGACCTGGAGAACGCGCCCGAGGTCGGTTCGCTCGATCCGCAGATCGGCACCGTGCTGTACCGGGTGGCGCAGGATTGCCTCACGCGGGCGTTCCGCCAGGCACGGGCGACGCGCGTGCGCATCCGGTTCACCCCGTCGCCGCAGGCGGTCGCGATGGAGATCGCGGACAATGGCCGGCCGCCGGCGCGGGGGGCCGATGCCAGCCGGCAGCTGGAGCTGCTTGGGTTGCGCGAACGCGTCCGGCTCGTGCAGGGCGAGCTGACCGTCGAGCCCACGCCGGGCCGCGGCACCTGCCTGCGCATCCGCGTGCCGCTGCACCTGCCGCTTTCATCCGCCGTCGCCGCCACCCCGGCGGCCGACGGCGCCCAGGACTGAAACCAACCCACACCTCTCATGAACACCATCAAAGTAATGCTCGCAGATGACCACACCGTCGTGCGCCAGGGACTCCGCTCCCTCCTGGCCGCCGAATCCGACATCGAAGTTGTCGGCGAAGCGGAGAACGGCCGCCAGGCGGTGCAGATGGCGAAGAACCTCACGCCCGACATCGTCATCATGGACATCGCCATGCCGCAGTTGAACGGGCTCGAGGCGACGCGCCAGATCATCAAGGAGGCGATCCCGACCAAGATCCTGGTGCTGTCCTCGTACAGTGACGACGAATACGTGCATCAGCTCACCGAGGCGGGCGCGGCGGGCTACCTGATCAAGCAGACGGCCGCCAACGACCTCATCAAAGCCATCCGCGAGGCCTACAAGGGCAACGCCTTCTTCAGCCCGTCGATCTCGAAGCGGCTGCTGGACTACTACCGGGAGGCGTACCTCAAGGGTAAGCCGATCCGGAAGCACAGCGAACAGCTCACCTCGCGCGAACTCGAGGTTCTGCAGCTCGTGGCCGAGGGGAAGGTGAACAAGCAGATCGCCGCCGACCTCTGCATCAGCATCAAGACAGTCGAGAAGCACCGGCAGCAGGTGATGAACAAGCTCAACATCCACGACGTCGCCGGGCTGACCCGTTACGCGATTTCGCGCGGCATCATCGAGAGCACGCCGCAGCTCGCGTGACCCGCCGGCGAGGCGGTGGCGCGTGCCCACCGCGTATTGGCGGCGTCCCACCGGCAAAGGCCGGGGGCGGCGGCGGCGCGGGGAGCGGGGGAGTGCACGCACTCCGGGATTGCCGCGGGCGACCCGGCCGGGACACTTCGCGCCATGGTCAAGATTACCGGCGAGTACCAGGGCGGGCTGCATTGCACCGCGCGTCATGAACCCTCCGGCTCGGTGCTCGTCACCGACGCCCCGAAGGACAACCAAGGCAAGGGCGAGGCCTTCTCGCCGACCGATCTGGTCGCCACGGCGCTGGCGACGTGTATCGCGACGACGATGGCCATCGCGGCGCGGAAGCATGGCGTGGAGCTGAGCGGGCTGCGTTACGAAGTCACGAAGGAGATGTCGACCGACGCCCCGCGCCGTATCGCCCGCCTGGTGACGCAGGTGTGGATGCCGATCCCGGAGAGCCATCCCGCGGCCAAGCCGCTGATGGGCGCGGCGCACGCGTGTCCCGTGCACCAGAGCCTCCACCCGTCGGTCGAGATGCCGATCACGTTTCACTGGGCGCCGTGAAGGCAAATGCAGAATGGAGAATGTAGAATCTAGAATGCTCGTCCGCTAACCGCCGGCCTGATCGGTCGGATCAGTCCGATCAGTTGGCGCCGGGCGGCTGGCGCGCGGAGGGGCCGGTTACTTCGCCACCGCGGGAGGGAAGCGGTAGGTGGTGTTGAAGATGAGCTGAATCCGCGTGGACACGAACACCCGGACCTTGATGCGGCCGGAGGTGGCGTCCTGGGGCGTCGCCTTGCCCGCCACGCGCCGTTCGGAGCCGTCCTCGGTGCGGGCCTGGCCGGTGAACTCGATGGGTTCGCCGCGTGCGAGCTGCCGGAGCTGGTCGTCGGAGACGTCGACCCGGATGACGCCGGCCTCGTTGTAGAAGGCCCAGGGAAACACGTGTGCGGTGTAGCGGGAGGTGTAGCTGCCCTCGGCGCGGGTGAACGCGGGCATGGTGAGGCTGACGCTGCCGACGTAGATGGAGGTCTTGGTTGGGGCGATCTCCACCTGGCTGAACGCCACCACGCTGGCGTCGGCCGCGCCGGCCAGGGGGGCGAGGAGACCGAGCAGGAGGAGGGACAGCGCGGCGCGGAACATCGCCGCGAATGTGCGGGGGCGGGCGGCTCCCGCAACCATCTTTCGCGTTGCGCGGCGCCGGGGCGGCGGGTGATCTCTCCCGGTCATGGCCAAGCCTTCGCAAGCGACCTGGGGAGGACGTTTCACCGCTGCTCCCGCCGAATTGATGCTGCAGTTCAGCGAGTCCGTCTCGTTTGACCGCCGCCTGGCGCCTTTCGACATCGCGGGGAGCAAGGCGCATTCGGCCATGCTGGCCCACGTCGGGCTGATCACGACGAAGGAGCGGGACGCGATTCACGCCGGCCTGGATGAGATCCGGGCCGAGATCGAGGCCGGCACCTTCCGCTGGGACGTGAAGTTCGAGGACGTGCACATGAACATCGAGCAGGCGCTGACGAAGCGCGTGCCCGCCGCCGCCAAGCTGCACACCGCCCGGAGCCGCAATGATCAGGTCGCGACCGACATGCGGCTGTTCTTCAAGCACGCGTGCGGCGGGCTGCAGGAGAAGATTCTCGGGGCGCAGCGGGCGCTGCTCACGGTGGCGGAGGCGAACCGCGACGTGCTGATTCCCGGCTACACGCACCTGCAGCGGGCGCAGCCGGTTTACCTGGCGCATCATCTTTTTGCCTGGCTCGAGATGCTCGAGCGGGACCGGGCGCGGCTGGCGGACGTGGCGGAGCACGCCAACTGGTGTCCGCTGGGTTCCGGCGCGATCGCGGGCACGACACTTCCGATCGACCGTGAGTTCACCGCGCGGGCATTGGGCTTTGTCGACGCCCGCGGCCGGGCGCAGGTGACGCAGAACTCGATGGATACCGTGGCGGACCGCGACCTGTTCATCGAATTTGCGCACGCGTGCGCGCTCCTGGGCGTGCACTTCTCGCGGATGGCCGAGGACCTGATTCTCTGGAGCAGCGCGGAGTTCAAGTTCGTCGAACTGCCCGACGCCTTCTGCACCGGCTCCTCGCTGATGCCGCAGAAGAAGAACCCGGATTCCTGCGAACTCCTGCGCGGCAAGTCGGCGCGCCTGCAGGGCAACCTGCACACACTGCTCACGCTCACAAAGGGGCTGCCGCTCACCTACAACCGCGACCTGCAGGAGGACAAACCGCCGGTGTTCGACAGCCTCGACCAGGCGGCGATCTGCGCCGACGTGCTGGCGGGGACGATCGCCGGCATGACGGTGCATGCCGCGCGCTGTGCCGAGGCGGTGGCGGATCCCGCACTGCTCGCGACCGATCTCGCGGACTACCTTGTTTTGCGCGGCGTGCCCTTCCGGGACGCCCACCACGCGGTCGGGGCGGTGGTCCGCCTCGCCGAGAAGCAGGGGGTTGCCCTGAACCAACTTTCGTTCGCCGACGTGCGGGCGGTCCACGCGGCCTTCGCGGCGGACTGGCAGCAGGTCTTCGACCTGCAGCGGGCGCTTGCGCGCCGCACGGGCACGGGCATGCCGGGACCGCGGCAACTGGCGCGGCAAATCGCGCGCTGGCGGACGCTCCTCGGCGGCCGGAAGGCGCGTCGCTAGGCCCCCGGCGCCGGAACCAGGCATGGCGAAAGTACGGATACTGTCCGACCGGGTCGCGAACCAGATCGCGGCCGGCGAAGTCATCGAACGCCCGGCGGCGGTCGTGAAGGAGCTGGTCGAGAACTCGCTCGATGCAGGCGCCACCCGCATCGAGGTGGAGTTCCGCCATGGCGGCCGCTCGCTTCTCCGCGTCGAGGACAACGGCAGCGGGATGTCGCGGGACGACGCCCTGCTGGCGCTGGAGCGCCACGCGACGAGCAAGATTCACGAGGCGACGGACCTCGACCGGCTCGCCAGCTACGGTTTCCGCGGCGAGGCCCTGCCGTCGATCGCGAGCGTCTCGCGCTTTCAACTGCAGACCCGCGAGATCGGGGCCGACGTTGGCACCGAGGTGCTCGTGAACGGCGGCAAGTTCGTGCACGTCCGCGACTGCGGCCGGCCGGTGGGGACGCGGATCGAGGTCACGCACCTGTTCAATTCGGTGCCGGCGCGGCGCAAGTTCCTGAAGACCGACCAGACGGAGGCCGCGCACATCGTGCATCACGTGCGGCTGTACGCGCTGGCGTGCCCGGGTACGGCGTTCACGTTGATCGAGGACGGACGCGTCATTTTCCGGTCGCCGCAGTGCGCGAGCCTGAACGAACGGATCGCGGAGATTTTTGGCCGCCAGATCGCCGAGGGGCTCATCGAGCTCGAGGCGGCGGAGGCAGGGCAGAGCATCCGCGGACTGATCGGCAAACCCGGCGTCGGCCGGGCCACCCGGCACGAGATGATCGTGTTCGTGAACTCGCGGCCGGTGGACAGCCGCACGCTGAACTACGCCCTGATCGAGAGCTATCACGAGTCGCTGCCGAAGGGCCGGTACCCGCTGGCGTTCGTCTTCTACCAGTGCGATCCGGCAGCGGTGGATGTGAACGTCCATCCGGCCAAGCGCGAGGTGCGCTTCCGCAGCGAACCGCAGGTGCGCGGGTTTGTGATTCGCGCGGTGTTGCAGCGCCTGCGCGAACTGGCCGTGGCGGGGGCGCCGACGGGCGACGCCGCGACGTCCCCCGCGACCGCCTTGGTGGGATCGGCCTTGCCGCTGTCGCCGGCGTCCGTGCCACCGGGCGAGCCGCGGCCCACGCTCCCGCCGCCGCCGTCGGCGACTCTCGGTGTGATGCCGGTGGCGCGACCGCTGGCCGGCGCGACGCTGCCGAGCCCGGTTTTGCCGCCGGCGATTCACCGCGCGGATCTGCCGACGCTGGCCCGACCCCGCGCACCGGAGCTGCGGCCCCAGGCGCCGGGCACGCCGTCCGCGGCGGGGGTGTCGGCTCCCGCGGCGGCGGCTCCGATGCCCGCTCCCGCCTGGCGCTACCTCGGCCTGGCGCATGGGAGCTTTGCGTTGTTCGAGACCAATGCCGGGCTCGTGCTGCTCGATCGCCGGGCGGCGCATGAGCGCGTCTGGTTCGAGCGGCTGCGCGACCAGTTCCGGGCTGGAGAAGTGCCGAGCCAGCGGCTGCTGCTGCCGCTGCCGGTGGAACTCGACGCGATCGCGTCGGCGCTGCTGCTGGACCGGCTGGTGTTCCTGCAGGCGCACGGGCTGGAGGTGGCGGAATTCGGCCGGAACTTTTTCCGCATCGAGGCCGTTCCCGCGTGGATGGAGCCGGCGGATGCCGAACCGTTTCTGCGCGACCTGCTGGGGGCGTTTCGCAATGGGGCCATTCCGGACCGCAACACCGACCTCGCGCACGAGGAACTCGCGCGGCTGGCGGCGGCGAAGGCCGTGCGCTTGCCGGAGAACGCGGGCGAGCCCGAGTTGCGCGCCCTGGTCGCCCAGTTGTTTGCGACCCGGTCGCCGCTGACCAGCCCGGCCGGTCGGCCCACCTTCATCGAATTGAACCACAGCGAACTGGCCCGGCGGTTCCAACGGTGAGCCCGCGGGGCCGGAATTTTCCGGGTGGGCCGGTGGGGACCTAGGATTTTTCACATACCCCACGCTCGCGCTGGCACCCTTCTTGCCTCTATCTTCCGGCCCTCTGACGCATGTCCTCCGCCTCCAAACCGAAATCCACGCGTAACATGAAGTCGCCAAAGTCCGAATCCACCGGTGCAGGCACCGTTCCGTCAGCGGTCCAGCATGGTGGCTCGCCCCTCCCGCACCCGCACCAGCCTGGCGCCGACCCCGTCGTGGTGATGCGCGCGTTGATCCAGCGGCATCTCGTATCGACGTTGGCCCGACACACGGGCTCCGCCACGCCCCGGGACTGGTGGATTGCGACGACGCTCGCCGTTCGGGACACGATTCATGAGCGGCTGATCGCAACGCAGGCGGTGCACAACGCGCAGAACGCGCGGCGCCTGTACTACTTTTCGCTCGAGTACCTCATGGGCCGGTTGTTCGGCAATAACCTGCTCGCGACGGGGCTGTACGATGCCGCGAAAGGCGCGCTGGAGTCGCTCGGCCAGAACTTCGAGCAGGTGCGCGAGGCCGAGGTCGACATGGGCCTGGGCAACGGCGGCCTGGGCCGGCTCGCCGCGTGCTTCCTCGATTCGTTGTCCACGCTCGACTACCCGACGCTGGGCTACGGCATCTATTACGAGTTCGGCCTCTTCAAGCAGGTGTTCAGCCACGGCGCCCAGGTGGAGCACCCGGACAACTGGATGGTTTTTGGTGATCCGTGGGGCATCATCCGCCCGGAATACACGCAGGAGATCCAGATCTACGGCCGGGTGGAGAACGTGTTCGACGATCGGGGCAACTCGCGCCCGCGGTGGGTGGAGACGAAGACCATCCTCGGCGTGCCCCACGACATCCCGATCGCCGGCTACGGCACGAAGACCGTGAACCTCCTGCGCCTGTGGTCGTCCCGCGCCACGGAGGACTTCGACCTCGCGGCGTTCAACCGCGGCGGCTACGTCGAGGCGGTGCGGGAGAAGGCGATGGGCGAGACGCTCTCGAAGGTCCTTTATCCGAACGACAAGACCGAGAACGGCAAGGAGCTGCGCCTCGTGCAGCAGTACTTCTTTGTCGCCTGCTCGCTGCGCGACCTGCTCCGGCGGCATTTCCGCTCGCCCGGCAACTCCTGGACGAACTTCCCGGAAAAGGTGGCGGTGCAGCTCAACGACACGCACCCGGCGGTCGCGATCGCCGAGTTGATGCGCATCCTCCTCGACGAGCATGCGATGGCGTGGGATCCGGCGTGGGACATCGTCACCCGGACCTTCGCCTACACCAACCACACGCTCCTGCCGGAGGCGCTCGAAAAGTGGAGCGTGGCGCTGTTCGAGAAGGTGCTGCCGCGGCATCTGCAGATCATCTACCAGATCAACGACCAGCTCATGCGGCAGGTGGAGGCCAGATGGCCGCACGACACCGGCAAGAAGCGCGTGTGCTCCCTCATCGAGGAGGACGGCCACAAGAAGGTGCGGATGGCCAACCTCGCGGTGGTCGGCTCGCACACCGTGAACGGCGTCGCCGCGCTGCACACGGCGCTGCTGAAGAAGTCGCTGTTCCCGGAGTTCGACCAGCTGTACCCCGGCAAATTCCAGAACAAGACGAACGGCATCACGCCCCGGCGGTGGCTCTACAAGGCGAACCCCCGGCTCTCCGCGCTCATCTCGGATAAGATCGGCCATGACTGGGTCCGGGATCTCGACCAGTTGCGGCAGCTCGAGAAATGGGTGGACGATCCGGCGTTTCAGGAGGCGTTCATGGCCGTGAAGCGCGCGAACAAGGCCGACCTTGCCGCGCAGATCAAGATCGAGTGCGGCGTCGACGTTTCGCCCGACGCGCTGTTCGACGTGCAGATCAAGCGCCTGCACGAGTACAAGCGGCAGCACCTGAACCTGCTGCACATCCTCGCGCTGTACCGGCGGCTGTTGCAGAACCCCGCGCTCGACATCGTGCCGCGCGTGTTCGTCTTCGCCGCGAAAGCGGCCCCGGGCTACGAACTCGCGAAGAACATCATTCGCGCGATCAACGTGGTCGGGGCGCGCATCAACGGCGACGCCCGCATCAGCGGCAAGATCAAGGTCGCCTTCCTGCCGAACTACCGCGTCTCGCTGGCCGAACGGATCATTCCGGCGGCCGATCTCTCGGAGCAGATTTCGACCGCCGGCAAGGAGGCCTCGGGCACGGGCAACATGAAGCTGGCCCTGAACGGCGCGCTCACCATCGGCACGCTCGACGGCGCGAACGTCGAGATCCGCGAGGAGGTCGGCGAGGACAACATCTTCATCTTTGGCCTCACGGTGGAGGAGGTGGAGCAGTTGCACGCGCACGGCTACAACCCGTGGGACATCTATCATCGGGATGAGGAACTGCGCGCGGTCATCGACTGGCTCGGCAGCGATTACTTCACGCCCGGCGAACACGGCGCGTTTGGTCCGCTGCACCACAGCCTGCTGCAGGCCGGCGACCCGTACCTGGTGCTGGCCGACTTCCGCGCCTACAGCGACTGCCAGCTGCGGGTGGATGAGCTCTACCGCAACCGCTCGGCCTGGGCGCGGCAGGCCATCCTCAACAGCGCGCGCTGCGGCAAATTCTCGAGCGACCGCACGATTCGCGAGTACGCGAACGAAATCTGGAAGCTTTCACCGGTGCCCGTGAAGTGACGGCGGCTGGCCCGGCGCGGGGCCGGCTGGCGCCGGCGCGCCGAGCCGGGCTCGTCCGCCGCGTCCGTGTGTCCATCGCCTTCTCACTCTCGTCCGTGCCGTCCTCCCGCCGTCTCCTCCTCATCGCCGCCGTGCTGCTGGCCGGCGTGGCGGGGGCGCATGCGCAGGATGCGCCGTGGCTGGTGCCGCCCATCGACGGCGCCCTCTCGGGCCAGCTCGCCCCGGGGTTTCTCGCGGGTGCCCCGGCGGTCGAGTGGCACGTCACGGCGGAGCGGGTGGATGACGTGGTACGCAAGGTCGGGGTGACCGCCGAGGGCAAGGGACTGCACGTCGTTTTGCGCGGGCTCGTCAACGTGCGGACCGGTACCGGCACGTGGCAGCTCGAGGAGACGACCGCGGATGCCGCGGTGTGGTTTGGCCCGGCGACGGCGACTGCCGGTGGAGCGACGGCCGGTCTTTCCGCGACGGGCAAGTGGCTGATCACGGGAGCGGGAGAGCTTGAGCGCGGCGTGCCGCGCGGGAGCGTCGCGATCTCCTGGCTGGACGGCCAGGTACGAAACGAGACCGAAGGCTGGACGCTCGACGGCGTCGGCTTCGAGGCGGCGTTCGCGTTTGATGCGGGGGCGAAGACGGTCCGCAGCACCCAGCCGGCGAGGCTGACGATCCGGACGATCACCACGAAGCGCCTGGGGGCGCGCAACCTCGAGATCACCGGGTGGCTGAAGGACCGGCTCACGGCCGAGATCAGCGCGGCGGCGATCGAGATCGCCGGCGGGACCGCCGTGGCGTCGCCGTTCACCGTGTCGCTGGAGCCGCTGCGCGCCCAACTGCACCTGCAACTGACGCGGATCGGCCTGCAGGACGTCGCGGCGCTGGTGCCGGAAGTCGTGACCGGCGCTTTCGGGCGGGTGGACGGCGAAGTGCGCTTGGGCTGGACTGCCGGGAAGGGCCTGGAGATTGGCGACGGTCGGCTGGTGCTGCGCTCGGACGAGCCGGCGCAGGTGCGGCTGGCGCCGACGCCGGGGCTCATCACCGGCAATCTTTCGCCGACGATCGTGAAGTACTATCCCGGGCTCGACAAAGCGGAGCTGGGGCTGATCCCGATCCGCGCGGACAGCCTCGACGTGACCTTTTCGCCCGAGCCCGATGCCGAGGGCCGGACGGCGGTGATTCACCTCTCGGGCATGCCCGACGATCCGAAAGCGAAGGCGCCGGTGTTTCTCGACGTCAACGTGCGGGGACCGCTGCAGCCGTTCATCAAGTTGGGAACTGGTACCAAGTTAAGTTTCGGAAAACCGTGAATCATTCGTTGCCGGAAGGCGTCTCAAGCCACATTCTTCCCCCTCATCCATGAACCGTCGCCTGTTTCTCCTGCTGCCGCTCGCCGCGCTCACGTTCAGCGGCTGCCTGAGTGTCGAGGTAAAGCCGATCCACGTCACCGTGGACGTCAACGTGAAGGTCGACCGCGCGCTCGACGACTTCTTCGGCGACCTCGACAAGAAATCCACGACCATCAACACCCCAAGTTCCTGAGCCATGAATGCCACTCTCTTCTTTCGTCTCATTTTTCTCGCCGCGACGCTGGCGGTCGGTCTGTCGGCGGCGCGGGCTGAAGAACGCGAAGCCGTGAAGGCCCGGATGGAGCAGCGCCAGGGCACGGTGGACGCGCTGAAGGATCGTAAGGTCGTCGGGGAGAACAACCGCGGCTTCCTCGAGCCCCGCGGAACGCTTTCGGCGGCGGACCAGAAGGTGGTCTCCGACGAGAATGCGGATCGCTCCACGGTGTACGCGGCGATCGCGGCCAAGGCCGGCGTCTCTGCCGATCAGGTGGGGCGTGCGCGCGCCCAGAAGATCAGCGTGAACAGCAAGCCAGGCATCTGGCTGCAGGCCCCCGACGGGAGCTGGTCGGAAAAGAAGTAGCGGCGAAGACCGCGCCGCGGAAGAGGCGGCGCCTGGCAGGATCTACCCCAAAACGGCAGCGGCGAATTCGCCGCGCCAGTTCTTCGAGATCCGCGAGGGTTATCTCGCGTTCACGCACGCGACGCAGCAAGTGCTGCATCAGCCGACGAGGATGCCGGCGACGCAGGCGGTGAGCATGCAGGCGATCATGCCGCCGAGCATCGCCTTCACGCCGAGTTGGGCGAGGTTGGTGCGTTGCGTGGGCGCGAGCGCGCCGATGCCGCCGACCTGGATGCCGATGGAGACGATGTTGGCGAAGCCGCAGAGCGCGTACGTCATGATGATGAGGTTGCGCGGGTTGGTATAGAGACCGGCGGCCTTCAGTTCGCCGAGGTTGAGGTAGGCCACGAACTCGTTGAGCACGGTGCGGGTGCCAAGGATCGCGCCGGACGTCATGAGATCGCCGGGAGTGATGCCAATCAGCCAGGCGACGGGCGCGTAGATGACGCCCAGGATGAACTCGAGGGAGAATGCCTTGTAGGTGCCGCCGGTGATGCCGGCCACCCAGTCGTTGATGCCGGGGTAGGTGAAGAGCGTATGGCTGCCGAACGAGAGTGTGTGCGGTGCGCCGAACCAGCCGAGGATGGCGTTCACGAGGGCGATCAGCGCGGTGAACACGATGAGCATGGCGCCGACGTTGACCGCGAGCTTGAGACCGTCGGTGGTGCCGAGGCAGATCGCGTCGAGGAGATTGGAGCCGATCTTCTCCTTGGTGATGTCGAGCTTCTCATCCACCGGCTCGGTCTGCGGCAGGATGATCTTTGCGACCATGAGGGCGGCAGGCGCGGAGATCACCGAGGCGGTGATGAGGTGGGTGGCGAAGAGGACCTGTTGTTCCGAGGAGGTGCCGCCGAGGAAGCTGATGTAGGCGAGCATCACGCCGCCGCCGATCGTGGCCATGCCGCCGGTCATCACGCACATCACTTCGGAGCGCGTCATGGTCGGCAGGTACGGCTTGATGAGGAAGGGCGCCTCGGTCTGGCCCAGGAAGATGTTGGCGGAGGCGCTGAGCGTCTCAGGACCCGACAGGTGCATGGCTTTCGAGAGCACCCAGGCAAACACGTGGACGATCTTCTGGAGGATCCCGAGGTAGAAGAGCATCGAGCTGATCGCGGCGAAGAAGATGATCGAGGGCAGGATGCTGAGGGCGAAGACGACGCCGTGTTTCGACTGGTCGACAAGGGATCCGAACAGAAATTGCGTGCCCTGGCCGGTGAAGCCGAGGAGATCGACGAAGCGGGAGCCCACCCACTCAACGACGGCTCGAACGGGCACCACGTGGATGACCAGCCCGGCGAAGACGAACTGCAGGAGCATGCCCATCAGGACGAGCCGCCAGTTGATCGCGCGTCGATTGCTGCTGAGCAGAACAGCGCAGCCGATGAAGGCGGCGATGCCGAGAAACCCGCGCAGCACGTTGAGGATGGTGTCCATGAAGGGAGTCTGGGGTTGAAGGGTGCCGAGATTGGAGTTCGGCGCGGGAGGCGCAAGCGGGGAGGGAGGGCGACGGCGCGCCTTTCAGGTGGAAAGGTTGAAAGTTGCAGGTTCGTACGCCGCAAGTCGCCGCCCCAATCGAGCTCGCGGCCCACGGCTTGTGGGCGTCAGCCCGCCCCGTCCCGTAGAGTCCGTTTGTCCGCGCCGCGGACAAACGGACTTAGGCTCGAATTGCGCCGCCGAAGTGCCACGTTGGGCGGGCATGAATGTTGACGAACGTCTTTCAAAGCACCTGGGGCGCCAGCCCGATGTCGCGTCTGCCGCGTTTGTGGCGGCCAACGCCACCGTCGTCGGTGACATCAAGCTGGGAGCGAACAGCAGCGTGTTCTACGGCTGCATCCTCCGTGGTGACATCAACACGATCGAGATCGGCGAAGGTTCCAATGTGCAGGACGGGACCGTCGTGCATCTCGCTGACAACTACGGGGTGAAGGTCGGCAACTACACCACCATCGGCCACGCGGCCATCATCCATGCCTGCGAGATCGGCAATGAGTGCCTGATCGGGATGGGAGCGACGGTGTTGGATGGCGCCAAGATCGGCGATCGCTGCATCGTCGGCGCGAACGCCCTGGTTACGCAGCGTTTCGAGGCGCCGGCTGGCTCGATGATCCTGGGCGCGCCCGCGAAGGTGGTTCGCCCGCTCACCGACGCCGAGCAGGCCGGGCTGAAGAAGTGGGCCGAGAAGTACATCCACGTCGCCAAGGCCCACGCGGCCAAGCAGGCCGGGAAGGCCTGAGTCGGCGCGACGGCGCCGACGGGTTGCCAAGTTGAAGGTCGGAAGGTTGCAGGTTCCGGGCTCACGGCACCACCTGTCCCGGTCATGGGTAAGCTCGACGGCGAGGCGCCCTGGAACCTGCAACTCGCCAACTTTCAACCTGCCAACGTCTGCGGCGGCCGGTGGCGGCGCCGTCCGCCCCCGGCCGCTTCGTCCTTTCCTCGTTCGCGGGGTTCTGCATCGTCGGCGGCATGTTTGTCGACGAGTGCACGGTCAAATTGGCGGCGGGTGATGGCGGTCGCGGCTGCATCAGCTTTCGGCGGGAGAAATTCGAGCCCTGGGGCGGACCCAACGGCGGCGATGGCGGTCGCGGCGGCGACGTCATCCTGGTCGGCGACGTCAACACCAACAACCTCGTCGACTACAAGTTCCAGCCCCACTGGAACGCCGAGCGCGGCGGGCATGGGCTGGGCTCCGACTGCAACGGCCGCGACGGCAAGCACTGCATCATGCGGCTGCCGCTCGGCACCGTCGTGATCGACCTCGCGACCGAGAAGCCCGTCGCCGAGATCATCGAGGACGGCCAGCAGGTGGTGCTCTGCAAGGGCGGCAACGGCGGCTGGGGCAACACCCACTTCACCAGCTCGACCAACCGCGCCCCGCGGCGCGCGAATCCCGGCCAAGTGGGCGAGCAGGGTACCTACCGGCTTGTGCTCAAGAGCATCGCGGACGTCGGCCTGGTGGGCTTCCCCAACGCGGGCAAGTCGTCGCTGACCTCGCAGATCACGAAGGCGCGCCCCAAGACCGCCGCGTATCCGTTCACCACCCTGCATCCGCAGATCGGCGTGATCGAGTATCCGGAGGTGCGGAAGGGACCGCACCGGCTGCTGCTCGCCGACGTACCCGGCCTCATCGAGGGCGCGCATGAGAACCGTGGCCTGGGCCACCGCTTCCTGCGCCATATCGAGCGCTGCGCCCTGCTCGTGTTCATGGTGGACATGGCCGGCAGCGATGCGCGCGACCCGCGCGAGGACTACAAGCACCTTGTCAACGAACTCGGGCTCTACGACAAGGCCCTGCTCAAGAAGCCTCGGCTGATCGTCGCCAACAAGATGGACCTGCCCGAAGCGGCCGCCAACCTGCGGCAGTTCAAGCGCAGCCACCGTAGCGCGGACGTGCTCGAAATCTCCTGCCTCTCCGGCGAGGGCCTCGAGGAGCTCAAGAAAGAGTTGTTAAAACGGGTGACCAAGTTCCGGGCTAAGGAAAAAGCGTCGCTCGCGAAGGCCGGCTGAGCCAGCGTGTCGGCGGGTTATGTCCAAGGAATTCCGACCACTGATGATGCGCGCCAACCGCCTGCTCGGGGCGGCCCTGGTCGAGCATAACCTGGTGAAGATCGAGGACCTTGAGGCCGCCACCGAGAAGCTCATCGAACTGGCGGCCACCGACCAGCCGCGGCAGAGCACCATCCTCGGCCTGCTGGCCTACGACGCGGCCGTCCTGAAGGAGGACGACGTGCTGCATCACGTCATGGAGGCCGAGGGCATCGGTCTGGTCGACCTGCGCGGCTACGACGTGCCGGAGGAGATCAGGAAAAACACCAACACCGGCATGTGCTGGGCCACGTGGACCGTGCCTTTCGACAAGGAGGAGGACTTCTGGTTTGTCGCCTCCGCCTACACCATGAGCTCCGCGGTGCGGGCGCATTGGGAAAAACAGCTCGGCGGGCCCATCCTGTGGTATGGCACCACGCTAGAGATGATCGCCGAGTACCTCGAGAAGCTCGAGGGCGCATCCGCCAAACCCGCCGGTGCCGCCGCCCCGGCCGCTCCGACCAGCTGACGCCATGGCCCTCGGCAAGATCCAGCTGCAGATCGTTTCGAAGCTCGTCGAGATGGGGCGGCTCACCGACGAACAGCGGGCCGAACTCGACGCCCGCAACGAGGACATCACGGGCGACGCCCTCGACAAGCTGCTGCAGGACGAGTTCAAGGTCTCGTCCTTCCAGTGCCTCGTCGCCAAGGCCCGCGCGCTGAACCTGTCGCCGTTCAACGCGGCGCGCTACAAGCTCACGCCGAAAACCTTCGAGCGCATTCCCCAGCAGTTCTGTGAGCAGAATCTCATCCTGCCCGTCGGTGAGGTGGGCGAGATGCTCCTCGTCGCCATCTCGAATCCGTTCGATGTCACGCTCCCCACCAAGATCCAGGAGCTGACCGGGAAGGGGAGTGTCCGGCTGCTCGCGCGCGAGAAGGACATCAAGGAGAAGTTCGGCAAGAAGGATCAGGCCGCCGGCTTCGACGACGTCGTGCACCAGATCGGCGCCGAATACGGCGGTGATCATGAGGTCGAACTCAAGGACGACGATGTCAGCGAGGAGTCCGGCCCGATCATCCAGCTCGCGAGCCGGATGATCGAGGAGGCGTATTACGCGGGCGCGAGCGACATCCACGTCGAGCCCCAGGAGCACGACATGGTCGTCCGGTACCGCATCGATGGTAACTGCATCGAGAAGCTCCGGCTGCCGCGCAAGGTGGGCCCGGCGCTCGTCGCGCGCCTCAAGATCATGTGCAACCTGGACATCGCCGAACGCCGGCTGCCCCAGGACGGGCGCATCGTTTTCAAGCAGTACACCAAGAAGGATCTCGACCTCGACCTGCGCGTTTCGACCGCCCCGCTCAACCACGGCGAGGGCGTGGTCATGCGTATCCTCGACAAACAGAAGACCACGCTGCCGCTGCCGGCGTTGGGCTTCACCGAGGAGAACCTCACGAAATACCGCGAGTGCATCCGCCAGCCGTACGGGATGATCCTGCATTGCGGTCCGACGGGCTCCGGCAAGTCGATGACCCTCTACTCGGCACTGAACGAGGTGAACACGTCGGACGTCGTCATCCGCACCGCCGAGGACCCGATCGAGTACACGCTGCCCGGCATCAACCAGATGCAGATGCACCGGCAGATTGGGCTTACCTTTGCTACCGCGCTACGCGCCTTCCTGCGCCAGGACCCGGACATTATTCTCGTCGGCGAAATCCGCGACAAGGAGACGGCCGGCATCGCCGTCGAGGCCGCGCTCACCGGTCACCTGCTCCTCTCGACGCTCCACACAAACGACGCCCCAACCACGATCGGCCGCCTGACGGACATGGGCATCGAGCCGTTCATGATTTCGTCCTCGCTGCTTTGCGTCTGCGCCCAGCGCCTCATGCGCCGCGTGTGCAAGCAGTGCCGGCTGACGGTCGAGCCGGTTGGCCGCGAAAAGGAGATTCTCGAGAAGGGCATCGGCTGGAGCGGTCCCATCTTCAAAGCCAATCCCAAGGGTTGCCCGAAATGCGGCGGCAGCGGTTACAAGGGCCGCGTCGGCATCCACGAGCTGATGATCACCAACGAGGAGCTTGTGGAGGCGATCAACAAGGGCGCGGAGGCGGCGGACCTGAAGAAGATCGCGATGCGCGGCGGCATGAAAACCCTCCACCAGGACAGCCTCATCAAGGTCAAAGAAGGCCTGACCACGCTGGAGGAAGCGATCGCGACCGTCCCGCCGGACATGTAAGCGGGACAGGAACCCTGGCGGCTCCCGGATTGACGAACGCGCCCTAAGGCCGCGAAATGGCGGCCGCATGAAGCTGCTTTGCACTTCCCTGATGCTCGTCGCTGCGCTGCTCGCGTTGCCGGGCTGCGCGAAGAAGGAAATCACCCCGCTCCAACGCAAACAGGCCACGCAGTTGGTGAGCGAGGCACAGTTCGCCGCCACGCTGCGCGATTTCGCCCGCGCCGAGGGCCTGCTAGCCCAGGCGGTCGAGCTCTGCCCCGACGAGGGGGACACCTGGGTCAACCTGGGCTCGGCGCGCCTGCGCCTGAACCAGCGCGACGGCGCGAAGGCCGCCTACAAGTCCGCGCTCGAGGCGTTCAAGGCCGCCGCGAAGAAGGACAAGACCGACCCCGCCCCGGCGCTGCAGCAGGTGTACGTACTCGCGTTGCTTGGCCAGATCGACGACGCGCGGGCCCTCCTCGAGAAACTGCCCGCGCGCTACGAGGGCAACCGCGAGGTGAAGGCGTTTATTGAGGAAAAGCGGCTGGACGAGATTCTCGCCAACCCCCGGTTCAAGCAGAGCGCGCTGTGAACGGGGTCGCTCGCGACCTGCCCTGGCCCATGCCTGCCGAGCCGACGTCTGACGCCGGCTCGCCGGCGCGGGCGGAACGGGCGTGATGCACGACTACTGGATCGAGTTCGGCAAGGTGGCGATCGCGCACCTGCTCGCCGTGGCGAGCCCCGGCCCGGATTTCGCGATCGTGCTCAAGCAGAGCCTGGTGCACGGGCGGCGCACCGCGGTGTGGACCAGCCTGGGCATCGGCACAGGGATCCTGCTGCACGTGACGTATTGCCTGTTCGGGCTCGCGCTGCTGATCACCGGTTCCGTCACGTGGTTCAACGTGGCGAAGTACCTCGGCGCCGCCTACCTCGCGTGGATGGGCGTCCAGGCGTTGCGGGCGAAGCCGCGCGATGAAGCGGTCGAGCCGGCGGCCCGCGCCACGCCCAAGCCGCACGGCGCGTTCATGACGGGCTTCCTCACCAACACCGTCGGCAACCCTAAGGCGGCGCTCTTCTTCCTCGCGCTGTTCTCCGTGGTCATCGATCCGCACACGCCCCGGCTTGTGCAGGCGGCGTACGGCGCGTGGATGGCGGTGGCGACCGCGGCCTGGTTTTCGTTCGTGTCCTTCGCCTTCACCCAGGACGTCGTGCGCCGCCGGTTCCTGCGGCACGGCCACTGGATCGATCGCGCGCTGGGCGTCGTGTTTCTCGGTTTCGCCGTAAGCCTGCTCCTGAGCGTCGCCACGCCGAAGTGAGCGAAAACGGACGATGAGAGGGTGACGATGGCTGCAATTATAAACAGGCTAGCAGCAAATAATTGCGGGATGATGTCCAGATACTCCGGAATAATGTCCGGATACTTTCGCGATAATGTCCGGATACTCGCGCAGGTGTTTGTGCGAAATCGTCGCGAGTCCGCGGGGGTTTTGAGCGGCCTCCCAGAGGAGGACTGCTGCGAAATCGAAACGGGATTCGCGTGAGTTGCGGAAAAATCTTCGCGCGCCGCCGCGAAGGCTCGCGTGAAGAAATCGAAAGCGACTGCGCGGCCGCTGTAAGAGACCGCGAACCGAATTCTCCGCGCCCGCGTGCGCCGATTTCGTCCTCGCCGTCGAACTTTTCGAGGGCTTGATGCGACGTACTCATTGGCAGGCCGGGCTCTCCCGGACGCGCAATGAACGATCCCCTCCAGCAGCTCGAACGTGATTACGCCGACCTCGCGCCGTCGTTGCGGGGGTACTTTCTGCGTCGAGCCGCGACGTGTGCCGGAGCCGACGATTTCGTGCAGGAAACGTTCTTGCGCGCGTGCCGTGAGCCGGAGCGGCTGCGGACCGCGGCTTCGCCGCGCGCGTATCTCTTCGGTATCGCGCGCCACCTGATGCTCGACGCCGTTCGGCGCGCGCATCCCACGGAGCCACTCGAAGTCGACGTCGTGGATGAGCAAGGCGGTCCGGCCGACGACCGGCTCGAGCTTCTGCGCGTCACCGTCGCGGCGCTGCCCGAGGCGCAGCGCGAGCCCCTGCGCCTGAAGCTGCAGCACGACCTTTCCTACGCGGAGATCGCGGACGTGCTCGGCGTCCCGGTCGGCACCGTGCGGTCGCGGCTCCACTACGCCGTGCGCCGGCTGCACGAGGTGCTCAATCCCGCGGCACCCGATGCCTCTTCAACCCGGAGTCTGCCATGAATCCCGAAACCCTCGACGCGCTCCTGATCGACCGCGCGCTTGGCGAACTTGATCCCGAGCACGCCGCCTTGCTGGACGCCTACCTTGCGCTCGCGCCCGCCGCGAGCGCGCGGGCGGCCCAGCTCGAAGGAACGATGAACCTTACGCGGCGGTTGCTTGCGCCCGCGATTCGCTCCGCGGGCGCCGATCCGACGACCGCCGTGCCGTCGCGGCCGGAGGTGCGCCCGGGCGTCTGGCGCCGCTACCGTGGCGAATGGCTCCGGCTCGCCGCCTGCCTGCTGCTTGGCGGCGCCATCGGTTGGTCCGTGACGGCTCTCCGCGAGCGCGATTCAAACACGAGTCACACCCCCGTGCCAGTGGCGCGCGCCCCGGCGACGCCAACACGCCCGGCGACCGACAGCTTTTGGTCGCCCGCTGCTGCCGCCCGCACGCACCGTGACACCGGCGGGCAACGCCTCGTGCCGCTTCACCGCCTGCGGTGGGACTCACCGCTGCGCAAACCCACTTTGGAGGAAATCCCATGAATCTATCCTGGTCCCGCGCCACCCGGCGCACGCTTTCAATCGCGGGCGGCCTCGCCGTCCTGTTCCTCGCTGGCTGCCTCGAAAAACGCGTCGTCTGGTCGCCCGACGGCGCCCGCGCGCTGGTTATCACGAAGGAGGCCGAGCTGTTCGTCTGTGATGCCGGCGGCCGGCTCTCCGACCGGCTGGCGTCCGGCACGAAACTCGCGGTCTGGTTCTCCGACTCGCAGCGGATCGCGTTCGCGGTGCGGCGCGACGTGAAGGACTGGGCCACGTTGGCGCCGCTGCTGGGCGAGCGTCGGGGGGACGTTGAAGCGCGGGCGGACGACCTCTGGCGCGCGCTGGAGCAGGGGGCGCCGTGGGGTGTCGTCACGGTCGACTTGAAGGGGCAGCTCGACCTCGCGCTGCTGCGCCTGCGCGAGGCGCACGGGCCGGCGTTGAAGACCAGGCTGACGGCCAACGAGTGGGCGGCGCTGGCCGGCAAGACTGTCGGCGTCACCGACGTCATGGTGGCGCGCGTCGATGCCGGAAAACTCGTCGCGTCCCAGTGGGTGTCCACGCACGTCGGCGCGATCCTTGAGCTGCGCCCGGCGCCGGGTGGGAACGCGCTCGCCTGGACGCAGGAGTGCCTCGGGACGAAGGACGATTACGCGCTCGCTGTCGCGACGCTCGACGGGGGCAAACCGGTGATCGTGGCGCCGCGCGCGGCGGGTTTTCCGGACTGGGACACGACGGGGCGCGCGCTGGTCTATGTTGAAGCGCCGCCGGGACGCGGCGGTGATGACGAGAACCTGGTTCTTGGCGTGGTGACTCGCCGTGGGGTGCTCAACGAGAATGGCGCCCTCGCGCTGGAGGAGAAACCCACGTACCTCGCCGGGACGCTGTTCAGCACCCTGATGCACGTGCGGTGCCTGCGCGATGGCCGGGTGTTGTTCAACGCGCTCGAGATGTCACTGCCGCTCGCCGCGGCCGACTACGCTGGCAACCAGCGCGAGCAGTTGTTCGCAGTCGACCCGAGCCGCCAGGCGACCCTCGTGCGGATGATCCCGCGCGGCCGGGAGGCGGATCTGCCCCAGGGCCTGTCGTTCTTCGAGGTCAGCCCCAATGGCGAGCAGGTGGTCTTTGGCGGGGACAAGGGAGAGGTGGCCATCCTGACGCTCGCGACGGGCGACGTGAGCGCGATCCAAGGAGCAGACCGCACGTACTACCAGGGTCTGCCCAGTTGGCGTGGGCCGAGCGAGTTGTGCTTCGTGAAACGGATGCCCGCGGTTGACGGCCAGCCGCCGCGACGGCCCGCCGAGATCATCCTGCGCCGCGGCGAAAAAGAAACCGTCCTGAGCCAGGACTGGTCCGACGCCCTGCTGGCCAACGTCGCCAGCAAGGACCGCGATTGACGCCGAGGCTGGGCCGAGCGGCCGACCCGGCGGCCCGGCTATACGTAGATGCCTCCGCCGAGGAGCTGCTCGCCGGCGTAGAGCGCGAGAATCTGGCCGGTGGCGAGGCCGCGCTGCGGGTCGCGAAAACGCACGCGCGCGGTGCCGCCGCCCTCGGGGATGAACTCGATCGGCACGCGCGGATCGCGGTACCGCACACGCGCCTCAAGCGCGCCGGGGGTGGTGAGCGGGGTGCCGATCCAGCTCAGGGAGTGGACGCGCACCTCCGACTGAAACAATCCCGGCGCGTCGGGATGGTCGAAAGCGACGAGCAGCGCGCGATCCGCGGCGCGTTTGCCCACGACGACGTAGGCCTCGTGGTTGGTGTTGGACGGCACGCCAATGCCGCGGCGCTGGCCAATGGTGTAGAAATGCAGCCCCCGGTGTTGTCCGAGCTCCTTGCCGTCGGTGGCGCGCAGGATGGGGCCGGGCGCGTCGGGCACGTAGGCGCGAAGGAAGTCGGCCATCTTCACCTCGCCGATGAAACAGATGCCCTGGCTGTCCTTCTTGTCCGCCGTGGGCAGGCCGGCCTCGCGTGCGAGCCGGCGCAGCTCCGGTTTCGGCAGATCGCCGATGGGGAAGAGCGCGTCGCGCAACTGCTCCTGGTTCAGGAGGGCGAGAAAGTACGACTGGTCCTTGTTCTTGTCGGCGCCCTCCCAGAGCTGGCACGTGGGTGTCGCCGCCGGGCCGGCGCCGGCCGGCGCGCCGGGGGTGGGGCTCGGCGCGGGCACTTCGACCCGGCGCGCGTAGTGCCCGGTGGCCACCGCGCTGAAGCCGTGATCGCGCGCCCAGGCGCGGAACACGCCGAACTTAATCTCACGGTTGCACATCACGTCGGGGTTGGGCGTCTGCCCGTGCGCGTACCCGTCGAGCAGATACTGCACGATGCGCTCCCGGTACTCGCGCATCAGGTTGACCACCCGAAACTCGATCCCGAGCCGGTCGCACACCGCGCGGGCGTCCTCGATGTCCTGCTGCCACGGGCATTCGCCGATCACGTTGTCCTCGTTGATCCAGTTCTTCATGTACGCGCCCACAATCGCGTGGCCCTGCTGCTGCAGGCGGAGCGCGGCCACGGAGCTGTCGACGCCGCCGGACATGGCGACGAGGATCCTGGGCGGGACGTTGGTGGCGGCGTTGGACAAGACGGTTCGGACGATGCGCGTCGCACGAGGCCCCGCAACCCTCCGCTGCCACCCCCGCCCCGGCGCCGGAGCGGGCGATAGGCATTGTTCCCGCCACCGAGCTGCGATGCGGGGCGGACGGGGCGGACGGGGCGGCTGGGGCGGGCTGGCGGGTAGGGCGGACACCGCTAGTTTCCCGCTTGTCGCCGGAACGGCGGGGGAAATGCTTAGCGTCCCGCATGGCAGAGCACCCACACCGCATTGTCCGCGCCTGGCTCGAGTCGCCCTCGTCGGGGATCATCGAGCTCGATCGCGACTGGACGATGCTGGTCCGGCCGCGGTTCACGCTGGGACGGCACTGCCCGGCATTGTCGGGGCTCGTGCCGGTGCCGGGCCTGGCGGCGGGTCGGGCCTACGGCTATTTTCTCAATGCGCTGGGCGAGATCTCGTTTGTCCTGCCGCTCGAGCACGGTTGTGCCATCGATCCGCAGGTCGACACCGTGTACCTGGCCGGGAACTTCAACGACTGGAGCGCCGCGGTCGGCCAGGCCGAGTGGCGGCTGCGGCCGGCGAAGCTCGATGGCGAACGCGTGCTCATGTGGACGGGCGAGGCGACCCGGTTCCTCCTCGCGCCGGGGCTGCAGTTCAAGTTCGTCACCGGCGAGCACCAGTGGCTGACGCCGCCGGGCGACGCGCCCAACGTCGTGCGCGATCCTGACGGCAATCTCAACCGGATGCTCGATCCGACGCGGACCGGCTGGCATCTGTGGCGCTTCTCGCTCGGCGAGACGCTGGACCTCGCGGAAGCGTGGACGGTCGCGTGGGCCGACCCGGTGGCGCATGGCGCGGCGGCGACGGTGCCGGTCGTGCCGGGCAACTTCTTCTACGAACTTGAGACGCACCTGGAACTCGGCGCGATCGTGCGCGGCGGCACGACGGTCTTCCGGCTCTTTGCGCCGCGCGCGCGGGCGGTGACGCTCTACCTGAGCCGGGAGCTCGGGGACCCGGTGAACGCCCAGCAGTTTGCGCTCTCGCGCCGTGCCGACGCCGAGGGCGAGGTGGGCATCTGGGAGGTGACGCTCGATCATAACCTGCACGGCGCGTTCTACTGGTACTCGGTCGATGGGCGGCGCGAGGCCGGCTTCGATCCACTGGTGAAGATCCTGGACCCATACGCGCTCGCGACGGTGGACCGGCAGGGGCCGGGCATCGTGGTCGACAAGGCGCTGATCGGCCACGGCGACCGGCGATTCCGCACGCCGGACTGGCACGACCTCATCATTGCGGAAGCGCACGTCCGCGACCTGGTGGCCAACGCGCCGATCAAAGCCACGACCGAGCAGCGCCGAGGCTTCACCGGGCTCAAAACCTGGATCGAGAGTCCGGAGTTCCACCTCGGCTTCCTGGGCGTGAACGCCATCGAGTTCCAGCCGGTGCACGAGTTCGATAACGCCCGGCGCGACGAGTACGGCTGGGGCTACATGCCCACGAGCTACTTCGCGCCGGAGAGCAGTTACGCGCTGGCGCCGGAGCGGGCCTCCGGCATTCGCGAATTTCAGGACGTGGTGACGGCCTGCCACCGCCGCGGCATGGCGGTGATCCTCGATGTCGTGTTCAACCACGTCGGGCTGCCGCCGCACCTGATGTACATCGACCGGCTGTATTACTTCGAGCAGGACGCCCACGGTGCGCTGGCGAACTGGAGCGGCTGCGGCAACGACCTGCGCGCGCGGTCTGCGATGGCGCGCCGGCTGATCGTCGACAGCTGCATCCACTACATTGAGACGTACGGCGTCGACGGCTTCCGGTTCGACCTCGCGGAGCTGCTCGGCCTGGAGGTGCTGCGCGAGATCGAGGCGGCGCTGAAGCGGGTGAAGCCCAACGTCATCCTCATCGCGGAGCCGTGGAGCTTTCGCGGGCACATCGCCGGCGCGCTGCGCGACACCGGCTGGGCCTCCTGGAACGACGGCTTCCGCGACTTCGTGCGCGACTACGTGCGCGGCAACGGCGCGGCGGACCGGATGGAGTACTTCCTGCGCGGCTCGCCCTGGTATTTCGCGAAGTGGCCGGCGCAGACCGTCAACTACACCGAGTCCCACGACGACCGCACGTGGATCGATGTGATCACCGAGAACCCGCACGGCAACGGCTTCACGCCGACGGCCAACGACCAGCGTCGCACGCACCTGATGGCCGCGCTGCTGTTCATGTCGCTCGGCATCCCGATGCTCGCGGCCGGGCAGGATTTCCTGCGCTCGAAGCACGGCGTGACGAACACGTACCAGCACCCGGAGGTCAACGCGCTGGAGTACCGCCGACTGTACCGGTACCTCAGCACGCACGCCTATTTCGCCGACTGGATCGCCTTTCGCCGGGGCGAGATCGGGCGGCTCCTGCGGCAGTATTCGCGTCCGACCGAGGGCTTCTTCCAGTTCTTTCACGCGCCGGGTTCGCCGGCGCTGGCGGCCTTGTACAACGCGGATTTTTCCCAAGGACCCTTGCGGCTGCTGTTCGCGATCAACCCGACGCTCAATGAAGTCATGATCCCGATTGGCGCGGAGATCGCGGGCTCGGTTGGGGCGTGGGATCCGCTGGCGGACCAGGACCGCTTCTACTGGTCCGACGCCCACGGCGCCACGCTGCCGGTCGAGGCGGAGTTGTTCCTGCCGGCGCTCAGTTGCGGGCTCTGGATCAGCGAGGAGTGACGCGGGGGCTCCGCCCGGGAACGGGCGCAAGTCGGCCGAGGGGGCGGTTGCAGAGAGCGGGTGGTCGCGTTACCGGTGCGCGCCCACATGAATACCCATCTCGTGTTTCTGCGCGCCGTGAATGTTGGAGGAACGCCCTTGGCCATGGGGGACCTGCGGGCATGGCTGGAGAACCTGGGCTTTGCCGAGGTGCGTACCCTCCTGCAGAGCGGAAATGTCGTGATGCGCGGCAAGCCGGCGGGCGACGCGAAACTCGAGGCGATGCTCGAGCGGGCCGCGGCGAAGCAGCTCGCGCTCGAGACTGATTTCTTCGTGCGGGCGCCGGCGGAGTGGCGGGAGGTGATCACGCGCAATCCGTTTCCCAAGGAGACGGCGGCCGATCCGGCGCACGTCGTTGTCTATCTGCTGAAGGAGCCGCCGACGGCGCCGCAGGTGCGGGCGCTGCAGGCCGCGATCGCCGGCCGCGAGCGCGTGGCGGCGGACGGGCGGCACCTATATGCTGTCTATCCGGATGGAATTGGGCGGTCGCGGCTGACCCTCGGGGTGATCGAAAAGCACCTGGGCACGCACGGCACCGGCCGGAACTGGAACACCGTCGGCAAAATGGCGGCGCTGGCGGCGGAGTAGGGGCGGGTGCGGTCAGCGGGGCTTGTCCATCTGCGCGGCCGCGTAGTCGGAGCGCGCCTCGCTGTCCCGCGGTCGCCGGTTGACCGCGCACCAGAAGTCGAACTCAGAGAGGTCGATCGGGACGCGGATGACGGTGACGCCCTTTTGCGTGAGGCGCTTTTCGAGCCGGTCGAGGTGCTGGCGCCAGGACGCGTAGGATTCGCCCGAGAAATCGGACATCATCCGGCCGTATTCGGGCCATTGCTCCTCGGTAAACCAGGCGACACCTGCGCGTACGACTGCCATGCGGCCGCCGAGGTTGGGCGGTTCAGTGCTTTTCGCCAGACGCTTTTGCGATCTCGACGGCGTAGGTGTGGACCTCGCCGCTGAGATTGGAGCGGAAGACAATCCACTTCATGTCGGGTGTGAAGGTGACGTTGGGCTCCAGCTTGTAGTCGTGGCGCTGCATGTTCACGAGCCGCTCGGCGCGGAAGACGCCCGGGTCGATGAGATTGGCGGAGTCGGGGTTGGCGATGCCGGCGACATCGGGGATGCGTTCCGGGCGGAACAGGTAGATCCACTTCCCGTTCTTGGCGTGGGCGACCATTTCCTCGTCGCCGCCGTCGCCGCAGAACAGGGTGCCGTCGGGGGAGACGTTGAAGTGGACGGACCACTCGTCGCGCTGGAGGTGGTACCAGGTGCGCTTGCCGTTCGCGATCTGGTAACCGGCGAGCCAGAAATCCTCCCCGCGCGGGGTCTGCAGGTCGTACCAGACGGTCTTGCCGTCGGCGGCGAAGAACTCATGGCCGGCGATCTCCATGTTCATCGTGCGGCGATGGACGTTGGTGAGCCCGGTGCCGTCGGTGCGGACGAGCCAGACGCGGTCGACCTCGTGCCAGGTGCCCTCGTGGCAGAACATGATCTGGTGCGGATCGGTCGGGGAGAACTGCAGGTGGCCGAGCCACTCGCGCTCCTTGACGATCTCCTTCCGCTCCCCGGTCTGGATGTTGATCGTGAAGATGACCTGCGGCGGGCCCTGGCGGATGGCCATCAGCCGCTGGTGGAGGCGGAAGTCCTTGGCCTCGGCGAACGTCATCGGGCGGCCATCGGGCCAGTTGGCCTGGTACTCGGCCTGGAAGGACGGCTTGGTGCCGGCGGCGTTCGGCTGGCTGGCGGAGGAACTCTTCGGCGCTTCGATGCCGGCCGGCAGGGGGGCGAAGACGCCGAGCAGGAGCGTCTCGTCGGCGTTGATGGAGGCGATGGCGCCCTCGGGAATCCGCGCGATCTCGCGCGTGAACTTGGTGTCGACGTTGGTCGCGTACACCGTGCGGGCGTTGTCCTCGCCCTTGGTGTAGTACACGTCGCCGGACCTCTTGCCGGCGACGATGACGCGGACGCGACCCTCGACGAGCGGCGTGATCTCGCGGGTAGCGAGGTTGATCGTGGCGATGCCGTGGGGCGTGGTGACGATCAGCCGTTTGCCGTCGGGCGTGTAGGCGTTCTGGTGAAAGTAGAGACTCGCGGTGCCGGGCTCTTGCGATAGCCGAACGACTCGGTGCCCGGTGTCGGGATCGACCCACTCGGTCGGAGTGGCGGGGCTCTGAGCGCGTCCGAGGGCGGCGAAGGCCAGGACGGCGAGAAACGAGACAGGGCGAAGATGCATGGGGGAGCGGGGGAGGGGCAACTCAGGGTTGTACGGAATAGGCCGGACGCCGCAGCGCGAACTCGGGTGCGCTGGATGCACGCGGACAGTCCGCCGGCGGGGGAAAATGCTGAATATCTGAATGCTGAAGGCTGAATAAATTGTTTTGGGGCCGGACACGCCAGGCCGGAGCAGGGGTTGCACTCCGCGTCGGCTTTGGCTTTGGCTCGCCGGGTGGAAACACCCTCTCTCTCCCCCGCGGCGCGGCTGGCCCAGCAGATCGAGTTCATCGTCGAGTGCGACAAGCTGAAAGAGATCTTCCGGCAAACGCTGGTCACGAAGAGCCGGCGCGCCGAAAACGACGCCGAGCACTCCTGGCACCTCTGTCTCTGCGTCATCGTCCTGGCCGAGCACGCCAACACGCCCAACCTGGACGTCCTCCGCGTGCTCAAGATGGTCATCCTGCACGACCTGGTGGAGATCGATGCGGGCGACACCTTCGCCTACGACACGGCTGGGATGGCCAACCAGCACGAACGCGAGGCCGTCGCTGCCAGCCGCATCTTCGGGCTGCTCCCGCCCGACCAGGCCCGCCAGTTTCGCGCGCTGTGGGATGAGTTTGAGGAACGCGCCACGCCCGAGTCCCGCTTCGCCGCCGCGGTCGACCGGTTCCAGCCCATGCTCCTCAACGTGCGCACCCAGGGCGGAGCCTGGCAGAAGCACGGCATCACCCACGACCGGGTCGTCGCCCGCAACCAGCACGTCGCCGCCGGCTCCCAGGCCATCTGGGCCTACGCCGACCAGATGTTGAAGGAGGCGGTCGCCGCCGGATTCCTGGCGGACGCCCCGCGCTCGAAAGCTGAAGACTGAACGCTGAAGGCTGGAACGGACCCGGTGAGCCAGGCGCCCGACGACGGGTTCAGCTTTCAGCTCTTCAGCTTTTTTCCCCCGCCATCCACCCGCCAGCCGCGCCGTCCGCCCCTGATCTCGTCCGTTCAAGCCCGCGCGCTTGATTTCCGCCGAGGTGCACATGAGTTTGGCCGCCATGCGTATAACGCTGATTGCCTTGCTTGCCCTTGCTTCCTCCTCCGCCTCCTTCGCCGACAGTCCCACCTGGCAGTATCCCGCGGCCGCCCGCGGCAATGTCGTTGATGACTACCATGGCACGAAGGTGGCCGATCCGTATCGCTGGCTCGAAGACCTCGACTCGCCGGAAACCCGCGCCTGGGTCGAGACCGAGAACAAACTCACCTTCGGCTTCCTCGAGAAGCTCCCGCAGCGCGCCTACTTCCGCGAGCGACTGACCACGCTCTGGAATTACCCGCGCATCGGCGTGCCCTTCAAGGAAGGCGGCCGGTACTTCTTCTCCAAGAACAGCGGCCTGCAGAACCAGGCCGTCTTCTACGTGCAGGAAAAGCTCGGCGCTGAGCCGCGCGTGCTGATCGATCCCAACACGCTCGCCAAGGACGGCACCGTCGCCCTCGCCGGCACCCAGGTGTCGAAGGACGGCAAGTGGGTCGCGTACAGCACCGCCGCCGCCGGCTCCGACTGGAATGAGATCCGCGTGCGCGCGGTGGACGACGGCAAGGATGCCAGCGACGTGATCGCGTGGGTGAAGTTCTCCGGCCCGTCTTGGACCAAGGACAACGGCGGCTTCTTCTATTCCCGCTATCCCGCCGCCACGACCGACGAAGGCACGGGCAAGACCTTCAGCTCCCTCGAGCACCAGCGCATGTACTACCACAAGCTCGGCACCCCGCAGTCCGCCGACCGCCTGATCTACGAGCGCGCCGACGAGCCCCAGTGGTTCGTCAACGGCGGCGTCACCGAGGACGGCAAGTACCTCATCGTGACGACCTCCCGCGGCTCCGCGCCGGAAAACCTCCTGAGCTATGTCGACCTCGGCAACCCCGAGGCGCCGACGATTGACGCCAAGGTGGTGCCGATCGTGACGGAGTGGGACGCGGAATACGCCGTGGTCGGCAACCGCGGTTCGGTCCTCTTCGTGGTGACTAATCTCGATGCGCCGCGCCGTCGCATCATCGCGATCGATACGCAGGCTCCGGCCCGCGCGAACTGGAAGACGCTGGTCCCCGAGGGGGAGGACACCATCGATTCCGTCGCCATCATCGGCGGCCGCTTCGTCGTGAAGACGATGCACGATGCGAGCAGCCGGCTCGCGATCTACAGCCTCGAGGGCAAGGCGCAGGGCCATGTCGCGCTGCCCGGCATCGGGACCGTTGGCGCCATCAGCGGCCGCGAGGACGAGACGGAGTTCTTCTACAACTTCGTTTCATTCACGACGCCCGCGACGAACTTCCGCCACGACGTCGCCACGAATCGCGGCGAGATTTACCAGGCGCCGCAGGTCGCGTTCAATCCGGCCGACTACGAGACGAAGCAGGTGTTCTACACCTCGAAGGACGGCACGCGCGTGCCGATGTTCATCTCCCACAAGAAGGGCCTGAAGATCGACGCGAACACCCCGGCGCTCCTTTACGGCTACGGCGGCTTCGACGTGTCGCTTACGCCGGCGTTCTCGGTCGTGAACCTCGTCTGGATGGAGGCGGGTGGCGTGTATGCGATGCCGAACCTCCGCGGCGGCGGCGAATACGGCAAAGCCTGGCACGAGTCGGGCACGAAGGAGCGCAAGCAGAACGTGTTCGACGACTTCATCGCCGCGGCCGAGTGGCTGTTCGCGAACAAGTACACTTCGCCCGCGAAGCTTGTCCTCAGCGGCGGCTCCAACGGCGGCCTGCTCGTCGGCGCAACCGTCAACCAGCGTCCCGACCTCTGCCGCGTCGCGTGGCCGGCCGTGGGCGTGATGGACATGCTCCGCTTCCACAAATTCACCATCGGCTACGCCTGGGTGAATGACTACGGCTCCAGCGACGATGCCGCGGGCTTCAAGTACCTCTCGGCCTACTCGCCGCTGCACACGGCCAAGGCTGGGGTGAAGTATCCCGCGGTGCTGGTGACCACGGCCGACCACGACGACCGCGTGCACCCGGCGCACTCCTTCAAGTACACCGCTGAACTGCAGGCCAAGGTGGCCAACACCGCCGACTCGGGCCCGATCATGATCCGGATCGAGACCAAGGCGGGGCATGGCGCCGGCAAGCCCACCTCGAAGATGATCGAGGAGGCGGCCGACAAGCTCGGCTTCGCGGCCCACTTCCTCGGCCTCAACGTGCCGGCGAAGCCGTGAGCCTGGGACGGTTGACGGCGCCCGCCGTCGCCGCCGAATAACTTGAGAGGCGGTACCCGAGCGGGTGCCGCCTCTTTTGTTTACGGATTACCGGCAGCGGACGGGCCGCCGGTTTCCGCCGCCTCGGCCCGCATGGGCGGCCCAGCGCTCCGGCTGGGCCGACGGTCGGGAAGGGCGGCGCGTTACTTGGCGAGGATCGTCTCGGTGTCGTTTTCGCCTACGAGTTCGGAGACCGGCGTCGGCGTCACGTACTTCGTGAACCGCTCCATGTACATGTAGAACACCGGGGTGATGTAGAGCGTGAGCATCTGCGAGACCACGAGGCCGCCGACGACCGCGAGGCCGAGCGTGCGGCGGGATTCGGCGCCGGCGCCCATGCCGAGTGCGATGGGTAGCACGCCCGCGATGGCGGCGAGCGTGGTCATCATGATCGGGCGGAAGCGGACGAGGCAGGCCTCGAAGATCGCCTCCTGCGCCGACTTGCCGCGCGTGCGGCGCGCATCGAGGGCGAAGTCGATCATCATGATCGCGTTCTTCTTCACGATGCCGATGAGCATGATGAGTCCGACGTAGCCGTAGATGTTCAGCTCCTGGCCGAAGATGAGCAGCGTGGCCAGCGCGCCGAACGTCGCCGCGGGCAGGCCCGAGAGAATCGTGAGCGGGTGGATGAAGTCCTCGTACAGGATGCCGAGCACCAGGTAGATCGTGAGCACCGCGACCAGCAGCATGACGCCGAGACCCTGGAGCGAACTTGTAAACGCGGCGGCCGTACCCTGGAACGTGCTGCCCACGGTGGGCGGCAGCATGTCGCGTGCAATGCGCTCGATGCGCGTGGTGACCTCGCTGAGCGAGACGCCCTGGGCGAGGTTGAAGGTGACCGTGACCGCCGGGACCTGGCCCAGGTGGCTGACGCTCAGCGGACCCACGGTGCTGCGCGTCTTGGCGACGGCGTCGAGCGGGATCAGCTTGCCAGCGCTGTTGCGGAGATGGAGCAGCGAAAGCGAACGCGGATCGCGCTGATACTTTTCGTCGATCTCCATCACGACGTAGTACTGGTTCGTCGGCGTGTAGATGGTGGAGACCTGGCGCGAGCCGTAGGCGCTGTAGAGGACGTTCTCGACCGCCTCGACGTTGAGACCGAGGGCGGAGGTCTTGTCGCGGTCGACCTCGACGATGAGCTGGGGGCTGGTGACCTGGAGATCCGTCGTGACATCGACGACGCCCGGCACCTGGCGGACCGCCTCGGTGAACGGCGGGACGAGGCCGTAGAGCTCCTTCAAGTCGGGGCCGTAGATCGTGTACTGGTAGACCGAGGACGACATGCGGCCGCCGATGCGGATGCTGGGCGGCACCTGCGGGAACACGCGGACGCCCGGGATGCCGGCGAGATCGGCGCGGAGCTGCTGGACGATGACGCTGGCGGCCGGGCGATCATGCCGGTCCTTGAGGCTGGCGAACATGCGGCTCGTGTTACCGCCGCCCACCGAGGAGGAGTAGCCCTGGATGTGCGGGTTCTTGCCCACAATCGCCATGACGGCGCGCTGATAGCGGACCATCGACTCGAACGACGACCCCTGGGCGGCCTCGATGCTGATGCTGATGCGGCCGGTGTCCTCGGTCGGGATGAAGCCCTTGGGCACGATGATGAGCAGCACGACGGTGAGCACGACCGCGACCGCGGCCACGACCATGGTGAGCCGCCGGTGGTGCATCGTGGCGCGCAAGGTGCGCTCATAGAAGTTCAGGCCCGAGCGGAAGATGTTCTCCATCGTCTCGTAGAACCGGCCGTGATGCGCGCCCGGTGTGATCGGCCGCAGGAAGCGGCTGCAGAGCATTGGGGTGAGCGTGAGCGAGACGAAGCCCGAGACCAGGATGGCCGCGCTGATCGTGACGGCGAACTCGTGCAGGAGCCGGCCCAGGACGCCGCCCATGAAGAGGACGGGGATGAAGACGGCCACGAGCGAGATCGTCATCGAGATAATCGTGAAGCCGATCTCGCGGGAACCCTTGAGCGCGGCGCTCATCACCGGTTCGCCGTGTTCGATGTGCCGGATGATGTTCTCCAGCATGACGATCGCGTCATCGACGACGAAGCCCACCGAGAGCGTCAGCGCGAGCAGCGACAGGTTGTCGATGCTGAAGCCAAAGAAGTACATCACCGCGAACGTGCCGATCACCGCGATCGGCATCGCGATGCTGGGGATGATCGTGGCGGAGAGCGTCCGCAGGAAGAGGAAGATCACGAGCACGACCAGCGCGATGGCGAGGACGAGGGTGAACTTCACGTCGGCGACGGACTCACGGATGGCCAGCGACCGATCGATGAGAATGTCGAGGTTCACCGAGGCCGGCATCTGGGCGCGGAAGGTCGGCAGCAGGGCTTTCACGCCGTCGACGACCTCGATCGTGTTGGTGCCGGGCTGGCGCTGGACGAAGAGGATGATCGAGCGGTTGCCGTTGTACCAGCCGGCCTGCTTGTCGTTCTGGACGCTGTCCACGACCTCGGCGACGTCGCCGACGCGAACGGGGGCGCCATTGCGGTAGGTGATGATCACCTTGCGGAAACCATCGGCATCGTGGAGCTGGCCGGTCGCCTGGAGCGTGATCGCCTTGCTGGAGCCCTCGAGCACGCCGGCGGGCATGTTGACGTTGTTGGTGTCGAGCGCGGTGCGGACCTCGTCGATGCCGATGCCGCGGCTGGCGAGCGCATGCGGGTCGAGCTTTACGCGGACGGCGTACTTCTGCGCGCCCATGACCTGCACCTGGGCGACGCCCTCGACGGTCGAGATGCGCTGGGCGAGGAGATTTTCCGCGAACTCGTTGACCTCGGACAGCGGGAGCGTCGGGGAACTCAGCGCCAGGAGGAGGATCGGGTCGTCGGCCGGATTGCTCTTCCGGAAGGACGGCGGGTTGGGCATGTCCTGCGGCAGCCGGCGCTGCACGGCAGAGATGGCGGACTGCACGTCCTGGGCGGCGCCGTCGATGTCGCGATCGAGCGTGAACTGCAGCGTGATCTGGGTGGAGCCGAGCGAACTCGAAGACGTCATCGACTCGATGCCGGCGATGGTCGAGAGCTGCTGTTCCAGCGGCGTCGCGACGGACGAGGCCATCGTTTCCGGGCTGGCGCCAGGGAGGCTGGCGTTCACCTGGATGGTGGGAAAGTCGACGTTGGGCAGGTCGCTGACGGGCAACGACTGATAGGCCATCAGGCCGAAGATCGTGACGGCGGCGGTCACGAGGGTCGTCATGACGGGACGACGGATGAAGAGCTCAGGAATGTTCATGGGCGCGGCATTGGGCGCAATACGCGCTGGAGGCGGGCGGGACGGTTAAGCCGGAGCCGGACGCTCACGAGCCTTGGGAGGACTTCTTCTTCTGCTGCTTACCCTGGCCGGAGCCGGGGCCGGCCTTGTCGGCGGCGACGCCCTCGCGTCCCGCGGCGGTTGGATTCGTAAGAATGTCGGCGGGCTTCACCTGCACCGGGCGGCCGGAGATGACGCGCAGCTGGCCGTCGGTGACGACGGTGTCGCCTGCCTCGAGGCCGGCGGTGACGACGGCATCGTCGTTGAAGGTGCGCTCGACCACGATCTTCCGAAACTCGGCGGTCGAGTCGGTCTTGACCACGAAGACATGCTGGCCGGCCTGGTCGGACTGCACCGCGCTGGCGGGAACGGTCAGGACCTCGGGGGCGGCGAGGCGCACGGCGACGGTGGCGAACTGGCCTGGCCAGAGGCGCTGCTGTTCGTTGGCGATCGTGGCCTTGAGCCGGATGGTGCCGGTGGTGGTGTCGACCGCGTTGTCGACGAAGGTGAGTTCGCCGCTCGCGGCCGGGGTCTCCTCGGTGCTGCCGAGGCGAATCTCGACGGCGAGCGGGTGTTCGGCGCGGTAGCGGGCGATCGCGGGGAGGTACTGCTGCGCCACGCCGAAGGTGACGTAGATGGGGTTGAGCTGGTTGATCGTGACCAGGTTCCCGGCCTCGCTGGAGCGGATGAGGTCGCCCTCATGGACGCTGATGTTGCCGGTGCGGCCGGCGATGGGGGCGCGGACGGAGCAGTAGCTGAGTTGGAGCCGGGCGCTTTCGACCGCGGCGGCGGCGGCCGCCGCCTGGGCCTCGAGCGCGCGGGCGGCGTCCTGCACCTGCTGGGCCTCCTCCTGCGAGACCATGCGGCCGACGTCCAGGCGCTTGTAGCGTTCGACCTGGGCGCGGGCGTTTTCGAACTGCACCTGGATGCGCTTCTGGTCGGCGAGGGCTGAGCGCAGCGTGCTCTCGAAGGGGCGCGGATCGATTTCGAACAGCAGATCGCCCTCGGCGACGTCCTGACCCTCGCGGATCGCGATGCGCAGGAGGGTGCCGGTGATCTGGGCGCGGACGGAGGCGGCGCGGATGGGCTCGACCGTGCCGACCGCATCAATGACGAGCGGGACAACCTTGCGCTCGGCTTTGCCGACGAGAACCGGAGCCCCACCTCCGCCGCGACCGCCCGATCCCGACCCGGACTTGGAGCAACCCGCCACGGCAACCAGCAGGGCGGCGGTGGCTACCCTTAAGACAGACATCGAAGAGACAGAGCGAGTTGGCACTGGGATCATGAAAAAAGGAAAAGGCCGCGACCTGATGGCGCGCGCCCGGCAGGAAGGACGGGTGGAGGGGCTCGAAGTTGCGCGTCTGGAGGGCGGTTTTGCAACTGGAACGGAGTCTCCCCCGGGGTTGGTTGCCAAGCCGCTGGTCGCCAAAGACAGGCGATTGAAGGCGGAGGAATGGAACCAGAAAAGCGCAAACTGGGAGGGCGGGTGGTGGCGTGAGGGGCATCAGGCTTCCCGCCATCCGGCAGGCCGCGCCGCCGGCCTTCTCGGCGCGGAGGGCGCGATCGGGCGGGGGAGCAGGCGCAACTTTTGCCGGCCGGCCCCGACGGCTTCGGACCCGGTGGACGCCTTGTCGGCCTGACAAGCACAGCGGTGGGCTTTGTCCGAGGCAGGGTGCATTTGTCATAGCGCGGCTTTTCCTTGCTTGCGCCCAGACCCGAGATTTCCCTCGGGAGCATTTTGTCCCCATGAAAGTCCTCGTCGCTGACAAGATCTCGCCCAAAGGAGTCGCCTACCTGCGCCAGCAGTCGGGCTTGGAAGTCATCGAGGCCTATGGCTCCTCTCCGGAGAAGGTTCTGGAACTCGTGAAGGACGTGCACGCGATCGCCGTCCGTTCCGAGACGAAGATCACCGCCGAGGTGTTCGCCGCCGCCCCCTTGCTCAAGGTGGTGGGACGCGCCGGAGTGGGCGTGGACAACGTCGACGTCGAGGCCGCGACCGAACGCGGTGTCATCGTCATGAATACGCCGTCGGGCAACACGATCGCCACGGCTGAGCTCACCTTTACGCACCTGCTGTGTGGCGCCCGTCCCGTGCCCCAGGCTTCGGCTTCGATGCGCGCCGGCCAGTGGGACCGCAAGAGCTTCTCGGGCATCGAGCTTTTCCGCAAAACCCTCGGCATCGTCGGCCTCGGCCGCATCGGGGGCGAAGTGGCGAAGCGCGCCCAGGCCTTCGGCATGCGCGTGCTCGCGTTTGATCCTTACCTCGCCCCCAGCCGGGCCAAGGCGATGCAGGTGGAAGGCGTGACCCTCGACGAACTGCTCCGCCAGTCGGATTACATCACGGTCCACATGCCGCTGACCGACGACACGAAGTACATGATCGACGAGGCGGCGCTGGCGAAGTGCAAGAAGGGCGTCCGGCTCTTCAACTGCGCCCGCGGCGGCATCATCAAGGAAGCCGCTCTCATCGAGGCGCTGAAGTCCGGCCACGTGGCCGCCGCCGGCCTCGACGTGTTCGAGGACGAGCCGCTGGCCAAGGACAGCGAACTCCGGAAGATGCCCAACGTGGTGCTGACGCCGCATCTGGGCGCTTCGACCGCCGAGGCGCAGGAGTCCGTGGGCATCGAGATCGCCGAGCAGATCGCCGACGTGCTCAAGGGCGGCGTGATCCGCAATGCCGTCAACGTGCCGTCGATCGACGCCGCGACGATGAAGATTCTCGGGCCCTACATCAACCTGGGCACCAAGCTCGGCACCCTGGTGCAGCAGATCGCGCCGCAGCAGATCTCGATGCTGTCGATCACGTACTGGGGCAAGCTGCTCGATTCCGACGTCAACGCCGTCACCCGCTCGATCGAGCGCGGGTTCCTGCGCCGGATCAGCGGCGCGGAGGTCAATTTCGTCAACGCCCCGGCCCGCCTCGAGCGGCTCGGCATTCGTGCCCAGGTGGTGAAGTCCACCCAGGACGCCGGGTACACCGACCTGATCCAGGTCGAGGCGACGACCGACGACGGGAAGATCTACTCCGCTTCCGGCACGCTCATTGGCAAGGCCAACGAGCCGCGCATCGTGAATATCAACGGGCGCGAGGTTGAGGTGCTCGCCGACGGCAAGCTCCTCGTCCTCGAGAACATGGACCAGCCCGGCATGGTGGGCGAGGTGGGCACCATCCTCGGCAAGGACGGCGTCAACATTGCCGACATGTCCCTCTCGCGTCTCACCCCGGGCGGCACCGCCTATATGGTGGTCCGCGTGGACAGCGAACCGAGCGAGTCCGCCCGCAAGGTCATCAAGGGCCATCCTGCCATCAAGATGGCGAAGTTCGTCCAGTTGTGACGTCAGGCCCGCCGCGGCGGGCCTGTCTGTTTCCCGCTTCACCTTCACCCGCCACCCGTCGCCATGCTTACCCCCCTGCTGCTCGCCGCCGTCGTTGGCTACCTCCTGGGCTCGCTTCCCTTCGGTTACCTCGTGGCCCGCGCGCACGGGGTGAACATCTTCGAGGTCGGCTCGAAGAACCCGGGCGCCACGAACGTGCGTCGCGTGCTCGGCAGCCGCGCCGGCAACATGGTCTTCGCGCTGGATGCGGTGAAGGGTGCGCTCGCGACGGCCGCGCCCTGGGCCTACTGGTATCTCAGCCGTGAGGCCACGCCGGGGAGCACGCTTGGGCCGCTGTCGCTCACCAACCTCGAGGCGGCCGGACTCGTCGGCGCGTTTCTTGGCCACAGCTTTTCCTGCTTCACGCGTTTCCGCGGAGGCAAGGGCGTCGCCACGGGCGCCGGCGGCTTCGCGGTGCTGTTCCCGCTGGGCGTCCTGATCGCGCTCGTCGTCTGGCTGCTGAGCCTTGCGATCTGCCGGTACGTCTCGGTGTCCTCGATGCTCGCGGCCATCGCCCTGCCAGTCGCCGCGTTCTTCCTCGGACAGCCGGGCATCATCCTCGGCGCGTCCGTGCTGATCGCCGTGCTTGTCGTCGTCTGGCACCGCACCAACCTCGCGCGCCTCGCGGCTGGCACCGAGAGCAAGGTCGGGCAAAAGCCCGCCGCCCCGAAATCATGAGCGACTCTATGACAGTGAACATCGGCATCTGTGGCCTGGGCACGGTGGGGCAGGGCGTGTGGAAACACCTGACTGCCAACCGGGCCGACCTGGAACGCCGCGTCGGGGTGAAACTGAACCTCGCCCGCGCGGCCGTACGCGATCTGCGCAAGACGCGTGCGGTGAAGATTCCCGCGGCCAAGCTTACGGATGACTCGTTCTCGATCGCCAACGACCCGTCCATCCACATCGTCTGCGAACTGATTGGCGGCACGAAACTCGCCCGCGAGGTCACGCTCACCGCGCTGCGCCACGGCAAGATCGTCGTCTCCGCCAACAAGGCGCTCATCTGCGAACACGGCGCCGAGATCATCAGCACCGCTCGCAAGCACGGCGGCCATTTCTTCTTCGAGGCCTCCGTCGCCGGCGGCATCCCGATCATCAAGGCCATCCGCGAGGGACTCGTCGCCAATCATTTTCCCCGGATCTACGGCATCCTCAACGGCACGTGTAACTACATCCTCACGCAGATGGAGGACCAGGATGCGCCTTACGCCGACGTCCTCGCCGAGGCGAAGCGGCTCGGCTACGCCGAGGCTGACGAATCGCTCGATGTCGACGGCTGGGACACCGCGCACAAGGCCGCCGTCCTCGCCTGGCTCGCCCACGGTCGCTGGGTGAAGACCGACCAGATGATCGTCGAAGGCATCTCCCGCATCACGCCCGCCGACTTCAAGAACGCCTCCGTTCTCGGCTACGGCATCAAGCTCCTCGCCGTCATCACCCGCGACTTCAAGCGCGACGAGCTCTCGGTCCGCGTGCATCCCACGCTCCTGCCTGAGGGCAACGTGATCGCCAACGTCAGCGGTGTCTTCAACGCGGTCTCCGTCACGGGCGACGTGGTCGGCACCACCTTGTACAGCGGTCGCGGCGCCGGCCAGGACGCCACCGCGAGCGCCGTCATCAGCGACATTGCCGACGCCGCGTCGCTCCTGAAGCACGGCAAGGGCGCCCACCTCCTCGGCGAGGCCGACGAGTCCGTTCCCACCTGCCGGCTCGCGCCGCCCGAGAACATCCGCTGCCGCTACTACCTGCGGCTCACGGTCAAGGATGAGCCCGGCGTCCTCGCCCGCGTTGCCTCCGTCATGGCCCGCCACCGGATCAGCATCGCGAGCGTCATTCAGAATCCTTCGGAATACTCGGGCGCCGCTTCGCTCGTCCTCACGACGCACGAGAGCAACGAGCGTGCGATGCAGCGCACCCTGCGTCAGCTCAAGGCGCTCGGCAGCGTGCTCGAGGATCCGGTCCTTCTTCGGATCGGAGACTTCGAGTGATCCCGCCCCGCACCCAGCTCCCATCTCCAACGCCCGCTCCCATGGCTCGTATCGTCCAGAAATACGGCGGCACCTCAGTCGGTGACGTCGAACGCATCAAGAAGGTCGCGGAACGCATCAAGGCGATCCGCGCCGAAGGCAATGAACTCGTCGTCGTCGTGTCGGCCCGCGCCGGCGTGACCAACGAGCTCATCGCGCGCGCCAAAGCCGTGTGCGACCTGCCCAGCGATCGCGAACTCGACCAGCTCCTCGCCATCGGCGAACAGGAGACCATTGCGCTTACCGCCATGGCCCTGCACGGCATCGGCGTGCCCGCGATCAGCTACACCGGCGCCCAGGCCGGCATCACGACCGACACGGTTCACACCAAGGCCAAGATCAAGGATATCGACGCCAGCGCGCTCGAGAAGGACCTCTCGGCTGGCAACGTCATCATCGTCGCCGGCTTTCAGGGCGTGAACGACGAGGGCCAGACAACCACGCTCGGCCGCGGTGGATCCGATCTCACCGCCATCGCCCTCGCGGCCGCCATCAAGGCCGACAAGTGCGAGATCTACACCGACGTCGATGGCGTCTACACCGCCGATCCGCGCGTCGTGAAGACCGCCCGCAAGATCGAGGAGATCAGCTACGACGAGATGCTCGAGCTCGCCTCGTCCGGCTCCAAGGTCATGCAGTCCCGCTCCGTCGAGTTCGCCGCCAAGTACAACGTCGTCTTCGAAGTTCGCTCCTCCTTTAACCACAATCCAGGAACCATCGTGAAAGCAGAAGTCGCCTCCATGGAGAAAGTCCTCGTTCGCGGTGTCGCCGTCGACAAGGACCAGGCCAAGGTCGTCGTCAGCAACATCACCGACAAGCCCGGCTCCGCCGCCCGCGTCTTCCGCGCGCTGGCCGACGCTTACGTCAATGTCGACATGATCGTGCAGAACATTGGTCGCGCCGGCGTGGCGAACCTGACGTTCACGGTGCCGCAGACGGAGACCCAGAAGGCGGTCCGCGCGCTGGAGCCCATCGTGAAGGACCTCGGCGGTACGGTGTCCATCTACGAGCAGGTCGCCAAGCTCGCCGTTGTCGGCGTCGGCATGCGCACGCACTCCGGCGTCGCCGCCACGCTCTTCCAGACGCTCGCCGATGCTGGGATCAACATTCAGCTGATCAGCACCTCCGAGATCAAAATTGCCGTCGTCATCGCCCTCGACAAGGCCGACGAAGCCGCCCGCCTCGCCCACAAGGCCTTCGGGCTGGACGCCTAGCCCGCGGGCCGGGCTAGGCCGGAAGCCAGAGGCCAGAAGCCAGAGGCCAGAAGCCGGAAGCCGGAAGATGGAAGACGGATGGCCCAGAAGCGAACGCTAAAGCCGGAAACTAAAACAGTACGCTCGATGAGTTCATCACCCGACAGGACGGGAAACCCGCCGATCCGGCACTTCACGGATCTGCGGGTTTGGCAGAGGGCGTACGAACTCGGCCTCCAGGTGTTCGAAGTGTCGAGGCGGTGGCCGGTGGAAGAGCGCTTTGCGCTGACCGATCAAGTGCGGCGATCTGCCCGTTCCGTCAGCGCCTGTATCGCGGAAGCTTGGGGAAAGCGCCGTTACGAGGCTCACTTCGTGAGCAAGCTGACGGATGCCGATACCGAGCTCCTGGAAACCGAAAACTGGCTCATGTTTGCCCGAGCGCACCAATACCTCCCGCCTGAGGGTTTTGACTCACTCTACTCGTTGATGCGGGAAATAGGTCCAGGGCTCGGCGCGATGATGAGGAATCCCAGTCCGTTCATAATCGCGGCAGATCACGGCGGCCATTGAACACCAATATGTCCCTTTTTCTGGCTTTTACGCTCAGACCTCTGCCTTCGGCTTCGGGCTTCCGGCCTCTGGCCTCCGGCTTCCGCCGCCCGTCTTCCGGCCTCCGGCTTCTGGCGTCCGGCCTCCGGCCTCTGGCTTCTGGCTTCTGACATATATGCGTTTTCTCTCTACACGCGGGCAGACGCCCTCGCTTGGGTTCTCGGATGCGGTGGCCACGGGGTTGGCGCCCGACGGCGGGTTGTTCCTGCCGGAATCGCTGCCGGACTTCAGCGGCAAACTCTCCGCGTTCGAGCGGCTCAGCTATCCCGAGCTCTGCTTCGAGTTCATGCGGGTGTTCGCCACCGACATCCCGCCGGACACGCTCCGGCAGATCGTCGCGGCGAGCTACACAAAGTTCTCCGACCCCGCGATCGCCCCGCTGAAGCCGCTGGCGAAGAATCTGTACGTGCTCGAGCTGTTTCACGGCCCGACGCTCGCGTTCAAGGACTTCGCCCTGCAGCTCCTGGGCAACCTCTACGCCCACCAGTGCCGGGTCCGCCGCGAGACGATCAACGTCCTCGGCGCGACCTCGGGCGACACCGGCGCCGCCGCCATTCACGGGCTGATCGGCCGCCCGGGCACCGCCATTTTCATCCTCTACCCGGATGGCCGGGTCTCGCCGCTCCAGGAGCGCCAGATGGCCTGCACCGGCGCGGAAAACGTTTTCGCGCTCGCCGTTGACGGCACGTTCGATGACGCGCAGGCGGCCCTGAAGGAGGTCTTCGGCGACCAGGGGTTCCGCACCCAGCACCGCCTCTCCGCGGTCAACTCCATCAACCTCGCCCGCGTGCTGGCGCAGTGCGTGTACTACCTCCACGCCTGGCTGCGGCTCCCGGCGGCGGAACGGGGCAACGTCGAGTTTGTCGTGCCCACCGGCAATTTCGGCAACGTGCTCGCGGGCTGGATGCTGCAGAAAATGGGCGTGCCGATCCGCGGCTTCCGCGTCGCCACGAACCAGAACGATATTCTCTACCGGCTGTTCACCACCGGCGAGTACCGCGTGGGCGCGGTGCATCCGAGCCTCGCGCCGTCAATGGACATCCAGGTCGCCTCCAACTTCGAGCGCTTCATCTACTTCGCCGTCGGCCGCGAGCCGGCCCGCGTGCGGCAGGTGATGGACACCTTCAAGCAGACCGGGGCGTACACGTTCGAGCGGTTCAATCGCGACACCTTTACCTCCACCCGCTGCAGCGACGGCGAGATTCCGGGGATCATCCAGCGCGTGCACGCGGCCTACGGTTACGTGGCCGATCCGCACACGGCCTGCGCGTTCAAGGAGATCGCGCCGGACCGCGTGAGCGTTGTGCTCTCAACGGCCAGCCCGGCGAAGTTTCCCGACACCATCCGCAGCGCCATCGGCGTGGAGCCGACGCATCCGAGCCTCGAGGCGCTCAAGTCGAAGCCGATCGTGAAGCACAAGCTCCAGGCGACGCCCGCCGCGATCCGGGCCTTCATCCACGCGCACGCCGTGGGCGCGTGAGCGGCGGGGCGGGGCGCGTTGCGCGCGCTGACGTTTGCGCCGACGCCTGATCGAGGCCACTCGTGTTTCGCAGGCGGCCAACTTGGCGGCACGCCTCAGTTCGCCTGCGCGCCGCGCACCTTCTTTTCCTCTGCCATCAGTTTCCGGATGAGCTCCCTCGCTTCCTCTCGCGTGGCCGGTCGGATCACCTCCACGTCCGCCGGGAGCGCAAACGTTTCGAGTGGCAGCTCGTCGATACGCTCCTCGGTGTTCGGCTGCGCCTCGGGTTGTTTCTCCATCTCAGAGATCTGCTTCCCGTCGGAGTTGTAGAACTTCGACGTCAGGATGGCATGCCGCGCCGGGTCGATGACGTACACTTCACGCACCGGCAGGAACGCCCCGATGCCACCCTTCGCGGCCAAGACCGTGTTGACCAGGACGCGCTTGGCGAACGAGAGCTCCTTCTTCGCCTTGGCCAGTTCGGCGTCCACCTTCTCCTTGATGAACCGTTGTGCTTCGGGGCCGAGTTCACGGGTCACGCGGAGGCGCGGCTGGCCGTTTTCGGTGAAGCGCTCTCCGCTGACCGTCGCCTCCTCCACGAACTTCTTCATCTGGTCGACCTCCGGTCGCGCCGACCCTTTGGCCTTCTGCGCAGCATCACCGGACTTCACGCCGGGCGCGGCGGTCGCAGGGCGAAGCACCGCCTTGTTTCCGAGAATCTGCCAGTGGCCTTCCTCGTTGGTCAGCGCGATGCGCTTCTGGGGTTGGTCGGGCTGAGCATCGTACACGGTTACCGTCTCTGTCCGGGTGAACGTCGGCTGACCGGTGCGCCGGAGCGTGAGCGTGGTGGTCGTAATTGTGGCGCCGCCTTCCTTGTTCTTCCGGGAGACGACGCGCCGGAAGCTGCCAGGCTCGCTCGCCCGGTTCTGGGCGCGGCGCAGTTCCTCCTTCGCTTCGGCGGGCGTCAACGGAGTCGGCGCGGAGATCGCCGCCGCAGGCGCTTCCGCCGGGGCCGACGCCGCGGTTGCGGCCGCAGGCGGGAGAATCAGCGCGGCCAACGCGAGCGAGGCTGGCAACAGGCTCATACGGCGCGAGGCGGGGGCAGGGCGGCGGGGTGAAAGCATGTCTGGGTGACCCATGCAGGGTTGTTTTGTTGCAGCCACTTCGGACGCGCGCGAGGCCGAATGTGGGGCGGACGGGAGCGGGGCACGGACGTGCGATCGCGGTCGGGAAAAACCTGCGTCATCCACCCCGCCGCAGCCAAAAGCTCCCTTGCCAGTCGACGCTCTGGAGGACAACCCTGCGGGCTGCCCACATGAGTTCCGCGGTCAAAATTTACGATACGACCCTGCGCGACGGCACGCAGGGGGAAGGCATCAGCTTTTCGGTCACGGACAAACTGCTCATTGCGGAGCGACTGGACCAGTTTGGCGTCGACTACATCGAGGGCGGCTTCCCCGGCTCGAACCCGCGCGACATCACGTTTTTCCAGGAAGCGCAGAAGCTGAAGCTCAAGCACGCCCGGCTGTCGGCCTTTGGGTCCACCCGGCGGGCCGGCCATCCTGCCACCGAGGATCCGCAACTCCGCACCCTCCTGGACAGCGGGATGCCGGTCCTCGCGATCGTGGGCAAAACGTGGAAGCTCCACGTCACCGAGATCCTGCGCACCACGCTCGAGGAGAACCTGGCGATGATTGAGGACTCCACGCGTTACCTGGTGGCGGAGGGGCGCGAGGTCATCTACGACGCCGAGCACTTCTTCGACGGCTACAAGGACGACTCCGAGTACGCGCTGCGCACGCTGGCCGCGGCCATCCGGGGTGGGGCGGCCAACCTGACGCTTTGCGACACGAACGGCGGCACGCTCGTCGATGACTTCAAGACGATCGTCGCGCGCGTCGTGCAGGAATTCGGCTCCGACAAGGTGGGCGTCCACTGCCACAACGACAGCGGGCTCGCGGTTGCACTGACGCTTGGCGGCGTCGTGGCGGGCGCGTCGCTCGTGCAGGGCACGATGAACGGCTACGGCGAGCGCGTGGGCAACGCGGACCTGACGACGGTTCTGCCCAATCTCTGTCTGAAGATGGGCCGCACCGCGCACTGCGCGACGAACCTGCGGCAGTTGCGCGACCTGTCCTTGTTCTTCGACGAGCTCGCGAACCTGCGGCCGAACCCCAAGGCGCCGTTCGTCGGCCTCTCTGCCTTCGCCCACAAGGGCGGGTTGCATGCCAACGCCGCCCAGAAGGTGGCGCGCAGCTACGAGCACATCACGCCGGCGCTCGTCGGCAATCGCACGCGGGTCCTTGTGTCCGACATGGCCGGGCGCACCAGCCTCATCCTGAAAGCGCGCGAGTTGGGCGTCGACCTCGACGAAAAGCGCCCCGAGATGAAGGCGCTGATCGACGAGCTGAAGGAGAAGGAATTCCACGGCTACGAGTACGAAGCGGCGGACGCCTCCTTCAAACTGCTCGTCGCGAAACACCTTGGACAACGGCGTACGTTCTTCGACGTCGAGACCTACCGCGTCATCATCGAGCGTCACGGAGCCCAGCTCTGGGCCGAGGCGACGGTGAAGCTCCAGGTCAACGGCGAGTGGATGCACACGGTCGCGGAGGAAACCGGCCCGGTCGGCGCGCTCGACAAGGCGCTTCGGCTCGCGCTGGAGAAGCACTACCCGCAGCTCCACGCGATGCAGTTGCGCGATTACAAGGTCCGCATCCTCGAGGGTAACGCCGGCGCCGGTTCGCGGACGCGCGTCCTGATCGAGAGCGGTGACGGCCAGCGCATCTGGGGCACGGTTGGCGTGAGCGACAATATCATCGACGCCAGCTGGGAAGCCCTCCGCGAGTCGGTCGAGTACAAGCTGTCACAGACCGCGACGACCGAGCTTCACGGCGCGAAGCCGTAAGCGCCCAGCCGCCGGATTCCTCCCTGCCTTCTTCGCTCTCGCATCGGCCCCCGTGCCGCACGGTGAGCCGCCGCGCCCGTCCCCGCCGAGTGATCCGCCAACCTCCCATCTGTGACGCGGTGACGCTGACCCCGTGGGGCAAAAAGTGACGCGGTGACGCCCTGACCCCATTTTTTTCCCCCCCGAGACGGGGTCAGGCCGTCACGGCGTCACAAGGAGAGTAGCGATGCCGAGCTGCCGTCCTACTTCGCCCGGCCCACGAGCGAGTCGACGAGAGCGACGAGGAACCTCGTGTCTCCTGGGAGCGAGCGGAGCGCGGCGAGCGCGACATCGGTCTGCTCGCGCGCCATCTGCCGCGAGGCGTCGAGCCCGTAGAGCTTAACGTACGTCGTCTTCCCGGCCTTTGCGTCCTTACCCGCCGTCTTGCCCAGCGTCGCGCTGTCGGCGGTGGCGTCCAGGACGTCGTCGACGATCTGGAACGCGAGGCCGAGACCGCGTCCCGCGCGCCGCAGCGTGGCTTGCGCCGCCGCGTCGGCGCCACCGACGAGCCCGCCCATGACGAGCGCGGCTTCAAGCATCGCGGCCGTCTTGTTGAGGTGAATGAACTCGAGCTCGCCAGCCGTCGCGTCGGCCTTCTTTTCCGCGAGCAGGTCCTCCATCTGGCCGCCAATCAGCCGGCGGCTCCCAGCCGCGTCGGCGAGTTCGGCGACAAGCGCCTGCGCGAGCGGCGGCTGCGCTGCATACGCGGTCGCGAGCAGGGCAAAGGCATGCGTCAGCAACGCGTCGCCCGCCAGCAGGGCCGTGGGCTCGTCGAACGCCCGGTGCGCCGTCGGCCGGCCACGCCGCAGGTCATCATTGTCCATGCAGGGCAGGTCGTCGTGGATCAGCGAATAGGTGTGGATGCACTCCACCGCCACCGCGGCGGGCAATGCGGTTTCGTCCTTGCGTCCAAACAGCTCGGCGGTGGCGAGGACCAGGACAGGCCGCAGCCGTTTGCCGCCGGCTTCGAGGCTGTAGCGCATCGCGGCGTGCAGCCGCGCCGGGCGGGTCTCGCGAGAGGGGAGGTGAAGATCGAGCCCGCGTTCCACCCGCGCGATGTACTGCTTGAGTTCCGATTCGAAGCCCATGGCGGTTCTTCGGTGGGCGAAAACCGCCGCGGGCGCAACCTCGCCGCGGTCGAGCGCCGAAGTGGCAACGATTGGCAGTTGTTGGCGGCCGGGCGTTTGACTCCGAAACGAACCTCGCCATGGAGGGCGGTCAGTCCTACAAAACGCGTTTTTTCCAGAGATGCCTACCTACGATTACGCCTGTCCGAAGTGTGGTCACACGTTCGAAGCCTTCCAGTCGATGAAGGACGCGCCGCTCAAGACGTGCCCCAAATGCAAGAAGACGGGAGTGAAACGACTGCTCGGCGCCGGTGCTGGCCTCATCTTCAAGGGCTCGGGCTTCTACATCACGGACTACAAGAAGAGCTCCGGCAGCGTGACGTCCACGAACGGATCCGCCAAGAGCTCGGAATCGAAATCGACAGCCAGTGGCGGCGGCGCTAAGTCATCCGCAGCCCCGAAATCGTCATGAGTAAAATCGATCGCGCCGTCCACGGCCCCGGCTGGGGCGAAGTCATCCTGGGAGCCGTCCTCAGTCTGATCCTGGGTATCGCCCTCGGCGCGATCCTCCTGATTCTCCGTCCGGTCGTGGTGGCCAAGGAGCTGCCCAAGGAGCCGGTGCCGGGGAAGACCTATTTCGTGGAAGGCCAGCGCGGTGACGTGGCCCGTGGCAAGGCGGTCCTCGCCCGGCGCGAAGCCCTCGCGCGCGGCGAGCCCATTCGCCTCACCGAGGCCGACGTCAACGGCCTGATCCTCGCTCTCGCCCCGGCCACGCCGGCCGCCAAACCCGGCGCGCCCGCCGCGGCGCCGAGCAACGAGACCCTGGCCGCCGGCACGCCCAACGTGCGCATTCGCGATGGCGTGGTGCAGATCGGGGTGCCGGTCACGGTCAACGCCCTCGGTTTCCAGCAGAAGCTGATCGCGCAGGCGCGGGGCGGCTTCGTGAAGCGGGGCGACGTTTTCGTTTACGATCCCAGCGAGATCTACCTCGGTTCCTGCCCGGTGCAGCGGCTGCCCTTCCTGGCCAGCTATGTCCGCCGACAGGTCGCGGCCTCGCAGTCTGTCCCCGAGGATGTCGTCATGGCGTGGTCCCGCCTCACCCGTGTTACGGTGGAAAAGGACACGCTCGTTCTGGCGATGCAGTAACCCGGGTTGGGGCGAAGCGGTGTTGGCACCAAACGCAGGGACCGACGCCCGCGTGCGGGCTGGGCACCGCAGCCTCGCCTTCGCTGCCACGTCCGCCCACGCTGCCCGGCCTTGTCCAAAAACCTGAAGAACATCGGCTTGGTGTCCGGCCTCACCCTGACGTCCCGCGTGCTGGGGCTCGTCCGGGAGAGCGTCACGGCCGCCTTCTTCGGCACGTCGGCGCTGATGTCGGCCTTCGTCACAGGCCTGCAGTTGCCCAACCTGTTTCGACGGTTGTTGGCGGAGGGGGGGCTGACGGCGGCGTTCGTGCCTACGCTGAACGAGCAGCTTGAGCGTCGGCAGCGCGAGGGCGCCTTCGAACTCGTCAACAAGGTGTCCAGCTGGCTGTTGCTCGTCACGAGCGGGGTCGTCGCGGTGGCGATGCTCGTCTTCAGCCAGGACAGCCTGATCCGCAGCGTGGGCCAGACCTTGGGGGCGGGACCGGACGCGGTCGACCGCTGGGTCGATGCCGCGCATTTCACGGTCATCCTTTTCCCGTACCTCCTGTTCGTGTCGCTCGCGGCGGCATTCAGCGCGGCGCTGCAGTCGCTGCACCGGTTTCTCGAGCCGGCGCTTTCGCCGATCTGGCTCAACCTCTCGATCATCGGCCTGCTCGCGGGATCGGCCTATGTCGCCCGAGGCCATCCCGAGGACCAGATTCTCTGGCTGACGGCCGGCTGGTTGATCGGCGGTTTTCTGCAGATGCTCGTGCCGGCTCTGGCGTTGCGGCGGGAGGGCTGGCGGCCGCAGCTGGACCTGGGCGTGAACGAGCCGCTGCGCGCCATGGTGCGGCTGATGGTGCCGACGCTGTTCAGCTCGTCCATCTACCTGGTGAACATGACGGCGTCCCGGTACATCGGGCTGTCGCTGAACGACCAGGCGGTGGCGGTCCTGAATTACGCGCAACGGATCATGGAACTGCCGATTGGCGTGTTCGCCGTGGCGGTGGCGACGGTCGTGTTTCCGCTGATCTCGCGCTTCGCGGCGGCCGGCGACCATGCGAACCTCGCGGCGTCGTACCGCAAGGGCATGCGGCTCATTCTCCTGATCAACATCCCGGCGGCCGTGGGGCTGGGGATCCTCGCCACGCCGATCATTCGTGTGATCCTGCAGCACGGCGAGTTTGGCCACGGCGACACCGACCTGATGACTCCCGTCCTGATCGCGAACGCGCTCGGGCTGCCGTTCCTCTCCTTTGCGAGTCTTGCGCTGCGGGCCTTCTACGCGCAGCGCGACACGGTGATCCCGGTGCACGCCGCGCTCCTGAGCTTCTCGGTGAACATCGTGCTGAGTCTCGCGCTCATGCGGCCGTACTCGATCGTCGGCCTCGCGATCGCCAGCAGTGCGGCGGCCGCGGTGCAGGCCATCTATCTCCAGTGGCATCTCGCACGGAAGCAGGACGGCCTGGCCTTCCACCATCTTGCGGGCGACCTCTGGAAGATCGTGTTCGCCGCGGCGGTCATGGGCGTCGTCGTCTGGGCGGGTTGGTGGGCGAGGGGAGTGTTCCTGCCCGCCAGCCGCACGCTCGATGTCGGCGGGATGGCGGTGGTGATTGCTGTCGGGATCCTGGTTTACGGCGGGCTGGCTTGGCTCCTGCGCGTGGAGGCGCGGGAGGACGTCGATGCGCTGCTCGGCCGGTTCCGGCGCAAATTCGGCCGGGGTTGAACGGCCCCCCCCCGTGTTCGTCGTAGCTCCGCTGACGGAGAATTATTTGGCCTTTGCCCGCCGGCAGGTTGGATTGTCCGGCGTTGATGAAGCTGAAACTCGACTGGTTCCTGCTCGGCATGGCCGGCGCCGTGGGGCTGGCCTGGCTCGCTCCGGGGCCCGGTGCCGACGGCGGCTGGCTGCATCCCGAACTGCTCACCAAAGCCGGGATCGCGCTGATCTTCTTCCTGCACGGGCTCGCCCTCTCGTTTGCCTCGCTGCGCAGCGGTGCGCTCAACTGGCGGCTCCACGTCGTCGTCCAGGCCTGCACCTTCCTGCTGTTTCCGCTGATCGGGCTCGGGCTTGTCGCCGGGTTGGACGGCCGGATCTCGGCGGACCTGACGCTGGGGCTCTTCTACCTTTGCGCGCTGCCCTCAACGGTCTCCTCCTCGGTCGCCCTCACGGCCGCGGCACGTGGCAATGTGGCGGGCGCGCTCTTCAACGCCACGCTCTCGAGCCTCCTCGGGGTGGTGCTCACGCCGCTCTGGATTGCGCTCGTCATGAAGACTTCCGGCCACACGCAGCCGCTCGGGCCGGTGATCATGGACCTCGTGCGGTGGCTGGTGCTGCCGCTGGCGGCGGGCCAACTGCTCCGCCCCTGGCTCGGCGCCTGGGCGACACGCCACAAGGCGGGGATCAACGTCGCTGACCGCGTCACGATCCTGCTGCTCGTGTACACCTCGTTCTGTGACTCCTTCCAGCAGGGCGTCTGGACCGGGCATGGCTTGCTCCAACTCGTGGCCATGCTTGTGTTCTGCACGGCCTTGTTCGCGCTCGTGATGGTGATCACCGGCAGCGCCTCGCGCGCGCTGGGCTTCACGTGGCCGGATCGGATCGCGGCGATGTTCTGCGGCTCCAAGAAGACCCTGGCCTCCGGGGTGCCGATGGCGAAATTGATCTTCGGGGCGCATCCGGGAATCGGCCTTATCCTGCTGCCGATCATGATCTATCACCCCCTGCAACTTGTGATCTGCGGGGTCCTGGCCCAGCGTTGGGCCAAACGAGGAGGACCCGCATGAACCCGAAGGATCAGCCGCCGATCAAGATCGAGCACAACGAGGCCGGGCACCGATTTGAAACCACGGTGGATGGCCATCTCTGCGTCGCGGATTACGACCGCCGCGACGGCGAGATCGTTTTCACCCACACCTACGTGCCGCCGGAACTGCGCGGGCGCGGCATCGCCGAGCAACTCGTCCGCACCGCACTCGAGCACGCCCGCGATGAAGGGTTGCGCGTGGTGCCGGAGTGCTCCTACGTCGCGGTGTTCCTGCAGCGGCACCAGGAATACGCCGCGCTGTTGTCGTAGGGCGTCGGAGAAATTTTCGAAATCCCGCTTGCAATAGACAAGTAGTCAACTATCCATCTTCGCCATGGGCAGAACGTCAGACGCCGACGAGCGGTTAATGGCCGCAGCACTCGACCTCATCTGGGAGGAGAGCTACGGCGGCGTGACCATTGACGACATCTGCAAGCGAGCGGACGTGAAGAAGGGCAGTTTCTATTACTTCTTTGAGTCCAAGGCTCATCTCACCGTCGCCGCCTTGGAGCGGCTCTGGCGCGATGATTGGAAGCCAAAGATGGATGCCTGCTTCTCGCCCGAGGTGGATCCGTTGGAGCGACTCCTCACCTATCTCGACGGCATCCACCTCAAGCATGCGACGAGCTTCGCCCGTACCGGCAAGGTGCTGGGCTGTCCGGCATGCTCGGTGGGATCCGAGGTGTGCACGCAGGAAATCGATGTGAGCGCCAAGGTGCGCGAAATTGTCGGCCGCAAGCGGCGCTACTTTGAGTCCGCCATCCGCGAGGCCATGGCCCAGGGGACGATCGCCCAAGGCGATCCTGTCGCCAAGGCGCTGGCGTTTGCGTGTTTCATCGAGGGCGCCGTCAGCCAGGCGCGCATTCTGAACGACCCCGAGGTGCTCAAGTCGCTTCGCGGTCCTGCGCTGGCCCTGCTGGAGGCAAAACAGTCTCCGGCTGCCGCTGCCGCCCCTGCTGTCACCCGCTGATTCGTCGCTCTGCTGCCCGATCAGCGTCTTATCCATCGCCCGATTCCGGGCCCTTTTTTTCGCCTGATATAAGACTAAGTAGTCAACTATCCCACCTTCGTCCGTCCCACCGACCATGAATACTCGCACCATCCCTTTCCCTTCCGCCCGCCCGGCGTTTGGCCGGACTCGGCGCGCCGACTTTTCTCCCATCCGCTCCCTGCGCGCGAAGGCGCCGCCTACGGACCTGCCTGACCCGGCGGCCGACACCCGCATCGCGATCGAGCCGGTGGCGTGGCCGCGTCCTGAGGTGACCCGCCCTGCCTGGCATCGCGGCGCGCTCGACCGCATGCAGCCGGAGCTCACCCGGTTCCGGGACTAGTTCCCTCTGCCCGATTGCCGCTACTCCTTTGTCCGGCGTTCGACCACCCCGCGGCCGCCTCTTCCTTCCCCCCGTTTCTTTCCTTCCACATCCCATGAACGCCGAAACTACCACTCCCTCGGTTCGTCCCCATCCGCCGCGTCGCCGACGACTTCTGTTCGCCGTCGCCGGCCTGCTGCTCGCCGGTTCCTTCACCGGCTACGTTGCCATTCACGCCTCGCCTTCCGGCGACGCCGCACCCGCGACGCCGCCGCCCGCGCCGAAGGTCACCGTCGCGCCCGTCGAGCAGAAGGTGATCACGCAGTTCGAGGAGATCACGGGTCGCGTGGACGCCGTCGAAACCGTCGACCTGCGCGCCCGCGTGTCCGGCCATCTTGAGGCGGTCGCCTTCCAGGCCGGCCAACTCGTGAAGCAGGGCGACGTCCTTTTCCGCATCGATCCGCGTTGGTACCGCGCGCAGTTCGAACTGGCCACGGCCCGGGTCGACGAGGCCCGCGCCCATGCGGAAAGCGCCGACCGTGAGGCGCACCGCGCCGAGGGGCTGCTCAAGGCGGCCGCGATCTCGAACGAGGAGGCCGACGCCCGTCGCTCCCGCGCCCTCGAGGCTCGCGCCGCGCTCGCCTCCGCCACCGCCGCGCTCGCCACCGCCCAGCTTGACCTGGAACACACCGAAGTCCGCGCTCCGATCGCTGGTCGCATCAGCCGCGCCTACGTCACCCAGGGTAACCTGGTCTCCGGCTCGCCGGGCAACGCCACGCTGCTGGCCACGCTCGTCTCGGTCGGCGACGCCTACGTCTACGCCGACCTCGATGAGGCCACCGTGTTGAAGTTCAACCGGCTCGCCCGCGAGAACCGGCTGCCCACCGAGAACGGCCGGATCCCGGTCGAGCTCCAGCTGGCGGACGAAGCGGGGTATCCGCGCCGCGGCTACATCGAGTCGGCCGACAACCGGCTCAACGCCGCCACCGGTTCCCTCGTCCTGCGGCTCGTGTTCTCCAACCAGGACAACGCCTTGCTGCCCGGACTCTTCGCTCGCGTCCGCATCCCGGTCAGCGCCCCGGAGCGCGCCCTCCTGATCAGCGAGCGCGCCGTGGGTACCGACCAGGGGCAGAAGTACGTGCTCGCGCTGCAGGCGGACAACACCGTGGCCTACCGCACGGTGCAGCTCGGCGCCGCCATCGAGGGCAAACGCATCGTCCGCGACGGCCTGCGCCCCGGCGACCGCATCGTGGTCAACGGCCTGCAACGCGTGCGTCCCGGGATGACCGTCTCGCCGGAGCTCGTCGCCGCCGCCCCCACGCCGGCCCCGGTCGCTAACGCGAGCGCCACCCGCGTGGCGGTCCGCTGAGCGCTGTCCGGCCGCTGGCCGTTCGTTCGTTGCTTACCAACCGGCCGACCTAGGCCGGCGCCGGGCGCGCCTTGCGCTCCCGTTCTCCCGTCCCCGACCGCCCGCGATCACCGTCGCGGCGGTCGCCCGGGCCACCGTGCTCTCTGACTCGGCGGGCCGCGCGCCCGCATCCCTTTTCACCGCTGCTACCACCGGCGGCCGGGCCTCCCTGCGCCTCGCCGTCCCGCCTTTTCGCTCCGCGCGCCGACCCCCGGTCGGCCCGGACCTGCGCTCCCATGAATTTTTCCGATTTCTTCATCCGCCGCCCGATTTTCGCGGGCGTGCTCTCGATCATCATATTCCTGGTCGGCGCCATCTCGCTCACGCGCCTGCCGATCAGCGAGTACCCCGAGGTGGTCCCGCCGACCGTCGTCGTGCGCGCCGTCTATCCCGGCGCGAATCCCAAGACCATTTCCGAGACGGTCGCCGCGCCGCTCGAGCAGGCCATCAATGGCGTCGAGAACGCGCTCTACATGTCGTCCCAGGCGACGAGCGACGGCGTCATGACGCTCACGATCACGTTCAAGATCGGCACCAACCTGGATAACGCCCAGGTCCAGGTGCAGAACCGCGTCTCGCAGGCGCAGCCGAAGCTGCCCGAGGAGGTGCGCCGGCTCGGCGTCACGACGACCAAGACCTCGCCCGACCTCCTGATGGTCGTGCACCTGTTCTCCCCGGACAACCGCTACGACGACATCTATGTCCGCAACTACGCGACGCTCCAGGTGCGCGACGTTCTCGCCCGGCTCGAAGGCGTGGGCCAGGTGCGCGTGTTCGGCTCCGGCGACTACGCGATGCGCGTCTGGCTCGATCCCAACAAGGTTGCCGCCAAGGGCCTCACCGCCTCCGAGGTGGTCGCGGCGATTCGCGAGCAGAACGTCCAGGTTGCCGCTGGTGCCGTTGGCCAGCAGCCGACTTCGAGCCCGGTCGACACCGAGCTGCTCGTGAACACCAAGGGCCGTCTCGCCACCGAGGAGGAATTCGGCGCCATCGTGATCAAGAACGGCGCCCACGGGGAGCGCGTGCAGTTGCGCGATGTCGCGCGCATCGAGCTCGGCGCCTCCGAGTACGCGCTGCGTTCTCTCCTCAACAACAAGGCCGCCGTCGCGCTGCCGATCGCCCAGCTGCCGGGCTCCAATGCCATCGCGACCTCCGACGCCGTCCGCGCCACCATGAAGGAGCTGGCGAAGGGCTTCCCGCAGGGCCTGAGCTACGAGATCGTGTACGACCCGACGGTCTTCGTGCGTAACTCCATCTCCGCCGTCGTGCACACGCTCATCGAGGCGATCCTGCTCGTCGTGCTCGTGGTGATCCTGTTCCTGCAGACCTGGCGCGCCTCGATCATCCCGCTGGCAGCCGTCCCGGTCTCGCTGGTCGGCACGTTCGCGGTGATGCACGCGCTCGGCTTTTCCATCAACGCGCTCTCACTGTTCGGCCTCGTGCTGGCGATCGGCATCGTCGTGGACGACGCGATCGTCGTGGTGGAGAACGTCGAGCGAAACATTGCGCTCGGCAAAACTCCGCTCGAGGCCACGCGCCAGGCGATGCGCGAGGTGACCGGTCCGATCATCGCCACCGCGCTCGTGCTTTCCGCCGTGTTCATCCCGACCGCGTTCATCAGCGGGCTCACCGGCCAGTTCTACAAGCAGTTCGCCATCACGATCGCGATCTCGACGGTCATCTCGGCGTTCAACTCGCTCACACTCTCGCCGGCCCTCAGCGCGCTGCTCCTGCGCGATCACCATGCGCCGAAGGACTGGCTCACCCGGCAGATGGACCGCTGGCTCGGCTGGTTCTTCCGGCCGTTCAACCGGAGCTTCGAGTGGGCTTCGCACCAATACTCGCGCGGCGTCGCCCGGCTCCTCCGGCTGTCGTTCATCGCCCTGGCCGTGTACGCGGGCCTGCTCGTCCTCACCGCCGTATCCTTCCGCAAGATTCCCACCGGCTTCGTGCCCACGCAGGACAAGCAGTACCTCGTCGCGTTCGCACAGCTGCCGTCGGCCGCCTCGCTCGAGCGCACCGACGCCGTCATTCGCCAGATGAGCGACATCGCGCTCAAGCATCCCGGCGTCGCCAACGCGATCGCGTTCCCCGGCCTCTCGATCAACGGCTTCACCAACTCGCCCAACAGCGGCATCGTGTTCGTGGCGCTCAAGCCGTTCGAGGAGCGCCGCGGCAAGGAGCTCTCCGGCCAGGCCCTCGCGCAGCAGTTGCAGGCCAAGTTCAGCCAGATCCAGGACGCCTACATCGCGATCTTCCCGCCGCCGCCCGTGCAGGGCCTCGGCACCATCGGCGGCTTCAAGCTGTACGTCGAAGACCGCGCCGACCACGGGCTGGATGCGCTCTACAACGCCACGCAGGGCGTGATCAACAAGGGCTATCAGACGCCCGGCCTCACCGGCCTGTTCTCGAGCTTCACGATCAACACGCCGCAGCTCGAGGCAGAGGTCGATCGCGCCAAGGCCAAGGCGCAGGGCGTGCCGCTCCAGAACGTTTTCGAGACGATGCAGATCAACCTCGGCTCGCTCTACGTGAACGATTTCAACCGCTTCGGCCGCACCTACCAGGTCGTCGCCCAGGCCGATGCGCCGTACCGCTCGCGGCCGGAGGACATCCTGCGCCTCAAGACGCGCAACGCCGCCGGCCAACTCGTGCCGCTCGGCTCGGTCGTGAAGGTGTCGGACAGCTACGGCCCCGATCGCGTCATGCGCTACAACGGCTATCCCGCGGCCGAGATCAACGGCGCGCCCGCCCCGGGCTTCAGCTCCGGCCAGGCGGAGGAGCTGATCCAGAAGGTGGCCGACCAGACGCTGCCGAATGGCATGGCGCTCGAGTGGACGGAGCTGACGTTCCAGAAAATTCTCGCGGGCAACGCCGGGCTCTGGGTTTACCCGCTGAGCATCCTCCTGGTGTTCCTCGTGCTCGCCGCCCAGTACGAGAGCTTCCGCCTGCCGTTCGCCGTGATCCTCATCGTGCCGATGGCGCTGTTCTCCGCGATGGTCGGGCTCTGGCTCACCCGCGGGGAGAACAACGTGTTCACCCAGATCGGCCTGATCGTGCTCATCGGTCTCGCGGCCAAGAACGCCATCCTGATCGTCGAGTTCGCACTCAAGCGGCGCGAGGAAGGGGAGAGTATCACCGACGCCGCGCTCGACGCCGCCCGGCTGCGCCTGCGGCCGATCCTCATGACGTCGATCGCGTTCATCGCGGGCGTCTTCCCGCTCGTCGTGAGCCACGGCGCCGGCGCCGAAATGCGCCAGGCCATGGGCATCGCGGTGTTCGCCGGCATGATCGGCGTCACCTTCTTCGGCCTCTTCCTCACGCCCGTGTTCTACGTCGTCCTCGAGAAGCTCGGCCTGAAGAAGCCCGCGCCCGTCGCCGTCCCGGCCCCGCAAGGCGCGTAACGGTTCCGGTGAACGGCGGCGCTTCGCGGCCGTTCGCCTCCCTCCCGACCTACTCACACCATGAAGAAACTACTGTGGCTCGCCGTCGGCACCTTCGCCATCGGCACCGAAGGCTACGCGATCGCCGGCCTGCTGCCTTCGGTGGCGGCGGACGTGGGCGTGACCGTGCCGGTGGCCGGGCAGTTGATCACGGCCTTCTCGCTCGCGTTCGCCCTCGGTTCGCCGCTGCTGGCGGTCGTGACTGGCAACATCGAGCGCCGGCGGGTTCTGCTCACCGCGATTGCGGCATTCGGCGCCTTCAACCTCCTGGCCGCTGTGGCGCACACGTACGCGATCCTGTTTGTCGCCCGCGTCGGCATGGCGCTGGCCGCGGCCGCCTTCATGCCCGCCGCCAGCGCGTATGCGGTCGCGACCACCCCGGCCGCGCGCCGCGGGGAGGCGCTCTCGGTGATCTACAGCGGGCTGACGCTCGCGATGCTCGCGGGCGCGCCGATTGGCGTGCTGGTGGGCGGCCGGCTCGGCTGGCGCTTCATCTTCCTCGCGGCTGCAGCGGTGTCGCTGCTGACGCTGGTCGGACTCGCGGCGACGCTCGTGCGCGGCGCGGCGACTCACTCCGCCACGCTGCGTGAGCGGCTCGCGGTGGCGCGCCGACCCGCCGTGCTGCACGCACTCCTGCTGACGGTCGTCGTCATGACCGGCGTATTCACCCTCTTCACCTACATCGCGCCCTTCGTGCGGCAGGCGACGGGAGTCACGGGCGACGGGGAGGCAATTGTCTTCCTGCTCTTCGGCATCGGCGCGACGATCGGCAACCTGCGCGCCGGCCGGCTCGCGGATCGGATCGGCCCTTTCCCCGTGCTCGTTGGCGGACTGGTCGGCCTGAGCGCGACGTACGCGCTGCTCTCCGGCGTCGCGGTGTTCGCGGCGCCGCAACTGGCCTGGTGGCTCATCCTGCCGGCGCTCGCGTTCTGGGGCGTGTTTGGGTTCGCGGTCGGATCCGGTCAGCAGGTTCGCCTCGCATCGATCCAGCCGCGCCTCGCGCCGATCACACTCTCGCTCAACGCCTCCGCCGGTTACATCGGCGTCTCCCTGGGCGCGGTGCTCGGTTCTCTCGTTGTCGCGCGCGGCGCCATCGCCGATCTCGGCTGGGTGGCGGCCAGCTGCGAAGCCGCCGCGCTGGGCCTGCTGTTACTCACCCGGCGCTCGTTCCCGCGTCGGAAGACCGCGCCTGATGATGAACCACTGCCCGAACTCGCCCGGGCTCCCGTCGGCGAATGAGCGCGTCCGCTTTCAAACTTGAACTTCGCGGCCGGCGCCAGCCGGCCCAATTCCTCCCATGACCCTCCCACGTTTCTCCCTTCTCTTCCCGGTGGCGGTCTCCGCCACGAGTTTCGCGGCGCTGCCGGCCGTCGGCCCCGACTATCATCGTCCCGACGCTCCCCGGGTCGCGCAGTACCGCGATGCCGAGCCGCTCGGCGGCGCGCTCTGGAAGGCGGCCGCTCCCGCCGAGGACCAGGCGCGCGGCGCCTGGTGGCGCGTGTTCGGCGATCCCACGCTCGACCAGCTTCAAGCCCGCGCGCTCGCGGCCAACCAGTCCCTCCGTGTCGCCGCGGCGCGGCTTGACCAGGCGCGCGCGGCGGCAGGTCTTGCGCGCAGCAACTACTGGCCGCAGCTGGCGGTCGACGGCTCCTTCACCCGCGAACGCCAGTCGCGCACGACGGAGAACGTCCAACCCGAGGCGGTGGCCTCCACGTATCGCCTGCCGCTGGTGGCGTCGTGGGAGATCGATCTCTTCGGCCGCGTGCGACGGTTGACGGAAAGCGCCCGCGCCGAAGCGGAGGCCAGCGCGGCCACGCTGGAATCGGTGCGGCTCGCGCTGACCGCCGAGGTGGCGACGACTTACTTCAGCTGGCGCGCGTTTGACCGCGAACTGGCGCTCCTGCGGGACACGGTGCAGTGGCGCCGCCGCGCGCTCGATCTGGTGCAAGCGCGCCTGCAGGGCGGGACGGCGGCCGAGGCCGACGTTGCGCGGGCCGAGACCGAACTTGCGACCGCGCAGGCGGACGCCGCCGAGTTGGCGAACCGCCGGGCCTCGCTCCTGTACGCGCTGGCGGTGCTCGTGGGAGAACCCGCGAGTGCCTTCGAAGTGACGGCGACGCCCGCTGCGCTGCTCCCGCCGAGCGTGCCCGCGGGCCTGCCGTCGGAACTGCTGGAGCGCCGGCCCGATGTGGCGGCGGCCGAGCGCGCCCTGGCCGCGGCCAACGCGCGGATCGGCGTGGCCAAGGCCGCGTTCTTCCCGGCGATCTCGCTGACCGGCGGGGCGGGGTGGGCGAGCGGCGACGTCGACACGCTCTTCAAGACGGACTCACGCCTCTGGTCGATCGGCCCGCGGCTTTACCTGCCGATCTTCCAGGGCGGCCGGAATCGCGCGAATCTCGAGCGCAGCCAGGCGGCTTTCGAGGAGGCGGTGGCGCAGTTCCGCCAGCAGGTGCTGGTGGCGTTTCGCGAGGTGCAGGATGCGCTCACGGCCAACCGGCTCCTCGCGGAGCAGGCGGAGGCGCAGGAGCGCGCGTTGCGCTCCGCCCAGCGCGCGGTGCAGCTCGCGCAGGTGCGTTACGATGCCGGCTTCGTCTCGTACCTGGAAGTGATCGACGCCCAGCGCACGGCCTTGGCGATCGAGCGGCGCTCCGTGCAACTCGGCGCGACGCGTCTCAACGCGAGCGTTGCGCTCATCAAGGCGCTCGGCGGCGGCTGGGGTCCGGCCACACCGGCCACCGTCTTCGCCCCGGTGCCGCCGGCGGAGGGCATCAAGGTCGCGTCGGTCAACCACGTCGCGGAGGCCCGGCCATGATCACGCTGCTCATCCTCCTCATGGCGCTCGTGCTGTTCGTGACCTGGGATACCGACTCGGAGCCGCCAACCGGCGGCTTGCGGGACCAATGAACACCGCGCCTGACCACCGAAAGATCCTCGCGGACGGCTTCCCGGCGCCGGGTCGCCAACGGAGATAACTAGCCAAATCTGGCTAGTTATCGCGGATAACACGCCAAATCTGGCGTGTTATCTCGCGTCGCCAACGCGTCGGGGCCGGGCCGGTCGGCGCTCCGGCGCACCTGCCGCGCCATTGCTTCGTCCTGCCTGACGCGGCAAGCATGCCGCCTTCCAGCCTCATGAAACCTTACCTCTCCGCTCTCCTCGTTCTCGCTCTGGCGGGATCCGCGTCGGCCCAAGATCTGACCCTCCCCGCGCCGCACAAGACCGGCGGCATGCCGTTGATGGAGGCGTTCGCAAAACGCAGCTCGGCGCGCGCGTACGACGCCCGCGAGTTGTCGGATCAGCAACTCGGCGACCTGCTTTGGGCGGCGTGGGGCGTGAACCGCGCCGACGGCAAGCGCACCGCGCCCTCCGCCAACAACCGCCAGGAGAACGAAGTCTATGTGCTGCTGCGCAAGGGGGCCTACGCCTACGATGCGGCGAAGCACGCGCTTCGACTCGTCGCGGCCGAGGACCTTCGCCCGCTGGTGAAGGGAGTCGAAGCGCCGGTGATCCTGCTCTACGTCGCCGACCTGGCCAAGCGCGGCCCCTCCGGCGACGCGCGCAAGAACGTTGCCGCCGTCGATACCGGATTCATCGGCCAGAACGTGTACCTGTACTGCGCCTCCGAGGGCCTCGCCACGGTGTATCGGGGCGGTGGAGACCGCACCGCGCTTGCCACGGCGCTGAAGCTCGCCGCGGATCAGACCATCATCGCCCTGCAGCCTGTCGGCTTCCCCCGCCGATAAGCCGGCGGCGCCGGCTCGGTCGCGCCGGGTAATGACCCGCGCCGCCCATTGCGCCCGCCTCGCTTCCCCATTCATTCGCCGACCGGAGCCTTCCGATCTTCGCAACCGCAACCGTACCCATTTTCAGCGTTCAGCCTTCAGTCGTTCAGCCTTTCCCATGCATCTCTTCGAACCGTTCACCCTCAAGTCCGTCACGCTCCGCAACCGCATCGCGATGTCGCCGATGTGCATGTACTCCGCCGAGGACGGCGTCGCGTCCGACTGGCATCTCGCGCACTACGGTGCCCGCGCGGCGGGCGGTGTCGGCCTTGTCGTTGTCGAGGCCACGGGCGTGGTGCCCGAGGGCCGGATCACGCCCGGTGACCTCGGGCTGTGGTCCGACCAGCACGTGGAACCGCTCGCGCGGATCAACCGTCTCGTCAAGTCGCAGGGCGCCGTGCCCGGTATCCAGCTGGCGCACGCCGGGCGCAAGGCATCGGCGGCCTTGCCCACGCAGGGCGGCGGCCATCTGGCGGACAACGCCGGCGGCTGGACGACGGTGGCGCCGAGCGCGATTCCGTTTGGCGACGCCCTGACGAAGGTGCCGCACGAGCTCACGGTGGCGGAGATCGCCGGGGTGCACGCGGCGTTCGCGGCGGCGGCGAAGCGCGCGCTCGCCGCGGGCTTCGAGTGGGTCGAGCTCCACGGTGCCCACGGCTACCTGACGCACCAGTTCCTTTCGCCGATTTCGAACCGCCGCACCGACCAGTACGGCGGCAGTTTCGAGAACCGGATCCGGTTCTTCGTCGAGCTGACGCGCGCGGTGCGGGCGGTGTGGCCGGATCACCTGCCGTTCACCGCGCGGCTCTCGTGCACCGACTGGATGGAGGGCGGCTGGACGATCGAGGAGTCCGTCGAGCTCGCGCGAAAGCTGAAGACCGAGGGGCTCGACCTCCTCGACTGTAGCTCCGGCGGCACGTCGACGACGGCGGCCAGGATTCCCGTCGGCGCCGGCTATCAGGTGCCGTTCGCCGAGCGCGTGCGCCGCGAAGCCGGGCTGGCCACCGCGGCGGTGGGACTAATCACGGATCCGATGCAGGCCGACCAGATCGTGCGCAACGGACAGGCCGACGTCGTCATGCTCGCGCGCGAACTCCTCCGCGATCCGTACTGGCCGCTCCGCGCCGCCCGTGCCCTGCACGTGAAGCCGCAGGTCACACCTCCGCCGCAGTACCTGCGCGCCTGGTAGCCGGCGCGGCCCGAGCGTCGTCAACCGAAGCGCGGCTGGCGGCGGCGGCCTTGCCCGCGGCGCGCCGCCGGGTATCGTGCGCTGCAACCCCATGATACGCTTCTTCCTGCTGTTGGTGTTCCTGGTGGCCGGCTGTGCCACGACGCGGCTCGAATCGCTGGCCCTGCTGCAGGGCCAGACCGAGGCGCGGATGTTCGACGGCCGCGAGGACCGCGGCGGCACCGCGGGTAAGGCGGTCTCCATCGTGGGACTGCCGGAGATCATGACTCGGGCGACGTGGGACAGCCGCCGGTTCATCCACAAGGGTGGCCACTGGCTGCGGTTCGCGAACGGCACGGAGGTCTTCATTCCGCTTGGTTTCGAATTCTTCCAGGTCAAAGGCGTCCCCGGATCGTACGTGGTCCGCCCTGAAGACGTTCCGGCATACAACGCGGTCCGGGAGCGCATGTACCGCGCGTACCGGGCGCCGTGACGCCGCGGCCGGTTTCCGGTGCATTGGAAATCTGGTTACGCCGCAGCCGGGCGAGCGCTTGAGCCAAGGATCGCGTTTCGCCCGGCGCGGGTTATGAGTGTGGGCCCTCTTTTTTCCCGTGTCCTTCACCCTCTCACCTGAAGCTCTCCTGGAAGCCCTCCACTGGCGCTACGCCACGCGGAAGTTCGATGCCGCGCGCAAAATCGCGGCCGCCGATTGGCATGCGCTCGAGCAGTCGCTCGTGCTCGCGCCGTCGTCCATCGGCCTGCAACCGTGGCGGTTCTTCGTGGTCACCGATGCCGCGGTGAAGGAGCGGCTGATGGCGGCGGCGTGGCGGCAGGTGCAGGTGGTGGACTGCTCGCACTTCGTCGTCTTCGCGGTGCGGCGCAATCTCGGCGCCGACCACGTCGCGCGGCACGTGGCGCGGATGGCCGAAGTCCGCGGATTGCCGATCGAGTCCCTCGCGAAGTTCCGCGACATGGCCGTGGGCAATCTCGACCAGGCGCGGGCGGAGGGCCGGCTGGACAAGTGGCAGGAGCACCAGCTCTACATCGCGCTCGGCCAGTTCCTCGCCAGCGCCGCGGTCCTCGGCATCGACACGTGTCCGATGGAGGGCTTCGAGCCCGCCAAGTTCGACGAGATTCTCGGGCTGAAGGGCACGGAATTCGCGAGCGTCGTCGCGTGCGCGGCGGGCTATCGGGTTCCGGATGAGCGCTACGCGCTGATGAAAAAGGTGCGGTTCCGGACCGAGGACGTGATCGTGCGCGTGTAGCACGATCGCCGGTCGCACGGCCCGGGCGTCCGATACGACCGGCGCGGTCAGCCGAGGACGAGCGCGCGCTCGCGGACGTCGAGTTCGCGCCAGGCCCCGGCGGCGAGATCGCCGAGCTGGAATTCTCCGATGCGGACGCGGAGGAGCCGCAGGGTGGGGTGGCCGATGGCGGCCGTCATGCGGCGGACCTGGCGGTTCTTGCCCTCGATCAGCTCGAGCGAGAGCCAGCAGTCCGGCACGTTCTTCCGCTCGCGAATCGGCGGATCCCGCGGCGGGAGCGTGGGCGCCGGCTCCAGGCGGCGGGCGCGACACGGGAGCGTGCGGAAATCGCGGAGGTCGAGGCCGCCCCGCTCGAGCCGGGCGAGGACTTCGGCGGAGGGAATGCGTTCGACTTGCGCCCAGTATTCGCGGCGGTGCGCGTGCGCCGGATCGAGCAGCCGGTGATTGAGCGCGCGTTCGTCGCTCAGCAGCAGCAGTCCCTCGGAGTCGGCGTCGAGCCGGCCGAGGGCGTAGACGTTTTTCGGCAGACGGAAGTCCGCGAGCGTGCGCCAGCGCGAGCCGGGCTCAGGTGTGAATTGCGACAGGACGCCGTAGGGTTTGTGAAACGCGATCAGCAAGTCGGCGCACAAGGTGCAGGGGCGAACCGCCGGGTTCCAAGTGTGAAGTGCGGCGGCGCTCCTCCGCGTTGCGGCGACTCCTACGCGGCGAACCGCGAAATTCCCGAGCGGCGACGGATTTGCGGCGGACCGGGGATTGGGTTACTTCGTCCGCATGCGTTGTGTGCAACTCCCTGCGGTTAACCAGCTCCACGTCGTCGAGGTTCCCGACCCCCGCCCCGGACCGGGCGAGGCGGTGGTGGCGGTGCGCGCGGCGGCGCTGAATCATCGCGATGTGTGGATCAAGGCGGGACAGTACGCGGGGTTGAAATGGCCCTGCATCCCGGGCTCGGACGGCGCGGGCGTCGTGACGGAAGTGGGAGACGGAGTGGACGCGACCTGGCGCGGTCGCGAGGTGATCATCAACCCGAGTCTCGAGTGGGGAGAGAACGAGGCGGCGCAGGGGGCGCGCTTCTCCATCCTTGGTCTGCCGCGGGAAGGCACGCTCGCGCAGAAGGTCGTGGTGCCGGCTCCGCAGCTCACGGCCAAGCCGGCCCATCTGTCGTGGGAGGAGGCGGCGGCGTTGCCGCTCGCCGGGCTCACGGCGTATCGGGCGCTGTTCTCGCGCGCGCAGGCGCAGCGCGGCGAACGCGTGCTCATCAGCGGCGTCGGCGGGGGCGTGGCGCTGTTCGCGCTGCAGTTTGCCGTGGCGGCGGGCGCGGAGGCGTGGGTCACCTCGAGCTCCGACGCCAAGATCGAGCGGGCCGTCGCGCTCGGCGCGAAGGGCGGGTTTCGCTACACCGACGCGGACTGGGCGTCACGCGCGGTGAAGGAGACCGGCGGCTTTCACGTGATCATCGACAGTGCCGGCGGCGCGGAGTTTGGGCGGCTCGTGGACGTGGCGGCGCCGGGCGGCCGTATCGCGTTTTACGGGGCGACGCGCGGCGATCCGCCGACGCTGCCGATGCGCAAGATCTTCTGGCGGCAGGTCTCGCTGCTCGGGACGACCATGGGGTCGCCGGCGGACTGGCGGGCGCTCGTCGCCTTCGTGGAGCGGCAGCAGATCCGGCCGACGGTGAGCGAGGTGTTTCCGCTGGAGCGCGCGGCCGAGGCGTTCGCGCTGATGGAGCGCAGCGCGCAGTTCGGGAAAATCGTGGTGACGATGCCGTGACGGGGCGGCGCGGGCGCGGCGCACGGATTTCGCGCCCGGGGCATGGCCCGCGCGCCGACGCTAGGCCACGGCTGTCAGCGCGGCACCGGCGAGCACCTCGTCCTCGGCCTCAAACCAACAGCGCAGGTCGTCGGGCGGAAGCCCGAGTGCCTGTCGCGCGCGGGCCAGTTCGTCCGCACGCCGCGCGACAAGGATTTCGATTTCGAGCAGATCAGACTCGTGGTGAAGGGCGGTGGGTGTGGGCGTTTCGTTTTTCATGGTCCTGACGGAGGCATGGAACAGCGCGGGGCGGCGCCCGGTTCCGTGCGGAGCCGAAGGAATTCAGGCGGCGCGAAAGATTTTTCCGGTAACCCTGGCGCGGCGCCTGCGTCGCGTTGGAGCCGCGTCGCGGTGCTATCGCTCGACGTCGCCGAGCGTCGCGCCAACGGGGACGACGTGAAACGCGCCCGCGGACAGTCGTGAGCCCGCGCGCGTCACCTCCCAGCGCGTGTTCTCCGCGAACGCGTACCCCGTTTCCGTTCGCACCGGGTCGCGCATCACGGCGACGCGGCGCGGCACTCTCGGTTCGGCCAGGGCGCCGAAGTCGAAGGCGGTCGCGGGATTGTTGGCGCGCGCCGGCAGCAGTCGGTCACCGGCGGGATCGTACACCCAAAGTCGCTGGTCGGCGCACGCGAGAACGGCGACGGCGTGGCCCTGGCCCGTGGCCAGGTTCTGCACGGCCACCACCCATGCGGGGGCGCCGTAGGCTTCCGCCCAGTGCGTCGCCACGGCCGCTGCTTTGGGCAGGCAATCGACGCGCGCGTCGCGAAAGTACGCTGCCTGTCGATTGATTGGGCCCACCACGACGCCGATATCGGAGACCGGGTCCGGCGCGGGAGGGAGTTGAAGAAGGCCCGAGACCAGGATCAGAGCCAGCACGTGCACCGGTCCCCGGGGAAGCGGCGCGGGGTGGGCGCAGTGGCGATGGAAGCAGCCGAATCCCGCAAGCGAGCTGCCTGCAGGAGATTGGCTTTAGAGTTGGCGAACGAAATCACGGCGCGCGGGGGTATGCAGCTCCGGCTACGGATGCCAAGCCGATCGCGCCGTTTGCGTCCTGTTTACGTCCCATAAACGCCGCCGATCCGGGCAATGCAGGCCACTGGCGGATCGTGGAGCAGCCGGTTGGCAACATCGCGAATCCCGGGCTCGTGTGGGGCCAAATGGGAGGGATGCAGGCGGGGAAGTCTTTTCCCCATCGCGGAGTGGGTGCGGACCCACCCGGTTGCCTCGGAGGTGACGGTCTGTGCCTAGCTTGTGAATAAGTTTTCGGGGGCACGGATGTGTCTATTCTTGACCTGGGTGGGGAAAAGTGGGTTGAAATGGGGCACTTTGGGGCGGCTGGACGTCCCGTACATGGCGCAAGCAGGCAAAGCTTTCTACACGGGCCTCTTTAGGCACACGATGGACGACAAGGGTCGGATCACGATCCCGTCGGCCTGGCGTGCTGCGCACGCAGAGAGCGACGCCTTCCTGGCGACCCCGCATCCCGATGGTTACGTGGCGATTCTGCCGCCCTCGGAAGTGGAGCGCCTGCATGCGAAGATTTCGGAGTTCAAGCTGAGCGATGCGGCGGCGCAGGCGTTTGCGGCGCGTTTCTTTTCCCAGACGCAGAGCATCTCCTTCGACAAGGCGGGCCGGATCGGCCTCAGCGCGGAACTGCTGAAGCACGCCGGGATCGAGAAGGACGCCGTGCTCGTCGGCTCGCTGACCAAGTTTAGCATCTACAGCCCGTCGCGCTGGCAGCAGGAGGAAGCGCGGACCGCGGGCGAAAACTTTGGCGACCTTATGCGTCGCCTCGACATCTGATCATGATCCGCACCGCCAAAGACAAACCGGCCGCGGATCGTCAGCCCGTGCGCCGGACGCCCAGCAGCGCATCCGCCGCGGCGCGCCAGAGCTTTCCCGTCTGGGTCGACGCCGGGGAGACCCCGACCACCCAGCCCTCCGCCCGCGGCGCCACGCCGCGGGTGCGTGCCGGCCTCGTGCTCCGTTCCGTGAGCAAGGACCAATCCGTTGAGAGGAGTGTGCCGCATGGCTCCCGCTCTCGATGATCTCCCGGGCACGAAAATGACTCCCGGCCACGAGCCTGTGCTGCTGCGCGAGGTCATGGAGTACCTCGCCCCGCGCGCCGGCGGCCGCTACCTCGACTGCACGTTCGGCGGGGGAGGGCACACGCGCGCGCTGCTGCTGGCGCATCCCGAGACGCACGTCATCGCGCTCGATCGCGACCCGGCCGCCGGTCCGCGCGCCGCCGTGCTGCGCGAGGAGTTTCCCGGCCGCTTCGCGCTGGTTGACCGTGACTTTGGCGCGCTGGCCGAGCTGCCGCTCGAGCACTTCGACGGCATCCTCTTCGACCTCGGCGTCTCGTCGTTCCAACTCGATGAAGTCGAACGCGGCTTCTCGTTCCGCAACGACGCGCCTGCCGACATGCGCATGGACCCGCGCGCCGGCGTTCCCGCGAGCCGCTGGCTCGAGACCGCGACCGAGGAGATGCTCGTCCGCGCCATCCGCGACTACGGCGAGGAACTGCACTGGCGCCGCGTCGTGCGTGCGATCCTGGCCGCGCGTGGCTCCGGCGCGCTTGCCCGCACCGCCGCGCTGGCCGAGCTGATCGCCGAGGCGATTCCCGCCCGCGACCGCCACACCTCGAAGATTCATCCCGCGACGCGCGCCTTCCAGGGCATCCGCATCGCGGTGAACGATGAACTCGGCGCCATCGAGCGCGCCCTGCCCGCCGCGTTCGCCAAGCTCCTCCCCGGCGGCGTCCTTTGCGTCATCAGCTTCCACTCCCTCGAGGACCGGATCGTGAAGCAGTATTTCCGCCGCCAGTGCGGCCAGCCCGAGAGCGCCAGCGACAGCACGCCGCAGGACCTGCGCGTGAAGCTCGCGGATCCGCTCACCCGTCGCCCCGTGGGCCCCGCTGCCGACGAGATCGCCCGCAATCCCCGTAGCCGCTCCGCGAAGCTCCGCGCGCTGCGCAAGCTCTGAACCCTTTCTGCCCCATGAAGCCTTTTGATTCCCAGGCATACGTGAACCAGCTGCTCGTCGGACTGCTGGTCACCATCGGCTTTGGCGGTTCCGTCGGTCTCGGCACCGTCTGGATGCGGCACCAAATCTCCGTCGTCGCCGACCACAACGCTGCGCTCGTGCGGCAGATCAGCGACGTCGAGCGCCAGATTGCCGACACCAGCGCGCTGGTCGAGGAGGCCATGAGCCCGCAGGTTCTCCGGGCTCAGAATGACAGCATGCGCCTGGGGCTCGCCGAGATCACCCAGACTCAGATCCAGCCGGTGATCGGCGATCCCGCCCGCCGCCTCGTCGCCCGGGCCAGCCGCCGCGCGTTCGAGCGCGAGGCGCTCGAGTCGTCCGTCCCCCGCTTTCAACTGACGCTCCAACCCACGACGACCGCTCCGGCGACGGCCGGGATCAGCACGCCGTCGTCCGTCTCCTTTGGCCTGCCGGCCGTGCCGCCGGCGGATGCCGCGACCTCCGCCCGGCCCGGTGCGGTGAAATTCGCGTTCACACCCTAGTCGATGTCCCGCGGCTTCGCCTCCAACTATCGCATCGTCGTCCTCGCGGCCGCTCTCCTCAGCTGCTTCGTGGTGGTGGGCGTGCGTCTGGTGCACCTGCACGTGATCAACCGGGACGAGCTCCTCCGCAGCCTCGCGCAGGCCCGGCGGCAGACGGCGCGCGATGTGGCCCGCCGCGGCGACATTTTCGATCGGAGCCGTGACGTGCGCCTGGCGACCAGCCGGCCGATGATTCGCGTGGCGGTCGATCCGATGCTCGTGCGGCCGGAGGACAAGGCCAAGCTCCCGCGCCTCGCGCAGCTGCTCAACCTTCCGCTCGCCGAGGTCACCCGCAAATTCGAGACCCAGTACCGCCGCATCGCGACGTCCGCTGCTCCGGCCAACGCCACCACCTCCGGCGCGCCGGCGGCCAACGCGCTGCTCAACCTGAACTTTGCCGCCGCGAGCGCCGCCACCGCCAAGACGGCCGAGGCCGACGAGGGCGACCCCGCCTTCGATCCTGAGTTTGCCAAGTCCATCGTGGCCCGGAACTCGGTCGTGCCCACGGCGCCCAATGATCCCGAAGTCGCGAATGGCGAGGACGAGGAGCCGGCGCCGGGGAATACCCTGCCAGGCCACCGCGCGATCCGCTACATGCCGCTGAGCGACGCCGTCTCGGAGTCCACCTTTGCCGAGATCGAGAAGCTCGGCATCCGCGCCATCTGCCCGCCCGAGCGCCGCTACGCCCGCGTCTATCCGCACAACGAGCTGGCTGCGCATCTCGTCGGTTTCGCCAACCGCGTCGGTGACGGCGCGTTGGGCGTCGAGGCTTTCGCCGACCTCTACCTCCACGGCCAGGATGGCTGGCGCGAGGGCGAGAAGGACGGCCGCCGCCGCGAAGTCGCGCGTTTCCGCACCCACGACCTGCCGCGTTCCGACGGCTACTCCGTGGTGATGTCGATCGACGCGACCGTGCAGGACATCATCGAGCGCGAGCTCGACCAGATCGCCCGTACCTACGAGCCGCTCAAGGCCACCATCATCGTGAGCGAGCCGGCGACCGGCTTCATCCTCGGGATGGCCAACTACCCGACCTTCAACCCGAACGAGTACGGCCGCGTGCCGAAGTCGGAGATGAACCGCATGAAGAACATCGCGGTGACCGACACCTACGAACCCGGCTCGGTGTTCAAGATTGTCGCCGCCTCCGCCGCGCTCGAGGAGCGCCTCGTCAGCCCCGACACGCAGTTCAACTGCTCGATCGAGCGCATCTGGTACCGCGAGAAGAACGTGAAGATGCCGCAGGAGGATCATCATTTTGACCATCCGCTCTCCGTCGCCGAGATCATCTCCCGTTCCAGCAACCGCGGCGCCGCCCAGCTTGCGATCAAGGTCGGCGAGGAGAAGTTCGAGGAGTACGCCCACCGCTTCGGCTTCGGCGAGCGGCTCGGCTTCGCCTTCGGCGGCGAAGAGGACGGCATCTTCAAGCCCCGCAAGGACTGGCGCCCGATCGACATCACCCGCATGGCGATGGGGCATTCCATCGCCGCCACGGCGCTCCAGATGCACCAGGCGATGAGCGTCATCGCCAATGGCGGCGTCCTGATGCGCCCGCAGGTGATCCGCGAGATCCGCGACACCGAGAATCACGAGATCTACCGCTACTGGCCGCAGCAGATCCGCCGCGTGATCTCGCCGCAGACGGCGCGCACGATGGCGCTGATGCTCAAGGGCGTTGCGTCGCCCGGCGGCACCGCCGCCACCGCCGCCATCAAGATCGGCGACGACGACTATGAGGTCGCCGGCAAGACCGGCACCGCGCAGAAGTACGTCCCGGTGACGCTCCCGAGCGGCCGCACCAAGCTGATGCCCTCGAAGAAGAACCACGTCGTGTCCTTCGTCGGCTTCTTCCCGGCCAGCAACCCGCAGGTGATGATCTCGGTGATCGTGGATGACGCCGACCACCGCTGCCGCAATGGCGTGGCCTACGGCGCGCAGATCGCGGCCCCCGTTTTCAAGAGCATCGGCGAAAAGCTCATTCCCATTCTTCCCATTACGCCACCCAACCAGCGCGCGAGGGTCGATGTCCTCGCCGCCATTCCAGGAGTCCAACGGTGATCGGCTATCTCACCTTCAATCCCACCCTCATTCACGCGTTTCAGCCGCGTCCGGCGAAGCGCACCCGTCGTGAAGCACTCGCGGTCAGCCGCGTTTTCAAAATGGCACCGAAAATTTCCGACTACTTCCACGAAGGCGAGATCGTCGCCGTGAAGGGCACCCTCGACCGGCCCATCTCGGGCCTGGCCATCGACAGCCGCCGCGTCGTCCCGGGCATGATGTTCTTCGCGCTACCCGGCCACCGGACCGACGGCGCCAGCTACATCGACGAGGCCATCAGCCGCGGCGCCGTGGCGGTCGTGACGTCCAGCATGCCGGTGCATCCTCCGGGCAAGGCGACCATCATCCAGGTGGCCGACGCCCGTGCCACCCTCGCCGCCGTCGCGCAGCGCTACTACAAGTTCCCGGACCGCGACCTGAGCGTCATCGGCGTCACCGGCACCAACGGCAAGACGACCGTCACCCATCTCCTGCAGCACTTTCTCGGCGGCGACCAGCGCGTCGGCCTGCTCGGCACGATCAACTACGACTTGGGCGCCCGCACCGTGCCCGCGTTTCGCACCACGCCGGAGGCGCTCGATGTGTTCGGCATGCTCGGCCAGATGCGCGACGCCGGCTGCCGCCAGGCCGTGATGGAAGTCAGCTCGCACGGCATCGACCAGCACCGCGTGCGCGGGCTGCAGTTCGGCGCGGCGGTGTTCACCAATCTCACCCGCGACCACCTCGACTACCACAAGACGCTCGACGCCTACTTCGAGGTGAAGTCCCGCCTGTTCACCGGCAAGACCGGCTCGCTGCCGAAGGTTTCGGTGGTGAACCTCGACGATGCCTACGGCGAGAAGCTCGCGGCGGAGCTCGCCGCGGAGGTGCCCGGCACCCGGCTCGTCACCTACGGCGAGCACCCCGACGCGCAGGTGCGCGCGGAGCAGGTCCAGCTCAACTTCAAGAACTCCACCTTCCGTCTGGTATGGCCGGGCGGCAGCATGGACATCGATTCGCCGCTCATCGGCCGCTACAACGTCAGCAACATGCTGGCGGCGATCGCGACCGCGTGGGGCCTCGGCCGCGACCCGGTCGTGTTTCTCGCCCGCCTGCGCGCCTTCAAGGGCGTGCCCGGCCGCATGGAGCGCATCGAGGCCGGCCAGCCGTTCAACGTGCTGGTCGACTACGCCCACACCGACGACGCGCTGCGCAATGCGCTCGGCATGCTGCGCGCGATCACCCCGGGCCGGCTGCTGGTCGTGTTCGGCTGCGGCGGCAACCGGGACCGCACCAAGCGCCCGCTCATGGCCCGCGCGGTGCAGGACTTTGCCGACATCGCCTTCGCGACGGCGGACAACCCCCGCACCGAGGCCCTCGCCCAGATCTTCGACGACATGCGCGCGGGCGTCACGGCGCCGGAGAAGTTCACCTGGATCGATGACCGCCGCCGGGCGATTTCCCTGGCGCTCGACATGGCCAAGCCCGGCGACTGCCTCCTCATCGCCGGCAAGGGGCACGAGAGCTACCAGGAGTTTGCCGACACCGTTTTCCCCTTCGACGACCGCCACGTGGTGCGCGAGCTGATCGGCATCAAGGCGGTGAAGGTGTCCTGACGCGCTTCTCCTCGAGCGACATGCCTGCATTCTCGGCCCAAGACCTCGCGACCTGGACGGGTGGACGTTGGACGACGCCGCCCGCGGGACCGCTGGCGCGCGCCGGCTTCTGCGTTGATTCGCGGCAGCTGCGGGCCGGGCAGGTGTTCGTGGCGATCAAGACGCCCAAGCGGGACGGACATGATTTTCTCGGCGCGGCGGCGGCGGCCGGCGCGGATGCGGCGATCGTCGCCGCGGCCAATCCCGAGATGGCGCTGCCGCAGCTCGTGGTTGCCGATCCCGTGGGCGCGTTCCAGGCGATCGCGCGGGAGCATCGGCGGCGCTTCCGGGGGCGGGTCGTGGGTATTTCTGGCAGTGCGGGCAAGACCTCCACCAAGGAACTGCTCGCGCTCCTCCTCGGTGGCAGTGCATTCGGCGTTACCGCCACCGAGGATCATTCTTCGACGTCGGGCTCCGGCGCGGCGGCGTTCACCGGCCGCGTGCTGGCGACGCAGGGCAACCTCAACAATCACCTCGGGGTGCCGCTGACCCTCACGCGGCTGGACTCCGACGCGCACGATTTCGCGGTGGTCGAGGCCGGCATCAGCGCGCCCGGCGAGATGCGGCCGCTGGCCGGGATGATCGAGCCCGACGTGGCGCTGATCACGCTGGTGGCGCCCGCGCACACGCAGGAACTCGGCGGGTTGGAGGGCGTGGCGCGCGAGAAGGCGCAATTGCCCGCGGCGGTGCGCACCGCCGGCGTGGCCGTGTTCTCGCGGGAGACCGCGCGGTTCCCGGCCTTCCGTGAGCTGGGCGTCGGCACCATGGTGATCGAGCGCGCCGACGTGCTGCGTCCCGCGGCGGCGCCGAAGGACACTGTCTATTTCACGCTCACACAGCGGGCGGACCAGACCGCGGTGGCGCTGGCGTATGGCGTGCCGCCCCCGCTGGCGTTCACCTTCCGGCGCGTGTCCGACGGCATGGCGCAAAACGCCGTGCTCGCCATCTGCACCGCGCTCTGGCTCGGCGTGCCGGCCGCGGTGATCCAGGCGCGCCTGGGCGCGTGGCAGCCGGCCCCGTTGCGCGGCGAGATCCGGCACGAACACGGGCGGCTGTTGTACGCTGACTGCTACAACGCGAACCCGGCATCGATGGTCGACGCGCTCGAAGTCTTTGCCGCGATCGCGCCGGCGCACGAACCCCGGCTGTTTGTCCTTGGGTGCATGGAGGAACTCGGCGACGAGTCGCCGCGCTACCATCGCGAGCTCGGCCGCGCGCTGGAACTCCGGCCCGACGACCAGGCGTTCATCATCGGCACGCACGCGCAGGAGGTGATCGAAGGCGCCGTGGAGGCGGGGACGCCCACGCGGCAGCTGCACGTGGCGGCGTCGGCGAAAGCCATCGCGGACTCGGTCCGCTGGTGGCGGGGCGCGGTGTTCGTGAAGGGCAGCCGCCGGTATCAACTCGAACAGGTCTTTGCCGCGGAGGAGGGGAGCCCGGCCGCCGCGGGCGCGCACTAGTCGACATGCTTTCCTACCTGGCAGATTTCGAAGCCTACTTCGGGCCGCTGCGGCTGCTGAAGTACCACACCCTGCGGACGGCGCTCGCGGCGCTCACCGCGCTGGCGATCGGCTTCGCGATCGGCCCGTACCTGATCCGAAAGTTCCGTGAGCTGAAGTTCGGGCACGGCTACATCGACGACCGGACGGGTGCGCTGGGCGCCACCTATTTCGACAAGAAGCACACGCCGACGATGGGCGGGCTCATCATCTTCCTCTCGGTGTTCGTCAGCTCGGTGCTGTGGGCGCGGCCCAATGTGTGGGCGTTCGTCGCGCTGTTCGTTTACGCCGCGCTGACCGTCCCGGGCTTCCGCGACGACTACCTCAAGGTCGTGCACAAGAACCGCAACGGCATCGCCTCCTGGGAGAAGATCGGGTGGCAGACGCTGGCGACGCTGGGCGCGCTGGGCGTGCTGCTCTGGCACCCGGACAGCGGCCAGAAGATCCGCGAGCTGTGGGTGCCCTTCGTGAAGCACGCGGTCATGGCGCAGATGCCGTGGTGGCTGCTGCTCGCGCTGATCTACCTCTGGGTCGTCGGCTTCAGCAACGCGATCAACCTGACCGACGGCCTCGACGGCCTCGCGGTCGGCTGCACGATCACGGTGGCGCTGGTGATGGGCGTGATGGCGTACGTGGCGGACCACGTGAGCCTCGCCGAGTACCTGTTGACGAGCCATGTGCCCGGTGCTGGTGAACTCACGGTGATCTGCGGCGCGCTGATCGGCGGCTGCATGGCGTTTCTCTGGTACAACTCGCATCCGGCGGAGGTGTTCATGGGCGACACCGGCTCGCTGGCACTGGGCGGGTTGCTCGGCGTGATCGCCTTCATGATCCATCAACCGCTGACGCTGGTGATCGCCGGCGGCGTGTTCGTGATGGAGCTGCTCTCCGTGGTGCTGCAGGTGGGCTGGTTCAAGTTCACGAAGCACCGCTTCGGGGAAGGGCGCCGCATCTTCCTGATGGCGCCGATTCACCATCACTTCCAGAAGCGCGGCTGGCCGGAGACCAAGGTCGTGCTCCGCTTCTGGGTCCTGTCGCTCGGGTTCGCACTGGCGAGCCTGGCGACCCTCAAGCTTCGCTGACATGAACTCCCTCCTGCGCGACCTGCACCGCTCCTCCGCGCCCCGGCTGACCTCCGGCCTGCCGGCCCGTGCCCTGCCCGCGTTCGGGCGGTCGACGCCCTCGCGTTCCAGCCTGCCCGTGGTGAGCAACCGCGCCTTCATCGGCGCCTGGATGATGCGCCGCGACCGGCTCGCCGCCGCGGCCCAGTTGACGCGCGGCAACTGACCCTCTCGATCCGGCTTCACGCATGGCCTTCGCTCCGTCCACGTTCCTCTCCGCGCTGCTGGAGCGCCCCGTCGCCGTCTTCGGCGCGGGCGTGAGCGGCGACGGCGTGCGCGCGCTGCTTGGTGCGCTGGGGGCGACGGCGCAGGTGTACGACGCGAAAGGCATGGCGTTCGACGCCGCGGCGGCACGGGCGCACAAGCTCGTGGTGTTTTCGCCCGGCTTCGTGCCGGACCATCCCTGGTTGGTGGCGGCGCGCGGCGCTGGCGCAACCTGCCTCGGGGAACTGGACTTTGCCGCCCTGTGCTGGCGCGGGCGGATCCTCGCGGTCACCGGGACCAACGGGAAGACCACGCTGACCGAGTTTCTCACGCACGCGCTGCAGACGGCCGGGTTCGACGCCGTGGCGACGGGCAACATCGGCCATTCGTTTTCGGCCGTGGCGGCGGAACGGGCGGGCGGCACGCCAGAGACGATCGCGGTGTGCGAGGTGAGCTCATTCCAGGCGGAGACCATCGAACACCTGCAGGCGACGAGCACGCTGTGGACGAACTTCGCCGAGGATCACCTCGAGCGGCATCCGTGGCTCGAGGCGTACTTCGCGGCCAAGTGGAACCTCGTGGCGCACACGCAAGCGAAGGACGCGACGCTCGACCGGCCCAACTTTGCTCCCGGCGCCTTTATTGGGAGTTCGGTGCAGCATTTCGCCGGCAAGTTCGGCTGCCCGACGGAAGGCGTGAACGCGGTGGCGACGATTGGCGTGCCGATCGATGAACGCCTCGTCGGCACGGTGTTCGGCGACTATCCGCAGTGGGAGAACTTTTTGCTCGCCAAAGCTTGGTGGCGAGAAGCGCGGCTGGATGAGGCTCAGCTCATTTCGGCCGCGCGCACTTTCAAACTTGGCCGCCACCGCCTCGCGCGGGTGGCCGAGATCGAGGGCGTCACATTCTGGAACGACTCGAAAGCCACGAACTTCCACGCCGTCGAGGCTGCGCTCGGCCGCTTCACCGCGCCGGTCGTGCTTATCGCCGGCGGCAAGGCGAAGGGCGGCGATCTCGGCGGTTTCGTGCGTCGCCTGGCCGGGCGGGTTCACCACGTGGTGCTCATCGGCGCCACGGGCGCGGAGCTGGCGCGGCACTGTGCGGCCGCGCACGTGCCGCACACCAGCGCCGAGACCCTGGCCCGGGCGGTGCCGCTGGCCGCGCAACTGGCGCCCCGCGGTGGCCATGTCTTGCTCAGTCCCGCGTTCGCCAGTTTCGACCAGTTTCGCAGCTATGAGGATCGCGGGGAGCAGTTTGAAAAACTGGTGGAAACGCTCGCCGCCACGCCCGCGGTCACGAAGGCCGCGCGCGACCCAATTTGAGATAGCATTCCCGTTCGCAACGCTCCACAACCGACCTCCATTCCTCCCATGAAAGTCCTGAAGATTTTCGGCATCGTCGTGGGCATTCACCTGGCCGCCCTGATCCTCTGTGTCGCCATCCCCGGCTGCAGCTCCACGAGCAAGCCGGCACCCGCGCCCGAGGACACCGCCATGCACACCGACGCCGCGCCCGCGATCGCGGTGCCGCCCGCCACGCCGACGCCGGTGGGTGACGCCGGTTCCGGCTACGGACCATTGCCTGCGGCTGGCTTCGACCCGAACGCCCCTGCGGCGTACGCGGGCGGCTCCTCCGCCGGCGGCGTACGCTTCATGCCGACGCGGCCCAACACGCCCGCCGCCTCCGCGGTCCAGGCCGCCCCGGTCGAGAACGTCACGCCCGCCACCACCTACACCGTGAAGGCCGGCGACAATCTCTGGGAACTCGGCAAGCGCTTCCGCACCGACTACCGGGAGATCGCCGCGGCCAACAACATGAAGGCCGGGGCGGTGCTGCATGAGGGCCAGAAGCTCCTCATCCCCAAGAAGAGCTCCACCGCCAAGTCTGCGTCCGCTGCCAGCGTCCCCGCCGCCGCTCCGGCGCCGACTTACAGCGCGCCGGCTCCGAAACCCGAATCCGCCAAGTCCGCCTCCGGGGAGGTCACTCACGTCGTGCAGCCCGGCGAGACCATTGGCGCCATCGCCCGCAACTTCGGCGTCAGCGCCAAGGAACTGGCGTTGCACAACAACATCACCGACCCACTGAAGCTCCGCGCCGGCACCACGCTCAATATTCCGTCCGGCACCGGCTGGCGCTCTGTGTCCAGCAAGTCGGGTTCCGCCGCGCCGGCACCCGCGCCGCAGACGCCGAAGGAGATCCCCAACATTCTCGAGCAGGAACAGCCGGCGCCCGCGGCGCCGACCGAGACCTCGAGCGTGCCGGTGATCAAGATCGACGAGAACTCGGCCACGCCGCCGCAGCCCTGAGGTGCCGGATCCCGTGATCTTCCGCCCGATCGTCTCCCCGGTTCGCCCCTTGGCCCCAACGTGCCGGGCCACGCCCTGCGGCGTGGTCCGCCTCGGCTGACCCGACTTCATGGCCAACGAACGGCGCACTGCCCGCTCTCCCGCCCGCACCTTCTTCAGCCCCGCCACCATCATCGTCGTCTGCGCGCTGGGGCTGACGCTGCTGGGGCTCACCGTCCTGTTCAGCGCCAGCGCGGCGTTCCGCAACAAGGCGGGCGTGGAGGTGCCGTATCTCTACCTGCAGAAGCAGTTCTTCGGCGTGATGATCGCGACCGTCGTCTGCATCTTCGTCAGCCGCCTCGATCTCGACTACGTGCGGCGTTACGCCTGGTGGATCGCCGGCGCCGCGTTGCTGCTCCTGGCGATCGTCCTGATTCCCGGCATCGGGATGAAGGTGAAAGGCTCGAGCCGCTGGCTGGGTTATGGGCCGGTGCGGCTCCAGGTCTCGGAACTCGGCAAGTTCGCGCTGGTGTTCTGCCTGGCGCACTACCTGGCCCTGAACCAGATGCGGATCGGCGAACTGCGGCGCGGCTTCGTCCTGCCGCTCCTGATCGTCGGCGGCTTCGCCGGGTTGGTGCTTTGCGAGACGGACATGGGCACGGCCGCGCTCATGATCTTCGTGGGATTTGCGCTGCTGTTTCTGGCGGGCGCGCGCTGGCGCTATCTGCTGCCGACCATCGGCCTGGCGCTGGGCGGCTTCGTGGTGATCGTGCTGCATTCGCCGAATCGCCTCCGCCGCATCATGGCGTTTCTCGATCCCGAAGGCACCCGGCTCTCGGCCGGCTACCAGAACTGGCAGGCGCTGCTCGCGTTCGCGTCGGGCGGCATCGACGGCGCCGGGCTCGGCCAGGGCCGCCAGCAGCTGAACTACCTGCCGGAGGCGCATACGGACTTCATCTTCTCGATCATCGGCGAGGAACTCGGGCTCTGGTTCACGCTCGGGGTGGTGCTCACGTTCATCCTCATGCTCGTGGCCGGCCTGTTCCACCTGCGCCGCGCGCCGAATCTCTTCCAGTACCTGCTCGTCGCGGGCTGCCTGATGCTCATGTGCGTGCAGGCGATCGTGAACCTCGGAGTCGTCACCGCCCTGCTGCCCAACAAGGGCATGCCGCTGCCTTTCATCAGCGCCGGATTGTCCAACCTCATGCTGATGGGGCTGGTGGTCGGCATCATCATCAACACCCAGCGGAACTGGGGCCGGGCGGTGCTGCCCGACAACGCGGGCGGCATGCGGGAGGTCCTCGCGTGAGCGCGGGGCGCGCCCCGACCCTAGCCTCAGCCGCTTCTTTCCTCACCTCTCAATCATGAGCTTCTTCGTCATCTCCTGTGGTGGTACGGGCGGGCATCTGTCGCCGGGGATCGCGTTGGCCGAGGCGCTGGCGAGCCGCGGGCACGAGAGCGTGCTCCTCGTCAGCCAGAAACGCGTGGACGCCCGGCTGATGGAAAAGTACCCGCAGCTGACCTTCGCCCGCATGCCGGGCAGCGGCTTCGGCTGGAAGCCCGCGACCCTCGCCCGGTGCGTGGCGTCGCAGTCGCGCGCCTTCCTGTTCTGCCTGCATCTCCTGCGCCAGGGCCGGCTCTCCGACGCACCGGCGGGCACGGGCCGGAAGCGGCGCGTGGACGGCGTCTTTGGCTTTGGCGGTTTCACCTCGGCGCCGCTGGTCATGGCGGCGCGCGCGCTCGGGATCCCGGCTGTGCTGCACGAGGCCAATCGCGTGCCGGGCCTGGCGGTGCGCACGCTCGGCCGCCTCGCCACCCGCGTCTATTTGCCGCCAGGCGTGGAGCTCCCGGCGATCCGCGCTTCGATCACGCGTCACGTCGGCCTGCCGGTGCGGGCGGAAATCCAGAAGGTGCCGGCGGCCACGGCGCGCCGGGAGATCGGACTCGATCCCAACCAGCGCGTGCTGGTGGTGCTCGGCGGCAGCCAGGGTTCCAGCCCATTGAACGACTGGACGCGCCAGAACCTCGAGGCGCTCGCGGCCGAGGGCATCCAGGTTTACTGCGTCACCGGCCTCGGCAAGGGTACGGCGACGGAGGTGACGCTGAAGTCGGCGAGCGGGGCGCCCGTGCGCAGCCGCTTCGAGGCGTTCAGCGATCGCATGGCGGTGCTGATGTCGGCCGCGGACCTCGTGTTGTCCCGCGCCGGCGCCGGCACGATCGCCGAGCTGATCCGCTGCGAGGCGCCGGCCATCCTGGTTCCCTATCCGCAGGCGGCGGACGACCATCAGCGCGCCAACGCGGTGTATTTTGAGCAGCAGGGCGGCGGGCTCGTGGTGCCGCAGACGCGGCTGGGCGACCTGCGGGCGGAGGTGCTCGACGTGATCACGAACGACTGGCTGCTGCGCCAGTTTCGCGGCAACCTCCGGCGCATGGACCGGGCGAACGCGCTGGATCTCATCATTTCCGATCTCGAGGAGATCACCGCCGGAGCCCAGGCCGGTAACCCGATTTCGGTGGTGCCGGCATGACGGCGCGACCCGACAACGGCGTCGCGCGGCCCGCGCTCTTCGGGCACCCGGTCACCCGCCTGCATTGCGTCGGCGTCGGTGGCATGGGCGTGGGCCCACTGGCCATCTATCTCGCGCGGCTGGGCTTCACGGTCAGCGGTGAGGACGATGCGCTGACCCCGGAGATGCGCGAGCAGCTGGGGCGCGCGGGCGTGACGGTCGGGCCGATGCCGGGCGATGCGGAGCTGCTCGTCTATTCCTCGGCGATCGCGCCGGGGCACCCGGCGCGGGTGGCGGCAGACGCGCGGCAGGTGCGCGGCGTGCGCCGCGGCGAGCTCCTGGCGGAAGTGACGCGCGGGCGGAAACTGGTGGCGGTGTGCGGCTCGCACGGGAAGACCACGACCACCGCGATGCTGATCACGGCGCTGCGGGCGGCGGGCTTTCCCGCCGGCTATGTGCTCGGCGGACTCTTTGCGGATGGCACGGCGCCGGCGGAGGCCGGAAGCAACGCCTGGGTGATCGCGGAGATCGACGAGAGCGACGGCACCATCGGCGCGTTCTCGCCGGAGATCACGGTGGCCGTGAACCTCGATTGGGATCACCCCGACCATTACCGCAGCGCGGCGGACATCGAAGGTGCGTTCCTGGGCCTGTTTGCCCGGACGCGCGGGCACGTGCTCGTGTCGGACAGTTGCGCGATGAGTGCGCGGGTGCGGGAGCGGCTGACGGGAGGCACGGCGGACGTCCGGACCTTCGGGCCGCACGGGGATTTCCTGGGGGCGGTCGTGGCGGAAGCCGACCGGCACATGACTCTGCGGCTCGAGGGCCGATTCACCTTGCGCGAGGCTGAGGTGCGCGCGCGGGGGGCGTTCAACGCGGCGAACGCGACCGCGGCGCTGGCGGCGGCGCAACTGATGGGCGCGGCGACGTCGCGCGCGGCCCTGGTGGCGTATCCGGCGGTGCGGCGGCGGCAGGCGATCCTGGAGAGCAGCGACATCACCGTGCTTGAGGATTACGCGCATCATCCCGCGGAGATTCGCGCGCTCCTCACGAGCCTGCGGACGCGGGCCGGCCAGGGGCGGCTGGTAGTGGTCTTTCAGCCGCACCGGCACAGCCGGACGGCCCAGTTCCTCGCGGAGTTCGCCGACGTGCTCACCACGGCCGACCTGCTCTGCCTGCTCGACGTGTATTCGGCCGGAGAGAAGCCGGTCCGCGGCGGCACGACCGAGCACCTGGCGGCGGCGGTGCGGAAGGCGCGGCCGGACCTGCCGGTAACGTATTGTCCCAAGCACCCGGCAGGGGCGCTGGCGGCGCTGACCCGGGACGTGCGCGCGGGTGATCTCGTGGCGTTTGTCGGCGCCGGCGACATCGACCGGCTGGCGCGGCGCTGGCTGGAGAGCCGGCGGGGGGAAGATCGCTGGGATGCATTCTTTGCGGCGGAGCAGCCGAAGCTGGCGGCGGCCACGAAGTTCAAGCGCGAAGAGCCGCTCGCGGGCCGCACCACCATCCGCATTGGCGGCGCGGCGCGGCTGTACGCGGAGCCGGCGTCATTGGCCGACCTGCAGACCCTGCTGCGCGCGGCGGCGGCGGCGGGCGTTCCGGTCTTTCCCCTCGGTCGCGGCTCGAACCTCCTCGTGCCGGACGACGGCGTGCACGGGCTGGTGATCTCGCTGGCGCACGAGGTCTGGACGAAGTTTGAGGCGCAGCCCGACGGCAGTGTGTGGGCGGGAGCGGGGCTGCGGCTGAAGAACCTGTGCGGCCTAGCGGCGAAGGCGGGGCTGCAGGGCTTCGAATTTCTCGAGGGTATTCCCGGGAGCGTCGGCGGCGCGCTGCGCATGAACGCCGGCGCGATGGGCGGCTGGATGTTCGACGTCGTCGAGGAACTGCAGCTGATCACGCTGGCCGGCGACGTGCAGACGCTGGCCAAGCCCGCGTTGCACGTGGAGTACCGCGACTGTGCGGAACTGCACGACGCCATCGCGCTCGCGGCACGGCTGCGGCCGGCGGCGCCCGCGGCGGCCGGCGCCATTCGCCAGCAGATGGATGCCTACGCCAGGAAGCGGCATGAGTCGCAGCCGCGGGAGCCGAGTGCCGGCTGCGTCTTTCGCAATCCACCCGGCAACTCCGCGGGCCGGCTCATCGATGAATGCGGGCTGAAGGGTGAGCGGGTGGGGGATGCGGAGGTCTCGCCGGTACATGCCAACTTCATCGTGAACCGCGGCCATGCCACCAGCGCGGACGTGCTGGAACTGGTGCGGCGGGTACGGGCCCGCGTGCGGGCCGCCCGAGGCGTGGACCTGCACCCGGAGGTCCTGCTGTACGGCAAGCGCTGGGACGACGTCCTGTGAACCCTTTCGTATGAAATCTCCGATTCTGGCCGTGTTTGCGGGTGGTACGTCTTCCGAGCGCGAAGTCTCGCTCGGATCGGGACGCGCGAGCGCCCTGGCGTTGAGCCGGTCGTTTCCGACCCGGTTCTTCGAAATCAACGCCAATGCCCTGCCCGCAGGGCTCGATCCGCGCCGCCACGTCGTCTTCTCGACGCTGCACGGCACCTTTGGCGAGGACGGCGGCATGCAGTCGCTGCTCGATGCCGCCGGGGTGCATTACGCCGGCTGCACGGCGGCGGCGAGCGCGCTGACGATGGACAAGACGCGGACGAAGCAGGCGGCGGCGGCCCGCGGCGTGCCGGTGATCGAGGGTATCCATTTCAACGCGACGGCGAAGCCGACGGCCGACCAGGTCGTGGCGAAGCTGGGCGAGGTGCTCGTGATGAAACCGAATGCGGAAGGGAGCAGCGTGGGGCTGAGCCTGATCGCGAACCGGGCCGAGCTGGCGGCGAAGCTGGCCGAGGCGACGCGGGGCGAGTGGCTGATCGAGCGCCGCGTGTTCGGCCGGGAGCTGTCGGTCGGCGTGCTCGGCGGCAAGGCGATGGGCGTGGTGGAAATCCGGCCGAAGTCGGGCGTCTACGACTACCAGAGCAAGTACACGAAGGGCATGACCGAGTACCTGGCGCCGGCGCCGCTCGAGGCGGCGACGACGCGCGCCGTGCAGGCGGCGGCGGAAACGGCGTTCGCCGCGTGCGGCTGCCGCGACTACGCGCGCGTGGACTTCATGCTTTCGGGCCCGACGGCCTTTTATTTGCTGGAAATCAATACGCTCCCCGGCATGAAGGAAACCAGTCTGCTGCCGATGAGCGCACGCTGCGCGGGACTTGATTTCACGGCATTGGTTCGGGAGCTGGTTTCGCCGGCATTGCAGCGTTTTCAAGGAGCGGCGGGCGCATTGCGTTCGTGAACCGAGACCCTCTTCAACCTCCAGCCACCCGTACCTGGCGCGACATTCCGCAGCCGGTGGTGCCGCGCGCCATGTCGCCGGAGGGCAAGTGGCGGCTGGCCAAGCAGGGCCTGCGGCTCGCGGGCGGCGTGGTGATCGCCGCGCTGCTCGGCTGGGGCGGCTGGCTCGTCGTGGCCTCGCTGCGCGAGGACGCGCACGCGCTGCCGGCCGTCGCGCGGGCGACGCCGATGAAGCTGCCGGAGCTGCACACCGATGGCGTCCTCGACCATGCGTGGCTGGCGCGGACGCTCGGGCTCCCGAAGCAGGTCTCCTTGCTGGAACTTGATCTCCACGAGCTGCGGGGCCGGCTGCTCGCCGATCCCCAGGTGGCGAGCGCGGCGCTGATGCGGGAATTTCCCGACCGGCTGATCGTGCGGCTCACGGAGCGCACGCCCGTGGCGCGGGTGATGACCGATTGGCAGGGGCAGAAACGGCCGATGCTGGTGGCGCGCGACGGCGTGCTCTACGCCGGCACCGGTTATGAACCCGCGGTGATCGAGACGCTGCCCTGGCTCGATGGCGTGAAACTCACGCCCGAGGAAGGCCGGCTGCGGCCGATCGCGGGCATGGACGTCGTGGCCGACCTGCTTGGCCGGGCTCGGCTCGAGGCGGAGCACCTCTACATGAACTGGTCGATCGTCTCGCTGGCCCATCTCGAGCTCGACCGGCGCATCGAGGTCCGCACGCGCGACGGCATCGTGATCCAGTTTTCCACGACCGACGGGTTTTTCCGGCAGCTGGTGAAACTGAACTACATCATGGACGAACTCACCGCGCGGGCGCCGGGCGCGCGCGCGACGATCGACCTGTCGCTGGGGCAGGATGTGCCCGTGATGGTTTTCCCGACCGACCCTGCGCTCGCCGAGAAGGAGCGCCCGGTGGTGCCGGCGACGCCGCGGCCGCAGGCCTTCCCCGGCACGTTCGAGACGCGCTCCACGCCGACTTTGTTTTCTTTGCCCCCTCAACCACCGAAGAGGTCCAACCGTGAGTTCTAGAACCATGTTCATTGGTGCCGTTGAGATCGGTACGTCGAAAATCACCGTCCTGGTGGGCGAGTACACCGGTCGCGAGCTGGCCATCATCGGCCGCGGCGAGTGTTCGTCGCGCGGCGTGATCAAGGGCGCCGTCGTCGACTACAAGGCCGCGAGCGAGTGCACGCACAGCGCGCTCGAGCAGGCGGAGCGCGATGCCGGCGAGCGAATCAACGCAGTCTTTCTGGCCCAGACGGGCGGGCACCTCGAAGGCTTCTACAACGAGGCGGCGGTGAACGTGAAGGCGTCGGACAACATGATCGACTCCGCCGACATCCGTACCGTGTGCGACCTCGCGAAGTCGAAGGAGCTGCCGGCCGGTCGCATGGTGGTGCACAATATCCGCCGGCCATTTCGCGTCGACGGCCGCATCGTGCCGGGCAGCCCCGAGCACCTCGTGGGGCAGCGCCTGGAGGTCGGGTACTGGACGGTTCACGGCCAGGAGCAGCGCCTGGCGGACAACATCCACGTGATTCGCGGCTTCAACCTCGAGGTGCGCGAGCTGGTCCTGGCGTCGCTGGCGTCGGGCCACATGGTGACGACGGCCGAGGAACGACAGCACGGCGTGCTGGTGCTGGATATCGGTGCGGGCACAACGGACTACGTGCTGTACCGCAACGGCGCGGCGCACGTGACGGGCGTGCTGCCCGTGGGCGGCACGCACCTGACGAACGACCTGAGCATCGGCCTGAGGCTGACCGAAGGGCAGGCGGAGAAGCTGAAGCTGCGGTTCGGGCGCGCGAACGTCGTGACGCGGGACCGGGCGCAGAAGGTCTGGCTCGACGGCAATTTCGCGATCGGCGACCGGCAGTTCTCGCAGCAGGCGATCGAGCAGATCACCGCGGCGCGCATCTGGGAGCTGCTGGAGGTCGTGAAGAAGAAGCTCGGCAACGGCTTCACGCCCGAAACCTGCAGCGCCGGCGTGGTGCTGACGGGCGGCACGGCGAAGCTCGGCGGCATCACCGACACCGCCGCGAAGGTGTTTGGCGTACCGGCGCACCTGGGCGAGACCCCCACGTGGGTGAGCGAGAACCTGCGCGACCCGAGCTACCACACCGCCCTCGGACTCCTCTATTACGGGATCAGCGCCAAGGCCGACCTCGGCCCGGCCAATCGCCGCGGGAGCGGCTTTCTCAAGCGGCTGTTTGCGAGCTCCTGACCATGAATCTGAACGAACTTCCCCTCGAGCACGGGATGCTCGCCGACAAGAACATCGCCATCAAGCTGGTGGGCGTGGGCGGCGCGGGCGCGAATGCGGTCGACCGGCTCAAGATGGAGAACCTCGAGCGGCTGCAGCTCGCGGTGATCAACACCGACCACCAGGCGCTCTCGAGTTCGCCGGTGGAGGCCAAGGTGCTCATCGGCATGAGCGTGACGCGCGGCCTCGGCGCCGGCGGCGATCCTGATCTGGGCCGCGAGGCGGCGGAGGCGGACCGCGAGAAGATCGCGACCGTCGTGAAGGACTGCGACCTGGTTTTCCTGGTGACGGGAATGGGCGGCGGCACCGGCAGCGGCGCCTCGCCGATCGTGGCGGAGATCGCGGCCGAGTCCGGCGCGCTGGTCATCGCGTTCGTCACGATGCCCTTCAGCTTCGAAGGCGGCCGGCGCCTGAAGCAAGCCGAGGAGGGCCTGCGCGCGCTGCGGCAGGTTTGCGACGCGGTCATCCCGCTGCCGAACGACATCCTCCTGCAGGAAGCGGCGGAAGGGGAGACCGTGCTGGATTCGTTTGCGCGCGCCGACGAGTGGATCGGCCGCGGCGTGAAGTCGATCTGGTCGATGCTCTTCAAGACTGGGCTGATCAACCTGGACTTCGCGACGCTACGGCAGGCGTTTCAGCACCGCGGGGGCAAGACCCTCTTCGGGCTGGGCGAGGGCGCGGGCGAGAACGCCGTCGCGGACATGCTGGCGAGCCTCAAGCTTTGCCCGCTGCTGCACACCCCGGAGTTTTCGCGCAAGGCCGACCGCCTGCTCGTGAACATCGCCGGCGGCGCCGACCTGACGCTGCCGAAGGTGAACGAGATCATGACGGCGATCACCGAGCAGTTTGGGCGCGACTCGCACATCATCATGGGCGCGGTGATCGACGAGAACCTCGCCGGCCGCGTCGAGGTGTGCGTGATCGGCACCAGCGACATGGGCGGTCGTTCGCTGCCGCCGCGTCGTCCCGTGGCGCAGGGACGGAACCGCGCGCCGGTCGCGACGCCGGAGATGCCGAAGGGAGAGGAGTCGGCTCCCAGTGACCAGGGGCTGCTGCTCGACGACGGCGCGCCGGCGAAACCGGTGGCCGCGGGCAAACCGGGTGCCAAGCCGACGTCGCAGGAGGAATTTGGTTTCGGAGAGGTGGAGAGCCGCGGCTATTTCGAGAAGACGGAACGCAATCTTTTCGACGGCCAGGATCTCGACGTGCCGACCTACCTCCGCCGCGGGATCAAGATTCAGCTGTAATCGCCGCGGCCAAGCCGCGGCGATTGGCGCCAGACGACATTGCTGCCCAGTGGGTACCCGGAGCGTTGGGCGACGATCTCGCACTTGACGCGGAACAGGCAGAAGAGGGGCGCGGAAACTTCGCTCAATGTCTCAAAGTTTCCCTGACCTTTCGCAATGATCAGGTCGGCGTTATGGAAGTGGCGCCGAAATGAGGCGGAGCAGCTGGATAGCCAGGTGCCGGGGATGGCTGCGCCGCTGTCAATGATCTCAGCGAATGGAATGAGGCCGGCGACTTGTGCGTCGGCCCGCGTGGCATCGTTGAGCACCGGACCTCCGCGGACCGCGACGGTGACGCAGCCGCGAGGAAGCTGGGCGATGAGGACACGATCGAAGATGATCTCGCCCGCGTTGTCGGCCAGGTAGAGGATCCGGCGAGCCTGCGCGGCGGCGACGCAAAAGGCGTCCAACTCACCGGCCAGCGGAGTGTCGATCGCTGAGGCCAGGACGGCGTGCACCTCTGATTCAGTGAGCCCACTCTTGGCGCCGAGATCGATCACGTTGGCGGCAATGGCCAACGCGGTCGCGGCTCGGAGCGGATCGGGCGCGGCGCAGACGGCATGCTCCAGCGCTGGCAGGGACGATAACGCCAGCTCGTTGTAGTGGGCCTTCAGCTCTCGATAGGGGTCGGCGCAGCCGGTGATCTCCCTGACTTGGGCTTGGATTTCCGCTGCCAGGACCGGAGGCGGTCGCGAGAAATCCAACGAAGTCGCTGCGAGCAAGATCTCGCGTGCCATCGATTCACGGGCGGAGGCCGAGGAACTGCAGAGCGCCGCTGCAGTGAAAGATTGCCGGAGTAGGCAGGGGATGCACGCGAGCGTTGATTTCACGGCATCCCGTCAGGTTGACATGAATTTGGCCCGTGCGTGTGCGCATACTGCGCCGCTCTGGCAGACCTCGGCCTCGAGCTGGTAGAGCGGCGGGTAGGCGTTCGTGAGCCAGGCTCGGACCGACACCGTGCAGCCAATTGTCACCGGCTGCCGGTACCGAACGTCGAGTTCTCCCGTGCGGGCGACGACGTTTCGGGCGAAGAGCGCGTGGACCATGGCGCTGTCCAGGGCGGTGGCGATGAGTCCGCCGTGAAGGATTCCATCGTAGCTTTCGTAGCCGGCGGGAGTGACCCAATCGGCGCACACCGTGCCGTCAGGCTGCAGGCGGAACCTCAATCCCAGGCCACCGGCGTGACGTGGACGGCACGCAAAGCACCGCGCGTGTTCGCGAGCACAGAGCGCCGTGAGCCAGGATTCACTGGCCGCAGCATCCGTGGTGGTGGTCGCCATGGTCGTGGTGTTGATGATGGCCGTGTGCTCCCTCACAGCCGTTTGGGCCGGCGGCCAATGTGCCGTTGAGCCAGGCTTGCGCGAGCAGCGCCGGGGTGTCCACGGGGACTCCGGTAATGACGGCGACGCCGGCGGCGGCCATTCGTTCCTGCGCGCCGCGGCCCATGCCGCCCGCGAGGAACACTTTCACCCCGGTGCGGCCGAGCCAGTCGGCCCATCCGCACGGCTCCGGCATGGGAGGGACGGCGGTTCTCGCAGCCAGGATTCGATGCTGGGAGGTGTCCACCGTGAAGAGCCCGACCTGGGCGGCGGCGCCGAAGTGCGGCGAGAAGTCCCCCGTGGCGGTGAGTGGGAGCCCGATGACCACGGAGGCGGCCTCTTCGTTGTTCGTGGTGGGCGTGGCGTCGCGGGAAACGACTCGCCGTGGAGTGGCTGGATTCTGCATAGTCGAAGGGAAAATGAGCCTGGAGAGTAATGAGCGTATGCCCATAAACTCTTCGGGCAAGCGCCAACTTTCCCATGCCTCGTCCACCTTGTCCCCGCTGCATTCGCCACACGCCTCCGAGCGATTATTTCAAGCCGGCGGGCATTCCATTGCGCGAACTGCGTGAAATTATCCTCGCGCCTGACGAGATGGAGGCAATCCGGTTGGCCGACTTTGAGGACCTGTACAACGTCGAGGCGGCGGTGAAGATGGGCGTGTCCCGCCAGACATTCGACCGGATTGTTGGCCGTGCTCGCCGGAAGATCGCCGAGGCGCTGGTGCAAGGCCAGGCGCTGCGGATTGAGCGGCCCGCAAAAAGCGGCCGGGTGACTGACCCGGCCCTCGGTGATTGAAGCGCGCTCACGGTCTGAATCATGGAATCGACGATGAGGTTCTGCCCCATAGGTACCATCCGGACCGGGTTTGCGCTGCCGCAGGGCACGCCGGTTCAGGGTGCGTATGCCGGGGGGGCAACGGGCACGGTGGAACTCCTGCCTGAGTTCGTGCCCGGCCTGAAGGATCTCGCGGGGTTCGACCGAATCTGGCTGCTCTACTGGCTCGACCGCACGGCGCCGCCTCAGCTCGAGGTGGTGCCGTATCTCGATTCGAAGCCGCACGGAGTCTTCGCCACGAGGTCGCCCTGCCGACCCAACGCAATCGGCATGTCCGTCGTCCGACTGATGGGCGTCGAGGGTGCCACCCTGTGGGTCGCGGACGTGGACATGCTCGACGGAACGCCGCTGCTGGACATCAAGCCCTACGTGCCGGCGTTTGACGTCTTTGCGGTGGAGCGAGTGGGCTGGTGCGAGGGCATCACCAAGCACACGTGCAAGACGGCGGATAACCGGTTTGCCCCGGTTTCGCCCACAACGGGGTGACGCCCGTCCCGGTTCGCTTCCGGCTACGAGGCGAAGCGACGGGCGCCCTCTGGGGGGCGCTCTGACTCTTACGCCATCACTCCGTCGCTCCCTGGTTCCACGCGCTCGAGCGTGAGGAACGTGTACTGGAAGTGTTCGTCGCGGCTGAGGCGGCGGTCGAGTTCGCGCCAGGGAAGCTGGCGCCATTCGGGAAAGTAGCGGTCGCCTGGAACCTCCGCGTGAACGAGCGTGACGTGCAGCCGCATCGGGCGGCGCAGCGCAAGCGTCTCCTTAAAGATCCGCTCGCCGCCGCAGACGAAGATTTCGCCGGGGATTGTCTCGGCAACGGCCAGCGCCTCGCTCAGCGAGCGGGCGGGAATCGGAAAACTGCAACCCTGCCGGCGGGCTTCAGCGCGCGAGAGTTCGACCGGGTCCGCGACGAGGGGGCGGCTCGTGAGGACGATCGGCTGGCGCTGATCGCGCGTGGCGTCGGGCCAGGTGTCGAACCCGATGCGTCCCATCACGCAAACCTGCCCCGCCGTGAGCCGTCGGAAATGCTCGGCATCCTCCGGAATCCGCCACGGCAGCTTTCCGTCACGACCCATGACCCGGTTCTCCGCGCAGGCGACGATGAGGTTGAGGAGTTTCGTCACGGTTTTCGCCAACACGAGAACCGAAGGGCGCGGGGTGAGGGAAGGGAAAAGTGGGGGCCGGGGGGGCCTTGGAAGTCTTTCTCTTACTCTTCCTCTTTCTCTTTCTCTCAATTCGGCCGGTGGGCGTCAGTGTGCGCGCATTGAGCGAAAGTGCAGGAGAAAGAGTAAGAGGTGAATGCCGCGCTCACTCCACCAACCGCATTTTCACGCTGGCGCGTTCGAAGCTGGCGGCGGCGAGGAGTGGCTCGGGCTGCATGCGGGCGAGCGCGGCGACCCAGCGGTCGGGAAGGCGCTCGAGCCGCGTGGCGAACTGGGTGGCGATGTCGTTGTAGTACGTCCGCGCGAGCGCGATGCGCTGCTCCGTCTCCACGAGCGTGCGATGCAGCTGGGCGAAACCCTCCTGGGCCACGAGCTCGGGATAACGTTCGACCACGGCGCGAATCGTGCCGGCGACGCCCTCGAAGTCCGGCCCCGCCACGCCCGGGCGGGTCGCGGCGAGCTGGGCCCGCAGCGCGGCGACCGCGGTTTGCGTGGTGGCCTCATGGCTTTGGAGCGCGGACACAACGGCGACGACGCCGGGAATCAGATCGTTGCGCCGCTTCAGCTGCACATCGATGAGCGACCAGCCCTGGCGCACGCGTTGGCGGAGCTCGACGAGGCTGTTGAACACCATCCAGGTCCAGGTGAGTCCCCACGCGGCGAGGTAGATCGCGATCGGGACGGGCAACGGCAGCACGCCGCCGTTCTGCAGCAGGAAGCCGGCGACGCCGGCCGCGAGCAGCCCGATGACCCACCAGAACCACGACCAGCCCGCCTTGCCGCGCTGCACGCTTTTCTCAGCGCGCACGCTGATGAGGTACATGGCGGCGTCCTTGGCCGCTGCGATCTCCGGCGCAACGACGTCCTGCCGCTCCCGCGCCTGGCCGACGATGTACAGCGGCCGGTGCAGGGGGATTGCCGTCTCGACGAAGCGGCGGCGGTGCTGTGAGTTCGGCACGGCGCCCTCCGGGCCCTTGCCGTAGTAGAGGGGATGCCCGAGCCCGACGGTCTCCTCGAAGACCGTCGCGGGCTCGAGCGTCGCCTTCTCCGGGCGGATGAGCACGGCCCCGGTGTCGTCGCGCAAATAGAAGTCCCGTGTCTCTCCGCCGCTCGCGACCGACCGCCAGCCGCTCTCCGTGCGCGTGCGCGTCTGGGACCGGCCCTTGCTGTCGGTGTATGTCTCAACCACGGTTCGCGACCAGTGCTCCGAAACGTCGTACGCGTAATGTACGCACGGTTCCTCGCTGAGAAAGCTGCGCAGCGGAGCCTCGGACTCGGCGGTGCCGGCGAGCTCCACGAGGCCGATGAAGACACCCTGTGTCTTCGAGGTGGGCAGGTCCGCCAGGAGCCGCTGTTGCCGGCGCAGCCGCAGGCTGAGCCACAGCGCAATCAGGGCAACCAGAGCGGATACGAGGATTGGGGTGAGATCCGACATGGGGAAAAAAGGCTGAAGGACTGAAGGGCTGAAAGGCTGAAGGATGCGAAGGCTGAAGGACTGAACGCTGAAGGCTGAAGCTGGAAGGATGAGAGCGGAAGAGCGAAGGCGTGGTGCGTTCAGGACATCCTATCCGCGATTCGCGGAGCCCTTGGTGCCTTGCCGCCTAAAGCCTACCGCTTACCGCCTACAGCCGACTTCACCCTTCGCCCTCAGGGTCAGCCGCTTGCGTCTTGTGAAACGGCAAATGCTGGGCATCGTCAGCGCATGACAATCGGTGTCCCCAAAGAGATTAAAATCGGCGAGACGCGTGTCTCGATGACCCCCAGCCTGTGCCGCCGCTGCGTGATGCTCGGCGCCAAAGTCCTCCTCGAAAAGGGGGCCGGCCTCACCGCCGGATTCACGGATGCGGAGTACCGCGAGGCTGGAGCCACGATCGTCGGCGATACGGCGCGCGTGTGGCGCTCCGCCGATCTGATCCTCAAGGTGAAGGAGCCCCTCGAGGCCGAGTTTGAGCTGATGCAGGAAGGGCAGACGCTCTTCACGTACCTGCACCTCGCGGCCGGTCCGGAGCTCGCGCAGCAATTGTTGAAGAAGCGCATCCTCGGCATCGCCTACGAGACGGTTGAAGGCCTCGACGGCAGCTTCCCGCTGCTGAAGCCGATGTCCCAGATCGCCGGCCGGCTCTCGATCCAGATCGGCGCGTATTTCCTGCAGTCGCAGCATGGCGGCTCGGGCGTGCTGCTCGGCGGCGTGCCCGGCACGATGCCCGGCCAGGTGGTGGTGCTCGGCGCCGGCAACTCCGGTGCTCACGCCGTGCAGATGGCGGTGGGTATGGGCGCGCGGGTGACGGTGCTCGATCTGGACTCGCGGAAACTCGAGGCGATGGACACCGAGTACCGCGGGCGCGTCGTGACGCTTCTGGCGAATCCCTCGAACGTGGAACAGGAGGTCGCGCGGGCCGACCTCGTGATTGGCGCGGTGCTCATCCCGGCGGCGAAGGCGCCGACGGTTGTGACCAAGAAGATGGTCGCGACCATGCGCCCCGGGAGCGTCATCGTGGACATTGCGATCGACCAGGGCGGCTGCATCGAGGGGATCGAGCCCACCTCGCACGAGCAGCCGGTGTACGCGGAGCGGGGCGTGATTCACTACGCGGTGCCGAACATGCCCGCGCTGGTGGGCCGCACCTCGACGCTCGCGCTGACGCAGGCGACGGAGCCGTTCGTGACCACGCTGGTGCGCAAGGGCGTGGAGATCGCGCTCGACGAGAACAAGGGCCTCGCACTCGGCGTGAATACGCGCGACGGCAAGATCACCAACGCCGCCGTGGCCAAGGCGCTCGGCGCGGCTTAACTCTCGTTTTTGCCGGCGCAAAAACGAGAGAAGGGGCCGGGCAGAGAGTTGGCGGATCCGAGCCCCCTGAGGCACGAAAAAGCGCGGGCCAAAGGGGCCCGCGCTTGAAAGAGGGTCGCTCTCTTCCGCCCGTTCTTTCGTTTTTGCCCGCGGGCAAAAACGAAAGGGCAACGACGAAAGCTTAGGCCGGGATCGGGATGATCTTCACGCTCTCGACCTCGACGCGGTCGATCGGGGTGCTCTTCTCGCCGCCGCCGCCGGACTTGGTCGGGACGTTGGCGATCTGCTCGAGAACTTCGTCACCGGAGATCAGCTTGCCGAAGGCGGTGTACTGGCGGTCGAGGAAGCGGGCGTCGCCGTGGCAGATGAAGAACTGGCAGCCGGCGGAATCCGGATGCGCGGCGCGGGCGGCGGAGATGACGCCGCGGACGTGCGGACGGTCACTGAACTCGGCCTTCACCTTGTAGCCCGGATCGCCGGTGCCGGGGATGCCGTGGGCGTCGGGCTTGGTGTTGGGGCAGCCGCCCTGGATCATGAAGCCCTTGATGATGCGGTGAAACGCGGTGCGGTCGTAGAACCCCTGGCGGGCGAGCTTCTTGAAATTCTCGACGTGCTTGGGGGCGACTTCGGGCCAGAAGCCGATGGTCATCTCACCATACGAGGTCTTGATGACGGCGACTTCCTGGGTGGCGGGAGTGGATGGGTTGCTCATTCGAAACGCCCAGAAAGTGGCGGCGCCCGAGGGGCGGCAAGCGCCAAAATACCGGCCTTCCTTGGCGGGGCGGACCGGACAATCTCCGAGCTAGACTCCACGCCCTTGACTCGAAACGCTGTCCGACCTCCTTCGCTCCCATGACCTTCGACGAGTCGCTTGCAGAGTCCGTCCGAACCTTCCAGGCGCTGGCCACGATCCGTCCCGCGATCGATCGCGCCAACGAACTGATCCTCGCGACGCTGCGGCGGGGCGGAAAGCTGCTGATTTGTGGCAACGGCGGCAGCGCGGCGGAGGCGGCCCACTTCGCCACGGAGCTGGTCGGCCGCTATGCGAAGACGCGGCGCTCGCTGCCGGCGATCGCGCTGTCGTCAGACGGCTCGCTGCTGTCCTGCATCGGCAACGATTTCGGCTACGACGAGGTGTTCTCGCGTCAGATCGCCGGGCTCGCGCAGCTGGGCGACCTGGTTGTGGTGCTCACCTCGAGCGGCAACTCGGGCAACATCGTCGCCGCGCTGCACGAGGCGAAGCAGCGCGGGCTCGAGAGCATCGCGTTCCTTGGTCGCGGGGGCGGCAAGGCGAAGGGGCTGGCGACGTGCGACCTCATCATGCCAGGCCAGCGGGGAGCGTCGGCGCAGGAAGCGCACCTGTTCCTCATCCATCATTTCTGCGAGCAGATCGACGCCGCGTTTCCGGCCTGAGCGGGCGCGTTGATCCGCGCGGCAGATCCATCGCCCATGCGCCTCCGCCGGCTGAGCCTGCACCACTTCCGCAACGTGGGCTTTGCGGCGCTCGATCTGGCCGGGCGGCAGCAGTGCTTCGTCGGCGCCAACGGCCAGGGGAAAACGAACCTCCTGGAGGCGATCGGCTACCTGACGGCGCTGCGGTCGTTTCGGGCGACGGACAACAAGGTGCTGATCGCGCACGGCCAGACCGGCGCGGCGATTGCCTGCGTCGTGGACCACGAGCGGCTCGGCGACACGCACGTGACGATCAAGCTTCGCGCCGACGGGAAGGAAGTGTGGTGCGACCAGACGCGGATCACGCGGCTGGCAGATTACCTCGGGCGGTTCCCAACGGTGGTGTTTTCTTCGCAGGACATCCTGCTGATCCGCGGCGCGCCGACGCTGCGGCGGCGCTGGCTGGACCTCACGCTGGCGGCGATGGACGCTGACTACCTGCGGGCGCTGACCGGCTACATGCGGGCGCTGGCGGAGCGCAATGCCCTGCTCAAAAGCGGGCGCGTCGTGGATGCGGAGCTTGCGGCGTTCGAGCAGGCGCTGGCGCCGGCGGCCGTTGAGTTGATCGCGCGGCGGCAGGCGGGGGTGGAGGAGCTGAACCGCTCGATGCAGGCGGCGTATGCGGGACTTTGCGACGCCGTTGAGCCGGCGGGCATGACGTACCAGCCGAGCTTTGCGGAACCATCGGTGGAGGCGTTTCTGGCGCGACTGGAGTCGGGCCGCGCGCGGGATGCGCAATTCCGGTCGACGCTGGTCGGACCGCACCGTGACGACGTTGGGTTCACGGTGAAAGGCACCGCGGCGAAGGACTTCGCGTCGGAAGGCCAGCAACGCTCGCTGGTGCTGGCGCTGCGGCTGGCGCAGTCCGCGTGGTTTCAGGCGCGGAGCGGCGTGGTGCCGGTGCTGCTGGCGGACGACGTGCTCGGCGAACTGGACCCGCAACGCCGTCGCCGTTTCTGGGCTGCGATCCCGGAGACCGCGCAAGTGATCGCGACCGGCACGCACCTCCCGGATGCAGAACTTGGCACGTGGCAGGTCTTCGACGTGAAAGCCGGGGACGTGACCGCGGCTGTCGCCGGGTGAGATTGGAAAAAAGTGAGAGTGGGAGTGGGCGGCGCCAGCGCCGCGCGAAGTTGGGTGAGATGCGTGAGTCTGCAGAAACAGAGCTGACGGAGGTAGGAGAACAGCGAAGGCACCCAGACATGTGACCGCGAAAGACGCGAACGGGCGCGAAAATCGGGGGCGAGCGGGATTGCACCGCGCAAGCGGAGTACCGGGCGCTTGGAACTGCGCGACGAAGGCTCGGAGTGGGCCACGCCACGCGTTATCTGCGGTTCGGATAATCCGCTTGACGGATCCTCTGCCTGGGACACGTTCCGGCGTGTGATCAAAAGCTTTGGGAGCGATGAGACCGCCAAGCTTTGGAACGGGGTGCGCTCACGTCGTTTGCCCTCGAATATCCAGCAGCGGGCACTCACGAAGCTTCAATTGATCAATGCCGCCGTCGAACTCGAGTTCCTTAAAATGCCGCCTGGAAATCGCCTCGAGTCGCTGAGTGGAACACGCAAAGGACAATACAGCATCCGCATTAACGACCAGTGGAGAATCTGCTTCCGGTGGACTGGCACTGATGCCGAACACGTTGAAATCATAGACTATCATTGACTCATGCCTGCGAAACTCACCATGGCCCATCCGGGCACGATCCTGCGGGACGAGTTCTTCGTGCCGCTTGGCATCACACAACTTGCCGCTGCGAAGGCGACCGGGATCCCGCAGAGCAGGCTCAGCGACATTCTGGCGGGTCGGCGCTCGATTTCGGCTGATACGGCTGCCCGACTTGGGCGCTTCTTTCAGGTCGATCCTCGAAACTGGCTCAACCTCCAGGTCTCCTATGACCTTTGGCTGGCCGAGCGGAAGCACGCTCGTGCCCTCGCGCGCGTGCATCCCTTGAAGCTGGTCGCGTGACGCGCTGGCGCGCCAGTGCTGAGATTCAGTCGGTGGCCGGGGCGCGCCAGGGGTCCACGCGGAGGAAGTCGCTGCGAGCGACTTCATAGCTGCGCGAGACTTTGAGGAGAAGAAGACTCGCAGCCCCCCGGGCCCGCAGGAGCACCGGCTGAGGCGCCAGCGCCGGGTCGAATGTGCGGAAGCGTATGCCCATCCCGACGTCGGTCACCTTTGCCACCCCCGCGACGCGAAAGGCGGCCCGGAGCTTGATCGTGATCTCTTCGAACCCGCGCTGGGCTTTGTTCACGCGAAAGAGCGCCTGAAATTTGTCCGACGACAGCTCGGCGTATGTCCCCCTGAGCGGAAGCTCGAAGACGATCGACGCGGCATCCTCTGCGAAAACCCTGACGTCGCTCACATCCACCAAGCTCGACCGCCCGGCAGCTCACCGAGGATCGCCTCGGCGCTGCGCGACTCATCGCGCCAACGCTGGAGGTGAGCCGATTTCGGCCGCTTGCCGTCGACACCGACGAGTACCGTCCGCTGTGCGGGAGGCTGGGAGGGATCCACGCGCACCGTCGTCTCGAGTTCGTCGCCAAACGCCCGTGCCGCTTCCGTGTACGCCCAGCGGTCCTCGTCCATTCCGACCTTCCCGAGCGCATCCGAGAAGAGCGCGCGCTGCGCATCGTCGGCGCGCGGCAGCTTGAGAAACGACTCCGATGGCGCGGCGGCAGTCTCTGCCGCCTGCTTGCCGAGGATGGCAATATCCTCCGCCTGCCCGGACAACGGTTCGAACGGCCACCGACCGGAAACCCTGCCGACCTGCGTGAGCCAGAACACCAGCTCCGCCTCGAAGCGGCTGCGCACCTCCTCGTCGGACAAGGTCGCGTCCTGCTTCGCCTTCTTTGCGGGACGGCACGACGCCTTTTCGAGCGCACCCGAGGGCGAGGTCAAAAACAGGCTGTGTCCCAGCGCAGGCGACTTTTGCTCTCGGATGATTTCCGTTCGCCCTCGCTGTTGCGTGACCCAGATCCGGTGCGTCGCCGAAGGCTGAACGATGCGCCACTCGTAACCGAGCACCGGCGCGAGGTAGCGCGGTTGCACGCCAAAAAAGGTTTCCGCCCGCAGCACCGACCAGATGCCGTTATCCAGGACATCCCGGGCGCGGTCTGAAAGTGGCCCGGGTTCCTTTACCTCCGCCGGGACGCGACCCTCCGGAGCCGTCCACGTCTTGCTGCCCCAGTGCGGAGCCGGCGATGGAATGGTCATGGTGACAACTCGCCGGTCCTTCGATCCCGGTGCATGGACCCCGAAAGACCAAGTGACGTTCGTCTTTCCGGCGGCGAGCGCCGCCCACTTTCGGTCCTGCGTCTTCGCCAGTCCGATCAGGGCAAAAATAGAGCGACGCTTGCCGTCCACCTTGGTGATCAATTCGCTCGGGCGCAGGCCAGCCTTTGAGGCCGCGGTGTTCGGAAAGACCTCCGCGATCATGGCGTACGACGTACCGGGAATCGCCAGCTGACCCGTGACCCGAAAGCCAAACTCTTCGAAGCGGTCCGCCTTCACGTTGAAGGCTGCCAGGGTGGTTACGTCCTCGATCTCGTCACCCGGCGTGGGCTCCGCCGCGGAACCGTGCCAGCCTGCGGCAACCAATGCGAAAAGGACCAACCCGACGCGAACCGGTTTCGATGTGCCCCACATGGCTGCTTTGTGAGTGGTATTGGCGCAACGAGTTCCGTGAATTCCGGGTAGATCCGCGGAAACCCGATGCGGATCTATCCAGAGAACCATGTGACACCGTGACGCCCTGAGCCTGCTCAGTTGCGGGCCCGTTTGGATGCAATCTGAACACCGATACACGGACCAACAGGTAGGTCCGAAAACAACCAAGGCGCCGGATAGCTAACCGCGAAAGACGCCAACGGGCGCGAAAATCTGGAGCGAGTCGGATTGCATCGCGAAAGCGCGGAACGGGATGAGGTTGCCGCGTGAAGTCACAGCTGGCCGATGGCGGTGAGATCGGGCAGCAAACAGCGTAATGCATCGCATACTCCTTTTCGTCATCGCGAAACACTCCGGAGACGTCGACCGTCGGCGCCAAAGTGGTCGCCGTTCGTTCAACCTCTAGGATTTCTGACAGCAGTGAAGAAGAAAGCCTTTGATGCTATCGCTGCGTCGCGGCGCTGGCGGCGCGCGACCAGCCGGCGCCTGAACAAGATGACGCCGAGGAATAGATCGCATTCTTAAGTCGCCGGCTGGAGAACAGGCCGGCAGAACGCACCAAGCCAAAACGCGAAGTCGCGTGCCGCTGACATTGCTGATCTCGCCCCGCACGCGGGCGGAGGGCTGAGTCGGCTGCACGTCGGGCTTCGCAGAGTGCGTACCGACGCCCTGGGTGTCAGCGCCCACGTATGCTCTTGATGGGATCAGCAGCTTTACCGCGGCACAGAGCGCGTTGGTGAGCGATTTCGGGCGGGTGTATCGGCGAACGAACCCGCATAAGGATCCGCGCGAACGAGGCGAAGTCAGGGTTCAGTAACCGCGCAAATGCGAGGTCACGAAGCCAAGCAGCCCACTTATAGATATAGGTATCCAGCTGAATAATCGGAGTTGTCTCTAAATATCGATATGCTCTACCTTAGCAGTGTCGCCAAACCACGGCCGTGTTGCCATCTTCCCCTCATCTCGTGAATCGAAATATTGCTCTCGAGCGTGCAATTGGAGATCTGGAAGTCTTGCTGTCAAAGACCGAGGTCGGCGAAGCAGATTTTCAGCGCTTCTTTGAGGCACACACTTGTGCTTTTGAGGCGCTAGGGTATAGCAGCTTCATTCCTCACGTTCGGCTGAGGACTTCGCAAGGGGATCTCATCCCCGATTTTTTGGTCCGACGGGTCGATGGTACGTATGAGATCTGTGACATAAAGACTCCCGGCGAGAGAGTTTTGAAGAGGGTGAAGAACCGCACTGAGTTCTATGCAAAGATATCCACAGAATACGCTGGGCAGTTGCGATGCTATGGCGAGTTTTTCGATGACCGGGCGAGCACCATACTATTTGAGAAAGAATATGGAATAGTGGTGAACAAGAGTCCGAATCGATTCTTGGTTATTGGCCGGGATGACGGGATTGATCGGTATGAGCTTCATAAGATTCTAAAATCGCGTGGTATGGAGTTTTCGATAGTTACGTATGACGACGTTGTTAGGTCGCTTAGGTGGGCGCTGGCGATGAATGATTTTGGCGAGGAGAAGCAGTACGGCGTGACTATAAATACAGTAATACAGCTGATTGAACCCTCCGATAGCCCCGAGTATCTGTTTGATTTTTTCGAGCCGAAAACTGGCGAGCGGTTCTCAATGATCAGTCTGCCTAATTGTAGTTTTCGCATTATTCTGAATAACGGGAAGGGGCGTGAGGATGTGTTTTCAATAGAAAGCCTCGGAGGAAGAAAGTGCTCGGATTGGCATCATATACAATTTATGCTAGGAGCCAATAGCGAGTATTCGCGATGTGAGCTGCGCGTCGATGGAGTGTTTGTTGAGTCGCGAGAGTGGGCGTATAATTTCTTCTGGCGACGTGGTGCAAACTATGCTCGTCGGCTTATCGGATCAGATTACTGCGGCCAGAACGGCGCTGCAATTAGGATTTCATATTTCAAAATACATAATCACTACATAAACCTATCGGAGCGAAAGATTGAGGAGCGCGTTTGTTTGTCGAGGTTGGATGACCTTGGAAAAGGAAAGGTGTCATTTCTTACGTTGGAGAAGCATCTGTTTCTTTCGATCGGTTACTGGGAGGGGACAAAGGTGCCTATAGGCCAGGCGGTCGAAGCGTTTTATGACTTCGTTGATCCACTTGAGATGTCGAGCGATGTGTTGATAGATCGCGGTATAGGTGCGAGCGGCGATTCGCGATGAGTTGGGCCGCCAATGGCATGGCGGCGGTATCAGCCGGCGGCGTTGCGCGGAATGGGGCTTGATCCCTCAATCCCTGACGCCCTCATTTTCTCCCGCGGCGGGAGCCGCGGGAGAGATTCGGAGTGGTGCGGGGCGTGGGGCCCTGTTCTCATGCCGGGTTTCCGGCGATGAACTTCGAAATCTGGGACTGGGCGGTGGCGATCTTGGCCGCGGTGCTGGTGGGTCTTTCCAAGACCGGCATCAGCGGGCTCGGCATGCTGTCGGTCGTCCTCTTCGCGCAGATCCTGCCGGCCAAGCAGGCCACCGGGCTCGTCCTGCCGCTCCTCTGCTTTGGTGACCTGGTCGCGGTCGCCTCGTACCGGCGTCACGCCACCTGGCATCTGCTCTGGCGGTTGTTTCCGTGGACCGCGCTCGGCGTGGTGATCGGCTACCTCGCGCTGGGCCGGATCAACGAGCAGCAGACGCGCTGGCTCATCGGCGGGATCGTGCTGGCGCTCGTCGGGCTGCACCTCGTGCGCCGGCGGCGCCAGGGCGGCGAGGAGGCGGAGCATGGCGCTTGGTTTGCCCCGACGATCGGCATTCTCGCCGGCTTCACCACGCTCGTGGCCAACGCCGCGGGGCCGCTGATGGTGATCTACCTGCTGGCGATGCGGCTGCCGAAACTCGAGTTCATGGGCACCGGCGCGGTGTTCTTCATGCTCCTGAACCTCTTCAAGGTGCCGTTCATGGTACATCTCGGGCTGATCAACAGCGCCAGCTTCGGCATCAATCTCCTGCTCGCACCGGCGGTGTTCGGCGGCGCGTGGGTGGGACGCAAGCTCCTGCATCGCATCAACCAGCGGGTCTTTGAAAACCTGGCGCTCTTCCTTTCGGCCGCCGCTGCGCTCGAGCTGATGTTTAAGTTCTCGTCGCATCTCCGGATCGCCCTAGCCTCGGCTTCGCTATGGCGCGGATGAACGTGCGGCAGATGTGGGCGGCGAAACTCGCGGGGCGGCCGGTGGCCAGCCCCGTGGCGGTTCCGCGCAACGCCGCGGCGACCCTGCAAGGCTCGCTCACGGTGCAACCGCGCACGCCCTTCGCGGGCTTGGTGCTCGGGATCGACCCGTCGCTGCGCGGCACCGGGCTGGCGCTGATCGAGTTTCAACCGGGGCGCAACCCCGTCCTCCTGCGCTGTCAGACGGTGCACGTCCCGGCGCGGCAACCCATGCCGGTCGCCCTGGCCGAAATCCATCGCGCGGTGACGGCCTTTCTCGATGGCAGGAATGTTCGTCACGTCGCCCTCGAGCAGACGATCTACGTGCAAAATTTCCAGACGGCCCAGATCCTCGGGGCGGCGCGTGGCGCGGCCATCGCGGCCGCGGCGCTCCACCGCCTGCCGATCTACGAGTACCCGCCGCTGCGCGTGAAGCAGGCGGTGGTGGGCGCCGGTCGCGCGAGCAAGGAGCAGATGGCGCGAACGGTCATGGCGCTGCTGGGACACGGGCGGCCGCTGGCTTCAGATGAAGCCGACGCGGCGGGCGTGGCGCTCTGCCACGCGTTCACCTGGCGTGGCGAGGCCGACTAGCGTTTGCCCTCTTCGAGGCGGTCGAGGAGCCGCAGGAGGCCGTCGAGAATGGTGAGCGGGTGCGGCGGGCAGCCGGGAATGTACAAATCGACCGGCACCACGGCGCTGGCGCCGTTGAGCACCTCGGGACTGCCGATGAAGGGTCCGCCGTTGATCGCGCACGCGCCGACCGCGATCACGAGCTTGGGCTCGGGCACGGCGTCGTACGTTTTCTTCAGGGCGAGCGACATATTGCGGGAAACGCAGCCGGTCACCAGAACGCCGTCGGCGTGACGCGGGGACGCGACGTAGTTGATGCCGAACCGGCTGAGGTCCCAGCCGATGGTCCCGAGCACGTTGACGTCCGCCTCGCAGCCGCCGCAGCCGCCGGCGCTCACGACGCGGAGGCGGAGCGAGCGGCCGAAGAGTTTCAGGAGTTTCTTGTCGAGCGCGGCGGCGAGCCGCACCTCCTCCTGACCGGGAGCGCCGAGCAGCAGGTCGCCGCGATTGCGCACCGCCATGCGGTGGTCGTTGGTCTGGGTAATCGCCTTGGGCGGGCAGACCTCCACGCAGGCTTGGCAGAAGATGCACTTGCCGAGATCGAGCGCGAGCGGCTGGCCGGCAGGGCGCGTGATTGCGCCGGTGGGGCAGACCTCGACGCACTGCTGGCAACCGTCGGAGCATTTCGCGGCGTCGACGCGCAGCGCGCCGCCATGGCGGTCGGGCAGGGCAGGCGCGGGCGCCTGCGGGTATCCCATCGTCTCGCAGCCGCGCTTCAGCCGGTGAGTGAGGGTGTCAAAGACGAACATAGGAAGAGGCGCGGCCTAGAGGTCGAAGCCGCAGTACGAGAGGTTGAAACTCTTGTTGCAGATCGGGAAATCGGAGATCGCCTGGCCGCGAAGGGCGAGGGCGAGTCCGGTCCAGTTGTGGAAGGAAGGATCGACGATCTTGTAGCGGCGGAAGGCGCCGCGGGCGTCGGTGAGCGCGACGTGGCAGACCTCGCCGCGCCAACCCTCGACGAGGGCAACGGCGAACGTGTCCGGCGCCGCGGGACCGAGCGGTTCGTTGACCGGACCGGCGGGCGCGGCGGCGAGCTGTTCCTGCAAGAATTGGCCGGAGCGCTGCAACTCGAGCCAGCGCACGCGGGCGCGGGCGTAAACGTCGCCACCCGGCCAGACCGCCACGGGGGCCTGGGCGAAGCGGTACCAGCCGGTAGGATGATCGAAGCGCACGTCGCGGACGAGACCGCAGGCGCGGGCGGCGACGCCGACGAGCCCGATCTCGGTGGCCTGCGGACCGAAGACGACGCCGACGTTTTCGAAACGCGCGCGGACGCTGGCGGCGTCCCAGAACCAGCCGGCGGCGGCCTCGACTTCGCCGAGCGCGACCTTGAGCCGCTCGAGGAGCCGGGTGGCGCGTTCGGCCTCGAGGTCGAGCCGCGTGCCGCCGGGACGAACGAGCGCGCGGCCGAAGCGGTTGCCGCAGACGAGCGCGCTGAGATTGAGGAAGTCGCCGCGGATCTTGCCGCAGGCGGAGGCGGTGGGCAGGAAGGCGACGTCGCCCGCGAGGGCGCCGATGTCGCCGGTGTGGTTGGCGAGCCGCTCCAGTTCGAGGGCCACGGCGCGGACCCACTGCGCGCGCAGCGGGGCCTCGGTGCCGGCGAGCGCCTCGAGGACGTTCGCGTAGGCGGTGGCGTGGGCGATGGTGGTGTCGCCCGCGACGGTTTCCATCTGGTGCATCGTCGCGCGATGCGGACCGCCGGGCAGGATGTCCTCCACGGCGCGGTGCTGGTAGCCCAGCGCGATCTCGAGGTGCAGGACCTCCTCGCCCGCGCACTGGAATCGAAAGTGTCCGGGCTCGATCACGCCGGCGTGGACGGGCCCGACGGCGACCTCGTGGATCTCGGGGCCGTTGACGCGGAAGAACTCGCCGACGGCGGGAGCGTCGCCCGCAGTGTTGCTGGCGCGGACCGGCTTGAGCCATGGGTGGCCCTCGGGGTTGAGGTGGTGCTGTTCCCACACCTCGCGCTCGAACATGTGCGCCTGCGGGTGGGTGACGGTGAGCGCCGGGTAGCTGCCGCGGACGGGCGTGGAGCGGGCCACGGCGAGGGTGCTGTCGGCGTCGAACGCGAGCACCGCGACCAGCCGGGTGGCGTCGCCCTCGGGCACGCCGAACCACGCGCAGAGCCGGGCGCCCCGGTCGATCTCGGCGCCGGTGGCGCGGACGAGGTCGGGGGCGTTGAACTCGGGGAGGTCGGCCCAGGGCAGCGAGGTGCCGTTGGCGAGGAAGGTGAACGCTCCGGCCGCCGGCGGCGAAGAAAGAGGCGGGGTGCTCATGGCGTCGGGTAGAGATCAGCCACCGCGGTGGTCCAGGTTTGCTGGAGCAGTTCGGGCGTCGCGAGGCCGAGCCAGAGCGAGAGGCCGAGGAGCACGAGCGGCGGCAGGATGATGCTGGCAGTTTCCGGGAAACTGCGGGCGGTTTGGACGGACGCGGTGCGGGGCCGGCCGTCGATGATGGCGAAGACGAGACGGGTGAGGCCGAAGAAGGCGAAGAGCAGGCAGCCCAGGAAGAAGGCGGTGGCGCCGAGCCGGCCGGCGTCGAACCCGGCGCGCACGATCCGCAGTTCGCTGAAGAACGGGCCAAACGGGGGGCACGCGGTGACGGCGAACATGCCGGTGACGAACAGGACGGCGGAGCGCGGCGTGAGCAGCATCATGCCGGCGACCTCGTCGACGGTGCGGGCGCCGGCGGCGCGGCGGATGTTGCCGGCGCTGAGGAAGAGCGCTCCCTTGGTCAGGCTGTTGCTCCAGACGTGGAAGAGGGAGGCGAACGCGCCGGCGGGCCCGAGGGCGGCGCCGAAGGCGAGGATGCCCATGTGTTCGACGCTGGAGTAGGCGAGCATGCGTTTGAAATCGCGCGTCCCGAGCAGGAACAGCGCGGCGATCAGCATGGAGAACAGCCCGATCACGAGGAGCGTGCGCTCGGCGACAACGCCGGAACCGGCTGCGGCCACGACCACGCGCACCCGCAGGATGGCGGTGAACGCGACGGTGGTGACGCCGCCAGCGAGCATGGCGCCGACGATGCCCGGCGCCTCACCGTAGGCATCGGGTTTCCACGTGTGCATCGGTGCGAGGCCCATTTTCGTGCCGTAACCCGCGAGGAGGAGGACCCACGCAGCGAGGACCCACGGACGGGAAAGTGTCGGCCCCTGGGCGATCAACGTGGTGAACGTGAGGTCGCCGCTGCCGCCGCCGGCGAGGGAGGCGTAGCCGAGGCAGAAGGAGCCGAGGAGGGAGAGGGCGATACCGGTGCCGCCGACGAGGAGGTATTTCCAGGTGGCTTCGAACGCGCGGGCGGTGCCGTTGAAATGGAGGAGCGGAACGGCGGCCAGTGTGACGGCCTCGGTGGCGATCCAGAGGAAGCCGAGGTGGCGGGCCTGGTGTCCGGCGGAGAGCAGCCCAAGGATGGCGAGGAGCGAGGCGACGAAGACGCGGTTGGAGCGCTCCGGGCGCATGCGCAGGTACGGCACGGCGTAGGCGGCGCAGAGCAGGAAGAGCAGGCAGACTGCGGGCAGCACGGCGCGGGCGAGCGGGTCGTAGCCGAACCAGGCGCCGGCGGCGATGGGCGGCGGGTCCAGGAGGAACCAGAACGACAGGATTACCTGCACCGCCCCGATCACGGGCAGCAGCCAGGGGCGCGTGCGGTCGCTGGGCCAGACCGCGGCGAGCGCGGCGCCGGCCAGCGGCACGATGATCAAGAGCAGGTCTTTCATTCGCGAAGGACGGTGAGTTTGCGCGTGTCGAGGGAATCGAAGGCGCGCTGGATACGGTCGACGATGATGCCGATGACGAAGACGCCGACGGTGATATCGAGGAGGATGCCGGCTTCGACGAGGAGCGGCGTCGCGTGAATCAGCAGCAGGCCGAATAAGTAGATGCCGTTCTCAAGAATGAGATAGCCGCAAACCTGGGAGATGGCGGTCGAGCGGCCGATCAGCAGCACGAAGCCCGTGAGGACGCACGCCCCGGCGCCCGGCACGAGCAGCGAGCCCGCGTGCTCCGGCAGGAGCGGCAGCGTGTGGGCGAAGGCGACGGCGGCGATGGTGCCACCGGCGCCGAGCAGGAGCGACGGGACGAAGCCGATGGACGGCTCGACCTCGCGATCGACGTTGGCCGTGCGCATCGCGCGGCGCAGCAGCGTCGGGATGACAAAACCCTTCACGACGATCGTACCGACGGCGACGCTGCCGACGAGGAGGCCGACGTGCTCCTCGATGAGGAACGGCATGACGCCGAGGGCGATGCCCTGGATGGCTACGGCGGTGATGAGCGACGGCACCCGGCCGATGCCGAGGGCGATGAGATTAATGCCCATCGCGACGCCGATGAGGAGATTCAGGGGACCATTCATGACGCGCCTCCTCTCCAGGCGACGAGCAGGGCGAACAGGCAGAGGAGGAAGGCGGTGACGAGGAGCAGCGGCACGCGGCGGAACGCCAGCCGGGCGAGGAGCGACTCCACCAGCCCGACGCCGATCGTCACGAGCAGGACGCCGCCGGCGAGGACGCCCGTGGCGGCGAGCCAGCCCAGTTCACCGATGGGGACGACGGCCTCGGTGAGTAGGAGGGCGAACAGGAGGAGCTTCATCGCGGCGCCGTGCAGGATGACGGCGAAGGGCGGGCCGCTGTGATCGAGGACCATGGCCTCGTGGATCATCGTGAGCTCGAGGTGCGTGTTGGGATCGTCGAACGGCACGCGGCAGTTCTCGGCGAGCAGGACGGCGAACAGCCCGGCGCCGAGCAGGAGCGCGCCGGCGCCGGCGGCGGGGGCGAGCATCGTCGTCAGCGTGATGCTGCTCGTGTGGACGCTGAGCGAGAGGACCGCGGCGATCATGGCGGCCTCGCTGAGCACGGCGTAACTCACCTCGCGGGCGGCCCCCATGCCTTCGAAGGCGGAGCCGGTTTCCAGCGCGGCCCAGGTGGTGCCGAAGCGGGCGAGCGCGAGCAGGTAAATGAGGAGCAAGACGTCCCCGCGGAACCCGAGGGCGGCGCCGGCCGGGCCGAGCGGCAGGAGCAGTGCGGCGCCGAGGACGGCGACCCACGCGATGGCGGGCCCGGCGATGAAACCCGGCGAGACGAGCGTGCTGAGCACGACGCCCTTTCGCCAGAGACGCGCGAGGTCGTAGTAGAGCTGGAGCACGGGTGGGCCGCGGCGCCCCGCGACCCAGGCTTTGACCCGGTTGATGATACCCGGCAGGAGCGGAGCGAGCAGGAGCCAGCCCGCGAGCCGGAGGATAACGTCGAGTGCCGCAATCATGGTTTCACTCCCGCTGCGACGAGCGCCGCCAGCCCGAGCAGGCCGACGACGACGTACGCGATGTAGTATTGCAGATGGCCGTGCTGGAGCCGGCGCACGGCCGTGGAAATCCGAAGGATGATGGTGCCCACCGGTTGGATACCGTGTTCGAGGACGGTCTCGGGCACGCGCTCGATGAGGCTGGCCTCCGCCGGGAAGAAGCCGCGCGGCCGCCGCAGCCGGCGATACGGGCGAAGGATCCAGTTGAACCAGCCCGCCGCGATACCCCCGAAGGAGCCCCCGGTGTACTGCATGCGCGCGGTCGGCAACGCGTAGCCGCAGTCCCACGTCAGTTGCCGCTCGCTGCCGCGCACCCGCACGGTTCGCCGGACGAGCAGGACGACACCGACGATGAGGCTGGCGATCAGGAGCGGCGCGAAACCGAGCCCCAGGAACGGACTCTCAACCGCGGCGCCGGACCAGCCGGGATGCCACACCCCGGTGACGCGGGTCAGCAGCGGCCAGACGAGCACCGGCGCGAGGCCGATGGTGACGCACAGCGCGGCGAGCAGGAGCATGGGGCCGCGCATCCACGGGCCCGCCTCGTGGGCGTGCCGGGCGATGGCGGTGCGGGGCGCGCCGAGGAAGACCGTGGCGGAGGCCTTCACGAAACTTACCAGGGCGAGCGCGCCGGTCACCGCGAGCAGGATGATGGCGGGCGTGGCGATGGCCGCGGCAGCGGTGCGGCTGGTGACGGCGTCGAAGAGCCCGAGGTACACGAGCCATTCGCTCGCGAAGCCGTTGAGCGGGGGCAGGGCGCAGACGGCGATGGCGCCGGTGGCGAACAGCGCGGCCGTCCACGGCATCGCGCGCCAGAGTCCACCGAGCCGGCTCATGTCGCGCGTGCCGGTGGCGTGCAGGACGGAGCCAGCGCTGAAGAAGAGCAGCGACTTGAAGAAACCGTGATTCCAGACGTGCAGGAGTGCGCCGGCGAAGGCGAGGCGGCCCCAGGCGGCGTCGCCGTGGGTGAGGCCGAGCAGGCCGCCGCCGATGCCTACGAGAATGATGCCGATGTTCTCGACGGAGGAGTAGGCGAGGAGCCGCTTGAGATCGTTCTGGGCGAGAGAGAAGGCGATGCCGAGCAGCCCGGTGACCGCGCCGACGCCGATGACGACCCAGCCGGCGGCGTCGGGAACCGGGAGCCAGCCGCTGAAGCGGACGATGCCGTAGATGCCGAGCTTGAGGGCGACGCCGGAGAGGATGGCCGAGACGTGGCTCGGGGCGTTGGCGTGGGCGGAGGGCAGCCAGATGTGGAGCGGGAACAGGCCCGCCTTCACGCCGAACCCGGCGAGGACGAGCCAGAACAGCGGGGCAAGTTCGGGCCGGTCGCGCAGCGGACCGAGATCCCAGCTGCCGACGCGGGCGGCGAGCAGGGTGAAGAACGCGAAGAGGCAGAGCGTGCCGGCGTGCGAGGCGGCGAGGTAAAGCCAGCCGGCAGCGCGGACCTCGCGGTCCTGCCGCTCGAGGGTGACGAGAAAGTAGCCGGAGATCGCGAAGAGCTCCCAGGCGATAAGGAAGTGGAGTCCATTCGCGCAGACCAAGACGGACCCCATCGTGAGCAGGAGGACGTTCCACCAGGCGCGGTTGCGAGCGGCGGAGCGCGGGTAGTGGTGATCCGACCAGTAATCGCGCGTGTAGACCGCGGCGGCGCCGCCGACCACACTCAGGAGCGTGAGAAACCAGGCGCTGACGGCGTCGAGCCGGAGGTGAACGGATTCACCGCCCACGCGGAAGGCGCTGCGCCAGTCCCATTCGGCGCCGCCGAGCAGGACCTGGCCGCACGCGCCGAGGGCGGCGAGGGCGGCGAGGAGCGTGAGCCCGAGCCAGAAGCCGGGAGCCCGGCGGCCGAGGAGGATTCCGGTGAGCAGGCAGAACGCACTGACCGACAGCAGCAGACCAATCGTCACGACTTGTTCTCCGAGCGGGGCAAGGCGGGCGCCGCATCAGCGGCGGCCACGGCGTTGAGGATTTCGGCGTCGCTCGCGCCCTGATTGACGAGATCCCGGACCGGCCCGCGGGAGAGCAGGCGGCTGAGTCGGCCGAGGATGTCGAGGTGCGCGCGCGGGGAAGGGGCAATGAAGAAAAAGAGCTTGGTGACGCCGAGGCCATCGACGGCGGGTTCCGGGGTGGGGACCGGCTCGTTGAGGAGCAGGAGCGCGACCGTGCCCGAGTCGCGGCCCAGCGCGATCCGGGCGCTGGGGTGGGGCAGGGCGAAGCCGCCGCCGACGGGGGCAAGGGTGACGCCGCTGGGAGCCTTGATGCGCTGGGCGACGAGCTGCCGCACGGCGGGGGCGGTGGCGGGCAGCGTCTCGACGATACGCACGAGAGTCGGCGTGATTTCCGCGAGCGGCAGGTTGCGCCAGATGCCGCCCTGCCGCAGGAGCGTCTCGAGCGGCCAGGACGTCGCCTGGGTGCTCGCGGCAGGGGCCAGGAAACCGGCCTGGGCGGCGAGGCCGCGCGCCGCGGCCCAGTTGGCGACTTGCGCGCGATCGAACAGCAGCCGGCCTCGTTCGGGCACGTGAGGCAGGCCTTCGGAGCGGATCCAATCCTCGATCACGTTCTCCGAAACACCGAACGACTCAGCAATCTGGACGAGGTTCAGATACATGGCGGCGGGGTGGTTGGGCGGGTCGTCGGGATGCAGTCGAGGCGGAGTCGGAGCGACGTGGGTCCGGACGGAGCGGGCCTTGGCAAAGGGCGGACGGGAAAACACGATTCTCGAGAGTTTACGCTCCTCGTGCACGACGTCTGCGCATTCATTGCGCACCTCCGATCATGGTCAGTCCGCCGAGCGCGGCCAGACCGACGAGCAGATAGAGCAGATACGATTGCAGGTGGCCATGTTGCAGGCGCCGCGTGAGGGAGGCAAAACGGGCGACCACGCGGGCGAGCGGCTCGATGAGGTGGGTGAGCACCGTCTCGGGCGTGTGTTCCTCGAAGTGAGCGCGCGCGGGGAAGGTCGCGGTCATTGGCTCCACGTGCCGCTGCGGGCGGAGGATCCAGGCGAACCACTCCGTGATGGTGCCGGCGAAGGACCCGGCGGTATACTGCATCCGGGCAGTGGGCTCGGCGTAGCCGCAGTCCCACGTCAGTGCGCGCGGCGCCGGTTGCCGGAGACGGCGCCAGAGGACGACGGAGGCGGCGAGGGCCAGGACGGCGACGGCGGTCTGGGCCCAGCCAAGCGTGAAGAGCGAGGAGGGTGCGGCCGCGGAGACGGCACCCGGCTGCCAGGCGGTGATGGCGTGGTCGAGCGCGGGCCAGAAGAGCAGCGGGGCGAGTCCGATCACCAGGCACCCGGCCGCCAGGACGATCATCGGACCGCGCATGCGGGCGCCGCACTCGTGGGCATGGGTGGCGGCGGAGGTGCGCGGCGCGCCGAGGAAGACCACCGCGCAGACCTTGACGAAACAGGCGAGCGCCAGGGCGCCGGTCACGCCGAGCAGGATCGCGCCAGGGATGGTGGCCCACGCGGCCGGGCCGTGGGCAATGGCGCCATCGAAGAGCCCGAGGTAGATCAACCACTCGCTGACGAAGCCGTTGAGAGGAGGCAGCCCGGAGATGGCGACGGCGCCGAGGGCGAACAGCGAGGCGGTCCAAGGCATCGTGCGCCAGAGCCCGCCGAGGCGGCTCATTTCGCGGGTGCCGGTGGCGTGGAGCACGGAGCCGGCGCCGAGGAAAAGGAGGGACTTGAACAGGCCATGGTTCCAGACGTGGAGGAGCGCGCCGGCGACGGCGAGCCGGCCCCACCGGGCGAGTGTGGGATCGCCCTGCTGGAGCGCGATGAGCCCGAAGCCGAGACCGATGAGAATGATGCCGATGTTCTCGACGCTGTGGTAGGCGAGCAGCCGCTTGAGGTCGTGCTGCCCGAGGGCGAACGCGACGCCGAGGACCGCGCTGGCGAGGCCCAGGGCGGCGATGGCCCAGCCGGCGCCGGCGGGCTGCGGCAGCCAGCCGCTGAAGCGCAGGAGCCCGTAGATGCCGATCTTGATCGTGAAGCCGGAGAGCATGGCTGACACGTGGCTCGGCGCATTGGCGTGGGCGGAGGGCAGCCAGATGTGGAGCGGAAAGGCGCCCGCCTTCAGGCCGAAACCGAAGAGCGCGAGCCAGAACAGCGGGGCGAGCTCGGGCCGATCCCGCATGGGGCCGAGGTCCCAGCTCCCGGTGTGCGAGGCGAGGAGCGCGAAGAAGGCGAAGAGGCTGAGCGTCGCGACGTGCGAGGCGTTGAGGTAGAGAGCGCCGGCGGCGCGCACCTCGGGGTTCTGCCGGTTGAGCGTGACCAGGAAGAAGGCCGAGACGGCGAACAGCTCCCAGCCCATGAGAAAATGCAGGCCGTTGGAGACGGTGATGACGACGCCGAGCGCGAGCACCAGCGTGCTCCACCACATGCGGCCGCTGGCGCCGGACTGCGGATGCGCGCGATCGGCCCAGTATTCGCGAGCGTAGATCGCGCCCGCGGTTTCAACGATCGCGAGCAGCACCCCGAAAAGGGCGCTGAGAGCGTCCATCCGCAGGTGGAGGACGTGGCCCCCCAGCGGCAACCCGCCGCGCCAATCCCATTCCGCACCGGTGAAGAGGACGGTGCCGCAGGCGAGCAGGGCGGCGGCGGCGCTGGCAACCGTGAGGCCGAGCCACAGTCGTGGCACGCGGCGGCTCGCCAGGATGGCGGCGAGCTGGCCGAGCGCGGCAGCGAACAGCAGCGGACCCAGGCTCATGGCCTCGAGCCTGAACAAGACGCGCGGCTGATGCCAGAACTGGCGTGCCAACAGTAGTTGGCGTTATCGACGGCAGAAACGACCGCGCCCGCGCGTATCCGCTGGCGCGGACGGGCGCGTCGCCGAACTCATTTGTCCTCGGCGGCGCGGGCGATCCGGATCGGGCGAACGTGCGGTCGCGCGTGCGGATGCGTGCTAACGGACGCGGGCACGGTGGCGGGCCAGAAGTGTTTCCAGACAGTGTAGCCGATGCCAACGAAGCCGGCGAGGGCCGCGGGGAAGAGAAGCGTGTCCGGGCCGAAGTCGTGGTAGCCGATGGCGCCAAGCGTGCCGCCGATCAGGAAGCCGGCGAGCAGCAGAAGGTAGAGCCGCATCCGGCGCCAGTCGGCCTTGAGGCCGCGGGCGGTGAGGCCGATCGCGATGCCGAGGTCGGTGACGATGCCGGTCATGTGCGTGGTGCGGATGACGGCGCCGCTGTAGCTCGTGGCCATGCCGTTCTGGAGTCCGCACGCCATGCCGGCGGCATAGAGACCGCTTTCGGAGCGGTGGCGCAGGAGGCCGGTGGCAATGACGAGGAGGACCGCTTCGCCCATGAGGGCGGCGCCGTACCGGCGGCCGGCCTTGAGCGTGCTTTGGCGGATGATGATGCCGCTGAGGACCGAACCCAGGAAGAAGAAGATGACGATGAGGGCCGCGTGCCGGGCGAGGGCGTAGTTCTGGCGGCCGATTTCGATCCCGAGATTCGTTACCGTGCCCGACATGTGGGAAACCGCGCGATTGTGGGCGCAGAGCAGCCCGATGGCGTTCACACAGCCGCCCATCAGGGCCAGGGAAAACCCGCCGACCTTGATCCATAGTGGAACTGGTTTCGTGAGCATGGTTGGAAAAAAAGGGCGTGATAAACCACGCCGGCGCCCCCCCTGGCAACGCATTCTCCCGTCACTACCGGAACCTAGTAGCGCCAGCCGCCTAGGGGGTTTCTTCGCCAAATTCCGTGCTCTTGCACGGAACATGCGACATGGCGCCCATAAATTCGGCAAATGACTTCAAGCCAATAGCTAACGAGATATATCATTCGATGCAGACCGCGGGCTGCCGACCCGCCATCCCGACGAAATCAGGGCAAGGCGGCTGTTGCCGGCGAATCGAGTCAGCGATTTATCCGAGCACGGCCTTCAGGACCTTCCCGAGATCGTTCACCCGGTACGGCTTCGTTAGGTAGCCGCAGAAACCCATGTCCATGTAGTGTTTGGCGATGTCGTCACTGTCGTAGCCACTGGCGACGATCGCGCGTACCTCGGGGTCGAGCTGCTTCAGCGCGATGAAGCACTCCTCGCCGCCCATGCCGCCGACGACGGTCAGGTCCATGATCACGGCGTCGTAGGGCCGTCCGATGTTGAGGTAACGCTTGTAGAGGGTGATCGCCTCCTCGCCGTCCTTGGCCAGGTCATACTTGTAGTCCAGGCCCTGAAGCATGTTGGCGGTAAGGGCGCAGATCTTCGGGTCGTCGTCCATGAACAGGACGCGACCGGTGCCGAAGCGCAGGGAGGGAGCCTTGCGCGCCTGCAGTTCCACCGGCTTGTCCGCCTTGGGCAGGTAGACGGTGAAGGCGGTGCCGACGCCGACCTGCGTATCGAGTCCAATCTGACCGCCATGTTTGCGGACGATGGACAGGACGGTGGCGAGGCCGAGGCCGGTGCCGTGCTTCTTGGTGGTGAAGAATGGGTCGAAGATCTTCTCGAGGAACTCGGCGGGGATGCCGGTGCCGTTGTCCCGCACCTCGAACTCGACGTAGTCCCCGGGGGCGAGATTGGGCACCTGTCCCTCGGTGAGCGTCACGTTGCCGGCGCGAATCTGGAGGCGGGGTCGGTGCGGCGGCGGCGGCATGGCCTGCAGGGCGTTGACGATGAGGTTCTGGAAGACCTGGAGAATCTGGCCGCGGTCGACCTGCACCGGTTCGATGGCCTCGGCCACGTCGAGGCTGATGGCGGCGGTGGAGCCGGCGGCGGCGATCTTGAGGGAATCGGAGAGAATGTCCTTCGCGGAGCAGACGACGCGCGTGCCGGCGCCGCCCTTGGCGAAGGCGAGCAGTTGCCGGGTGAGACCCTTGGCGGTGGTGCAGGCCTTGTCGGCTTCCTCGAGGGCGGAGTAGTCGCGGCTGTCCTTCGCGAGGGAGACGCCGCCGACGATCGTGGTGAGCAGATTGTTGAAGTCGTGGGCGATGCCGCCCGCGAGCAGGCCGAGGGACTCGAAGCGGTTGGCCTTCACGAGTTCCTCCGGCGTGAGGGTCATCTCCTCCGGATTGCGGAATACGATGACGACCCCCTGCGCCTTGGCGTCGGCGCCGAACATCGCGCGGGCGGTCCAGACGATGGGCAGGACGGGATCCGTTGGGGCGTGGCCGGCGAGGGCATCGCTGGCCACGAACCCGGGCGGCTGGTCGGCGGCGAGTGCGATCTCCACCGGATCGTCGGCGGGGCGGCCGCTGAGGCGATTGACGAGGCGGAGGGCATCGCCGAGGGGCTGGCCGCGCAGGCCGGCGGCGTCGGCGTGCAGGAGCCGGGCGGCGGTCTGATTGGCGAAGAGGATCTTGCCGCGCGGGTCGGTGACGACGACGGCTTCGGCCAGGGCGTCGAAGGCTTCCTTGGCGAGCGCGCGCGGCAGGGCGGTCGGGTCGACGCTGGCCTCGGGCGGCAGCGGCACGGCGAAGCCGACGACGCGCAGGAGCTCGCGCTTGCGGGTGATGGTGCGCTGGAGCCCGAGCAGGACCGGGACGGGCCGGCCCTCGTGGTTGGTAAGCTGGACGGGCTCGACCGACGCGCTCTGTCCCGGGGCGCGGGCCAGAAGCCACGCGGCGGCGCCGTCGGCCGCCTGTTCCGGGGGCAGCGCGCGGGCGAAGGAGGCGAGTTCGGGCTTCAACTCGTCGGGAGCGAAGCCGAGCAGCCGGGCCCAGGCGGGCGAGAACCAGAACTGCGCCTGCGTGAAATCGAGTTCGAAGGCGGCGAGCGGGCCGGCGCTGCTGAGGTCCTGGAGCCGCGCGTCGTTGGCGAGGGAGGTCTCCTCGATCTCCTTGCGCTCGCTGACGTCGAGGTGGAAGCCCACGACGCGCTCGAGTTCGCCCGCGGGATTGAGGAGCTGCACGCCGGTGCATTGCACCCACACCCAGCGCTCGGTGCGATGGCGCATGCGAAACTCGACGCTGAAGGAACGCGGACCGGCGCCGGCCTGCGCCTTGCGGCCGAGCGTGTCTGGCGCGGCGGCGGAGTCATCCGGGTGGATCAGCTCGTGCCACGTCTCGAGCGAGTCGGTGAGCTCGTCGACAGTGTAGCCCAGCAGCTTTTTCCAGGCGGGGGAGAAGTACACCTCGTCGGCGGCGAAATTGAGGTCGAAGAAACCCGCGGCGCCGTGCTCCGCGAGCTGGCGCACAGCCTCGGCGGCCTGATCGTTGCCTGCCGGGGCGGGCGCGGAGCCGCCGGTGGCCTGGAGCGTGGCGATGAAATCGGCGCGGCCGGCATTGGCCTCCAGTCGCAGACGCACGTCGGGACCGGCGGGAGCGAGGGTGAGGGTGACGGCACGGTTCAGCGTGCTGCCAACCAGCGCCTCCCACTGCGCCTCGAGGATGTCGGGATCGGCGGAAGTAACCTCGAATTGAAAGCGGCTGACAAAAGCGGTGCCGGTCAGCTCGACGCCCGGCCAGAGGGCCGCCGCCGTCGCGTTGGCGCCGGTGATTTGCCCGTCGCGATCAACCAGCAGCACGGCGCAGGCATCGGCGGGGAACGGCGGTTCGGGCGGAACGGTGGACGCTGAAGCAGAATCGGTCACACGTGGCTCTCAGTGAGCCAGCGCTGGGAGCGTTTGGCGAGGAAATCGATGTAGGCCGCGTGATCGTTCAGGCAAGGTATTTGAAAAAAGGATTCGCCACCGGCGCCGAGGAACGTGGCTTTCCCCTCGCCGCTGATCTCCTCGATGGTCTCGAGGCAGTCGGCCACGAATGCCGGGCACAGGATGAGCAGGCGTTTCCGGCCCTCGCCGGCGAGCCGCGCGAGCTCGTGGTCGGTGAACGGCTCCATCCAGGGCTCGCCGGGCAGGCGGGACTGGAACGAGACGGAGTGCTTGTCGGCCGGGATGCCGGCGCGCCGGGCAAACGCGCGCGTGGTGGCGAGGCACTGGGCGCGATAGCACGTCGCGTGGAGGGGCGACGTGGTGGTGCAGCAATCCTTCACCTTCGTGCAGTGGGCGCGGGAGGAATCCGCCTTGCGCAACTGGCGCACCGGCACGCCGTGGTAGCTGAAGAGAACGTAGTCGTACGGTTGCGCGAGATGCGGGGCGGCGACGGTGTATAGCGCCTCGATGTAGTCGGCGTCCTGGAAGAACGGCTGGACGCAGTCGACGCGGAGCGACGGGGCGAGGCGGGCGGCCTCCTCGTAGACCTTCACGACGACGGTTTCCCACGAGGACATCGCGTAATGGGGGTACTGCGGGATGAGCAGGACCTGCTCGATGCCGTCCTTGGCCATCTGCGTGATGACGGAGGCGATGGACGGCTGGCCGTAGCGCATCGCGAGGTAAACCGGAGTGCCGTTGCCGAGCTCGTCCTGCAGTTTACGCTGCACGCTCACGGAGGTGACGATCAGCGGCGATCCCTCGCGGGTCCAAATCTGTTCATAGGCGTGGGCGGACTTCTTGGGACGGACGCGCAGAATGATGCCCTCGAGCAGGAGCCAGCGGAGCGGGGCCGGGTAGTCGATCACGCGTTCGTCGCCCAGGAATTCGCGCAGGTAGTTTCGGACGTCGGGAACAGCGGTGGAGGCGGGCGAGCCGAGGTTGACGAGGAGGATCGCGCGGTTGGGCATGGAACGGAGATTTCTCTCGAGAAACGCTGGGAAGTCAAACGGCCGGGCGGGTCGGAATCCGTCCGTGATGCGGCGGAGATTGCGCAGTGAGGCGGCCCGCGGCGGCGAGACGAGCCGGCTAGATGCGAGCGCGAACGAGAAGGTCGGCGGCCGTGAGGTCGAGAGCGCCGGCGAGCCGGCGCAGCGTGTCGAGCGAGACCATGCGCTGGCCGCGCTCGATTTCGCCGACGTAGGTGAGGCTCAGCGAGGCGCCCGAGGCCAGCTGCTGCTGCGTGAAACCGCGGGCCTTGCGCTCGGTCCGGAGCGTTTGTCCGAACTGGCGTTGGAGCTTGGCGGCGTAGTCAGGCACGGTTTTGCCACCGTGCCAGCGGGTCGGGGGCTGCCAAGCGGATTTTCCACGGCGGGCTCACGGGGCGGCGTCGTAGATTTCGCCAAGCACCGGGCCGGTCGTGTCGCCGACGCCGGTGATGACGACCGTGTAGGAACCCGGCGCGAGGGTGACGAGCACCGCAGCGTCGCGGCTGCCGGGAGTGAGGGCGAAGGCCTGCGTGACGCTAACGGCGCTGCTCATCTCGGCGGAGGACTGCCAGTCGTCGTTGGTCACGAATGGCGTGCTCTCGCCGAGGCGGTAGATCGCGAGCTGCGGATTGGCCATGGGGCTCGGGACGTTGAACGCGCTGAGGAACGGGCCGACGGCGCGGACGAGGAGTTTTTTGCGAACGTTCTCGGCGCCCTGGACGGTGAAGCCCACGACGAGCGCCTGCTCGCCGCGGCCGGATTCACCGAGGGTGGAGACGTTGACGAGTTGGCCGTCGGCGGCGCTTGTGCCGAGGTCGTACACTTCCGCGAGCGCGAGGCCGCTGCCGCCGGATGTCCCCGGCGTAATGCGGGCGGTGTAGGCGGTGGGAGTGAGCGGAAGCTGGAGGGCGGCATCGGGCGAGGCCGAGGCGAGCGGGAAGGCGCCGATGGCTTGGAAGGTCGAGGCGAGCTGGGGCGTCTGGCCCCAGTTGTCGTTGCTGCCGACAGCCTGGGACCCGGCCTGGGCGATGACGGTGAGCTGCGGGTCGGCGAGCGGGTTGGTCACACCGTACTCGCGGAGCGCCGGGCCGACGCCGCGGACGAGAATGTTGCGCTGGGTGGACCCACGCAGGACGAAGCCGGCGGTGAGTGCGCCACCGGGGCCGACGAAGCCGCGGCTCGAGAGATTCACGAGCCGGCCGCCGGCGATGATGCCGGGCGGCGGCGGCGTGGTCGCGGCCGCGCCATAGAGCGCCTGGGCGCCGCTGATGTCGTCGGTGGCGAGCGCGTCGAGGTTGCTCACCCTGCTGTTCATGATCGCGGTGACGCTCTGGTTGTTCTGATCGGGATGTCCGAGGCCGAGGGCGTGGCCGAACTCGTGGAGGGCGACGCGATGAAAATCGAAGGTGGTGCCACCGCTGTAGCGCGTGGCGCCGCGGTAGGAATCCCACTTCAGGTTGCGGTTGAAGATCACGTCAGTCTCGACGGTCTGCCCGCGGCTGGACGTGTAGGTGAGGGTGACCGCGAGGACGCCGGTGCCCCAGGCCTCGCCATAGACGGTGTCACTGAAGAACACGTTGTTGATGCGGTTGCCCTGGGCCTGGACCGCGGTGGAGCCACGGATGGCGGCGAACTGCATGCCGGTGATCAGGCGATTCCAGGTCGCTAGCGCGTCCTCGGCGGAGGCGTCCCACGAGGCGTTGCCGTCGGCGAGCGCGAGGGGCGTGGGGCCGAGTTGGAGCTGCATGGGAACCGTGCCGGCGGGCCACTTGGAGCTGTTCAACGTGTACGCCGGAAGGGCGGGCACGGCGGCGAAGAGCGTGGCCGCGAGGAAAATCAGACGGAGGCGCATGGCGGGATCAGCGTTGGCGGGGCAGGCGTTGCTGCTGACGGGTGAGTTCGGCGGTGATGCGGGCCTCGAACAGTTCGGGCGAGAGGGCGCGGTCGGCGTGGCGCGGTGCGGAGGCGGCGGGCTCGTGTTCGGTCGCGGGCAACGAAACATCCTCCGTGGACTCGACGGGCGTCTCGTCGTCGCGGGCGACGTACTGCCGATGCTCGGCGGCGTCGGTACGGAGCCGGTAGCGGCCGTGGCCGAAGCGGACGAGCGGGCAGAATTGGAGGCCGTTGGCGGCGACGAAGAGGATCTCGGGCTCGCCGACGGTGAACGTGGGCATGCCGGCGACGCGGAGGGAGTCCTCGCCAACGGTGCCGCCGAGGAACTCGAGCGTGACGACGCGGTCGGGCGCGCCCTTGAGGGTCTTTTCGATGCTGAAGGTGACGAACGTCTTGATGATGCGGCCCTGGGGGCGGTCGACCCAGCGCGACTCGACGCCGGTCACAACGCCGCGGGCGATCACCTGGGCTTCGCCGACGAGTTCGCTGAAGGAGGGCGGGGTGACGCTCGTGGCGTGCGCGCCGGCGGAGGTGCCGAGGAGGACGGCGCAGAGGCAGGACATCTGCCACGCCTGCTGCCGGCGGCGGCGCCGCCGTCGGAGCCGGTCAACGAAAGTGAGCAAGCCGGACGGAGCGGCGGAGAGAAACGATGGCCAACGCATGAGGGCGGCGAAGGCAGGAGGCGGCCGGGGGCCGGGCAAGTGATTTGCCGGGTTGCCGGGCGCGTGGTTTTGCGGACTCCCAGCCGCCGGGGACTTACGCGCGTCTTTTCCGGCGCGGCGAAAAATCCGCGGCGTCGGACAAACACTGACAAAGCCGTTTTCGCCGCGCGAAAACGGAAAGGGACGTGATGGAGAACGGCCGAGGGCGAACGGAGAAGGAGGGCCAAACCGGGGCGGCGGAGTATCCGGACATTATCCGGGAGTATCCGGACATTATGGCCGAGTATCTGGACATTATCCCGTAACGTGCCGGGAATTGGGCGGTTATAATTGCAGCCCTCGGGCCCTCGTCATCGAGGCCTGGGTGCTCCTGGTCACCGGCCGGCGAGGGTGGCGACGAAACGGGCAATGCAGTGGCGGCCGTCGCAGAGGGCGCGCCCGTTCAGCCCCGGCGCCATGGAGGAGTTGCATGAAGTTGCGGGCGGCGTGGGGCGAGGGATCGACGATCACCAACTCGGACCGGGGGCGGCAGGTGGTGCGGAGGAAGTGTTTCATCGTGAGGTCGCTGCTCGGGAGCGAGTAGCCCATGGCGATGATGCGCCGGGCGCGCTGGAGTGCCTCGCCGGCTTCGAACCACAAGGCGCGGTTGTCGGCCGTGGTGATCCAGAGCTTCGCCTGTTTGAGGAAGGAAAGCGCGTAGGCGAAGTTCTCGCGCATCATCCGGCACACGGCGGGCGGGATGCGGCGGGCACGACGGCGCCGCAGCACGCGGGCGGCGAGCCCCTGCAGCAGCGGCATCGCCGGGGAGATCGCGCGGGCGAACCCGGCGCCGAGCAGGAAGACGTCGGAGGAAGGCGCGGCGTGCATGGCGCTGCGACCATCGTCCCGGGGCGGGTTCGACGGGTGTCAGGACGCGTGGGTTTTGCCCGTCGCAAAAGGCCATCGGAGAACGTCCGGGCCCCGTTTGGGGGCGCGCGGCCGACGGATACTTTACGGTCATGCTGGCGGCTGAGTGACGCGGGGCGGCGGCGCCCTTTGAGAACAGCTGCGGTTGCGGCGATCCAATGCTTTCAGGACGCGCGGCCGTGTTGTCCATTGCACCCCTCTCCCTATCCCCTGCTTTCGTCGTGGCCGGTCCTGGCGTGCTTTGTCGCGCGGCGGACGCGTGGCCACGGCCGAGAGATGTATTGCGTCGGCCGGGACGCGATTGTTTCATCCCGCGCCCTATCGACCCGTGCCGGCGCCCTCCGGCGATGACGTGCGTTGTCCCCTTTTCGCCCCTCATGAAAACGATCATGCCATTCCTGCGGTGCAGCGCGCTCGCGCTGACCGCCTCGATCGCGGTGCTGAGCGCACCCGCGTGTTCCGCCGCCAACGTGAAGTCGTTTGGCAAGCTGCCGGACGGCCGTGAAGCGCACCTCTACACGCTGCAAAATGCCAGCGGCTTCCGCGCCGACATCAGCGACTTCGGCGGCATCGTGGTCAGCCTGTATGTGGCGGACAAAAACGGAAAGCTGGCGGATGTCTCTCTTGGTTTCGACAACGCGGCGGACTACTTGCTGAAGAAGGCGCCGTATTTCGGCGCGCTGATCGGCCGCTACGGCAACCGCATCGCGCACGGCAAGTTCACGCTCGACGGCCAGACGTACTCGCTCCCGCTGAACGACAAGCCCGGCAACATTCCCTGCTCGCTGCACGGCGGCGACGTCGGCTTCGACAAGGTTCTCTGGACCGCGAAGCCCGCTACGATCGAGGGCAACCCGGCGCTCGTCCTCACCTACGTGAGCAAGGACGGCGAGATGGGCTATCCCGGCACGCTGACGGTCGAGGTGACCTACTCGGTGACGCCGAAGAACGAACTGCGCATCGATTACAAGGCGACGACCGACAAGGCGACGCCGGTGAACCTGACGAACCACACGTATTTCAACCTGAAAGGGGAGGGCAACGGCTCGATCCTCGACCACGTGCTGATGATGAAGGCGGCGAAAACGACCCCGGTGAACGCGGGCCTGATCCCGACCGGCGAGATCGTACCGGTGGCCGGCACGCCGCTCGACTTCACCACGCCGCACGCGATCGGTGAGCGCATCAACGTTCCGAACGAGCAGCTGAAGTTCGGCGGCGGCTACGACCACAACTGGGTGCTCGACAACCAGAGCGGCAAGCTGGAGCTCGTCGCGACGCTGCATGAGCCCGCGTCGGGTCGTTTCATGGAGGTGTTCACGACCGAGCCCGGGCTGCAGTTCTACTGCGGCAACTTCCTGGACGGCACCCTGGTCGGCAAGAGCGGCAAGGCCTACGGCCACCGCAGCGGCCTGTGCCTCGAGACGCAGCACTATCCCGACTCGCCGAATCAGCCGAGCTTCCCGAGCACGATCCTGCGGCCGGGCGAGACGCTGAAGAGCACCACCCTTTACCGCTTCAGCGCAAAATAACCGTCCCCCGGGCCATCGGCTTCTTCGTCTTCTTACCTCCGCCTCGATATGCAACTCCTCGATTGGATAGTCATAACGCTGTACTTCGTCCTTATCGGATGGGTCGCCTGGTACTACGGGCGACACCAGAAGGATAACGTCGATTACTTCCTCGCCGGCCGAAACGCCGGATGGGTCGTGATCGGATCCTCGATCTTCACCTCGAACATCGGATCCGAACACATTGTCGGCCTCGCGGGCCAGGGCGCCGCGACGGGCATGGCCATGGCGCATTGGGAAATGCACGCCTGGTGCCTCATCATGTTGGCCGGGTTGTTCGTGCCGTTCTATTACAAGTCCGGGGTGCAGACGATCCCCGAGTTCTTGGAGAAACGCTTCAATGCACGGACGCGCACCATCCTATCGTGCGTCTCACTCGTGGCCTATGTGTTCACGAAGGTCAGCGTGACAGTTTACGCCGGCGCGATCGTGTTTCAGGCGTTGCTGCCCGATACGTTCGGCTCGCCGCAAAACGCATTCTGGGTCGGCGCGTTCTTCACGGTCATCGTGACCGGCGTCTACACGGTGTTCGGCGGGATGCGCGCGATCATGTACACCGCGACGCCCCAAGCCGTCATCATTCTGTTCGGGTCCGCCGTGATCACGACCATCGGGCTCGGCAAACTCGGCGGCTGGGGTGAACTGGTGACGATGGCGAAGGCCAACGCCGACGCGTTTGCGCTGTGGCGCCCGCTCTCCGATCCTGGCTTCCCCTGGCTGGGCGTGCTGATCGCCTCGCCGATCATTGGCCTGTGGTACTGGTGCACGGACCAATACATCGTGCAGCGTGCGTTGTCGGCGAAGGATCTCGCGACCGCTCGCCGTGGTTCGCTTTTCGGCGGCCTGTTGAAGGTCTGGCCGGTCCTGATCTTCCTGATCCCAGGTATGATCGGCTGGGCTCTGCACCAGAAGGGCATCATCCAGCTGCCAATGAAGATTGGCGCGGGCGGCATCGCCACGTCTGTCATCGACGGCGACCAGGTCTTCCCGACCTTGGTCAAGACCCTGCTGCCGGTCGGCATTCGCGGCCTGATCGTCGCCTGCCTGCTCGCGGCGCTGATGAGCTCGCTTGCCTCGTTGTTCAACTCGAGCGCCTCGCTCTTCACGGTCGATATCTACGAGAAGCTGCGGCCGGGTAAGTCGCCGCAGCACCTGTTGATGGTTGGCCGCATTGCGACGACAGTCGTGGTCGGCTTGGGCATGATCTGGATTCCGGTCATGGCCAAGATCTCGGGCGGTGGTCTCTACCAGTATCTGCAAAGCGTGCAGGGTTATCTTGCTCCGCCGATCACCGCCGTCTTCTTCCTCGGCCTCTTCTGGAAGCGCATCAATTCGACGGGCGCAACCTGGGGCCTCGCGGGCGGATTCGTGCTCGGCATGGCCAAGCTCACCATCCAGGGCTTTTATGGCACGACCGAAGGCAAGATTCACGATCCCGCCTTTCTGGCGTGGATTGGCGACTTCAACTTCCTCTATGCCACGGGCGTTCTGTTTGCGTTGAGCGCCATCATCATGGTGGTCGCGTCGCTGCTGACGCCGGCACCGGACGAGGCGAAGATCCGTGGTCTCACTTACGGTTCGATCCACCACGACGCTGGAGCTGAGATCAAAGCGAGCTGGGACCTGGGCAACAAGCTCATGGCCGCCGGCATCCTGGTCTGCGTGCTCAGCATGTACCTCTACTTCAGCTTCTGGCTGAAGTGAGTCGCCGATCCGGTTGAGTCGCTTTGGCAATCAGAGAGCCCCGGGCAACCGGGGCTCTTTTTGTCGGTTAGGGATGAGGGGAGTTTCAGCCCTGCGCTGACTGGAGAGCGGCGGCGGTGCGGACGGTCTTGCCGGGCATCCAGGTGGAGCCGATCAGCGTCGCGCGCGGGAACGAGGGCACGCCGTACTCGTTGTTGTGGATCTGGCTGACGACGAGATCGACGGCGGCCTCGCCAGTGACGTCGTTGTGCTGGTTCATGCCGGCGATGTCCGGCTTGGAGGCGCGCCACTCGAGCTGGATCACGCCAATGTCCTCTGGCACGCGTTTGCCGCGCGCCTTCAGCCAGTCGAACACCGCGTTGTAGAGCGTGAAGAGAACGTCCGGCTTGTAGCGGTCGAGCCAGGTGTGGAAGACCTTCGGGTTCTGCCAGGCTTGGGTGAGTTGGCGAAACGCCGGGATCCGGCTGCCGCTTGGCAGGCCCTCCTGTGCGGTGAGGAAGCCGGCGGAGAAGCGGCGGTCGACGAGGCGGTCGATCACGTCGTCGAGGACCAGTGCGGGCCGTTGGTATCCCAACGTCAGCGCATTCTCGAAGGCGGAGAGCACGAGGCTGTGGTGGTCGACGCAACTGAAGGAGAGGGCGGGCTCGCGCGTGCGCACGCCGGTAACGACGGTGGGAAAGGTCTCCCAGACCGGTCGGAGATGCGCCGGCAGCCGGTTCTGGTCCATGAGGCCGACCAGGATGATGCCGTTGATGTTACGGGTCCGCAGCACGCGGATCCAGGTCTCGGCGCGCATGTTCGGATCGTGCAGCCAGAACCGGTCAAAGCCATAGCCCAGCCGGGAGGCCCGGCGCTCGCAGCCCTCGACGTAGGTCGGGATCGTCGGATGCGTGCGGAAGGCGTCCTGGTCGCGGTTGGCGTTCACGAGCGCGAGCTTGGCCTGGAAACGTGGCGACTGGCTGGCGCGGAGCTGCGCCATGAGGTGCGCGACGATCGCGTTGGGCTGGTAGCCGAGCGTCTCGGCCACCTGGCGAATCCGGTCGCGGGTGGACGGCGGGATCTGGGGATCACCGCGGAGGGCGAGCGATACCGTGTTCTTCGAGTAGCCGACCTTCTTCGCGATGTCGTTCAGCGTGACGCGGGGCATGACGGGCAGGACAGTCAAGTAACCGGCTGCGCCGAAGCAACCCTGCTGTGGCAGAGGTCGGATGTCAGAAGCCAGAGGCCAGAAGCCGGAGGCCAGATCAGATGGCAGATGTCAGGTTTTGATATCCGCAGATCTCGGATGTCAGAGGTCTGACATCTGACCTCTGACGTCTGACATCTGGCTTCTGGCTTCAGGCCTCCGGCTTCCGGTCGGGCTGGCCGTAATACGCGCCGGGGCCGTGCTTGCGCTTGAAGTGCTTGTTGAGGAGCTCGGGCTCGATCGGAAGCAGCGTCGGCTCGAGCTGCAGCGACATCAGCGCCACGGCGGCGCAGCACTCGGCGGCGATGGCGACCTCGACGGCCTTCGCGACAGTCGGGCCCCAGGTGAACGGGCCGTGGCGGTTGACGAGGACGGCCGGGCAGTCGAGCGGGTCGATCCCCTTGAAACGCTCGAGGATGACGGTGCCCGTTTCCCACTCGTAGGCGGAGGCGATCTGCTCGGGCGTCATCTTCCGGGTGACCGGGATCTCGCCGTAGAAATAGTCCGCGTGCGTGGTGCCGAAGATCGGCACAGCGCGGCCGGCCTGGGCGAACGCCGTGGCGTGCGAGGAGTGCGTGTGCACGACGCCGCCGATGGACGGGAAACCGAGAAAAAGCCGGCGGTGGGTCGGAGTGTCGGAGGAGGGATTGAGCTTACCCTCGACCTTCTTCCCCTCGAGGTCGACGAGGACCATGTCCTCGGCGCGGAGGACGGCGTAGTCCACGCCGCTGGGCTTGATGGCGAAGATGCCCTTGGCGCGGTCGATCGCGCTGGCGTTGCCGAAGGTCAGGTTGATGAGCCCGTTCTTCGGGAGGAGAAGGTTGGCCTCGTAGGCCTCGCGTTTGAGTTCTTCGAGCATGGTCAGCGGAGTGAAAAGTGAGAGTGAAAGTGGACGCACCCCTCCTGGCGACACTGAGGCGAGCCGGAGTTGCACCGGAGGTCGCCGAGGAAAACCTTCAAACCGGGGTGGCCGCCGAGGGAGGATACCGTGAACGGACGCGTGCCGGGGCTCGATGTTGACGAGCGTACCGAACTGCAGCGGGGGCGGACGGCCGCTGCAGGTCGGTGTGGGCGGGGTTTACACCCGGATGCCCTGGGCCAGGTGGAAATAGACCTCGTTGTTGCGGAGGTCCTGCTTGAACTGGCTGAGCTTGGTATCGCCGTTGATCACCGCGAGTTCGATGCCGGCGATGGTGGCGAAATCGTCCATGTGCTCGGTCGTGACCGTGTAGCTGTAGCCCGTGTGGTGGGCCCCGCCGGCAAGGATCCAGGCGGCGCACGCCGTCTTGAAATCGGGACGGCATTCCCAGACGGCGCGGGCGACCGGGAGCTTGGGGAGCTTCGGCGTCTTCACGGCGTCGACCTCATTCACGATGAGGCGGAACCGGTTGCCGAGGTCGACGAGCGAGGCGTTGATCGCGGGGCCGGTGGCGGCATCGAACACCATGCGGACGGGATCTTCCTTCCCGCCAATGCCGAGCGGGTGAATCTCGATGGAAGGCTTGGTTGCGGCGATCGAGGGGCAGATCTCGAGCATGTGCGCGCCGAGCACCTGATGACCCTTGGGCGACAGGTGATAGGTGTAGTCCTCCATGAAGGAGGTGCCGCCCTTCAGATCGGCGCCCATGACCTTCATGGCGCGGACGAGCGCGGAGGTTTTCCAGTCGCCTTCGCCGCCGAAGCCGTAGCCGTCGGCCATGAGCCGCTGCGAGGCCATACCCGGCAACTGGCGCATGCCGTGGAGGTCCTCGAACGTGTCGGTGAAGCCCTTGAAGCCGCCCTCCTCGAGGAAGGCGCGAAGACCGAGTTCGATCCGCGCGCTGTAGCGCAGGGAATCGTGGCGGCTGCCGCCTTTGCGGAGGTCCTTTACCACGTTGTACTGGTCCTGGTAATCGGCGCAGAGGCTGTCGATGGCGTGGTCGGAGACCTCGTTCATCTTGGCGACGAGATCGCCCACGCCGTAGCCGTTGACGGCGAAACCGAACTTGAGCTCGGCGGCGACCTTGTCGCCCTCGGTGACGGCGACTTGGCGCATGTTGTCACCGAAGCGGCAGAACTTGGCGCCCTGCCAGTCGTGCCAGGCGCGCGTGACGCGCATCCAGGTGGCGACGCGGTCCTGCACCTCGGGATCCTGCCAGTGGCCGACGACGACCTTCCGGCCGAGGCGCATGCGGGTGTGGATGAACCCGGCCTCGCGGTCGCCGTGCGCCGACTGGTTCAGGTTCATGAAATCCATGTCGATCGTGCCCCACGGCAGGTCGCGGTTGAACTGCGTGTGCAGGTGGAGGAACGGCTTGCGCAGCGCGTTCAGCCCGCCGATCCACATCTTCGACGGCGAGAACGTGTGCATCCACAGGATCAGTCCGGCGCAGTTGGCGTCGTTGTTGGCGTCGAGACAAACCGCGCGGACCTCCTCGGAGGATTTGACCGTGGGCTTGAAGACTATCTTCAGCGGAATGCGCTTCGAAGCGTTGAGCCCGTTGACGATGGCCTGGGAGTCGGCCGCGACCTGCTTGAGGGTCTCGGGGCCGTACAGATGCTGGCTGCCGGTGACGAACCAGATTTCGGGAGAGGCGAGGAGTTTCATGGGAAAAGGGAGGGCGGCGGGCGCAATGGACACCCACGAGCCCGACGGCGGCGCCGCCGCCGGGCGAAGGCGGAACTCAGGCGCGCTGCGCGTGCTTGAGCGCGAGGAGGTCCTTCATGACGCGCGAGAGATCGGCCGAGCGGTTGAGCCCGCCGAAGGCGTCATGGACTTCACGATACAACTGGTAGAGTTGGTCGTACACCTTGCGGGCCTTGGCGTTCGGCTTGTAGCTCTTGGGCGCGACCGAGGTCATGGCCTTTTGGGCGGACGGGAAGTCCGGGTGGGCGCCGGCGAGGACGGCGGCGGAGACCGCCGCGCCGAGGGCGCAGGCCTGCGACGAGCCGGAGACCTGCATGGTGCAGCCGGTGATGTCGGCGTAGATCTGCATGAGCATCGGGTTCTTCTCCGCGATGCCGCCGGCGCAGACGATGCGGTTGACGGGCACGCCGTATTCCTTGGTGCGCTCGAGGATGGCGCGGGCACCGAAGGCGGTGGCCTCGATCAGCGCGCGGTAGATCTCGGCCTGCGTCGTGTAGAGTGTCTGGCCGAGGAGGAGGCCGGTGAGCTGCGGGTCAACGAGGATGGTGCGGTTGCCATTGTTCCAATCGAGCGCGAGCAGGCCCGACTGGCCGGGACGCTGGGCGGATGCCTCCTTGGTGAGTTGGGCGTGAAGCGAACCCTCTCCCTGGCACACGACCTCGACCCACCACTTGAAGATGTCGCCGACGGCGGATTGGCCGGCCTCAATGCCGTAGAAGCCGGGGAGGATCGCGCCCTTCACGATGCCGCAGATGCCCGGGATGTCCTTGATCGGCTTCCCGGCGGAGACGACGCCGCAGTCACAGGAGGAGGTGCCGATGACCTTGACGAGCACGCCCTCGGCAACGCCGCAGCCGATCGCGCCGTAGTGGACGTCGAATTCGCCCATCGCGATCGGGATGCCGGCGGGGAGCCCGAGTTTCTTCGCCCACGCGGGGCAGAGCTGGCCGGCGCTCTCGGAGGCGTCGTGCGCCTTCTCAAAGAGACGGTCGCGGAGATCGGCGAGCTTCGGGTCGAGGAGGGTGAGGAACTCCTTGTCGGGCAGGCCACCCCAGTCCTCGGCGTAGAGGGCCTTGTGTCCAGCGGCGCAGACGCCCCGCTGGACCTGGCGCGGATCGGTGATGCCGGCGAGGACGGACGGCAGCCAGTCAGCCAGTTCCACCCAGGAGTAGGCCGCCTTGAACACCTTGGGGTCGACGTTGAGACAGTGCCAGAGCTTGGACCAGAACCACTCGGACGAGTAGGTGTTGCCGCACTTGGCGATGTACTGCGGGCGGTGTTGGGCGGCGAGCGCGGTGATCTGCGCGGCTTCGCGGATGCTCGTGTGGTCCTTCCAGAGCCAGCACTGCGCGTTGAGATTTTTCTTCCACTTCGGATCGAGCGCGAGCGGGCGGTTGGCGGCGTCGACCGGGATCGGGCTGGAGCCGGTGGTGTCGACGCCGACGCCGATAACGCGGGCCGCGTCGAAACCGCGCTGCTTGCGGGCGACGGCGAGCGCGCCCTTCACGCTGCGCTCGAGGCCGATGAGGTAATCGCCGGGATGCTGCCGCGCCAGGTTGTGATCCTTGGGGTCGAGCAGGATGCCTTGATGGCCGCTGGGGTAATTGACCACGCAGGAGCCGAGTTCTTTGCCGTCGCTGCAGCGAACGACGAGTGCACGGACGGAATTGGTTCCGTAATCGATGCCGAGGGTGAACATGGGCGAAGAATGCGAGGGAATCCGGGGGTGAAGCGAGAGACTTCAACCATGTGACGCGGCCCTCTCGGGCGGACGATTCAGGGCGCACATGACCGTCAAGCCTCGGGTCATCGGCGACGGCCCGAGAGGGAACGACCGAGTCAGACCGGGTGGGTGAGGGACGGAGGGGAGGCGGGGTGGAGGCCCTATGGGGGGCGAAAGCTGAGTGGCCTAGTGTGTGGGGGCGCTGAGATGTGCGTGCGTGCCGCATGCGCGGGACGCGCATAACTATGCTGGTCGGCCCCCTTTCCGAGCGCGAGGACGTGACGCTGCGCAAGCCGGCGGCGGTATCGCCGCGACGTGGCGATTTCGGCCGGTCGCCGGCGGATGGCGGTGCGAGTGCGCCGGCCGAGTCGCCGGGCCCGCGGCGGCTCCTGTCGCTCGATATGTTGCGCGGGGTGGCAATCCTGCTGGTGCTCGGGCGCCATCAGGTGGCGCCGGCGGAAGGGCTCGGGTGGTTTCAGCCGCTGGCCGCTGGATGGACGCACATCGGGTGGTCGGGCGTGGATCTCTTTTTCGTGCTCAGCGGCTTCCTGGTGAGCGGGCTGTTGTTTTCGGAGTACCAGCGGCGGGGCGGGGTGGACGTGAAGCGGTTTATGATTCGCCGGGGATTCAAGATCTGGCCGCCGTATCTCGTGTACGTGGCCTTGGTGGCGGCGTGGCTTGGCTGGAAGCAGTTCTCGGCCGGAGGACCGGGCGTGTGGGGCGAACTGTGGCCGAACCTCTTTCACGTGCAGAACTACTTCCACACGCCGCGCATGCACACGTGGAGCCTGGCAGTGGAGGAGCACTTCTATCTGGCGGTGGCCCTTGGCTTCTACCTCGTCCTGACGCGCGGCCACGGTGCCGCGGTGCTGCGCTGGTTGCCGGTGGGAGTGGTTGCTGCGTTGATCGGACTGGCCGCGTTGCGCACCGGGCTGGCACTGCGGCACGGGGCGGCGCAACTGAATCTCTACGCAACGCACCTGCGGTTTGACGGCCTGCTGCTCGGCACGCTGCTCGCGTATTGGACGCACTTCTCGCCGGAACGGCTCGCGGTCGTCGCGCGCCGACCGGGTTGGGCGATGGCGGTCGGCGTCGCATTGGCTGCGCCGACGCTGTGGCTGGCGCCGGAGGCGAACGCGGCGACGGCGGGCGTCGGCCTGCTCGCGCTGTATGTCGGCTACGGGCTGATCCTCATCGGCTGGCTCAACTTTGCGGCCGAGGTCAAAGCCGGCCGGCGCCTGCTGCGGCGGCGACCGGCGGCATGGCTGGGGGCGGTGGGATTCTTTAGCTACTCGATCTACCTCTGGCACGTGGACCTGGCCCAAGTGCCCTTGCACAAGCTGGCGCTGGCGGCGCGCGCGGCGGGAGCGGCGCCGGGCCTCGTCTGGTGCGTCGCGACGTTGCTGTACATGCTTGCGGCGTTTGCGGTCGGCCGGCTAGTCGGCCGGCTGTTGGAGGCCCCCGCGCTGGCCTTGCGGGATCGCCTCTTCCCCAGCCGCACGCCCACTCCGCTCTGATGCTCCGCCAGGGCGGCGATCAGGAGCTTGCCAGCGACTGTGACGCCGTGACGCCCTGACCCTCGGGCAAAAATGTGACGCGGTGACGGCCTGACCCCGTCCTCAGGGAAATGACAACCGGTCTGAAAGCAGAGACTTACACACGAATGTGACGCGGTGACGCTGACCCCATCTCCCGGATACGGGGGCAGCGTCACCGCGTCACAGACTAGTTCACGCGGGACCAGAGCGCGTGGTAGGCGGAGACAAGGCCGGCGAAGTCCGCGGCGGGGGTTCTCAGGTTGGCTTGGAGCTGACGGAGGAGAGCGGGGGACGAGCAGGCGTCGGGGCGCCAGAGCAGGAGCGGCAGCGCGTTGAGGACGCGCTCGCGCGGATGGCGGAGCGCGTCGCCGGCGGCCAGGGCGCGGGGGCCAGCGAGCTTGAGGTTGATGAGAAAATTGCGGCCGGGCGTCGTCCCGGGGCACTTGCTGATCTGCACCCCGGCGTAGTCGCGCACGGAGTGAAATGAGAGTCCGAGTCGGCGGGATTCGAGCCAGAGCCACACGGTGCGGCAGAGGCTCGCGATGTTGCCGTGCGGAAAAACCAGCTCGTCCCGCGTCGCGGTGCCGCGCGTCGGGTGCAGCTTGAACTCGAGACCGCGTGCGTGATGCCGCTGGAGGTCGGTGAGCCACGTCGGCAGGTCGGCGCCGTCGAGCGCCAGGAGCCGGCGGTGCCGCTCGCTGACGCTCCAATGGTACTGGCCGAGCGCGGCGAGGACGGCGTCGCCTACGCCAAGTTGGGCCTTGGCGATGTTCCGGGCGACGAAGTCGGCGTCGGCAGGCGTGAAGATGCGGCGGGCCATGCGCTCCTGCGCCAGCAGCAGGCCGGAGCAGCGGTTCATCAGGAGCCGCGTGGCCTCGGCGGTGGGGATGGCGGCGGCGTCGCGGTGGTGATCGCAACCGTGCAAGAGCGACTCGTCGCCCACGAGCCAGCGGTGGCCCTGCATCAGGTCGTAGGAGAACATGCTCACCGGGCCCTCCGTGAGGGCGCGCAGGGAGGTGAGGTGAAACTCCACCTCGATCCCGGCCTGCGGGGTGAGAATCTCGCCGAGGACATGCACGGCCCGGCCGTAGCGCCACTGGTTGAAATGACGGTTGCCGCGGAGACAGACGTAGAACTCGAGGTCGTTGTACGGGCGGTCGCCCTCGGGGCTGTGCCAGACGCCGCCCTCGCCGCGACCGTAGCCGCCCCCGAGGAGGATGGCTTCGAGTTTCGCGGCGGGAAGCAGCCCGCGGAGACCGGCGGCGATGCGGTCGCACGTGCGCGCGAGGTGAGCCTCGAGCGCGGGGCTGCCGTCGCGCGTGAAGCGATCGCCCGTCGGCGCGTTGGGCAGGCGAGCCGGGGAAATGTTGACCGAGGCGAATACGCGCGGAGCGGGCTGCAGCGAAGGAAGCGAGGACATGGGCGGCGGTTCAGGTCGCGGACGGGCGGAGGCAGGGCGCGGAGGGAGTGGTCGGATCCACGCGACGCCGCGGCGCGAGCGAGGCGCCGTGCATTCCCCAACCGGCGCGGAACCCGGCGCGGCGTCCGAGCCGTTGCGCAAGCCGCACGCGGGCGGCGTCGGGCCATTCACGCAGGCGGCCGTGGCGGACGCAGTAGGCGAGGTCGCGGCGCAGGTCGTTGGCCCAGCCGAGGAGCAGGTTTCGGCGGCGGAGCAGCGACGCGGGATTGCCCGCCCAGACAGCGGCGAGCGCCCAAGCCTCCCCGAAGCTGCGCTTGTAGGTCTGCGCGGGCGTGTAGTTGTGCGAGTGCATGACGACGGACTCGGGGCAGTAGACGATGCGGAAACCCTGGGCGCGCGCCCACCGGGTATATTCGTCGTCCTCGGAGTACTGCATCGATTCGAGGAAACCACGGCGCGCCCAGACCTCCTTGCGCAGACCGCTGCTCACCATGCTGAAGAAATGATCCCAGCTGGCCGAGTCGCGGTGGGGGCCGAAGCAGCGCTCGTAGTCGGCCGCGAAGGGCGCGGCGCAGTCGGGTCGCGGAATCTGCCGGCCGAAGACCGCCGCGGTGCGCGGGTCGGCGAGGCCGGCGACGAGCGGCGCGAGCCAGTCGGCGTTTTGCGGCGTGGCGTCGGCGTTGAGAAAGATCACGCGCTCGGTGGCGGCGAGGGCCATGCCCTGGTTGAGCACACGTCCCGGTTGGTAGTCGTGCGGGAGCAGTTGGATGAGGCGCGCGGGGCGGGCGGCGCGAAGCAGCTCGACGGAGTCGTCGGTCGAGCCGGAGTCGAATGCGAGCAGGCTCCAGCGTCGGTAGGTCTGGGCGCGCAGGGCGGCGAGGGTCTCGGCGAGAGCCCAGCCTTCGTTGTAGGAACGCAGGACGATGGTGACGTGCGGGTCGCTCATGCAGGCGAGGCGCGCTGAGGCTAGGCGAGGCGCGTCCGGGGTCCCATGGGGTGAGACCCGCCGCGCGCGTAGGTGCGGACCTACTCAACGCCCGGAGGTGGCGCGGCTAAGGTGAGCGCCCGGCGCCATGGAAATCGAAACCAAGCAAATCTTCGCCCTCATCCTGATCGTGGGCTTCGGCTCGATCGCCATGCTGGCCGCCCTGCTCTGGCAGTGGGTGCGCGATGCCGTGCTCTTCACGTTCGTGGTCGGCGTGGTGTTCATCGACCGGCTCGATGTCAGCCTTTTCGGCACGTTCTGGTACCGCGGCACCTCACGCGGCATCGATCTGTCGCTGCTCGACGTGGCGCCATTGAGCCTCCTGATCGCGACGCTCCTCGCGCCCCGCTATGCGCGCGGGCGCTTCCACTGGCCGGCGAGCTTCGGCCTGATGCTGCTCTACTTCCTGTACTGCGTGGCGTCGGTGTATCACGCGCACCCGCAGTGGTACGGCGTCTGGGAGCTCGCAAAGATGACCCGCGGGTTGATGGTGTTCCTGGCCGCGGCGCTCTTCATTCGCACGCGCCGCGAGCTGGCGGTGGTACTGATCGCGCTCGGGTGTACGGCGTGTGTCGAGGCGTTCAACGGCGTGGAGCAGCGGTGGTTCAAGGGCGCATTCCGCGCGCCCGGCACGCTGCTGCACCCGAACACGTTGTCCACCTACCTCTGCACGATCGCGCCGGTGCTGATCGCGGGCGCGATGGCGAACTGGTCGAAGTGGATCCGCGGGTTTGCGGCGCTCAGCTGGGCCCTCGCGGCGGTGGCCGAGCTGCTCACGCTGTCGCGCATGGGCATCCCGGTGTTTGGCGCCGTGAGCGTGGCGACCGCGCTGGCGTGCACCTCCTGGCGCATCACAAAGGAGAAACTCGCCGTGGTCGCGGCCGCCGGCGCGGTGGTGGCGGCCGGGCTCTTCGTTTCGTGGGATGGGCTGAAGGCCCGCTACGTGCAGGGCGACATCAAGCAGGAGCTGACGGGCGAGCACCAGATCGAGACCCGCGGCGTGTACTGGCGCCTCGCGCTGGCGATGATCGAGGATCACCCGTACGGCGTCGGCCTGAACAACTGGTCTTACTTTGTGGGCAAGACCTACGGCCCGGCCATGGGCTATGCATATCACGATTACGACGAGTTCAAGTGGGTGCCGACGAAGGACGACGCCGCGCAGACCTTCCTGCCGCCGGCGGCGGATTCGTTGCCGGCGCTGACGCTCGGCGAACTCGGCAAGGCGGGTCTCGCGCTCTTTCTCCTCCTGTGGCTGCGCTGGTTCCAGATTGGCGCAGGCTTCCTGCGCGGGCGGCTCAATGGCGATCCCCTGCACCGCGCGGGCCTGGGGCTGCTATTCGGCACGGCGGGACTTTTCCTGCAGAGCGCGACCGAGTGGACGTACCGGCAGACGCCCGTGCTGTTCACGTTCCACGTGATGATGGGCGCGCTCGCGAGCCTCCATGCGATCCGGCGGCGGCGGGTGGCGGTCGCCCGGCGCACGCGGCAGGCCGCGCCCGAACCCGACCTCGCCGGCGTGCCGGTCCGCACCGTGCCGGTGGTGGAGTGACGCCCATGCACGTCGCGCATCTCCTGCGGAAATACAATCCGGCCGAGTGGGGTGGCACAGAAACCGTGCTGCGCCAGTTGTCTGAAGGCCTGCGCCAGGGTGGCGTCACCTCGACCGTCTACTGCCCCCGACTGGCAGGGCCCGCGGGCACGGACCCGCTGGCGGCGTCGGGCTGCGAGGTGCGGCGGTTTCGCGCGATGGTCCCGGTCTGGGGCCTATCGGACGAGCAACGCCGGCAGATGGTGGCGGTGGGGGGCAACCTGCTGTCGTTTGACCTGCCGCGGCAGCTCTGGGCAGACCGGCGGATCAGTGTCGTGCACACGCATACCCTGGGGCGGATCGGCGGGATCGGGCTGACGGTGGCGCGACGGAAACGCGTGCCGTTCGTCGTGACGATCCACGGCGGCGTGTACGATCTGCCGGAGCCCCTGCGGCAGAGTTTCGCGCAGCCGGCGCATGGCGGGTGGGAGTGGGGCAAGCCCTTTGGCCTGCTGTTCCGGTCGCGGCGCGTGCTGGACGAGGCGGACGCAATCCTGACCTGCAATCCGCGGGAGGCGGAGCTGGTGCGGGCGCGCCACCCCGACCGGCGGGTGGTGGTGCAGCCGCACGGGGTGAACGCGCGGATCTACGCGGTCGACCGACGGGCGGCGGCGCAGGCGGCGTATCCGGTTCTGGGCGACCGCGAGGTGATCCTGGCGCTGGGACGCGTGGATCCCGTGAAGAACCAGGGCTGGTTGGTGGAGCAGATGCCGGAGGTGCTGCGGCGCCGGCCGCGGGCGCAGCTCGTGCTCGCCGGCGCCTGCACGGATGCGGCGTATGGCGAAGCGCTGCGGCGCCGCATCGCCGAATTCGGACTGGAGGAGCGCGTGCTGCTGACGGGCAAACTGCCCCCGGCGGACGACCGCCTCGTGGGCCTGCTGCAGCTCGCGCGCGTGGCGGTGCTGCCCTCGATCTCGGAAACCTTCGGGCTGGTGATCCTCGAGGCGTGGGCGGCGGGGACGCCGGCGATCTCGAGCCGGACCTCAGGCGCCACGGCGCTGGTGGAGGACGGACGCAACGGCTGGCTCTTCGATCTGAATGAACCGCGCGGCTTTCACGCCGCGCTGACTGCGGCGCTGGACCAGCCGGCGCAGCGGGATGCGGTGATCGCCGCCGGCCGGGCGCGCGTGCAGGCGGACTTCGATACCCTCGCTTTGGCGTCCCGCGTGCGCCGGCTTTACGAGAACCTCCAGGAGGAAATCCATGCGCTACGTCATCCTGCGTGACGACGACACGAATGCCCTGACGCCGGTCGAGTGTCTCGAGACGCTCTACCGTCCCTTTCTCGCGCGCGGGTTGCCGGTGCACCTGGCGACCATTCCGGCGGTGCGGACGGACGCGCGCACGCCGGCGGGCGAGCGGGAGGGGTTCCTGTTTGCGGCGCAGGACAGCGAGCCGGCGGTGTTACCGCTGGCGGCCAATGCGGGGCTGGTGGCGTACCTGCGGGCGAATCCGGGATTTCAGATCGTGCAGCACGGGTGTCACCACGACCCCTTCGAATTTGACCGGCGCGACCGGTGCGAGGTGGCGCGACGGCTGGACGAAGGCGCGGCGCGCCTGGCGGAGACCGGGCTGCCGGTGGCGTCGGCGTTCGTGGCACCGCATGACAAGTTTTCGCCGGAGGCGTACGAGGAGGCGGCGCGACGGTTTCGGGTGATCTCGAGTGGCTGGTTTGAGTGGCGGCGCGTGCCGCCGCGGTGGTGGCCGCGTTACCTGTGGAAGAAACTGCGTCGGGCGCCGCACTGGCAGGTCGGGCGAACGCGCCTGCTGAGCCATCCCGGGTGCCTGCTTTCGCACCGGCGGGATCCGGCGACGATCCTGGACGCGATCCGGCGCGCGGTGGCGGAGCAGGAGGTGACGGTGCTTGTGACGCACTGGTGGGAGTACTTTCGCAACGGCGCGCCGGATACGGCGTTCGTGCAGGCGCTGCACCGGACGGCGGCGTTTCTCGGGACGCATCCGGACATCTGCGTGACGACGTTCGACGAACTTGGCGGCGGGCAGCGCGGCGCAAGCCGGGCGGTCGCGGTGGATGGCGTGGCGCCAGCGGGAGCGTGAACGATGAACGACGCGACATCGGAGTTACTTCCTCGGGCGACTTTGAAGCAGGTGCTGGGCGGGCGCGCGCGGCTGGTGGGCGCGCGCTGCGACGCGCGGTTGCCACGCGGCTTGGTGTCACCGGTGGAGGCGCGGCTAAGGATGGGGATCCCGTACGGCGATCTGCACGGCGCGGAGGCGGCGTATCTCGCGCGGCGGACCCTGGGCTCGGACCTCGGCGTGGTGGCGCGCGCGTTGCTGGCGGCGGCGCTGGCGCCCTCGGCCCGGGCGGCGGCGGCCCGGCGGCCGTTCGTGGTGTCGGCCCCGCTCGACAACCTTTCGATCATGGAGGCGGTGCAGGTGGTCCTGGCGCCGCCGGAGGCGGAGCGGGCGCGGCTCGTGTACTTTGTGCACGCGCACGCGCTGAACCAGGCCCGATTCAATCGCACCTATGCCGACGTGCTCGCGCGGGCGGACGCGCTGCTCCCGGACGGCATCGGTATCCGGCTCGCGGCGCGGCTGCTCGGCGTGGCGATGCGCGACAATGTCAACGGCACGGACCTGTTCCCCATCCTCTGTCGGGAGGCGGCGGAGCGCGGCTTGCCGCTGGTGCTGATCGGGGGAGCGTCCGGCGTGGCGGAGGCGTGTGCCCGGCGGATGCGGGCGGAGGTGCCGGGACTGCGGGTGCCGCTCGCGGTGCCCGGGTTCTTCAAGGACGCCGATGAGCCGGCGGCGCTGGCCGGGCGGATTCACGCGCTCGGGCGGGCGCTGGTATTGGTGGGCATGGGCAGTCCGCGCCAGGAGCTGTGGGCGTGGGAGCATCTGCGCGGCTGCGGCGGGGCGACGGTGCTCACCGTGGGCGGGCTGTTTGATTTCTATTCGGGCCGCGTGCGGCGGGCACCGGTGTTCTGGCGGGAGACGGGGATGGAGTGGGCGTACCGCCTGCTGCAGGAGCCGCGGCGGCTGGCGCGCCGGTACCTCGTGGGCAACCCGCTGTTTCTGGCGCTGGCGCTCGAGCAGCGGATCCGCGGGCCGAGAGTGCCGCCGGCGGAGGGGCGGTGCGGGGAGGCAACAGAATCCCGAGGGATTCGAGACGCGGCTGGCCGGTCGGAGTGACCTCATCGGCCGGCGGTAGCCGAACGAGAACGAGCACGACGCAGAGGCACTCAATTCCTCCAGGCAGGACACGGCGGCCACGGAGATCGGAGGAGGACACGGAGGAATACCGCATGAGCCGGTTTCGCTCCGCGTCCTCCTCCGTCCTCCGTGCGCTCCGTGACGAGAGCGATGAGAACGAGGACCACGGGGAGGATTGGACCTTGAGGAGCGAACGGCGGGAGGGCAGGCTCGGCGGCCGTGAAGCGCGTCCTCGCCTTCCTGAAGCAGCATGCGTTGCCGGCGGCCCTGTGTTTTGGCGTCGCGTTGGCGCTGATGCAGACGCCGTTCTTCCGGCACATCGAGAACCTGACGATGGACGAGCGGGTGCGGCTGCGGGCTCGGCTGGAGGTGACGGTTCCCGCGGATGAGATCGCGTTATTGGCAGTGGACGAGACGAGCCTGCGGGAGATCGGGCGGTGGCCCTGGGACCGCGAGGTGCATGGCGATCTGATGGCGCTGCTGGGGCGCGTGCGGCCGAGCGTGGTGGCGTGGGACTTTCTCTTTACGGAGCCCAGTGGGTCGGACGCGCACTTTGCCCGCGGCATCCGGCAAAACCGGGCGGTGGTGCTCGGGGCGATGCGGCCGGAAGCGGAGGACGACGGCTGGACGCCGGAGCAGGCGAGGGCGGCGGGAGCGCAGCTGGCGCCAATCACGCGGGTGGAGGGCGATCGTCGGCTGATCCCCGCGGCGCCGGCGATGATCGCGCCGCAGGGCGAACTCGCGACGGCGGCGGCGATCGGATTCGTGGATACGCCGGTGGGGGCGGATGGCGTGCGGCGGACGGCGCCGCTGGTGGTCCGGATCGGCGCGGAGGTCTATCCCGCGCTCGCGTTGCGCACGCTGATGGCGCATTGGGGCGTGGCGGCGGGCGAGGTGACGGTGAGGCTGGGGCGGGAAGTGGAGATCGAGAGTCCGCTGGCGCGGCGGCGCATCCCGATCGATGCGACGGGAGCCTATGCGATCAATTTCCGCAGCGGCCCGCAGGGGGTGCGCCAGTACGGCTACAGCACGGTGCTGGTGACGCTGGCGAAGCGGTTCGCGCACGGGCAGGCGGTGCCGGTGCCGGCGTTGGCGGGACGGATCGTGCTCGTGGGCCAGGTGGCGGATGGGCTGACGGACCTCGGGCCGACGCCCTTTGCGCCGCTGACGCCGCTCGTGCTCGTGCACGCCAACGTGATCGAGAACGTGCTGCGGGAGGATTATCTGCGCGTGGTTCCGCCGGGCTGGATCTGGGCGGGAGCGTTTGGGGCCGGCCTTGTCACGCTGGCGGCGTACGGGCGCCGGCGTCCGATTGTGCAGGGCGTGGTGGGCGGGGGCGTGCCGCTGGTGTTCGTGGCGGGCGCGACGCTCGCGTGGATCAACGGCAGTTGGGTGGTGCCGCTGGTCGGGCCGCTGTTGGGTTACGGCGCTTTGCAGGGCTTCATGATCGCGCGACGGATGCTGCAGGAGCTGCACGCCAAGGAGCGCATCAAGGGCATGTTTGGGACTTACGTGTCGCCCGAGTTGGTGCGGCAGTTGGTGGCGTCGGGACAGCAGCCGGAGCTCGGCGGACACGAGGAGGAGATCACCGCGTTCTTCAGCGACATCCAGGAGTTTTCCTCATTTTCGGAGATCCTGCCGCCGGACCGGCTGGTGGAGCTGATGAACGAGTATCTGACCTTGTGCACGGACATCGTGCAGGCAAACGGGGGAACCCTGGACAAGTACATCGGCGATGCGGTGGTGGCGATGTACGGGGCGCCGGTCCGGCTGCCGGACCACGCCTATCGGGCATGCCGCAGCGCGGTGGAAATCCAGCGGGCGCTTGCAGAACTGCGGGAGCGCTGGCGGGCGGAGGCGCGGTGGCCGGAGCTGGTTATGCGGATCCGAACCCGGATCGGGTTGAACACCGGCCCGTGTGTGATCGGCAACATGGGGAGCCGGACGCGTTTCAACTATACGATGATGGGCGACCACGTGAACCTGGCGGCGCGGATGGAGTCGGGAGCAAAGAGCTGGGGAACCTATGCGATGTGCACGGAGGCGACGCGGCGGGCCTGTGAGGCGGCAGCGGGGGACGAGGTGGTGTTCCGGCCGCTGGGGCGGATCCGCGTGAAAGGGCGGCGCGCGGCGGTGCCAATCCACGAGATCGTGGGGCGGCGCGGCGAAGTGTCGGAGGTAACGCAGGCGTGCCTCGGGGAGTTCGCGGCCGCACTGGAGCGATATTATGGGCAGGACTGGGCGGGGGCGGAGGCCGGTTTTCGACGGAGCGCGGCGTTGGAGCCGCTGGCGACGGAACTGGAGCGTGGGGTAAAGACGACGCCGTCACTCATTTATATCGAACTGGTGAGCCGGCACCGCCTGGATCCGCCGCCGGCGGAGTGGGACGGAGTATACGAGATGAAGGAAAAGTGAAACCGGGCGGGAGGGTGGGTTAGGACCGGCTTTGCAGTTGAGTTGGCAGGGCGTTCTGGCAGGTTCGCGACGGTTTTGGACGTCTGGAGGAACGCCACAGCTCCGTGGCCCGACGTGACGTCGAAACCACCCCACAATGAGAACGCTGCCCTTCCGTTTCTCGATGCTCGCGCTGGTCATGGCGCTGATGGTTGCGGTCAACGCGGTGGCTCAGGAAGCACGCATTGTTAAGCTCGTCGGCACGGGTTCCGCGGTGGTGGAGGTGGATGGCCGGGTGACCCCGGCGCGGGAAGCGATGGTCCTCCCGCTTAACGCCGAGATTCGTACGACGGGCCAGGAGGTGTATGTGGAGGTGGCGACCGGAATCGTGGCCACCGTGAAAGCGAACTCGATTGTGCGGCTGGATACGTTGTCGAGTGCAGGGTCGGTCCTGGAGCTGAAGCAAGGCACGCTGGTCAGCCAGATCGACAAGAAGCGGAACGCGGGGAAGAGCTATCAGGTGAAGACGCCACGGGGCGTGGCGGCGGCGCGCGGCACGGCCTTCACCATATCGCTGGCCCACGACGGGCTCGCGGTCGCGGCGACGGCGGATGCGATCACGTTCACCACTCCGGCGGGAGTGTCGTTCACGGTGCAGGCAGGCATGATCAGCCGGGCCGATCCGGGGCAGCCGCCGGGGGCGCCGATGCCCCTGGCGACGGCGGCCGCGTCGGACCCCGAGGTGGGGACGTTGGTGCGAGATGCGGTGCAGGTCCTGGCAACCGTGGTGGAGAACAATCTCGGCTCAATTTCGGCGGACTCGGCCGTGAACCTGATGGCCCAAGTGTTGGCGGTGGCGGTCATGGCGGTGCCGACGGAAGCGACGACGTTCACCGCGCAGGCGGTCACGGCGGTGACATCGAGTACGTCTGCGACAGGGGCCTCGGCAGATTCGGCGGCGTTGGCGGCGGGTGCCGTCACGGCGGCGGCGGTGCAATCGGCGCCGGCGCAGGCGGCAGCGATTGCCGGCGCGGCGGCCCAAGCGGCGCCGGCGCAGGCGGGAGTTATTACCGCTGCGGCGCAGAGTACGGCGCCGGCCGGCGCGGCCAGTGCGATTGTTTCCGAGGTCGCATCGGCGACCGGCCAGACCACCTCAGCGGTGCAGGCAAGCGCCGACGCATCGGCGACGCAGGCCGCGAACGCGGTGAGCGTTTCCCGCGATGCGATCAGCGGCATCACCTCCGGATCGGCTTCCCAAGCCACCCCGCCGGAAACCGTCACGCCGTCGCCGGAAGCTGGTGACACGGGCTTGCCGCAGACGCCAAGTGTTCCGGTGGTCGATCCAACGGTGAGCCCATCATCTTAACCCGGTATTTTATGGGGCTGGAGTTTACGCCAACGGCCTGCTTTAGACCGGTTCGTCCTGGGGGTATCCACCGCGCCATAATAGGTTTAATCCTTGCTTCGGTGACCCAATTGCATAATTCGCTAACCGCCATTCCCACCACACCTACCACCCTTTAATACGATCCCATGAAAACACGCAGCCTACTGCTGGCTTTGGTCGCCAGCGCTTTGTCGTCGTTTGCTATCGCGGCCGATTCTGGCAGCGCTTTGCCCTCGCAGCTCGCCGCTCAGTTGCAGGCGGCCAATGTGTCGCAGGAGGTTGTCAATCAAGTGACTGCGGCTCTGCAGTCCGGTGACACCACAGCGCTTGCTCAGATTGCGGCCGCCAATCCGACCTTGGCTCCGAGTCTCGTGAGCGCAGCGGCGGCGGCTCATCCGGCGACGGCGGCAAGCATCGCGGTCGCGGTGACCCGTGCGGTGCCCGCCCAAGCGGCGGCGATTGCTTCGGCTGCCGCTCAGGCGGTTCCCACCCAGGCGGCGACGATCGCTGCGGCGGTCGTGGTCGTTGCTCCGACGCAGGCGGCGGCGGTTGCCGCGGCGGTCGTGACGGCGGTTCCCTCGCAGTCTGGTGCGATCACGGCGGCGGTTACGACGGTTGCTCCGACGGCTGCTGACTCCGTGATCAACGCCGTCGCCACCGCGACGAACACCTCGAGTGACACGGTTCGCTCGGACGCGACGGCCAATGCCGCTGCCGGTCAGGCTGCTGCTTCGACGGCGACCCAGGCCGTGGCCAGCACTCCAGCGGTTGAGACCGTCACCCCTGGGCCGGCGCCTGAGACCCCGGCGACGACGACCCCGAACACCACTCCGACGTCGCCGGTGATTGACCCGACGGTCAGCCCCTCGGGCACCAATCCGTAAGGCCAAGCCTTCCTTTCGAGGCACTGGGATCTCCCCCAGTGCCTTTTTTTGTGTCCGGATGTCCTGGGCACGGCTCACGAGGTCGCCTGTGCCGGCAAGGCCTTGCAGCGTGGCAGAAGGGTAGCGCCAAGCGGCCACCGGCGCGGAGGCCAAGCTGCGCAGACGAACGGGATTGTCGCGACTGCGGTGAACCTTACTCGAGGAAGGTCTCCTGCTTGGGTGCCTTCTTGGCGGCGGCTGACTCGTCAGGAGCCGTGTTCAGATGCCGCGGCGGCTTGGATGCCTTGCTGGCGACGGCCAACTCGCGGTCCGCCACGATGCGATCACAGATCTGATGAATGTGGAGCCGGAGCCACTGAGCGGTGCTCGAACCGGGCTGGTAGTCGGCTGGGCCGTAGGCATCGATGCGCCCGGATTGCAGCAGACGGTCGTTCTGCTCGAATTCGGCGAGCTTATCGGGATTGTACACGGCGTACGCCCGGCCGCCGCCCTTCTTCACCACCGAAAAACTCGGGACGTCGCTTGGACCGTCCGCGATGTAGATCATGTTCTGGATCGGAATGCGCCGATCCTCGGCGGCCATCTTGGAATTCACATCGATGGCGGAGTTCCGGTTGGTGCCCTTGTTGATCTCGAAGATCGCGCGGGTCTTGGTCGTGTTGTCGATCACCATGCCGATCTGGGCAATCTCGGCACTCGCCTCAAGCGAGAGTTCCTTCTGTTGGAGGAAGCCGGGCTGAAGGGGATTCTCGACGAACTCGCAGGCCCAGATTCCGTCCACGTGCTGAGCGATCGCACTGCCGCGGATCATGGGCGCAATGCCGGTGCTGACGATGTAGTGTTCGACCGAGATCTCGTGCTTCACGTACTCGGGTTTCTCGAGCGCGAAGGCTTTGGCGCGGCCGAAAAATTCCGGGAGGCCGGGGTAGAACTTAATGTCGGAGCCGCACTCGAAGAGAATCTTGTTGTTCAATCCGGCCAGTGGGCCGGCGAGCACGTAGGTGAGCAGGTGGTTGAGATACGCGATCTCCGGCGACAGGTGATAACCGCGGCGCCGGTAGTGCTCAGCGAGCTTGTTGGTTTCCTCCCAAAACGTTCCTTCGTCGATGCCGTACCGACGGAAGAGCGGCGCCTGCATATATTCCGGGATTAAGGTCTTGTCGAAGTCCCAGATGCACGCGATGGTGTTTTGAGTGAAGAGTGTTGTGGCCATTGCAGATCACTAGTGCGAGGCGTCGTGCCGCGCCGATCGATGCTGCAAACACAAGCCGGGCGCCGCGGCTCGCGCAATTCGCAAATGGCCCCTGCGCTGTGTAATCCATGGACGAACTTCCCGACATTGAACCTTTTCAACGCCGCCACGACGAACTCGGGGCACAGATGGCCGACCCGTCTTTCTATTCCAATCCGCGGCGGGCGGCAGACGTTACCCGGGAGCACCAGAAACTGAGCCAGCTGATCGCCGATCATGCAGCGTTTCAGCGCGTGGATCGTGAAGTCGGGGAGGCGCTTGCCCTGGGCAAGGACCCCACGGCTGATGCCGACCTGAAGGAACTTGCGGCGGCGGAACTCCCGGAACTGCAGCAGCGGCGCGAGGAGCTGCGCAAGACGGTGTTGCTGGCGATGATCCCGCCGGACCCGACCGATTCCCGCGATACGGTGATGGAGATCCGCGCGGGCACGGGTGGCGACGAGGCCAGCCTCTTTGCCGCTGAACTCTTCCGGATGTATTCGAAGTACGCGGATGGCTGCGGATGGAAAATCCAGCCGATGAGCAGCAGCTTGTCCGAGCGCGGCGGTTTCAAGGAGGTCATTTTCCTGATCACGGGCGTCGACGTGTACAAACAGCTGAAGTTCGAGAGCGGGGTGCATCGCGTCCAACGCGTGCCCGTCACGGAGGCCAACGGCCGCATTCATACGTCGACGGTCACGGTGGCGGTACTGCCCGAGGCCGAGGAGGTGGACGTCCATATCGACCCGCAGGACCTCGAGATCACGGTGAGTCGTGCGAGCGGCCCCGGTGGGCAGGGCGTGAATACCACGGATTCCGCGGTCCAGATCGTGCACAAGCCGACCGGGCTGATCGTGTCTTGTGCCGACGAACGTTCGCAGCTGAAGAACAAGGCAAAGGCAATGACGGTGCTGCGGTCCCGACTCCTGAAGCGCCGCGAGGAGGAGGAACGGGCGAAGTATGCCGCGACTCGACGCAGCCAGATCGGTTCGGGCGATCGCAGCGAACGCATCCGCACCTACAATTTCCCGCAGAACCGGATGACGGATCACCGGATCGGCCTCACGCTCTACAGCCTGCCCCAGGTGATGGAAGGCGATATCCAGACGCTCATCAACGCGCTCCAGAAGGCCGACTATGAGGAGAAGCTGGCGGCGCTGACCGGACAGGCGTTTGCGCCGGCCCGGGCGGCAGATCTGGACGACTGACATGCTCACCGTCCTGGAGATCATCAAGCGTACGACAGAGTTTCTGGGTGCGAAGGGCGTTGATGCCGCGCGGCTCAATGCGGAGCACCTGATTGGCCACGCGCTTGGGCTGAAGCGGATGCAGCTTTACCTCCAGTTCGAGCGGCCGCTTGCCGAGAGCGAACTGGAGAAAATCCGCCCGTTGGTGCGCCGACGAGCCCAGCACGAGCCACTGCAGTACATCCTGGGCGAAACCGAGTTTCACGGGCTCAAGCTCAAGGTCGACAAACGGGCGCTCATTCCCCGTCCCGAGACCGAGCTCCTGGTGGAACAACTGGTCGCTTTGTATGTGCCCAATCCCCCGGCTCGGATCCTGGATATGGGCACGGGAAGCGGCGCCATTGCGTTGGCACTGGCGCGGGCGTTTCCAGTGGCTGAAGTCGTGGCCACGGATCTCAGCGAAGAAGCCCTGGCGCTGGCGGCGGAGAATGCGGCCGCTGATCCGGGCACCGCCCGCGTGCGCCTGGGCCGCTCGCGCTGGTTTGAGACCCTGCCGGCCCCGGGCCCGTACGAGCTAATCGTTTCGAACCCGCCATATCTTTCAGCCGAAGAGACGGCCCAGACTCATCCGGAGGTGCGGCAGCATGAGCCGGTATCGGCGCTGACAGCCGCGGAAGGCGGGCTCGCGGACCTGCGCGAGATAATTACGGAGGCCCCCACTTTCCTGCGGGCGGGCGGGCTGTTGGCGCTGGAGACCGGGATCGCTCAGCATGCCGCGCTTCTCGCGATGGCGAAAGCGGCTGGCTTTGCCCGGGCGGAATCGCGTCGGGATCTGACCGGACGCGATCGCTACGTGTTTGCCTGGATGCCGGCGGAGCCGGCCGCCTGACCAGGCAGGGCGGAGGCAGACTTCAGCTGCCGGCCTTGGGGTTGGTCTTGGCGGCGACGGTGATCGGCGGACGGTTGCTGGTCCAGAGTTCCCGATTCTGCCCCAGGTTGATGGCGTCGCCAACGATGCGGAGTGCCTCACGCAGGTGAACGTCGGCCTTGGTATAGGTCTCGTTCTCCTCAAATTCATCGAGCCCGTCGTCATCTTCCCCCTCCTTTGGGGCCGCCTTGATCTTCGGTGGCGGCGGCGGTGCCAGATAGATCGGGGTGTAGGCGAAGTCCGACTTGGCGATCTTCTCGCGCTCGGCCTTCATCTCCTTCCGGAACGCCTCGTCGGCGTCTTTCTGGCGCTCACGCTCCTTCAAATTGACCGAAACGAGCTTCTGCTGCTGGCGGGTTTTGAACCACTCCACGTTTTTGCGCAGATACTCGAACTCCTCGAGTTTGGCCTGCCGACTGAGGCTGGCTTCGCGCAGCGGCTTGATGAACTTCGCGTCGAGCGGCTGGCCATCGAAAAGACTGCTCGGAATCTGGTCCCAGACGAGCGCGCGAGGCAGGTCCGCCTCACCGATGTTCGGGATGTAATCCTCGATCGATGGGAGCGTGATGTCGGGGATCACACCCTTGAGTTGGGTGGAGGCGCCGCTCGGCAGGTAGTATTTCTGGATGGTGAACTTGGCGGCACCGGTCTTTTCCGTCGCCCGCCGGAGTTCGTTGCTGATCTGCTTCAGCTCAACAACCTGCTGCACGGTGCCCTTGCCATGCGTGGAACTGTCGCCCACGACCACGGCCCGGCCGTAGTTCTGGAGCGCACCGGTGACGATTTCGGAGGCGGACGCGCTGAAGCGGTCAACGAGCACCGCGAGTGGCCCCTCGTAAGCCACCTGCGGGTTCTCGTCGCTATCGGGTCTGATCTCACCGTCGTAGCTCTTCACCTGCACCACGGGACCGCGACCAATGAACAGGCCCGTCAATTCGATCGCCTCCGTGAGGTAGCCGCCGCCGTTGCGGCGCAGGTCGAGCACGATACCCTTGACCTTGCGGTCTTTGAGCAAGGCGATGAGCCGGGCGACATCCTTCGAGGCGGAGGTCTTTTCCGAGTCCGTATCCCCGTCGTCGGCGGGGCCGTAGAACGCGGGGAGGGTGATGACGCCGAAGGGCTCCGTCTGCCCCTTGCCGTTGGGCAGCTGGAATACCGCGGCCCGGGCGCGCTGCGCGTTCAGCTTCACCACGTCGCGCGTGATGATGATTTCGCGACGCACGGCGGAATCGGCGGCCTCGGCGGGCTGGATCATGAGATGCACAGGAGTGCCCTTTTCGCCCCGGATCATGTCGACGATCTTGCGCAGCTTCATGCCGATGACCTCGACCGGCTCCTGGCCGGGCTGGGCCACGGAGATGATCTTGTCGTTGGGTTTGAGTTGGCGTCCCAGGTCGGCGGGGCCGCCGGGCACGATCTCCTTCACGACGCAGTTGTCATCCTCCAACCCCAGCAGCGCGCCGATGCCGACGAGCTGAAGCTTCATCTGGATGGCGAAGTCCTCGAACGTGGTTGCGGAGAAATAGGTGGAGTGCGGGTCGTAGAGGCGGGCGATCGTCGACAGGTACAGCTCGACGAGGTCGTTTTGGTCAATTTCGGCGAGGTTTTTGAGCATGCGCTCGTAGCGCTTCCGCACGGTCTCCTTGGCCTTGTCGAGTTTCGAGAGAGGAGCCGTGGCGGGGGTGGTCGCGGTGGCGGCAACGTTGGATGCCTGGTTCGACGATTTCACCGCAGGGGTGGCCGGGGCCGGCGCAGAATTCGGAAGCGCGGCCGGTTTGCTCGAGTCAGGGGACGCCGTTCCGACGCGCGGCGCTTCGCCGGGGACCGTAATGGCGCCGTTGGTCGATGGCCCCGTGGGGGAGCCAGGTTTGGTGTCAGCTGAGGCCACGGGCTTCGCGTCCTTGGTGCTCAACATCTCGGCGATCAGCTCGAACTTGAGGCGCTTGCGCCAGAGGTCGTCCGCCGCCGCCATGTCGGAGGGCCATTCGGACTTGGTGCGGTCGACGCGGTAAGTCTCGGTGGTGGAGAAGTCGAAATCCTTCTTGAGCTCGTCGAACACCCAGTTGATGCGCGCCTGCACGCGGGACTGATAGGTGTAGAAGATGTCGTACGCGGGATTCAGGTTACCCACGTAACGAACATTGTAATACGTGTTCTTGCCGTGCTCCTGGACAAACCGGGTCTTGTCGCTGTTGAGAAAGAACAGGTGCTGCCCGTCCAGGTCGCTCATGTAGTCCGGGATCACGTCGGAGTAGTCGGTGCCCACGGCATCGCGGTTGTAATGCGCCTGCTCCAGGAGCTGGACCAGCGTCATGGCCTCGGCGGCGACGCGCGGCGGGGTGGTGAAGCGCTGGTCCGTGCTCGCGCTGGGCACCCTGGACGTTGCGGTCTGGGGATCGTTGGCCGCGAGGGCCGTTGCGCCAGCGAGGACAATACCGGACAGAAAGGCGAGACGACGGGCGATGGGAATGGCGCAACTCATGGGCGGTTTAGATGGGAACTCCTTCGAAATGTTCAGTCCAGTTCTGGAAATTCAAGCTGGGGTGGAGAAACGCAGGGTGGTTGAGAAAAAAGAAAGCCCGTGGGGCGGCGGGCTTAGCGGCGACTGATCTGGTGACGGGCTTCATCCAGGATGCGCCGTTCCTCCTCGGTGAGCGACCCGAAGCCCTGGCTGTTGATCTTGTCGAGGATTCGGTCGACTTCGGCGCGCACATCTCCCGGGTTCGCGGGCGCATCGGGCAGGGGCGGTGGAGGCGGGAACGAGGCGGGAGTGCCGTCGCCCTCGTTTCCCGGACGCCGCAGCCAGCGGGGAAGCTCGATCTCGCCCGGGCGGTGCCGCCGGTTGAACCAAGGGTTGTCGTAAATGTAGCGGTAGAAGAGGAATCCCGTGAGCATTCCGCCCAGGTGCGCCGAACTCGCGTAGGTGGCACCGTAGGGGAGCTTGAGCCCCGGCAGCTCCCAGGCGACCAAGGCAACAGCATCGAGGGCTACAAGCGCCGCAGCGACGTGCTTCGGCTTCAGCGTTACGGGGAACAGGAAGAAAAGGAGGAAATTCAGTTCCTGGTTCGGGAAGAAACAGACGAAAACGATGAACAGCGCGTCGACCGCGGCGGTGGCTCCGATCAAGGTCTGGTTGCCCCCGAACCGCCAGTGGACGGCGGTCCAAGCCAGGCCCCCGACGATCGTCGCCGCCGCGTAAAGGCCCATGAAGCGTCGGGTGCCCAGCATCGGAATCAGCTCCCGTCCCAGGAGAAAGAGCGCGCCGACGTTCACCAGGATGTGAAAGATGAACTGCGTGTCGTGTAAGAAGCTGTACGTCAGAAGCGTCCACAGCCTGAGGTCGCGGACGGCGGGTACACTCAGGGCAAAGGCGTCGCTGAGCTGGGAGCCGCTGCGCAGCCAGTTGGTGGACAGGGCGAACTGAACGATGAAGACGGCAAGGAGCGCGCAGATCAGCCACGTGAGCGCCGAGGTTTTTTCACCTCGGTATTCACCGCGCAGGGAAGGCCGATCAGAACGCATCCGGGGGACGCTAGTGGCGGGGACTTCAAATACAAGCCGGGGGCTCCAATTCGGGCGCCGTAGTGACCACACGCATTTCAGCGGGAACTCAATGTCCGCGCTGAGCTTTGCATTGGGGGCTCAAAGCATCTGGAAGCCTTCGTCCTTCCGGCGTTTGGGGGACGGAAATTGGGTCACGATGACCCGGCTGGCCGCTTGACACTCCCGGGGGTTGTTCGCTTGTTTCGGCCGATCTATGGCGAACAAAGCTGACAAGTGGGCACCGAACGTTCCGGGAAAATTCTACGTCGATCAGCAATGTATCGACTGCGACCTGTGCCGGGAGACCGCCCCGTCGTTCTTCGCCCGACATGATGAAGGTGGTTATTCCTATGTGTCGAAGCAGCCGGTGACCGAGGAGGAAGTCGCCCAGTGCATGGAGGCCCTCGAGGGCTGTCCTGTCGAAGCCATCGGCAACGACGGCGACGAGTAAGCGTCCGCCCTGCCACCCCCCTCATTGCGCCCGGCCCGACCGCCGGGCTTTTTTGTGCCGCCGAAACGACGCTTGTTAAGCGGACACGATATACGGATAAACAATGGCTTGTTTTCCACGGGAGGGGGCGTTAGCGGTTCGGGGATGAAGCCAATCTGCTTCGGATTCACCCTACTGCTGGGCGCCGCGGTCGCGAGCGCGGCGGCGGAGCCCACCGCGCTGCCGCCGTTCACGGTGTACTCAGGACGCGTCGCGAACCAGACGCCCACCGGCACCATCGCGATGCCGGTATCCGCGCTACGGTACGAGCCCCGGGTAGACCTGCAGGGGCGAAACCTCGTGGAGGGACAGGCGGACATCACGATTCGCGGCGGCACGTTTGAAAACTCGGGTTTTCGAATTGGCGTGTTGTCCCTGACCGATCCGCAGACGGGACACTATCTCGCGGAGCTGCCGATCGCGCCGGTGCTGCTGGGAGCTCCGGAAGTGCTGACGGGGATGGGGCTGGCCGTGACGACAACGAATGCCACGACCGGCGCCATCAGCTATGGCTGGCGGGAGATCCGGGACGGGGGCGCCGCGCAGATCGGGGCGGGACCGCATGGGTTGCGGCGGTCGGAGGTGTACCAGGGCGTACGTTCCGACGCGGGAGATTGGGGCGCGGATGTCGCCCTTGCGCATTCCGAGTCCGATGGGCCGATCGCGTTCAGCGACCATCGCTTCCGTCGGGCGAATGGGCGTCTGCAGCGCGCGACGCGCACGGCCCAATCCGACCTCGTCGTGGGGTACCAGGAGAAGAACTTCGGTTGGCCGAATCTCTACACGCCCTTCAATTCCTTTGAATCCGAGAATCTTCAGACGCTGTTGCTGGCGGCGAATCATCGGGTGGCGCTCGGGGGCGATGACTACGTCGCGATTGGAGCGTACTATCGGCGCAACAAGGACGACTATGCGTTCAACCGGTTCGCGCCGCTCCCGCCGGTGCATCCGTTCCAGCACACGACCTGGCAGCAGGGAGTCGCGGCGGAAGGCCGGCGTGACTTGGGCGGCTGGGCGCTCACCGCCCGCGCCGAATGGCTCGCGGATGAGCTGAAATCGACCTCCCTGCGTCCGGGCAGTCGTACGCTCGCGAAGGTGGCAGTCGTTCCGGAGAAGTCGTGGACCGTCGGCGGGGGGGACATGCTCACGGCCCGAGCGGGGCTCGCCTATGATGACTCCAACCGCCGGACCGGCGAGTTCTCGCCCGTGTTCGAGCTCGGGCAGACGTTGGCGGGCGGCCCAGTGCGGTATCTGCATCTTGGGTACACGCAGACGGTGCAGGAACCGTCCTACACCGCCAGCAACGCCAGTCCGGGCAGCGGCCTGTTCCGAGGCAACCCGGCACTGAGGCGCACGATTGCGCGCACGCTGGAGGCGGGCGGCACGGTGCAGGCATGGGGCTGGATGGTGGACACAGCGGTGTTTGCCCGGCACGACCACGACCTGGTCGACTGGACCTTTCGCCGCGGGGTGACGGCGCGCACCGCCAACGCGGTCAACCTGGATACCGCGGGCTTCGAGCTGGTGGCGCGGCGCAGCTGGCCTCGTGTCGACCTCGTGTTCGGCTACACGGCCTTGACGAAGGATCCCGACTACCGGGGCGCGCCGGTCGATGCGAGTTTCTATGCCCTCAACTATGCGCGGCAGCGCCTGACGCTCGCGGCCACGGTGCGCGTGGCACCCGGGGTGGAGCTGCGGGTGGACAACGCGGCCCGACGGCAGGCAGCCAACGCGCTGCGCACCGTGGGCGGCGACGAGGCGGTGCTGACGACAGTGGCGCTCGCGTGGCGTCCGACCGCCTGGCGGCGGGTCGAACTGACGGCCCAGATGGACAACGTCTGGAACAGCCGCTTTCAGGATATTCCGGCCGTGCCGGCGTCCCCGCGGACGTGGTCGGTCGGTGCCAACTACACCTGGTAGCGGGAAGCTTGCGATTTGACATCGGATCGTCGGCGGGCGCACTGCGTGACCGCCATGGCCGCCTCCAATCCGTTCCTCAATCCCGAGTTCCATATCCGCTGGTCACAACTGACGGCGGATCAGGTGGGAGATGCGGTCGAGACCGCGATCGCGCGGGCGCAGGCCGCGGTTGCGGCCATTGCCGCCCGACCGCTCGAAGGCCTCACGTACGAGAACACGTTTCTTGCCCTGGAGCATGCGACGGAGGAGTTGACCGTGACCTGGGGCAAGGTGGCGCACCTGCAGTCGGTGGCGGATGCGCCGGCGCTGCGCGAGGCGCACAACCTGATGCTGCCGAAGGTAGCGGCTTTTCAGGCGAGCGTGCCGCTCAATGCGGAGTTGTGGCGCCGGCTCAAGACGTTCGGGGAGTCTTCGGCGGCCCGAGACGTCACGGGCATCCATCGCCGGTTCCTGGAGGAGACGATGAAGGATTTTCGCCAGGCGGGTGCCGATTTGCCGGCCGACAAGCGGGCGCGGCTGGAGACGCTGCAGGGAGAACTCGCGCAACTCACGCAGCAGTATTCCGAGCATGTCCTCGACGCGACCAATGCCTGGCAGGTGGTGGTCGAGGACGAGGCACGCCTGGCGGGACTCCCGGCGCACGCGAAAGCGGCCGCGCGGCACAGCGCGGAGACGAAGGGCCGGTCCGGCTGGCGTTTCACGCTGCACATGCCGTCGCTCGATCCGTTCATGACGTATCTTGAGGACGACGCGCTGCGGCGGGAGATGTGGACCGCGTCGGCGGCGGTGGGTGCGCAGGCCCCGCACGACAACACCGCGCTGATCGGGCGGATCCTGGCCTTGCGCGCCGAGAAGGCGGCGTTGCTGGGGTATCCCCATTTTGCCGACCTCGTGCTGGAGCGGCGCATGGCCAAGTCGGGGGCCCAAGCGCTGGCGTTCATCGAGGATCTGCGGCATCGCGCGGCTTCGGCGTTCGCGCAGGAGACGGCGGAGTTGGAGGAGTTCCGGGCGCAGCAGACGCAGACCGCCCGCCGGCGCCTCGCGCCCTGGGAGCTGGCGTTCTGGGGGGAGAAGCTCCGGCGGGCCCGGTATGACTTCGATGAAGAACTGCTCCGACCGTACTTCCCGATGGATCGCGTGATTGCCGGGCTATTCGAGATCGCGGGCCGGGTTTTCGGACTGAAGATCGTGGCCCGCGAGCGCGGGGAGGTGGAGACGTGGCACGAAGAAGTGACATTCTACGATGTGAGCGACGCGCGGGGACGACACGTCGGGTCCTTCTACGCCGACTGGCATCCGCGGGAAGCGAAGCGCGGCGGCGCCTGGATGAACTATCTGGTTACCGGTGGTCCCCGCGCGGACGGTTCGCGCGCGCCACACCTCGGCCTCATCTGTGGCAATCTCACGCCCCCGGGGGGGGGAAAGCCGGCGCTGCTCACGCACAACGAAGTCACGACGATCTTCCACGAGTTTGGCCACCTGTTGCATCACCTGTTGGGCGAGGTGGAGATCAAGTCGCTGAACGGTGTCAACGTGGCATGGGACTTCGTGGAGCTGCCCTCGCAGTTGCTGGAGAACTGGGCTTGGGAGCGGGAAGGGCTCGACCTGTTTGCGCGGCACCATGCGACAGGCGAGGCGATCCCGGCGGCGCTCTTCGACAAGATGATCGCGGCGCGGAACTTCCGCTCTGCCTCGGTGATGATGCGGCAGGTCGCCTTTGCGAAGCTGGACCTCCTGCTGCACATGCGCACGGGCGAATTTGCCGGCGCACTGGATGTTGAGCCCCGGCTTCGCGCCGCCATTGCAGAGTGCCTGGTACCCACGGAGCCCCCGGCGCCGACGATCGTGAAGCGCTTTACGCACGTGTTCGCTGATCCCGTGGGCTACGCGGCGGGCTACTACTCTTACAAATGGGCGGAGGTGCTCGATGCCGACGCGTTCACCCGGTTCAAGCGGGAAGGCGTGTTCAACCCCGGGGTGGGATCGGCCTTTGTCACCCATGTGCTCAGCCGGGGAAATTCAGCGGATCCCGCGGAACTGTACCGGGCGTTCATGGGTCGAGACCCCGACCTGAACGCCTTGCTGCAGCGCAGCGGCTTGATGCCGGCGGCATGAGGCCCGGCGGGCCGCTCTGGCCTGCCGCCACGCGACGGCGGCGCCGGGTAGCGAGCCCCCATGCATGAAACCCATCCTTGTCCGGCCACGATCGTCGCGTTTCGGCGCGAGAGACGATAGGAGGAGCCCCGCATGCGGCGCCGACGCTCGCTCCCTGTTCTGGCGGTTGCGGGGGCCCTGCTGCTGCTGACAGCCCTGACGCTGCCGTGGTGGCTGGGGCTCGTATTGCCCCCTTTGGCAGGCCGGTTTGGCGCCAAGGTGGGAGCGTATGAACGCCAGGGCTATGGGCGTTTTGTCCTGCGGGAGATCGAGTATCGTCGCGATGGCGTCGTCGTACGCGTCGACCATGTCGAGGCGCCGACGCCGCTGCTCTGGGGGTGGCGGCAGCTCACCAACTCCCCCAGCGTGCTCGCGGTGGGAGCCTGGTCCGTCGACGTGGCGGCGCGACCGCAGCGCCCACCCACGCCGAGCGCGAACGGCTGGATGCCGCTGCGGATTCGGCTGCAGCGCATCGCCCGCGAGCTGGACCGTTGGGTGCCGGAAGCGCGGACGGGCGCAGGCGTGGTGCGTTGGCCCCGCGGGGAAATCAAGGCGCGGAGCGCCCGCTGGCAGGACGGCACCCTGACGGTGACCGCGTTGGAGTATCGTGGCATCGTAGTCGACGCCCATGCGACGTTCGGCCGGGAGACAGACCAGATCTGGCTGGTGGCGGAGAACGTCGCCGAGCAGCGCGCGCTGCGGCTCGAAAGCGAAGGCGCCTGTGTGACGGGCGTCGTGCAGGCGTGGAACCAGACCGCGCAGCTCACGGCGCGGTTCTCCGCCCAAGGCTGGCTGCCGCCGGATGCGTCCGCCTCGATTGAGAATCTCGATGTGGAAGGTCGGGTGCTGAAACTCGGGCAGTACGCGCGCGTCACGGGCCACGCGCGGGTGAACTGGCGGCTCGATCACTTCCTGACGGACCTCGCGCTCCGCGGCGCGCCCCCGCCCGGGAGCGAGACGCCGCCGATGGAGGTCACGTTGAGCGGCAATGGAACGCCAGAGGCATTCACGCTGGCGGCGCTGCGGGCGACATTGCCCGGCCTCGAGGCGGAGCTCACGGCACCGGTCACCTTCGAGCGATCGGGGCGCATGCGGGAGAGTTCGGCGCGCTTTGCGGTGCATGCCGACCTGGCGCGCCTTCCCTGGGCCACGGCCGAGGGCATGGTGGAGGGCGAGGCGAGGGTGGTGGATGCGGACCAGGGGCCACCGGCGGTCGAGTTCAGCTTTGGCGCAGACAATCTCCGCGTACCGGAGTTGGCGGTCCGACGGCTGCGGCTGCTGGGACGAGTCGACTGGCCGCGACTCAACGTACGGGAGCTTCAGCTCGTTGATTCCGCGGGCGGTGAGCTGCGCGCAGCAGGAGAGTGGAACTTCGCTCGGAAGGAGTTCCGCGGCGTGACGGCCGCAGGGGAAATCGCGTATGAGACCGTTCGGCCATGGCTGCCGACTGGCGTACGGTTTACGCGCGCCAGCCTCACCGCGACCCTCGAAGGGGCGGTGACGGCGCTGAGGCACGAGGGTCGGCTGAGCGTGGCGGAGCTGCAGGCGGGCCAGCTCAAACCGGCGGCGTTGCAGATCACGTGGCGTGGAGCTGGCGCCAAGATCGAGGACTGCGCGGCCGAAGCGAAGATGGGCGAGGCCATGCTAACCGTGAGGGGGGCGGTGAACCCGGACGAGGCCCGCTTGACGGCGCTGGCGTGGATCGTCGATGGCCGGACAGAGCTGCAACTCGCGCAACCGGCCCGCGTGACGTGGCGTCCGGCGCTCGCGGTGGATACGCTGCGGCTGGAGGGGCCGCAGGCATCGCTGTTGGCGCGACTGACGGGAACGGCCCGGCGCGATCTCGAGTTTGGCGTGCACGGCTTCCAGTCGGCCTGGCTGGCGCGCGTCGTGGAGCTGAAGGGCCCCGTCTGGACGGTGCCGTCCCTGGCCCTCACGGGATCTTGGGAGAACGGGCCACTGGTGTATTCCCTGGCGGGACGACTCGAGTTCGCGTTGTCGCCCGAGCGACAGGCGGCGATCACGCTTTCCGCGAAGGGCGACGCGGAAGGCCTGTGGGTGCAGGCGCTCCATGCGCAGGAGAGTGGGCATGCGGTGGTGAACGCATCGGGCCGGGCGCCGGTGACGATCCACCCGGATCGCCGGCCCATGGTGGCGATCAACCCGGAAGGCCCGGTGGCGCTCGAGGCCGTGACGGTGCCCAACGCGGCATTCTGGCAGCAGCTCGCGAAGCTCACCGGGGTGGAACTGCAGACGCCGGAGGCGGCGGCGCGCATCAGTGGAACCTGGCGGGCGCCCCAGGGGAATGTGAGCTTTCGCGCGTCGCGCGCGGCCATGGATGCGCGGCGTTTTGCGCGCCCGCTGCCCGCGTTGGCGGATGTGGATGTGGCGATGAAGGCGGACAACGACGGCATTCTGCTCGAACGGTGCAGCTTTCGGGTGGAGGGCCAGTTGGTTCGGGCGTCGGGTCGGCTGCCGCTGCCGCGTCGCGCCTGGAATGAGCTTCGGGCGGAGCCGCTGGACTATCTGCGCCGTGGCGCCGAGGCGCGGCTGGAGGTTCCGGAAGCTGAGGTGGCAAAACTCGCCCGGTTTCTGCCGGCGGCCCTCGCGCCGGTGGGGCGGGTGGAGGCCGATGTCCGGTTTGACCGTGGCGCGCTGGGCGGCTTTGTGCACTTGCGCGAGGCCGCCTCGCGGCCGCTTGGTCCGCTCGGGGTGCTCCAGCAGGTCAACGCTGACGTTGCGTTCTCCGACCAGCGGGTGACGTTGCGCGAAGTGACGGCGATGGCGGGCGGGCAGCCGGTTGTCCTGAGTGGCACGGTGGAGTTGCCGACCCTTGGCGGGCGTGGTCCGGTGGTTCAGCCGCGCTATGACGTCCGGTTGCGAGGCGAAAACCTGCCCTTCGTGCGGCGTTCGGGGCTGCTCCTGCGTGGCGATCTGGATCTTCGGCTCCGGACGCCGGACGCGGGCGCCCCGATTATCAATGGCCGCGTGGTGCTGCGTGACAGCTTGTTCTTGACCGATATTCGCGCGTACCTGCCGCAGGGCGGCGGGGCGAGCCCGGCGCGGCGACCTCCCTATTTCTCCGTGGAGACCGTCCCCCTCAATGGCTGGCGGCTGGACCTGGATGTGAGTGGAAACCGATTCTTGCGAATCAGGATGCCCGTGTTTGCGGGGCTTGCTTCCGTGCGATTTCACCTGGGGGGGACGCTGGGCGAGCCGCGCGCGATCGGCGACGCCACCCTTGACGAGGGTCAGGTGCTCATGCCGTTTGCGAGCTTTGCGGTGCGGCAGGGCGCGGTGCGGCTGACGGAGGAGAATCCGTACGAGGCCCAGATCTTCCTGCGCGGCGCGACCCGGCACTGGGGCTACGACCTGACCATGGAAGTGGACGGGAAGGCGTCGGCCCCGAACATCCAGTTCAGCTCCAGCCCAGCCCTGGATTCCGAACAGGTGCTCCTGATGGTGATGACTGGGACTCCGCCTTCGAACGAACTGAATCCATCTCTGCGGCAACGCGCGGTGCAGATCGGGGCTTTCTTTGGCCAAAGCATCCTGGGCTCGCTGGGCGGCGGGAGCGGAGAACCGGGACGGCTTTCCATTGAAACCGGCTCCCGGATCTCCCGACAGGGCCGCGAGACGTATGAGATCGAATACCAGTTGAGTGACCGCTGGACCGCGACGGGCGAGTACGATGAGTTCGACGAGTATAACGCGGGGCTCAAATGGCGTGTGGCGCCGCGAAAGAAGCAGAAATGAGCCGGCTCAATCATCGCATTTTCTCCCTCCGACGGGTCGTCGCCGCGATGCTCTTGGCGACGTTCGGGACTTTGGCGGACGCCAAGGTGCCGATTAAAGTCTCGGGGCTTGGCTGGATCGATGATCGCGAAATGCGGCTGGCGCTGGAACGACTGACCGGGGCGCGGGAGGCGGATGTTCTTCGTGCGAACGCGATCGAGGATGCGGCCGTGATCCTGACGTCGGCGCTCAACGATGAAGGGTTTCAGCGGCCGACGATCGAGATCGTCACGACACGCGAGGACGGGACGGAGGAGCGCTTCACGTTTGACCCGACGTTCGAGCACCCGGTGCCGCGGACGTGGCGGGCGAAGGCGTTGCGTTTCCGCATCGAGTCGGGGCCGCGCTGGCGGATCACCGGCGTGCGCATCGAGGGACTCACCGTCCTCGGTCGCGACGACGGCGAGGCGTATTTTCGGAGCGACGCCGTGCTCTTGGCGCGGGCGCGCGCCAATGCGTATTCGAAAGGACGGGTGGGGCGGAGCGAGGCGGCGTTGCTCGACGAGTTGCGGCGGCGCGGATACGGCGAAGCGAAAGTGGAGGCGACGATCGAACAGGTGGATGAACGCACCGGGAACGTGGCCCTGCGCGTGGTGGTGCATGAGGGACCGCGGTGGGTGGTGGAACGGGTTGAGGTAAGTCATGTGCCCGCGGAGGGCGTCACGCTGCCTGATCCCTCGATGTGGAGCGGCGTGAACGCGACGCCGACGCTGGAGCAGGATGTGCGGCAGGCCTTGCGCCTGGGGTTCTACCACGGCGGTTACCCCGATGTGGCGGTCACCTTGCACACGCGACCAGGACCGGTGCACGAAGGGGTGCGCCAGGTGGTACTGGTGGCACGCGTCAATTCCGGTCCGCGGGTGACGATGGGCCAGGCCCGGTTCGAGGGTAACCGCAAGACGCGCGAGTCGGTCCTGCAACGACGGGTGAGCCTCCGCCCGGGGGAGCCGCTGAACCCGGTGGAGATGGACCGGGCGCGACAACGCATTTCGCGCCTCGGGGTATTTGAGTCGGTTGACCTGCGGTACGAGCCGGCGGGCGAGGGGACGCGTGATCCCGTATTTTCCCTGAAGGAGGGACCCGCGTACGAGACCAACCTGATCATGGGGTATGGCAGCTATGAGCAGCTCCGCGGTGGAGTGGAGTACCGACAGATGAATCTCTTTGGCCTCGCACACCAGAGCCGGGGTCTGCTCGTGCAGTCGATGAAGAGCACGCGCGGCGAGTACACCTACACGGTGCCGGAGCTTTTCGGTGAATCCATCGATGGCGCGGCGAAAGTCTTTGGCCTCCAGCGCCAGGAGATCGCGTTTCAACGGCAGGAATATGGTGCAACCTTCAGCCTGCGGCGCGCGCTCGCCGCGCTGCATGGCGACGCCACCCTGGGCTATACGTTTGAGGCGCTCCGCAATCGGGAGAACGCGTTGTCCACCGTGGCGACCGATGCGAAACAGCTGAATGTGGCGAGCGTGACGGCGGTGGTGACGACCGACCGGCGGGACAATGCGTTGCGGCCGCACAAGGGCTACCACGGCATGGTCCAGCTCGAACTCGCGAGTCCGAAGTTTGGCGGAGTGGCCGAGTATCAACGTTTCGAGTTCAGTGGCTCCTATCACACCGCGTGGGGACGAGGCCGCTGGATCCATGTGGGGCTGTCGCATGGCGTCATCACGACTGTCGGTGCGGACGACGACCGAAATCTGCCGGTGAACAAGCGGTTCTTCCCCGGCGGCGACAACAGCATCCGTGGTTACCAGATGGGCGAAGCCGCGCCGCGCGGAGCGGACGGCCGTTTCCTGGGCGCCAAGAGCTATGCTCTCCTTAACGTGGAGTTGGAACAGGCGCTCACCCAGACTTGGTCGGTAGTGGCGTTTGCCGATGCGCTGGGCAATGCCACGCAGTTGCGTGACTATCCATTCCGCGAGCGGCTCTACAGCGTCGGGCTGGGGCTACGGTACCAGACGATCGTGGGTCCGGTTCGCCTCGAATACGGCCGCAACGTCAATCCCCGGCACGACGATCCGCCGGGCACGTGGCAGGTATCCATTGGCTTCCCCTTCTAGCGGGGGCGGGTACTGGCGCGAAACCCGGGGCCCAAAGGGCGGGGAACACTTCGTGGGCGCCCGGGTAGAAAACGTTTAGGCTTTTCCATTGCAGCCGTTTTCGCTGGAAAAGCGGAGGCTCTGGCTAAGGTAAGGGCCTCCCGGGCTCCCGGGAATTCAGTCAACCAACTTCAGAAACATGATCACCACAATCGCAGCAGCACTCATCCCTGGATGGCTGTTCTTCGTTCTCTTCATCGCGGTCTTTATCTTTGCGATGTACGCGCAGATGCGCGTTTCGAGCACGTACGCGAAGAATGCCCAGATTCCCTCGCGCGGTGGCATCCGCGGTCGTGAGGCCGCCGAGGCGGTCATGGCTCACGCCGGCATCACCGATGTGACGATCGAAGAGACCGAAGGACATCTGACCGATCACTACGATCCGATCAACAAGCGGCTGGTGCTGTCCTCGGAGAACTATCATGGCTCAAGCCTGGCCGCGCTCGGCGTAGCCGCGCACGAAGCAGGCCACGCGATCCAGCACAAGGTCGGTTACTCGATGCTGAATCTGCGCATGGCGCTGGTGCCGGCGACGAGCATTGTCTCGAAGGTTCTCCCGATCGTGATGATCGCGATGTTCATTCTCCCGATGTTCGCCCATCTGCGCGGCGTCGTTCTGGATATCGCCATCATCTGTTACGCGGTCCTGACCTTCTTCCAGTTGGTCACGTTGCCGGTCGAGTACGACGCGAGCCGCCGCGCCAAGGTGCAGCTCGTGCAGCTCGGAATCGTCGACCGCGATGAGATGGAGGGCGTGGACCAGACACTCAATGCTGCGGCCTTGACCTATCTCGCCGCATTCATCGGTTCCCTGCTGAACCTGATCTATCTGCTCTCCGCGCGCCGCGACGACTAAGGAGCTGGTACGAATCTCTGGCGCCCGGCAGGCATGCGGTCAGAGCCGCAGCGGCCGGGCGTCTCTTTTAGCTTCGTCATTACTGCTGCGGCGGCGACCGCCCTACGACCCGGTTGACCGCCTCGAGCAGTTCCTGCGGCGAGAACGGTTTCGAGAGCACGTAGTCGGCGCCGATGCGCCCGGCGATATTCAGGTAGAGCTTCGAATTGGCGACGCCTCCCGACATCGCGATGATCGGCACTTTGGGCTGCTCGCGACGCAACTGAAGAATGGTTTCAACGCCCTCCTGTACCGGCATGACGATATCGGTGATGACGACATCGGCGGGCGCGGCCCGGAAACGATCCAGCCCGGCCTGGCCGTTGTCCGCTTGATCGACGATGTGGCCTGAAATCGCCAGAGTCCGGGCGAGCACGTCGCGAAGCAGGTCGTCGTCGTCAATGATCAGGATACGGGCCATGGGTTGGGCTGGTTACGGGCTGATGAGGCCCTTGCGAATGGCAAACCGGACCAGGTCGGTCTGGGTCTGCAGTCCCAGCTTCCGCAGCAAGTTGGTGCGGTGCGTTTCCGCGGTGCGCGGACTGATGAAGAGCTTTTCGGCCACCTCGGTGTTGCTGAGGCCTTCGGCGGCAAGCTGGAGGACCATGCGTTCACGTTGGGTCAGGTGGTGCAGCGGATCGTTGTCGTCCGCGGGTTTTGCGGCCAGCGCGTTGATGGCCCACTCGGAAAGCGTGGCGCTGAGATAGCGGCGGCCGGCGAGCACTTCCTTCAGGGCGCGGGTGATGTCCTGGGACTCGGATCCCTTGAGCAGGTAGGCCATCGCACCGGCCCGCAGCGCCTCGATCACGTAGGGCTCGTCGTTGTGCATCGAGAGCACGATCACGCGGGTGTGGGGACTGCCGGCCCGCACCTGGCGCAGAACCTCGAGGCCGTGCACGCGCGGCATGTTGAGGTCGAGGATGAGGATGGCGGGCTTGAACTTGTCGACGAGCTGCGTGGCCGTCAGTCCGTCCGCCGCTTCCCCCACCACGCGACAGGTGCCGTCCTGCTCGAGGATGCTGCGCAGGCCGTGGCGAACGATCTCGTGGTCGTCGGCGATGATGGCGGAAATCATGACGCGTAGGAGTGGGGGCCGAGGTCGAACTCGGCGTGGAGACGGGTGCCCTGTCCGGCCTGGGAAAATATCTCGAAGCGGCCGCCGGTGAGCCGGACCCGCTCGGCGAGCCCGGCCAGCCCGAGCGAATCGCGCCGGGCGAGGGCGGCCGCGGCATCGAACCCCCGGCCGCGATCGGCCACCTCCACGTGGAGGATCGACTCGTCGGCGGTGACGGTGACCACCGCCGCGTTGGCGCCGGAATGCCTGGCCACATTGGTCAGCGCCTCCTGGACCATGCGGAAAACGGCGATCTCGATCTGCGGACTGAAGCGCCGCTCCGGCAGGGACAGCTCCAGTTCGATCGCCGTGCCGGTCTGCTGGTGGACGGTCTTCGCGTGCCACTCGAGCGCCGGGCGGAGCCCCAGGTCATCGAGCAGCCGGGGGCGCAACTGGAGGGTGAGCGCGCGCACGCTGCGCAGCAGTTCGTCGGTCACGGCCAGCGCGCCGCGCAGCCCCTCGGCAGAGCCGTTATCCCGGGCCGCCTCGAGTTGGAACCGCAAGCCCGTGAGCAGTTGCCCGATCTGGTCATGCAGTTCCTGGGCGAGGCGGTGGCGCTCCTCCTCCTGGACGCTCAGGAGCCGGGTCGAGAGTGCCTGCAGGCGTGCCGCGTTCTCCTCGGCGCGGTGCTCCGCTTCGCGCCGTACGACGATCTCGTTCTCCAGGTCGCGGGTTCTCGCGGCGACCTGATCGGCCAGCGATTGGTTCAGGGCCTCGAGCTGGCGTGTGAGCTCGGCATTGAGTCGCTCGGCGTCCGCCTGACGCAGCGCGTGGTGGAGCGAGAAGACGAGCTCGGTGTAGCAGTCGGGGCCGCGCAGGAGAAAGTCGTGCGCGCCAAGCTTGAAGGCGGCGATGGAAGTCTCCGCGTCCTGGCGGCCGGAGATGACAATGACCGGCAGGCCTTCGTCGTGGGCGCGCAACTGGCGCAGCGCCGCGAGCATCTCGCCCGACTCGACATTGGGACCGACGACGACTGCGCCAGGCGCAGCGCCCGACCGCAGGATCGATTCGAGTGCGGCTGGAGCGTCCGTGGTGATCTGCAACGCCGGCACGCTGGTCGCGAGAAACACGGCGAACTGGTCGCGCTCTTCGGGGAGGGGATCGAGGAAAAGCAGGCGGCGTGGCAGCGCGCCGTCGGACAGGGCGCCCGTGCGTCGCCGGGGGTGTCGGGCCTGCACCCGGCGCACAATCTCGGGAATGCGGCGGAACTCCGGCGAGCTCTTGTCGATGCAGTCGATCGCGCCGGCCCGCAACGCGCGCACGGCAAGCTCATGCTGCCCATGGCCGCTGACCATGATGACCGGGGTGGTGTCGCGGCGTGCGGCAAGCTCGCTGAGTACGCGCAGGCCGTCGAGGTCGGGCAGCATCAGGTCGAGCAGCAGGACGTCGTATTCGCGCTCCTGCATCGTGGCGAGGCATCCGCGGCCGGTCGTCGTAACATCGAGCTCGATGTCCGCGCCGGCGTGCGAGAACGCGAACCGGACCACTTCCGCGACATGCGGATCGTCTTCGGCGTAGAGCACATGCATCATGGCACGAGGGAAGGCATCGACTGAAAGGGAACGACCTGAAGGAAATTACCCAGCGACAAACGCGACGAAAAAGTACGGGAGGGCCCGGATGGGCAACTGGGGTGAAGCAGCCTATTTTCCTCACCGTGGACTCGTCCAGCGCGCTTTTCGCGCCGCTTGGTTTCATCGGGCAGGACAGCGCGCGGCACCTCCGTCCACCGCGGCTGCGCTGGGGCAGCCAGAGGATCACTTTGCTGCACTGACATGGTTCCACGGACTCTGCCGTGGCCACGACATCCAGCGCGCCCGGAACGAATAACAGTCCGGGTGCGCTGGATTTTTCGTTTTCAGCGAGCCCGACGGGCAACGGCCCCCCCTTGAACCAAGGCCGTGCGTGAGCGCAACCGGTCAGGAACAGCGGGAGTAGATCTTCTGCAGCATCGCCACCGACGCGGTGGGTGCGGTGCTGGCGGATGCGGGGCGGGCGCCCCCGAGGCTGAGGCGCAGCAGCAACTGTTCGTTCTCCTTGTCGAGCTGGAGAACCTGGAGAATGCGTGCACGGGTCTTTTCGAGCAGGTCGCGTCTTTCCGGATCGCGGATCGAGGCGGCAGGAATCGAGCGGAGCGCGCCGAGCGACACGTCGAGCCGCTCCAGCAGTTGGCGCTTGCGGGTCAGAAACTCGGCGTCCGGGGCGCGCTGGTGCTGGCGGAGAAAGCGGTTCTCATCCAGCACGCACTGGTGAATCTCATCGCAGAGCTGCTGGTGGTCTCGAATCGGATCGTTCATGGCGTGGCGGCATTCGGGGGTGGTGTCGGAGGATTGGCCACCTGCTTGCCGGTCGTCGAGTCGAAGAATGAGCTGACTTCGCGGGTCACGCGGTCGCGCCACGCGAGATGTTCGATTCGCCACGCCGCCATCTCCGCGAGTTCAGCATATTGCGGGGCGGGTTTGGCGCCGGCCAGATCGATCACGCTTTGAAAAGAGTCCCGGGCGCGCTCCACCGAGCCGAGCCGCTCGAAGCAGAGTCCCAACTGGTAGGTGATCGGCAGGCGCCACGAGAGGTCGGGCGAGAGCTCGAGCAGCGCGGAGTAAATCTTGTGGGCGTCGACGATCGCGCCCTGGTCGAAGAACTCGTTGGCGAGCTGATTGCCGGTGACGAGTTGCCAGTACAGCCAGCGCTTGGGCGCCGTGGCGACGCGGGCCTTCTCGGCGCGGAGCAGGTCGAGCGCGACGGCGAACGCTTCCTGGGGGCGTTTCAGATCCCGCAGGGTCATCGCCAGCAGGTACCGTGCTTCCGGCATGTTCTCGTCGTCCGGCCACTGCTCGATGTAGGCACGAAAGGCCGTGACGGCGGCGTCGAGCTTGCCTTCACGTCGGAGCGCGTCGGCGGCCTTGAAGTGGGCCCGGGCGCGGTCGACCGGGGCAACATCCAGCAGCCGAAACTTCGTGTAGTACTTGTTCGCCTCCTCGTATTCGCCGGCGGCGAAGTGGGTCTCGGCGATCTCGAACTGCGCGGTCTTGGCGAGCACCTGGTAACGCTCGAAGTCTTCTCCCGCCACCTTGAGCGTCGAATTGATCACACTGTAGAAACGCGCGATCGCGAGCTTGTAGGCGCCCATGTCCCGCAGGGTGCGACCGAGTTCCAGCAGCGCGTCGGGCATGCGCTCGTCCCCGGGATAGTCGGCCAGGAAGCGTTCGTAGATGGCGGCGGCCTTGGTGAACTCGCCCTTCTTCCGATGCATGTGACCGAGCCCGAGCAGGGCGGACTTGGTGGCGCGCACATCGGCGTCGCTCGAGTTCAGCACCTGTCGGTAGGCGATCTCGGCGGCTTCGTAATCCGGGGCGGCCCGGTCGGTGAGGCTGGCCCCGAGGTTCAGCAGCCCCTGGATTTCGTCCCGAATATTGCGTTTTTCCGACTGCGCTGCCCTTACCGCCGGGGAGGCCTGGGTCTCCTTGCCGCCGGTCACATTTCCGGCGAGAGGCGCGAGCAGCGTGCTCGGCGTGGAGGAGACGGCAGGCGCGGCGGTTTCACGCGCGGCGCTGAGTCCCTGCAGGGGAGCTGGCGCCGGAGCCGCGGGCGCGGGCGCTTCACTCGCCCGGGCGCGCGCGTTCAGCACCAGCACGAGCGCCAGGCAGGCGACCGCGCGTGCGAACGAGAACGGCGCAGGGCGAAAACGAATCATCTGGGCGATTGCGTGTAGGTGGCAGAGCTAGGCGGAATCGGCGCCGGAGCCGGAGCGGACGGGACCCCAGGAACCAAGACGGTCACGTCACTCGGGTTGCGGGCCGCACCGGGAATCTGGAAGTACGGCAGAAAATCTTCGGGATGGATAACAGGGCGGGTGTTGTCCGGCAAGATGGCAGGAGGCGGTTTGGCGACGGGAGTCGCTTCGCGCACATTCGTGTTCTCTGGTCCGGCCGTTTTTGTCGTGGCGTCCGTCGCGTCAGTTCCGGGCAGAACAGCGCCCGTGTTGGCTGCACCGACCGCCGATTCCGCATCCGTGGAGGCGGGAACCGGGGGCGCGGCAGGAGCCGGGCGAGTCACCAGGTCGGGAGGAGGAGGCGCTTCCTGAATCCGCAAGGTAGGCGAACCGAGTACGGGCAGATAGGGGGTATCTGCCACGGGCCCATTGACGGTTCGCAGGCGGGTGCCAGCGTGGCCCTCGTCGAGGGTCAGCGCCGGTACCAGTAGCAGCGAAAGGCAATGCAAAGCCCTGCGCACACCGGCCGGTAGGTGCGGTGGTTGGCGGTGATTCATTTCGTTTCCGACATTCCATGGTGGTGGATAGTCCCGATAATTGCCCGCTGGTGTATCGGCACGGTCGTGCCCTTTCTGAACCGGAATTCCTGCCCGCGGCGCCGGTATTCTGCGGTCGGCGCCGGATTGAAATCCGCGCACCGAGGCCTTGCCGCTCAATCGTTTAGCAGGGGAGAGTCCAGCAACTGCCGGACTTGCCGGCCGAGCTCGTGGAGCTTGTACGGCTTCTGGACGAAGTACCGCTGGCCAAGCTGCTCGAACTCGGCTCTTGCGGCCGGGGTGATATGGCCGCTGACGATCACGACCCGCAGCTTCGGCCGGCAAAGGCGAATGACCTTCAGAACTTCGACGCCGGTCGCGCCCGGCATGTTCAGGTCCAGCAACACGGCATCGTAATGGCGGCTCGTGTCGCTGATGAGCTCGATCGCATCGATGCCGGAGTGGGCGGTTGTCGTCGTGTATCCCTTTCGGGCCAGCGCGGTCGCCAGCAGGTTGCGAAGGGACTCTTCGTCATCGACGATCAGCAGCGACTCGTTGCCCCCCGGGAAATCCCCGCCCGAGGCGCCGGGTTGGGCCGCGGCGCTGACCTCGGCGAGCGGCAGGTAGACGCTGAAGGTGCTGCCCTTGCCCGGGGCGGACTCGACATCGATGAAACCGTGGTGCGACACGACGATGCCATACACGACGGCCAGGCCGAGGCCGGTGCCGTGACTGCCCTGCTTGGTCGTGAAGAACGGCTCGAAGATTCGCTGCCGCACCTCGGGGGGGATGCCCGTGCCGGTATCCACGACATGGAGGCAGGCGTATTGTCGGGTCGCGTCGCCACCAAGGCGCCGCAGCGTGCCGCCGGCGACGGTCTCCGTCGTCAGCGTGATGGAACCGCCCGACGGCATGGCGTCGCGGGCGTTCACGCACAGGTTGAGGATGATCTGCTGCAGTTGGTTGGTGTCTGCGAGGAGCGCAGGCAACCGGTCCTGGAGTTGCAGGTGCAGCGTCACCGTGCGCGGGAACGTCTCCGACATCAGCGTCGTGAGGTCGCGGACCAGCTGGTTCAGGTCGACCGGTGCGAACTTGACGTCGTTCTTGCGGCTGAAGGTGAGGATCTGGCGCACGAGCCCGCTGGCCCGCTGGGCGGCGTGGTGGATCTCGCGCAGGCTCTTTTGAAGCACGGCGGGATCGGGGGTGCCCTGCTGGCAGAACTCCGAGTAGCCGTTGATGATCGCGAGCAGGTTGTTGAAGTCGTGGGCGATGCCGCCGGCCAGCGTTCCGAGGCTCTCCATCTTCTGCGCCTGCCGCAGCTGCTGCTCGAGCAGCTTGCGTTCGGTGATGTCCTCCCGGAGGCAGAGGATGTTGGTGATGTCGCCGTTCGAGTTGCGGACGCACGAGACCTTGACCGACTCCCAGATGACCGACCCATCCTGGCGCGAGGTGGATAACTCGCCCCGCCATTCACCACCGGCCCGGATCGTCTTCCAGAATGCGTTGAACGAAGCCTGGTCCGGATGGCCGTCCTGCAGCACTTCGATGTTCTTCTCGATGATATCCTCGAGGGTGTGCCCCGTCACCTGGGTGAACTTCGAGTTCACGTACTGCGCGTGGCCATCGAGGTCGGTGATGACGATCGAGACCGGAGACTGTTCCACTGCCCGGGACAGCCGGTAGTACTGCTCTTCAGCGAGGCGCCGGCGCGTGGTGTCGCGGCCGACCGCGCGAATCGCCTGCAGCTGGCCGCCGGCATCCCGCACGGCGCTTTCCTCCCATTCGAGCCAGCGGATGCCTTGTGGCGTCATCCACCGATGTTCGGTCCGCGCCTGGTAGGGCGGCTGGGCGACCTCGAGCACCGACGATTCCAGCACCGGGGCGTCCTCGGCATGCACGAGTTCGCTGACCGGCCGGTCGGTGAACGATGCCGCGGCCCGGCCAAACTTGCGGGCGAACGAGACATTGACGGCGAGGATGCGGCCCTGCGGGTCGCGGCAGTACGCAAAATCGGCGCTCGTGGCCCAAGGGCCGAGCCACGTGGCGGCGGAACCGCTGGGCGCGTTGGCGGGAACGGGATTCGAATCCATGGCCGACTTCGGCAGGCGGCTACAGCAGCCCCTCAATCATGGAGGGCAGTCGGCGCAGCGAGTTGCCGATCGCGGCCCGGGCCAGTTCGTTCTCATGGTCTTCGTTGCCGTAGAGGATGCTCCAGCCGGGGAGACTCATCCACGCATCGGTAGGGATGGAATCGACCTGCTCAAAGCCGCTGTGAATCGCGTGATGGCGGACGACGTAATCCGCGACCTGGATGGCCGCGGCGAAAAACTGATGTTCGGGCGCCTTCTCCGGGGCGTCGTGGTGTTCAACCGCCATCACGATCTCGTCGGGGAGGTTGTGCCGGCCAAGGTAGTAGGCGCCAATCTGGCCGTGGTCCCAGCCGATGATCTCGCGCTCCCGCGCCGCCACATCTGCCGGCGTGTGCACCCGGGTGGCGATGATGGCCTGCAACTCGTCGGGGAAGGCATAGGCCATGATGATCTTGCCCACGTTGTGCAGGAGGCCGACGAGATAGTCGGTGTCGTCGTCGATGTGCAGCGCGGTGGAGCTCAGGATCTCCCGCGTCATGATCGCGGTGCCGATGCTGTGCGTCCACAGGTCGCGCCACGGGAGGGGACGCCCGCTCTGCAGACGTCCCAGCTCCTCCAATACGGGGGTGGCCATCGCCAGCTCGCGCACCTGACGCAGGCCGAGGAAGAACACGGCCTCCTCGATGTTGTTCACGTGGGTCGACAGCCCGAAATAGACCGAATTGACCATGCGCAGCAGCCGCGCCGCGAGGGACGGGTCGCGGCGGATGACCTCGGCAATCTGAGAGAGGACGCTGCGCTCCGACCGCACGAGCGCGTTGAGCTCCCGGTTGACGCTCTGCAGCGAAGCGAGCTTGGGGCAGGCAACAATTCGGCGCTTGATCTCGTCCTCCGAGTAGGGCGCGGCGCAGGCGCAAGGGACGGGAACGGAGGCGGCAGGAGACATGCGAAAGGGAGGTGACGCGACGACGGAATGCGGCACGTGCTGCCGGTGTTTATCGGCGTTTTCGGGCGGCGCTTGAGGGAAACTGCTCAAGCGCGGGGCGATCGGGCCGAAACAAAACCAACCCAGGCTTTCGCGCCCGAAATCGTCCGGTATTGTCTGGCGAGCCCGCCGGCATTTGCCCCGTCGCAGCCGGCTGGGGCGGCCGTCCTGATGACGGTCGCTACGCCATTTACTTAAATTACGCGCCCCGCAGCCGATAATCTATCTGATGATCGCTCCGACCGTCTCTCGCGAAGCGCTGCTGCACGTGGTGAAGAACCTGCCGGCGGCGCCGCGCATATTGGCGCAACTTGGGACGTTGCTGCTGGATCCGAACTCCGACCTTACCGACGTGGTTGACCTGCTCCGCCATGACTCAGCGCTGACGGCGCGCGTGATCCGCGTGAGCAACAGCGCGGCGTACGGCGCGGGCTCGCGCGCGGGCTCGATCGAGGAGGCGCTGATGCGCGTGGGCTTCAACGAGGTGTATCGGTTGATCGGTCTCGCGGCGGTTGCGCAGGTGGCGGAGGACAGCTTGCGCAACTACGGCGTCAGTGGCACCCGCCTCCGGGAGAACTCCCTATTCTGCGCCTTCATCATGGAGATCCTGGCCCCGGCCATCGATCTCGATGCCCGGGCGGCCTACACCGCGGGGCTGTTGCGATCGACCGGCAAGATCGCGGTGGACCGTCTGGCTCCCGGTCCACTGCACATTCGCAACTACGCGGCGTCGGGTCAGGGCCGTCCGCTCGACACCTGGGAAATGGAGACGGTGGGCATCGACAACTGCGCTGCCGCCGCGATGGTGCTCGGCGAGTGGCGTTTCCCGCAGCCGACGATCGATGCGATTCGTGAGCATTACCGGCCGCATCCGACCGCCACGCCGATGGCGGCGCTCCTGAATATCGCGTGCGGCGCGGCGGAGAAGGCGGGGTATCCGTTGCCGGGAGAGATCACCTACTGGGACGTCACTCCGGCCAAGCTGGAACTCGCCCACGTGGATTCCGACATGATCGAGCGGGCCATCGAGCGGGCCGGCTACCAGTTTGAACGGGCTCGCGAAGCCATCAGTTAACGCCAACGCCATCGACGTGAATCAGGCATTGTACGCCGTCTCCGCGGGCAGATTTTTCTCCGGCATCACGGCTGGATCGTGCCGTGTTTCGGCAGAGATATTTTCCGCTACCGAACTCGGAATGGCTTACGGACTTACGTCGGGGGGCAGGGCGATGGCGCGGGAATTGCGAACCACGACTTGCAGCGTGCGCCCGCCTGATCATCCCAGCGCCCGCCGCTCCTGACCGCCCATGACATCTTCGACCTCGAACGCACCCACCCAACTCGCGGACCGCGCGGCCCTGCCGCCCTCGCGCGAAGCGTTGTTGCTGGCGGTCAACATGCTCCCGGCGAGTCCGCAGGTGCTGGCGCGCCTCGATCCGATGCTGGCCAACGTGAACTCGAGCATCGAGGGGATCACCGAGCTGCTGCGCCGCGACGCGGCGCTGACGGCGCGCATCATTCGCATCGCGAACAGCGTCGCGTACAACCCCGGCGAGCCGATTGCCTCCATCGAGGAGGCGCTGATGCGCGTGGGTTTTGCGGAGGTCTACCGCGTCGCCGGCTTCGCCGTGCTCGCGCAGGTTTCGAACCAGCACCTCCCGCTTTACGACATCACCGGCGTGCAGTTCCGCGAAAACTCGCTGCTGACGGCGCTGACGATGGAGCAACTCGCGCGTCATGCGGGTATCGATACGCGCGTGGCCTACACCGCGGGCCTGCTGCGTTCGACCGGAAAAATCGCGCTCGATCGCTCGATGCGCAGCCAGGGCCGGCATCTCGAGGTGGAGCCGTATGCGCGGGGATCTTTGCCGGAATGGGAGCAGGCAACCTTTGGCTGCACCAGCACCGAAGCCTCCGCCCTCGTCCTTGAGGGCTGGCGGTTCCCGGCCGCGATCATCGAGGCGGTCCGCGATCACACCACGTGCGGTGAAAGCGCATCGTTCCTGGCCCGGTTGCTGAACCTCGCGGCCGGGGCGACCGATCGTTTTGGGCATGGGCTCGCGGGCGAGTATCTCCTGTGGAATCTGGCGCCAGAGAAACTGGCGGCCGTTGGGTTTGAGGAGGCCACCTTTGAAGAAGCGACCCGCTCGGCGCTCGAGGCCTTTGGCCCGGTGCGCAGCGCGATCGCTTAGCCGCCGGGCGGACGTCGTCCGCAGGCTGCCAAACAGACTGGCTGCGCACGTTTGAGACGGGGGAAGTTTTTGCCGCCCGGTCGCGATGCGGCGGAAATGGGTTGGAAATGTTGTACAATCTATCGGTGGCGAGCGGTTTGCGCAGCTGTGAGTCACGCTGGCGTGACGGTTGCATAGTGTTCGGCGTATGTCGCCCGCCGTCCACTTCGCGCTCGCTGAAAAGCGTTCGGCGCAAGCTGATCCAGACCTGATGACCAGCGCGACTGCGCTGCGCACCGCCGTCCAGGAGTTGGGAACTGCCCCGCAGCTCGAAGTCGTGCTTGCATTGCGCGGGGTGCGGGAGGCGGTCGCCGCGGAGTTCGCCAAACTTGATCGGCGCGACGTGAATTCGCCGGCGATCCCGATCGTGCTGGAAGCGATCCACGGCTTGGCCGCGTGTGGCGCCCTCGATCTGCCGCTGCGCGCGAAGGACGAGCGTCAGCTGGCGCATTGGCAACCCCTCGGCTGGCCGGGGCTGGTTGCCTCCATGCTGGTGAGCGCCGCGTGGCGCTGGGATGCTGCGCCGGTGTTCTCGCATGTTCCGGACTGGCTCTGGGGCGCGTACGCAGAGTGGCTGTTCGCCGCGCCGAACACGCTGGCGTCGGATCGGGAATGCGCGCTCTACGCGAGCCATCTGAGCCGGCACGCCGACGAACTGGCGCGCTGGGTGCAACGGCACCTTGGCGCGCCCGCGGTGCGCGCGGCAGTCGAGGCGTTCGCGCGCCAGGCTCCGCTGCATCCCTTGCGGTTCGCGCGGTCGCACGTGCTGCTGCCCGCCGAGTTGCAGGGCAAGATTCTCGCCCGGTTGCACGGCAGCTTCATTGGGCCGTTTGAACCGTGCGTCCGCCCGCGGGCCGGGCGTCGGTTGCGCGTCGGCTTTGTGGCGCGACAATGGGAGGCGAACGCGGACACCACGGCGGCGCTGGCCCAGTTCGAGCACCTGCCGGGCGATCGGTTCGAGCGTCGCCTTTTTGCGCTGCAGGAGGCGACGACGGCGTTCGGCTGGCGTTGCCGCGAATCGGCCGACGTGTTTCGCGTCCTGCCGGCCGATTGTGCCGGCCAGGCGGAGATGCTGCGCGACGCCGGGCTCGACGTCGCCGTGTTCGTGGGGGACACCACGCTGGCGGATAGTTTCAGCCGGCTCGCGAGCATCCGGGTTGCCCCCCTGCAGGCGGTGGAGAATCCGGCGGGGATCACGAGCGGCTTGCCGGAGTCCGACCTATGCCTTGTCCCGGCCGAACTGGCGCCCCCACGGACGCCGTCGCGCCATTCGGAGCGGCTTGGGGCGCTGCCGACGACGGCTTTCGCGTTGCGTCGCGGCGGAGACGCCGAGCGGGTCTGCTCCCGCTCCGACCTGGGCTTCCCGGAGCGGACGGTGCTGCTGGTGGCGGTGCTGGGCACGACCCATGGCACGCTGGAGACGCTGGTGAATTTCGGGCGCATTCTCGCGCAGGTCCCGGAAGCGGCCCTCGTGCTGCAGGTGGTGCCGGACAACGAACTCACCCCGGTCGGATTCGAACGCTTCTGTACGATCGTCTGCGCCACCCTCGATGAACTCCACGTGGCCAACGATCGGGTGAGCGTGCTGGCGCCGCGGGAAGCGCAGCACGAGGAAACGCGTGGGATCGTGCGGCTGGCCGACCTCTTCCTGACGACATCGGGCAGCGCGGTCTGGGCCGCGGAAGCGCTGGCGGCCGGCGTCCCGGTGGTCTCGGCCGATCCCGTGGTGTCGGATTGGCTCAAGGAGGCGAGGCTCGGCGAGCTGACGGCCCACGATGGCCCGGCCTTCGTCGAGCTGGCGGCGAGTCTCGCGGCCGATCCCGGCTGGCGGGAGAGCGTTGGCCGGCAACTGCAACGCGCGTTGCACGTCGGGCTCGCATGCCACGACACCCTGGCGGCCTCCGATGGATTTGCCGGCGTGCTGGAGACGGCGTTCGACCAGCTTGAGGCCCTCGGGCGCAGTCGTTTTCGCCGACAGCCCGATGCGGTGCGGGCGGGAGCGGCGGAGGATATCGCGAGCGCGGTGACGGCGGCGCAGGCGGTGCTCGAGAATGGCGGACTGCAGGGAGCGGCCGAGGCCGCGATGCGCGCGGTGATGATCCGGCCGCGGGATCCGAAGCTGCGCGCGCTTTGCGGCCGCGCCTTGCTGGCCGAGGGAGATGCGAGCCGGGGCGTGGAATACCTCCTCGCCGCGGTGCAGCAGCGGCGGCACGATGCGAATCTCTGGATGACGCTGGCGAACGGGCTGCAGGAGGCGGACCGGGTGGTGGAGGCCCTGCATGCGCTGCATGCCTCCTTGCGGCTTGATCCCGGCCGGCCCGACGCATGGAGCGCGCTGGTGGAACTGGCGACGAAGCTGGGCGAGAAGGATCTCGCACGCGAGGCATGTGGCGCCCTGGCCGAGACGGCCCCCGACCATCCCCAACTTGCCGCCCTGTGCCAATGCCTGGGCCGTGGGCGAGAACCGGTAAACTGCGGCAGTGACGTCGGCGCCAACCGCCTTGAGGCTTGAGCCGACATGGCAGCAAATCCGCAGCTCACGCACCGGCTGAACGAAGCCATCGCGCACCACAAGGCAGGCCGCCTGGAGCGGGCCGAGTCGATCTACCGGCAGGTGGCCGCGCAGGCGCCCGGCGCGGCCTTGGTTTACGACCTGTGGGGGCAGCTCGCGGAGCAGCAGGGACGCAGTGAAGACGCCATGCGCCTCTATCAGCAGGCATTCCGCCTCGACGGGCGTTCGGCGGGGGCGGCGACGCGCATCGCCGCCGTGTACATCGCGCAGGGACGTCTGCCGGATGCGGAGAAGATCCTCCGCCGTTTGCTCCAGGCTGCGCCGGACAGCGCCGACGGCTGGAACGTGCTTGGGTTCGCGCTGAAGTTGCAGGGTCGCTTTCCCGACGCGATTGCGTGTCACCAGAAAGCGGTGACGCTGAACCCGAAGTTCGTCGAAGGCTGGACGCACTTCGGCCTGACCTGCGGATTGATGGGCCGGAACCACGAGGCGCTCGTGCGCTTTGATCGCGCGCTCGCCCTGCGCCCCGACTATGCGCCGGCGCGCTACGGCCGGGCGCAGTCGCTGCACAAGACGTACCGGATGGAAGCGGCCATCGCGGAGTACGACGCATACCTCAAAGTGGAACCCCGGAACGCGGAGGCGTACAGCTATCGCCTGTTCGCGCTGCAGAACCTGGAAGGCATCACCCGGCAGCAGCTGTTCGAGGAACACCGGCGCTACGGCCGGCTGGTGGGCACGGGACCGCGGTCGCTTCCGGGCTATGATGTTTCTCCGGACCGCCGGTTGCGGCTCGCGATTCTCTCGCCGGACCTGCGCACGCACTCCTGCGCGTACTTTCTCGAGCCGCTGCTGCAGCAGCTCGATCCGGCGCAGTTCGAGCTGTACCTGTACCACGACCATTTTTCCGAGGACGACATGTCGGCGCGGCTGAAGAAGCACGCGACGGTGTGGCGCAATTTCATGGGGCAGCCGCATGCGGCGGTGGAGAAGGTGATCCGGGCCGACCGCCCCGACGTGCTGGTCGATCTCGCGGGGCACATCGGCAACATGATCCGGCTGCCGATCTTCGCGAAACGCCTGGCGCCGGTGCAGATCACCTATCTGGGCTATCCCGATTCGACCGGCGTGCCGGCGATGGACTACAGGTTCACCGATCCGGTCGCGGACCCGGAAGGGGAGGCGGATGCGTTTGCGACGGAGAAACTCGTGCGGTTCGCGCCGACGGCGTGGACGTACCAGCCGCCGGTTGAGGCCGGGCCCGTGGCACCGTTGCCGATGACCGTGGGCGCCCCAGTGACCTTTGGGTGTTTCAACAGTCCGACGAAATTCACCAGTGGGCTGTTCCGCGCCTGGGCGCGGATCCTGGAGCGCGTGCCCGGTTCGCGGCTCCTCTTGAAGGGGCGCGACCTGGAGGAACCGCAGGTGAAGGAGCACATGAACGCGTGGATGACCGAGTGCGGTCTGCCGCTCGACCGGATTGAACTCCTGCCGCGCACGGCAGGGGCCGCGGAGCATTTGGCGCTCTACAGCCGCATGGACATTGCGCTGGACACGTTCCCCTACAACGGAACGACGACGACCTGTGAAGCGCTGTGGATGGGGCGGCCGGTGGTGGCGGTGCAGGGTTCGCGCCACGCGGCGCGGGTGAGCGCCTCGCTGTTGAGCGCCGTGGGACACCCGGATTGGGTGGCGCCCGATGTGGAAGGGTATGTCGACCTGGCGGTCCGTTTGGCGGCGCAGCCGGCGGAAGCCGTCGCGGCGTCTGCGGGGCTGCGCGCTGACCTGCAGCGCTCGCCGTTGCTTGACCACGTGGGGCAGGGGAAGCGCTTCGCCGCCGCCCTCCGTGCCTGTTGGATCGAGCGGGGGAAAAGTCAGCGTGCTTCGTAGGCAGTTTTTTCCGCCATGGGGCCCTTACCTTAGGGCGTGTCGGGGAAAAGAGTCAAAAATATCTGGTAATAAACGTATTGCAATGTTTGTATCCCGATAGGCCCGAGACCTGCAAACTGGCATCTCATGGCCACCCCTGTGTCTCTCGTTTCTGAGCACCCAACCCAAGCGGACGACGCGTCCTCGCCGCTGAATCTCGTCAAGACAGCGCAGGACGCGTTGGACTGCTACGAGTTGGATCCAGGCTCAGCGGAGAAACGCGAGGTGGTGCAGAGCGCCACGCGAGCGGTAGCCGCACGGGCGGCCGCACTCGCCAAGCGTGAGAACGCGCATCCGCTCGTGGCGGCGACGCTGCCGTTGATTGCGAGCCTCAACCGCAGTGGGCTGCACGATTACGCGCTGTCCGATGCAGACCGGGCGATGGTCAGTGACGGCCGGAAGGCCTCTTGGCCGGCGACGCTTGCGATGATGACTCTGGGCTCCGCCTGGCAGTGGGGAGAGGTGCCGGGGATTGAGGCGACACCGCAATGGATGTGGGCCGAATACACGGCGTGGCTGTTTGCTGCGCCCCGAGGCTTTACGAAGGTCGGCGATGCCAACCGCTATGCCGGTTTCGTGGTGAGGCATCTCGAAGATCTGGCCCGGTTGGTGGAGCGGAATCTTGGATCGGCCGCGGTGCGCGCGGCCGGCACTGCCTACCTGAAGAGCGCCTCCGGCATCCCGCTGTACTTCTCGGAGGGTTGCCTGCGACGGCACGCGGAGCTGCGCGGGAAGATTCTGAAGCGGCTGCTCGGCCGTGAAGTCACGCCGTTTCAGCCCCTGGCCTTCAGCCGGGATGGCCGACGGCTGCGCGTGGGTTTCCTCAACCGCCATTTCGATTCGCAGACCGAGACGTACACCACGCTACCAACGTTCGAGCAGCTCGATTCCGAGCGCTTCGAAGTGATCTTGTTCGCGCTGCGCGAGGCCGACACTCCGCTCGCGACCTACTGCAAGAGCAAGGTGCAGGAGTACCGGGTCCTGCCGGGTGATCTCGAGGGTCAGTTGTCGGTGCTGCGCGACGCGAATCTCGACGTGTTGGTGTTTGGCGCCAACGTCACGGCGTCGGTGCATGAGGTCACGCAGTTGGCGCTCTATCGGATCGCGCCGCTCCAAGTCGCGAACAACTCGTCCTGCATCACGACCGGCTTCCCAGAGATCGACCTCTATGTGTCCGGCAGCCTCACGGAAGTTGCCGATGCTGCGGAGCAGTTCTCGGAACGGCTGGGCCTGCTGCCCGGCCCGGCGCACGCCTTCAACTATTCGGCGGACAAGGAAGAGCCTCGGGCGACGTGGACGCGGGCAACCCTCGGCGTGCCGGACGACGTGGTGCTGTTCGCGACCGCGGCCAACTACTTCAAGATCATCCCGGAGATGCAGCACGCCTGGGCGCGCTTGCTCGCGGCGGTGCCGAACTCCCGCCTGCTGGTGCACCCGTTCAACCCGAACTGGTCGTCCACGTATCCGATCCAGCGGTTCTGTGCCGAGTTCGACCGCGTGCTGGCCGAGCACGGCGTCGCGACCGACCGCCTCATGATCTCGACGGAGAAGTTCCCGTCGCGGTCGGAGGTGGGCCAGTTGTTGCGGATCGCTGACGTGTACCTGGATACCTACCCCTTCGGCGGCGCTCACTCGCTCGCCGACCCGCTCGAGGCGGGGATTCCGGTTGTTGCTTGGGAAGGAACCACGTTCCGCTCGCGCATGGGCGGATCGCTGCTGCGATCGCTGGATCTCCCGGAGCTTATCGTGACCAACGAGGCTGACTATCTCCGCCTGGCCGGGGAACTTGCGACCGACGCCGGGCGCCGGACGGCGCTCAGCGGGCGCATCCGCGAGAAGATGGAGGCCTCGCCCATCTTCCTCGATACGCTCGCGGCCAGTGATGCCTTCGGCGCCTTGATCACCGCGGCCTTCGACGAGTTGCTCGCCACGTCGCCGGAAGGCTTCCGCAAGGAGAAGAGCATCATTTCGGTGTCGGTTGAATCCGACGTCGCGGCGGCTACCGCATCGGCGGCCCACCTTTTGGAGGTCGGCCTGGGCAACGAAGCTGAAGACCAAGTGCGGCGCTTGCTCGGAGCACATCCGGCGAACCCGGAACTCCGCCGCCTGATGGGGCGGATCCTCACGAACTCGAATCGTTATGCTCGCGCGGCCGAGTACCTGCTCGAGGCCGTTCAGAATGCCACGCCCTCGGCTGCCATGTGGCAGGAGCTGGCGCGCGCGCTTGAGGCGAGCGGGAATATCGACGGCGCGCTCACGGCGCTGCAGACCGCGATCAAGATCGATCCGAAGAATGCGGAAGGTTGGTTCTATCTCGGCGACATCGCGCACCGCTGCGGGCACGCCGAAATGCTAACGGATATCGTGAAAATCCTGGAGCAACTCGCGCCGGACGATCCGCGACTGCCGGCCCTGCGCGTCTACGACCCCGTCGCGTAACGTCTCGGAATCGAGCCACCGTTCTTGGCCTTGACCGTTTGCCGTGCCCGCGTGCAGGCGCGACGCGGACTTGGTTGGCGCCGCTCCCGCAATCGAGCCTGTTTTTGCTGTCAGAAGTGACGGAGCTTAATGGCGCGATCGCTGAGATCCACGTGGACAAACGCAGCGTGTTGCCACTCCGGTGCTGGCGCTGCGGCGGTGAAAAATTCAATTGCGCGTCGCTCACGTGCGCGTGCGGAGAACCACTTTATCTCGCTGAGGACAGCATGAGCGTGGTGCTGCGAAAAGTGGCGAACTAGCCCCGAGGGTTTGTTCAGTTTTCCGACGGTCCGCTTCAAATCTCCGCATGATTTCCGTACGGAGTATCCGGACATTATGAAAAAGTATCCGGACATTATGATGGCGTATCTGGACATTATTATGCAACCGATTGCCAGTAAGTAGGTAATAATTGCAGCCCTCCTTGCCTGCGTATCGCCGTTCCGTGCCGCCGTTGAAACGAAGTCCAAGGTGGGAGGGGTAAAACTGGGGCACAAGAAGGGCGGAAAAGAGGCGCGAGACGCACCGGTGCTGGCACGGGAGGACGGCGTAAGGCAGAGATCGCGCGCCCAAAAGGGGCGCTACGGGGCGCCGCTTGGGTGAGATCGCGAGAAGATCGCGGGCGCAACCGGCGCTTTTCGACCCGCCCCTGCCGTAACGGCGCCGGCTGGACTCGAATGTTGAAGTCGTCGGTCGTATGCCCGCAGGGCGTACCCTTCGGGTTTCACCGCGGCGTAGCGGCAACCGGCCCGCGTCGTCCTTGTGTCTCGGCGCGGGCGATGCGCGTCAGGAGCGCGGTCGCCGCCGCGTCATTGGGGCTCGTGCTGAGGATGAGCCGTTGGAGCGTGTCGCGGGCGGCCGCGTATTGACCCAAGGTGAGTGAGAGTTCCGCGATGCGCAGCGCGAGCTGGACGCGAAACAGTTCGTTATAGGTGGCTTGGCGCTTCATTGCCCGCAGGTATCGCTGCATCGCCGCCGGGAATCGCTGCTGGGTCTGAAGCGCGATCCCCAACAGCAGCGAAAGCGCGCCATCGCATTCGTCGGCGCCAGCAAGTTGCGGGGTGACTTGGGCCATCAACGGCGGAAGTTGGGCTCCGACTGTTGCGATGAGTGCAGCGGTGGAACGCCTATCCTGAAGGCGCCGCTCGCGGAATGAGTCGTTGAGAACGAGAATCGCGCGGAGGAGATCTTCGGACGCCTTGGTGTGATGCTGGAGAAAGCTGCGGAGACGAGTGGCGGTGCTGATGGGGTCTCCGGGGGCGGCGGGCTGCTTTCCGGCGAGGACGAGTAGTTCCTCGAGGGCGGCGCCCATGACCTCGCCCGTCTTTGACCATGAGAATCGCTGTGTATTCTCCTGTCCGGAGGCGATGAGGCGGCGCCGGGCATCAGGGGCCTGCACCGCAACCAGCGCGGCTTTCATCGCAGCGACGTCGCTTTCGCCGACAAAGATCGCGGCTTCGCCGGCAACTTCTGGAATCGATGAATTGCGGCACGTGATAACCGGACAGCCCGAGCGTTGCGCCTCCAGAATAGGAAGTCCGAAACCTTCGTACTGTGAGGGGTAGACGAGTGCGATGGCTCCGGACAGGGCGGTCGACAACTCCTGATCATCGAGGCTCAGGCTGTGGACTTCGGCGCCGGCGACAAACGGGCGAAAGTACGATTCCAGCTCGCGGCCCGTACACACGACCGCGTATTTGGTCCGGTCTTCGAGCAACTGAAACGCCCGAAAGAACAGCATGGCGTTCTTGTAGGTGGTGCGGCTGCCCGTGAGCATGAAGTACGGCCTCTGGATACCGTGCTTCTTGCGGAACTGATCGATTTCGGAGCCAGTTCGCAGCCGGAACTCGTCGGCGACCGCATTGCGGGTCAGGTAGCTGGGCCGGTTGGCGTGTTGTGGATAAAGGAGATTGAAGTCACGCCGCGTGGATTCGGAGACGAAGAAGTGGGCGAATGCGTGATCGATCGCTTTTAGCTTTGCCTGCCACTGCACGTCGTTCAGGTCGAGGCCCCGCACCTCGGGAATCATGTCATGGAGCATGAGCGCGGATGGCGTCGTTTCGGGCCAGGTCAGATAGGTCGAGATAAACAGCGCGGCATTCTCCTCGTCACAGATCTGCTGCAAGTGCAGCGGATCGTCTGCGTAGGTGTTGAAATCAAATTGCCGCGCGGGACGCGTGCGCAGGCCGGGGATACGGGGTGCCGTGTTGTCGCGATCGAGCAGGAGAATGCGATCGGCCAGGGAAGACTTTGCGAGCTCGGCCAAAAGACACTGCCAGACCCGGGCGATCCCAAAAGGGCGGGACCGATGAAGCTGGAACATGACGCCATCGACGACGATAGGGCGCTTGACGTTGTGGGACGCTGCCCGGCGCCTGGCTTGCGCGGTGGTCTGGATTGATGGTGTACACCAGCCGAGAATCTCACGAAGTCGATGGGCGAGCGTCATTCCGCCGAGAACGAAATCGCGACCGCTCGCCGCCATCGCGGCCGATTTGCCGGGGTCGCGCAGCAGCCGTTGTACGCCGTCGGCTAATTCCGCCGCGTCGCTATAATAGAGCAGATGTTTGCCGGATTCGAACAGGGCATCCTGCTCCGGCCGACCGGTCCGGCAGGAGACAACCGCACACCCGCAGGCCATGGCCTCGAAGACTCGCGTGGAGTGAACAATCGACAGCGACGGGAACGCGACGGCGATCTGGTGCGCGTTGTAATCCTCAACAAATCGGTCGACCCCGGGCTGCGCGTGGTCGAACGGGAGTAGATCGAGCAGCCGAAGGTTGGAAAGATGTTCGATGAGAGTTCGCCGTTCTGAGTAGGTCGCTTGAGAGTTGTACGGCGTGGTGTTCCCTCGGAAGAAGGGGCGCGGCTTGCGCTGATTGAACGGCACTCGATCCGAGAAGACGCCTTCGTCGACGCCATAGGGCTGAATGAAGACAGGTTTCGTTGTTCTTGTTCGCAGCCAGACGGCGTCCACCGGATCCGGGCAGACGATCACGTCGGCACACTCGACTGCCGACAGCGCGGCATTCTTCATTCCGTCGTTGCCGAAGAGTCGGCAGTTGTTGTCCAGCGACTCGTGGATGTAGAGGACCTTCGTGGTTGTCGCGGCCGCCCAACGTTCCTTCCAGCGCGACGACGTGTGCAACGCCTGCGAATGCCAATCGAAGCCGAGCAAGATCATGACGTCACTGCTCGGGGCGGCGAGGTATGCGTACAGCCCGTCGTCGTCGGCTGTGTCTGAGTCGCCCCAGTTGGCGCGCGGCTCAAAAACGCGGTTGAGGCAGCCGAGCCGTTGTGCGGTTGCAGTCCAACCGTCACGAATGCACCAGGCGTGCTTTCCGGTGGCTTGATAGACGATGTCGACGGTGGGCATGTGGGAGGTTCCACGATTGCACACGCCACGCCAGGTTTGCCGTACGCTTTGCAAGCAGCGGCTGGACTGAGGTTTGTTCCTCAGTTCGCTCATCGCCGATGCTCAGCTCGCGCTGCGCAGTTACCCCCGGCAATTATTGCCGAGGATCGTGCCTGCGATCCACTCAGGCAAGAGGCTCCCTACGTAAACTCCTGCATGAAAGTCGGAAGCGCGCGGATGAACTCGATTGGCGTATGCCGTGCTTTTATCTCGGCTCCATGTCGTCACCGCATTGGGCCCTGCATCCAGAATTCACCGTATGACCAACCATGGAGAGTGTGCGACGTCACCATCGCAGACTGACCGGCCCGTGCTGCCGCAGGTCATTAATCTGCAGGCGATCGACGTGTGCAATAGCCGCTGCGTGATGTGTGAAGTGTGGAAATCGGGTCGTCGGGAGGTGCTGGGGTTGTCTGAGCTGCATGGTTTTCTCGCCCAGCCGTATTTCGCCGAGGTCGTGCATGTAGGGGTCACCGGTGGCGAGCCGACGCTCCGCAAGGATCTCGTCCAGTTGTATCACATGCTCCCGGGCGCTCTGCCCCGGATGCGTGGCGCCTCGTTTATCACCCACGGCCTGCAAACCAAACGGGCGGTCGAGGTATATGGTTCTGTCCATCGCGACTACGCGGCGCGGGGGCTGACGCTCGACGGCATGGTCTCGATTGATGGAGTCGGAGCGCTCCACGACGCGGTGCGAGGGCGCCAAGGCGCGTTCATCGCGGCGACTGAGACGCTCATGGCGCTTAGGGCGGCAGCGGTGCCGACCATAGCGGCGTGCACGATCGTTCGTCGCAACGTGTACGGGCTGCACGAACTCCTCGACTGGGCGAAGGAGCACCAGATCTACGTTCGGTTCCGTGTGGGGGAGTTCATCAACCGGCTGTACAACGAATCTTGTCGCGAGGAGATTCGGAACTTCGACGACGCTCAGTTGAGGCACTTGGTGTCCTTCTTTCATCTTTTGCTTGGCACCTACGAAACGGCCGCGGAGGTCCAGAAGACGTATCGTTCGATTCTGGCCCTGCTGACCGGCGATGAACGTCTGGTTGGGTGTCCTTATCGTCGCGGCAACGCAATCAACGTGGACTGTTTGGGAAGTGTTGCCGCGTGCGCGCCCAAAGACAGGCCGGTGCGCCTTCCCGCCTCCGTAGAAGACGCCCACGCGCTTCTGGAGGCGAGGCGAGCGGACATCGGGCGTCGCTTCTGTTCCGGGTGCATCCATGATTACCATGACGATTGGCTGCCTGAGGTGGCAAATCGACTGGCGGAGGACCGGCGCCGTGCGGAAGCCTTGTATGCCGCGCCTGACGCGTCGCTCACGGCGCCCGAGGCCTTGGCAAGTGACGTGGACTTTTCGGCCATGCGGCAGGTCGTGTTGGTTGGCTGGTACGGCACGGAAACTGCCGGCGACATCGCCATCCTGCGTGGCATCTTGAGCGAGTATTTGGCGCTCAATGCGGATCTCCGCTTTCACCTGCTGAGCCTGCACCCGTACTACACGCGGGCTAACATCGCCGCGTGGCCCCTGGAGTTGCAGAACCGAATCACGGTGAGCGACTACGCCAGTGCGGCCGCGGCCGCGGCGGTCTCGGATTGTGACGCGGTGGTCATGGCCGGCGGACCGCTGATGGATATTCCCGAGACAGGTCTCGTGCTTCGGCTGTTCAAGCACTTTGCCGATCAGGGGAAACCGCGCGTGATTGAAGGCTGTGGGGTCGGCCCCCTCAACCAGGCTGATTGTCGCTGGAACGTTTGCCGACTCGCGCGCCTGGCGAGTCGGATCAGCGTTCGCGATGGCGCTTCGCGCGACCTGCTTCGTGCTCTCGGGATTACGAAGCACATCGAAGTCAGGCGTGATCCGGCGTCCGCCTTTATTCGCGCCCTCGGGGTGCAGCACCGGGGGCAGGGCAGCGGCATCATCCGTTGCTTTCTGCGGGAACTAACCGCCGAGTATCCGCAGGAGCTTGGTTCGGAGGCCGTGCGACAGAACCTCGTGCAGCTGCTTCGAAACCTGCTCGACTGGTATCCCAACCACCGGGTTGAGCTCTGGGCCATGCACTATTTTTCGGTCGGGAATGACGACCGGTTGTTTGCACGGGAACTTGCGCGGGCCGTGGGCTCGCCTCGCCTCGTTGTCGACTGGCAACCCCGCACTCCTGAGGAAATCGCCGGGGCCATGGCCGAAGCCGAGTTCTGCGTCTGCATGCGCTTTCATTCGTGTGTGTTCGCGGCGGACGTCGGCGTTCCCTTTGTCGCCATTGACTACACGGCCGGGGGGAAAATTCGCGCGTTTCTCGAAGAGTCAGGACAAGCGCACCGGCTGACGTCGCCCGCCGAACTGGGAACGCTGACGCAACTGGGGTTGGCGGCAAAAATTGGCTCCGCCGTGCCTCGGCCGGCGCCGCGAGACCGGACCGCGTCGGGCGACGTGGTTGTGCTGCATGTGCTCGAGTGCCTTGGTGGCGGTGGCGCGGCCCGGGCCGCAATCGCCATGGCGACGGAATTGGGCCATCTCGGCTCCTTTGAGCACCGCATCGTGTCTTTGCGTCCGGCGGAACGTGACGGCCGCCGCCTCGCTGCGGCCGCTGCATTCGAGGTGCTCGACGTTCCCGGAACGACCGAGCTGCTTCACGCCCTGGCTGCAGCGGACATCGTGCTCGTGCACTGGTGGAATTCGCCCGAAATTGCCCAGCTGTTCTCCCGTGAGTTGCCGCCCATGCGACTCGCGCTTTGGCTGCATGTGGGCGGCTACCATGCTCCTCATGTCATCTCGCCGGCGCTGCTGGAATATGCCGACCTGACGGTTGCTTGCAGTCCGCATACGTACGCGCATCCGGCCTTTTCGACCGTCGACGCAAGCCGGAAGGCAATGGTGTTGGCCGGGGCCGATTTCAGTCGGTTGAGCGGTTTTGCGCGCCGCGCGCACACGGGGTTCCGAGTGGGATATATCGGGACGGTGGATCCGGTGAAAATGCACCCGGATTATGTGGCGCTGAGTTGCGGCGTTCGCGTCGAAGACGCGCGATTCGTGGTCTGCGGGCACGGTGACACGGGGTGGCTGGAGCGGGCGGCGGAGCAGGCGGGGCAAAGGGCGCGTTTTGAGTTCCGTGGACCAGTTGAGGATATCCGCTCGGTGCTGGAGGAACTTGATGTCTATGGATATCCGCTCGCGCCGGATACTTACGCTGCGGCGGAGTTGAATCTGCAGGAGGCGATGTTCGCTGGGCTTCCGGTGGTCGCATTCCCCTATGGCGGGATTGGAAGGCTGATCCGGAATGGGGAGACCGGTGTCTTGGTGACGTCGCCGGAAGAGTACGCGCGGGCCATCGAGCGGCTCCATGCCGACCCGGCGGAACGGGAACGGCTGGGGCGGAATGCCGCTGCGTTCGCACGCGAAAACTGGGGCGCGAAGAACGCGGCGCGGGGCTTTGGGGAGCAGATCAGCCGCCTTCTGAAGGGGCCCAAGACAATGCGTCCGAACTGCAGTGTCCTTGGCGTCCCCGCGGGAATCACGCTGGGGCGGGATGCAGCGATCAACCCCGGCGCCAGGACATTTGTCGCCATGTTGGGTGAGGCTGGTACCGCCTACTCGATCAGCATGAACGCGGAGGATGTAACGATGCTGCTGTCGGCGGAAGAAGAGATTGGGAGAATGCCCCGCATCATGCAGCAATCCTGCGGGGGGTATTTCAGGCATGTGTTTCCTCGGGATGCCTTTCTCAATCTCTGGTCCGGATTGGTGGCGCTTCGGATGGGAAACGGCGCCGCTGCTGGGGCAGCATTCGGCGCAGCGCAGCGCAATGGTCTGCAGCACTGGCGCGTGCTGTGGTACGCCGCGCGCGCGGCCGAGAGCTGTAATCAGTGGCGTGAAGCCAAAAAGGCGCTCGATGAGGTGCTGCGAGTCGTCCCCGAATTTGGACCCGCACTTGAAATGAAACGCCGGTTGGAGGAGCGCGGCGTTACCGATCCCCGGGCGGCGGCGTCTGTCGCCATGCAATATGTCCAACAATCGCAGCAGTGTGTGCGGGAAGGTAAGCTCGCCGAGGCCCGTGACCTTCTCGCGCGAGCGGTCGAGATCCTGCCGGCACCGCAGTTGACGATCCTGGAGCTCATCGCGGATCTCGACTGTCGTCGTGGCGACATGCCAGCGGCGGAGCGAGTCCTCGACCTAATTATGCGAGCCGAGCCGAATCGGACTACCCCGCGTTTGGTTTCGATACGTGCCACAGTGAAACAGTGGTCTGCCGCGCGGCCGTCGACGACCGCCCGAAAATGAACCCAACGGACTCTGGCTCGGCGGCAGGGCGCTTGGGCGTCCCTCGCGACGGCGGCGTGCCAACCGCGTTGGCTCGTGGCCGCTCAAGCTGGCATTCAGCGTGATGACCATGTCCACCTCAACGCCGCTTCGCCGCATTCGGGTCTGCTATTTTGACCAGTGGACGGATGCGCTGGAGCCGGCGGGTGATTTCTTGGCGCGCGCGGTGGGGATGGATGTTCGGCGACGTTTGGCAAACCCCGGGGATGGGGAGCTGCTTCGGAAGGCGCGGCTCGACTGCGACTGGTACACCGAAAACGCGCGGTGCTTTGCCGCCCTGTCGCATCCTGAACTCGAGTTCCTGCCCGCCTATGTCGGCGGGGCCGCCGGCCTGCTCGAGTTTGCCAAGCTGCCCCGCCAGCCCGGCGAGGAGCGGTGGTTGATCACGATGGGTCACCAGCCGCAGTTGCTCGGCGCGATGGCTGGAAGGATCTTCGGTCTGCTCTCCAAGGTGGGTGTGCGGCATCTGCTTTATGCCTTCGACGAGGCGAGCCGGTACATGCCGGGTTTCGGCGACGTGGCGCCGTATCTCGACGTCCTGATCCATGACGAGGCCCCGCTGGATTTCCGCGGCGCCGCGTTGTTGCGCGCGGGATGCCGACGCATCCACCGGAGTTGGGTGGCCAATGTGCTGCCGTTTGCGGCTCCGTTTCAGGAGGAGCCGGAGAAGAAGGTGTTGTTCCTGGGATCCAAGCTCGGGCTGACCGACAATCGGCTGAGGCAGTTCGAGTTTCTGTCGGAGCATCTGAAGGACCGGTTCGTACCGAGCCACGATCACTCCGTGAGCGTGGCGGACCGCCTGAGGCTTAATCGCTACAAGGTGGGCCTGGCGCCGGAGGGACGGAAGTTTGGCACGCCGGCAATGAGCCGGACGCACACGGACCGGCCGTTCTGGCTCGGATGCCTGGGCGCGGTGCCGGTGTCGGAAAACTCTGCCGCCGGTGACCGACTCAATGAGTTGGCCGACGCAGGGCTGATCGTTCGCTACCCACACCAGGACCTCAAGGGACTGCTCCGGGCCTGCGAGCAGGCCTTGGAGGTGAGCGAGGCTGACCGACGCCGGATCTACCTGCACTTTAACGAGCACGAGACGGTGGGTGCGGTCGTGGCACAGGCGATTGCGGGTTTTCTCGGCGTACGTTGATTCGGCCGCAGGACTCTATGTGAGGCGGGCGCACCGCACAGTCGCGCGGCCACGACGCTGGGAGGGGGTGTTGAGGTTTGACCTCCAAAAATGCGAAGGCCCCGGGGGTGAGCCGGGGCCTTGTTGCACTGTCATCAACACAAGCGGCGGGCGAAGGCCCGCGCCGGGGCCTCCGCAGGGGGACCGGGTCCGCTTTTGCCTGGCCGCCGTGTTACCGGCGGCCAGGTTGGGCGAATCAGGACTATCCCTGAACGGAGGGCTTAGCGGATGAGGCTAAGCGCGGACTGGGCGCTCTGGTTGGCCTGCGAGAGCATCGCGGTGCCGGACTGGACGAGGATGTTCCAGCGTGCGAGCTGGGTACTTTCCGCGGCCACGTCGACGTCGACGATGCGACTGTTGGCGGACTCCAGGTTGGCCTTGTTGGTCGTCAGGACCTCGGCGGCGAAACCCAGGCGGCTCTGCTCAGCGCCGTTCTTGGCGCGGAACGTCGCAACGTTCTGGATGCCCGTCTTGATGCTGTCGATCGAGCTGATGGACGACAGCGAGCCGCCGCCAGCGGCATCGGAGAAGGCGCCGACGCCATCCGTGCTGCTGGCTAGGGCCTTCGCGGTGATGGCGACCGTCTGGACGCCGTCCTCGGAGACCTTGACCGACTCGACCACTCCGGTACCTGCCGAACCGAACAGCGAGACGCCGTTGAACTTCTCCTGCGTGAGAGAATCGAGCTCCTTCTGCAGCTGCTGATACTCCGCATCGTAGTTGGCCTTGTCCGAGCTGTTCTTCGTCGGGTCCTGGTACATCGTCCAGAGTTCCGAGATGCGGTCCATGACCTTGGAGGAGGTCTGGAGCACGCCATCCTGAGTCTGCAGGTAGGACGTGACGTTGCCGATGTTGCTGTTCGCCGCGGCGGAACGCTTGGCGGCCGCAGACAACTTCATCGACACCGCCAAGCCACCGGCATCATCCGACGGATTGACGATCTTCGAGCCGCTCGACAACCGGTTAAGGCTGCGCTGCAAGCTGGCACTCGAGGAGGCGAGGTTGTTCGAGGCAATCGTCGCCGCTGTGTTGGTATTAATCACGACTGACATGGTTCTATCCTTGATCTTAAAGCGACTATCCGTCGTCGCCACGGGCCCTGGGAATCAGCGCGGGCCCCGCTGTCTGGAGCGGAAGCTCCAGTTTTCCCGGCGCTGCAACCGCGCAGCGCCGAGGAAAAGGGGGAAAGGAGGGAAGAACCTCGTCGTGTTTGGACTTTCAAAGATCAGGGGCTGCGTCGGAAACCCGGTGGACCCCGTACGGCACCTCACGCCGGTGCGCGGCGGAGGATCGGAGCTGTCGCTGCTACTGGCCCTGGCCCCACCCCGAGACAGACAACCGTGATACGATCGGGGATGGGCGCCGCTCCGGCCGGCAATCACTCCGGGGGAGCGGCGGGGACGAGGGGGATTACTGGAGCAGCTTGAGCGCGGTCTGAGCGCTCTGGTTGGCCTGGCTGAGCATGGCGGTGCCGGACTGGACCAGGACGTTCCAGCGGGCGAGTTGGGTGGATTCCTCGGCGACGTCGACGTCGATAATCCGACTATTGGCGGCTTCGAGGTTGGCCTTGTTGGTCGTCAGCACGTCGCCGGCAAAACCGAGGCGGCTCTGCTCGGCGCCGTTGTTGGCGCGCATGGTGGCGACGTTCTGGAGGGCCTGGGTGATCGCATCGACGGTGCCGATGCTCGAGAGCGAGCCGGCGCCGGCGGAGTCGGCGAGGGCGCCGAGACCGACCGTGGCATCGGTGCTGGAAAGGTTCTTCGCGGTGAGGGTGACCGTGCCCTTGCCGTCTTCGGAGACGGGCACGACGATCTCGGTGCTGCCGAAGAGGGCGGTGCCGTTGAACTTCTCGGTCGAGAGCGAGGCGAGCTGCTTCTGCAGCTGCACGAACTCGGCGTCGTAGTTCGACTTGTCGGTGCTGTTCTTCGTCGGGTCCTGATAGAGGGTCGACAACTCGCTCATGCGTTGGAGCACGTCGCCGGTGACCTTGAGCACGCCGTCCTGCGTCTGGAGCATCGACACGGTGTTGCCGATGTTGATCGCGGCGGCGCCGGACCGCTTCGCGGCCGCGGACAGCTTCATGGACACGGCGAGACCGCCGGCATCATCGGCCGGGGTAACGATCTTCGAGCCGCTTGAGAGCCGATTCAGGCTCTTCTGCAAACTGTCGTTTGACGCGGCGAGGTTGTTTGCAGCCGTCGTGGCCGCAAAGTTGGTGTTAATGACAACTGGCATGGTGATCTTCCTTGATCCTAAATGCAGCTCCGTGCTGCGGACGTATCCGGTGGAGGCGGCTCCGGATCGCGCCGGTCAGAACATTTGTCCCAACGAAGAGAGCTATCGTCGCGGCGTCGCGGGACCTTAATTTCGGAATGCAAGTTTATTTTCGTTGCTCGCGCAGTTTTGGCTAAAGCCCTGGGGGCTTGCGTCGATTCGCGCGCGCCGCGGGTACTGATCCACCCCGCCGCCACGATCCGTGTAACATAGAGCCGGATACGAACCGGCGGCGCCTCGCGCGCCCGACGGAAACTCGCGGGGCGCGACGGAGCGGGTGGCGCCCGAGTGGCGGTTGCGTTCGCGGAAGACCTGGTTCGCGCCTGGAAACCCGGATCGCGGACCCGGCGTGGCGGTGACGCTGATCTGCCGGTCTCATTCCGCGGCCTTGGGGCGATAGAGGCCGTCGGCGGCGGGCGGCAGAAAATGCCGGGGCGGAAGTGAGCGGATCGTAAATGTGTAAAAGGTGCTGATAATCAGAAGCCTATGATTAATAGGCTGCTAAAGGCGCGAATCTTGCGTGCCGATACACCTTACGGCGCAGTGCGCCCGAATCCTTCAACACCATGGGTATCCAAATCTCCGGACTGCTTTCTGATTCTGCCTTCGACTGGAAGGACGTGGTGGACAAGTTGATCGCGGTAGAGCGCGTCCCAGTAACCAACCTGGAGACGACCCAGGCCAACAATCTGTCTGAGATCACGGCGCTCGGCGACATCACGACCGCTCTGCAGGAGCTTCAGGATTCGGTGCAGGCGATGCGGTCGAGCAACGTGTATGACATGCGGACGGTAAGCAGCGACAGCTCCACGAGCACTTGGAAGGCGACTTCATCCAACGGCACCAGCCTCGGTTCCTACAAATTCGAGATCCAAACGCTTGCGAGCACCGCGGCTTTGCAGGGCGGCGCGGATATCGGGGCTTCGCTCGCCTCAAGCGCCTCCGACCTGGGCTCGTTGACCATCAGCAATCTTCCGATCGCCACGGCTGTCACCGCGGGGACCTTTACGGTGGACGGCAAGCAGATCAGCGTGGCGGCGACGGATTCGCTGAAGGACGTGCTGGATCGCATCACGACAGCCACCGGTGCCACCTGGTCATACGACAGTACCTCGGACGCGATCACCCTCGCGAAGGGGAGCGGCTCGCTTGTGCTCGGGGCGGCGAATGACACGAGCAATTTTCTCGCCGCAATGAAGCTGGCGAACAACCAGACGGGTACGATCACGAGTTCCGGGGGCCTTGGTACGCTGAAGACCACCGCGACGCTCGTGCAGTCCGGTCTGAGGGGGGCAATCGCCGAGAGCGCGTTGGACGCGGAAGGAAACGGATCCTTCACCGTGAACGGCGTGCCCATCAGCTATAACGTCAATACCGACACCCTTAAGTCGGTGCTGGACCGGATTACGGCCTCTGCCGCCAACGTGAGCGCGAGCTATGACAGCGCGAATGACCGGGTGGTCCTCACCAACAAGACGACGGGTGACATGGGCCTGAGCGTGAGCGAAGCGAGCGGTGGCTTGCTCGGTGTGCTGAACCTCACGGCAGACGGAGCCAAAGTGCCCACGCTAAAGAGCGGGACCAATGCCGTGTTCCGGGTGAACGATGGCGACTGGCTCACCAGCAGCACCAACACCCTGGCCTCATCGGCTCACGGGATCGCCGGCCTCAGTGTGACGGTCAACTCAACGGGCGCCCAGACCCTCACGATCGAGAGTGATGCCTCCTCTATGGGCAGCTACGTCGAGGACTTCATTTCGAAGTTCAATGCCGTGCAGGACATGATCGACACGTACACCAAGACCTCTGTCAGCGGCAGCAAGGTGACGACGTCGCTCCTCTCGGGGAATCGTGAGGTGCAGGAGTGGGGACGGAAGCTGCGTACCATGGCGTTCCAAACGCTTACTGGCCTGACCGGCTCAATCGACCACATCGACGACCTGGGCATCGATTTCGACGGCACTACGAGTCACCTGAAGATCAAGGATACCGCCAAGTTGACCGACGCCTTGACCAACTCGCCTGACGACGTGAAGGCGTTCTTCCTGTCCGGCTCCAGCGGCATGGTGCCCAAGATGTACGAGCTCATTACCAACCTGAAGAGTTCGGGGAACAAGGAGCAGGAGAGCCTGCGGTCCGACAACAAGGCGATCGATGACCAGATCGACCGGCTCGAGACCCGAATCGCCACGGAACAAGCACGATTGACCAAGGCGTTCATCGCCATGTTGGATGCGCAGTCGACGGCCCAGTCCCAATCGGACGCCCTGACCAACGCCTTCTCGAGCAAGAGCTCATGATTCATCTTCGCCTTCTTGCACCCGTTTCGCTGCTGAGCGCGGCCGTGCTTGCGTTGCTCGCCGGCTGTACGTCGCCCGGCCTGACCGATCCCGCGCGGGTGGGGCCGTTCCACACGCCGACGAACGTCGCCCGCGACGCGACGCTCGGTGGTATCCGTCGGGTCGTCATGCTGCCGGTTTGGACGGGGACGAGCGCGCCGGAGGAGACGGGGGCGGACCTGGATCCGGTGTTTCGGCAGGCGCTGCAGGATCAGAATCGGTTCGAGGTCGTCGTGCTGCCGAGGGCGGAGTGCCTGCGTCGTTTTGGCGCGGTGGCTTTGTCCTCGTCGTCCGCGTTGCCGCACGACTTCCTGCCGGCGATGCAACGGATTTTCGGGGCCGACGCGGTGGTGTTTGTCGATATCACCGTCTATCGGCCCTACCACCCATTGGCGATAGGTGTGCGGAGTCGCCTGGCCACCGTGAAAAGCACGCGGCTGGTGTGGACCTTTGACAACTTGTTCTCCGCTGACGATGCGCGCGTGGCGGCGAGTGCACGTAATTTCTTCCTGCAGAGTGAGCATGGCGGCGTGCCGGGGGACCTGACGCCGTCGGTGCTCCAGTCACCCTCCCGTTTTGCCGCGTATGCGGCGGCGGCGACCTTTGCAACTTTGCCTCCGGTAACTGTGGAGAGTGGGGAAGAGGCTCCGCCCGGACGCCGCTAAAGTCCCGTCCTTACCGGTCGATTAATGATGCAACCAACGGCGTTCCCTGTGACGAAAGCAGCGGCTGACCGTTTCGAAACTCGAAATAGTCAATGATCTCATCTGCGTCATCTCCCGACCGTACACCGCGCACGCCACTCGTGTCGTCCGCGGGGCAGGCAGCGCCGCGGGCGTCCGCGGCTCGAACCGATCGCATTTCCACGGAAAGCGCGGAATTTCTGCGGGCTGAGCTCCAGCGCCAGCCTGAGGTTCGCACCGAAGTGGTGACCCGGGCCCAGGGCCTGGCGGCTGATCCGGGCTATCCTCCGCCGGAGGTGATCCGTGAGGTTGCCACGAAGATCCTCGCGTCTCCCGATTTGAGCGAAGATCAGTCCTGATTTCTCGATGCTCGCCCAAAGCTACGCGCGGACTTACCGCGCCAATGCCGTCCTTACGGCTTCGCCGGGGCAGCTCGTGCTGATGCTTTATGACGGGATTCTCACCTCCCTGGCCTTGGCCCAGGAAGGTTTCAAGCAGCCGACGACTGATCCACGGCGGATCGAGAACATCAATCATCACCTGCTCAAGGCGCAGGCGATCATCACCGAGTTGCAGGCCGGCCTGAACATGGACGCCGGCGGCGACTTCGCGAAGACGATGCACCGGCTGTACGACTATCACAATCGCCGCCTCCTCGAGGCCAATCTGCGCAAGCAGGTGGAACCGGTGGTGGAGGTGGAAAGACTCGTGCGCGAGCTGCGGGATGCGTGGGCCCAGATGCTAACCCAGCAGGAAAGTGGCACGTCGGGCGATCGCGTGCGCGGCGTCGCCTGAGCCGCCGGCGCGGTTTCGATCATTCTCATGGAGACTCCGGCTCAAACCTGCGCCCGCCTCGTGTCTGATCTCGAGGCACTTGTAACGGAGGAGGCCAACTGCTTTCGCGCAGACGACCTTGAGTCCGTGAAGGACGTTCAACGGCGCGCGGCGCCGATGATCGAATTTCTGGTCGGCCATGCGGACGAGGTGGCCGATCCGGGATTGCGGCAGCGGATCGCGGCGTTGAGCCAGCGGCGGAGCGACACCGTAGCCGCCATGCAAGCCCGAGCCGATGCGCTCCAGGACGAGTTGCAGGCCTTGAAGGTCAAGGAGCGCCGGGTGGCCCAGATTGCCCCCGTCTATGGGTCGAGTGCGGTGGCCTCGCGCAGCAAGGTCACTCTTCGCGGTTAGGCCCGGATTGGGGCGACAAACGTGGCGCGGTTTCGACCGCGCATCGATGCGGGAAGCCGGAAATACTCCGGATGAATCGATCAGCCCGTGGCGCTGAGCGGGGTGAGGCCTTCCGTCGGAAGCGAATTTGGAGCCTGCGCATTCGCCGGCGGCCCTTCCATCCAGGCCGTGGCGATCTTGGAGGCCTCGAGTTTCCAGTTTAGCTGGGGCGTCGAGTAAACGGCCATTGCCGTGGTGACGGGAGAATCCTTCCAACTCAGGGTGGCCTTCAAGCACTGCGAGCCATCGGCCAGGGAAAACGCCTGGAGAAAGATCGTGCCGCTGGGAAAAGGGAGATCCGCTGCGGGACGGGGCGCCAGCGTCAGCCGGCAGAGACCTTGTTGAAAGTTGACGGTCCGGGCAAAGTCCCAAGCGCCGCCATCAACGACAGGAGATTCCGCAGTGATCGAATGTTCGATGTCCGAGACGAAGGAGAGGAGGCGCATTCCAAAGGAGAATATTCGACACATTGACGCGCGTACTTGAGGGGAAAACCCCTGGCTGCAGCGTCGCTCCGCCGGGCGGGGGGGGCGGGGAAGCGCTCCATTTCATCTGCTTGAGGGGCATGGGTTTTTGAGGCACCTCGCCGCGATGAGGGCTCGACGCAACATTTGTTTGAACTGCGACGCCCCGTCACATTTAGTCGCGTTCCTTTTCCGCGCCCTCGCGTCGCGTCCGCTCATGTCCTTCGAGAAAATCCTCATCGTCGAGGACGACCTGGTTGTCCGAAATCTGCTCCAGAGCATCTTTCTCCGGCACAAGCTCGCCGTGACTTGCGCCGACACCCTCGCCAACGCGGCGGCGGCATTGGGGCGTGAACCATTCGATCTGATGGTGCTTGATCTGCGGCTGCCCGACGGCGACGGACTCCGATTGCTCGAGCAGGTATCCACGATGCCGGAACGGCCGCTCGCCATCATGATCACCGGCTACGGCTCGATCGAGTCGGCGGTGGCCTGCATGCGGGCGGGAGCATTCGACTACGTGCTGAAGCCCTTCTCGCCGTCGCAGATCGATGTCATCTTAAGAAAGGCGCAGACGTACCGGCAGTTGGTGAAGGTCAACAGCCTGTTGAGCGACGACCCGGATGACGCGGATGGACTGCTGGTCGGGCGAAGCGCGGCGATGAGCCGCCTGCGGCAGTTGATCGAGCGCGTGGCGCCCACGGACGCGACGGTGCTGATCACCGGCGAGAGCGGAACGGGCAAGGAGATGATCTCGCGTGAGTTTTACCGCCGCAGCCCCCGGCGCGGGCAGCCGTTTATCAAGGTCAACTGCGCGGCGATCTCGCAGAACTTGATTGAGAGTGAGTTCTTCGGCCACGAACGCGGCGCGTTCACCGGCGCCACGGAGCGACGCGAGGGGCGCTTTGAGCTGGCGAACAACGGCACGCTTCTGCTCGACGAGGTCAGCGAGATCCCGGCGAGTCTCCAGGCAAAGCTGCTGCGCGTGCTGCAAGAGCGCGAGTTTGAGCGCGTCGGCGGCTCGCGCACGATCAAGGTGAACGTGCGCATCATCGCCACGTCGAACCGCGACCTTCTCAGCTACGTCCAGGCCGGTGAGTTTCGTCAGGACCTGTATTACCGGCTAAACGTCTTTCCGGTGCATGTCCCCTCGCTGCGTGAACGCACCGACGACATCCCGCTCCTGGCGGAGCACTTTTTGCGGCGCTTCACGCGCAAGCACGGGGTGAAAGTCACGGGATTCTCCGATTCAGCCCGGGGAGCGATGATGGCGTACCGCTGGCCGGGCAATGTGCGCGAACTGCAGAACACGATCGAGCGCGCCGTGATCCTCTCCGAATCGGGCCGTCCCGTGAACGCCTCGGCGCTCGGCCTGCCGGTCGAAATTGATGCGGCAGCCATCGCTGCGGCGGCCCAGGTTTGGGATGCCCCGTCTGTCGTCGAGCCCACCGCCGCCATTGTTGAAGCTGCCCCAACCGGGCAGGAGGCTGCGGCCGGCGCGGTGGCTTCTCCCGGCGTGACTGATCCGGCGGGACAGGTCCTCAAGCTTGATGAACTCGAGAAGCAGGCCATTCGGGCGGCCTTGAAGCAGATGGGCGGGAATCGCACCCAGGCCGCCGCGGCCCTCGGCATCAGCATTCGCACGTTGCGCAACAAATTGCAGGAGTACCGCGAGGCGGGCGACCCGATCGACGTGGGCATGGATTCTACCGACGCCTGAGCGGGGCGGCCGTCAATCGGTTGCGTTATCGGCGCCGCCAAGCGGAACGGGCGGGCGTGAGGCCCTGGCTGAGGGATTCGCGCAACCGGCTAGCGGGGGAGCCTCCGGACGCGGCTCTGGGCGGCATGCCCGGTGCCTGTGACCGGCGAGCGCCTCAGAATTCGCCGCTTCCTCGGCCATTCTGCGTTAAACCGCATCCGGTTCGCGCCGATAACGAGTCAATCCCCGTCAATCCCGCCCTAGCTATGGCTGCTACTGCTGAAATCACCGAGGCGCTCATCCGCGATAATATCAATCGTGCCGTCTCGGACGTGTTTAAGACAATGCTTGGGCGCACGCCCACATTTTGTTCCCAAGGAGAATCCCTCCAGGGAAAGGCGCTGGCGCCGTCCGACCGTCCGCAGGTGGTTGGCACCGTCGGCTTTATCGGTGACTGCAATGGCCTGATCTATCTTCACCTCGATCTTGCATTTGCCAAAGCGTGCACGTGCCACCTCCTCGGGATGACGGACAAGGAGCTGGAGCTTGCCGGCGACGAGGTGATCAACGACGCGATCGGCGAACTCACCAACATGACGGTGGGCAGCTTCAAGAACGCGCTCTGTGATGCCGGTTACCCCTGCAAGCTGACGATTCCGTCCATCCTCCGGGGCACCAATTTCTCGATCGAACCGATCAGCTCGGCGGTTCGTCACATCTACTACTTCGATTGTGCTGAGCACCGGGTTATCGCCGACATCCTGATGAAGTCGGACGAGTGAGCCGAGATTCCACACCACCATGCGCTACAAAGTTCTGACTGTGGACGACTCGAAAACCGTCCGCATCATCGTCAAAAAGGCCTTCAAGCCTTTCGATTGTGAAATCTTCGAGGCCGCGAACGGCGTCGAAGGTCTCGCGGTCGCCGCGAAAGAATCGCCCGACCTTATTCTCCTCGATGTCACGATGCCGGTCATGGACGGCGTGGAGATGCTGACGAAGCTGAAGTCGGACCCCGCGCTCAAGGGCATTCCCGTCGTGATGCTTACCGCCGAAGGCGGCCGCGACAATGTGCTCAAGATCGCCAAGATCGGGGTGCGTGACTACCTGGTGAAGCCGTTCAAAGAGGATGTGCTCATCGAGAAGTGCAGCCGCGTCATCGACCTCAAGCCGATGAACGAGGGGCCGGCGAAGGCGAAATCGATTCTCGATCCGGCCGAACTGCTCATCGTTGAGGACAAACCGGCGATCGTGCAGCAGATCCAGGAGGGGTTGAAACATACGCCGTGGAAGATCAAGGGTGTGTCCACCCAGGCCGAGGCCGCCGACCAGATGTCGAAGGCCACGCCCGACCTGATCATGGTCAGTCTCTCGTTGCCCGAAGAGGCGGCGTTCACGCTCTTCCGCCTGATCCGGACCAACGTGAAGACCAAGTACACCCCGGTGTTTGCGCTCGTCGTGAAGACGGAAACGCAGCAGCAGCAGCAGGCGCAGACCGTCGGTTTCACGGCGATCATCACCAAGCCGATCGACACCCTCGACCTCGAGTCGAAGATCGCGAAGGCAATGAATCTCGACACGTCGCAACGCTATTACGCCATCGAGGGCGACATGATGGTGATGCGACTCCCCGAGCACTGCTCGCCCGCTGTGATCGCGGAGGCTGGGGCCTACCTGAAGCCGAAGTTCGCCGAAGCGGTCGATGCCGGCTTCAACAAGGTCGTGATCGACGTGCACCAGATCAAGTCGCTCCACATGGGCATCATCAAGCTGCTCTTTCAGGCGATGCAGACCTGTCGCGAACTCGCCATGCAGTTCGTGCTCGTCGGCAACGCCCAGATCATCTCGGAGTGCAAGGGCTTTGAGGATACGCGCGGCTGGACGTTCTACGACTCGCTCGAGGAGGCCAAAACCAACTTGAGCAAGGCCGTCGGCAGCCCAGCGCTCGCGTCCACCTGAATTTAGCCAGGGTGTGATGGATGAGGAACCTGTCGGGCTCGGCCCGCAGGTTCCTTTTTTGTGTCCACGCGTGGCGAACGCCGCTCGATGGGACTGAGCCGGCCTCGAGCCACGACCGCCGTGCGGTCGCGCCCGCCACGATGGCACGGGCAATAAAAAAGCCCGGTCCGCGGGGCGGACCGGGCGAGTGGGAAGGGGAATCAGGCGACGGCCTGGGCGATGGCCTGCACGGTCTCGGCGGCGACCACGCGGTCGATGTCGAGCAGGGTCTTCACGGCACCTTTCACCTTCGCCATGCCGAGGATGTACTCGGTGTTGACGCGGGTGCCGAACTCGGGCGTCGGCTCGATCTCGGTGGCCGAAAGGGTGACGACTTCCTCGACGCTGTCCACGATGAGACCCATCTGAACCGCCGCATCGTTGGGCAGGCGGACCTGGACGACGACGATGCAGGTGCGTTCGGCGAACTCGGCCTTGAGGCCGAACTTGACGCGCATGTCGACGATCGGAATCACCCGGCCGCGAAGATTGATCACGCCCTTAACGTAGTGCGGCATCTGCGGCACCGGGGTGATCTTCTGCATGCGGATGATCTCGCGGACCTTGAGCACCCCGATGCCATACGCCTCGTTCTCGAGGACGACGGTGAGGTACTTGCCGGAAAGGGACGAATTCGCGCTGGTGGCGGCGGGAGCAGTTGCAGTGGACATACGATGTATTTCGGAATTTCGGGCCGAACGTTGAGAAGATTCGCGCTGGCGAAGCCTGACTTCGTGGGCGGCAGCGGCCTGGTTGTGGGAGTGCCTAGAGTCAGCGCTGGCAGCTTGGTTACTTGCGTATGGAATCGGACAACGGAGGGCTGACTTTAGTCCCATGCCAGAAATCGGTTAACTTTAGGTGCTGCGCACCGATGAGGTGATGTCTCCCAGACCACCGGGACTACAATGGCCATTTCCTCCTCTCAATTCACCGCCATCGACGATGCGGTCAACCGGCTCGCGGCGGAGTCGATTCTTGCCCAGGTGGGCCGTGACGAAGGCTTGGTGCCTGCTTACAGCCTTTTGGGCGATCTGCGCGATTTCTGTGCGCCCGAGCCCGCGCTCCGCGACGCGATCGCCGCGGTGCAAAATGATCTCGAGAAGCTGTTGGACAAGGCGCAGCCGTTCGATGCCGCGAGCCTGGCGAAGGTCCGTGGCCTCGTGGAATGGCTTCCGGGCGCCTTGGCTGCAGTTCGGGGTGGGGAAGCCGTGCCGGCCCAGGGCCAAGCGGCCGCGCCGGCTGCTGCGGCGACTGCCTCTGCGCCGGTCGCGGCGGGCGACGGTGAGGGCGACGTCCTGCTCGACCTGCACCTGGACGAAAACCGGGAGCTGTTGGGCGAGTTCTACGCCGAGGCCGTCGATCACCTGCAGCAGATTGAAGCGGCACTGCTCGCCCTCGACCAGGAGCCGGACAATCAGGAGGCGCTGAATTCGATCTTCCGTTCGTTCCACACGATCAAGGGCAACGCCGGCTTTCTCGGATTGGTCCCGATGCAGCGTCTGGCCCACGAAGTGGAGTCTCTGCTCGACCTCGCGCGCAACCACCAGATCCAGCTCAACGCTGCGATCATCACGGAGATCCTCCGCAGTCGCGACGCGCTCCAGGCCCTTACCCAGCAGGTGGCAATCGCCCTCGAAAAGGGCCAGCTGCCTTCGCAGATCATTCCGGTCAGTCACTTGATTTCCGCCGTCAAACGTCTCGCGGCTTCGCCGCACGCGCCGGCGGCTCCCGCCCATGCGCCAGTGACTCCTCCCGCTGCTGCCTCGGCCGCGCCCGTTGCGACCGCTCCGGCGAGCGAGGTCGCTCCCGCGGCGGTGCCCGAAGCTTCGCCGGCGACATCTGCGGCCGAGGCCGCGGCGCCGGCCGCAGAGCTTGCTCCCGTGGTGCCAATGCCGGCCGGTGCGGCAACTGCGGAAAAGACCGTGGCCGCGGCACCGGACAAGAAGGCGACTGCTGGACCCGTGAAGATGGCGGCAAGCGCGACGGTGCGCGTGAACACCGAGAAGCTCGATTCGCTGATGGATGTCGTCGGTGAGCTGGTGATCGTGCAGAGCCAGCTGATTGAGTCCGCCCGACAGGAGGGGCAGATCAACACGACCTTGCAGCGCAACGTCGCGCAGCTTGGCCGCATCACGAAGGAGCTGCAGTCGACGGCGATGTCGCTGCGGATGATTCCGATCAAGCCGACGTTCCAGAAGATGGAGCGACTCGCGCGCGATCTCGCCCGCGATTTCGGCAAGAAGGTCGCGTTCGAGACGAGCGGTGAAGACACCGAGCTCGATCGCACGGTGGTCGAGGAGATCGGCGATCCGCTCGTCCACATGGTCCGCAACGCCCTCGATCATGGCCTGGAGACGTCCGCCGCCCGTATCGATGCCGGCAAACCCGAGGTGGGAACGGTCCGCCTGCGCGCCTACCATCAGGGTAGCAACATTGTCGTGGAATTGCAGGATGACGGACGCGGCATCGATCCGGCCAAGATCTACCGCAAGGCGGTCGAACGCGGCATGTTCCCCGACGGCACGGTGCTGAGCCGCGAGGAAACCCTGGCCCTCATCTTCGCCCCTGGTTTCTCGACGGCGGAAAAGGTGACGTCCGTCTCCGGCCGCGGCGTGGGCATGGACGTGGTGAAGCGCAACATCGAGCGCCTCCGCGGCAAGATCGAGATCGATTCCGAAGTCGGCAAGGGTTCGACCTTCAAGGTCAAGCTGCCGCTGACGATGGCGATCATTGACGGCCTGGTGGTTCGCGTTGGCGAGGATCGCTTCATCCTGCCCAGCACTTCGGTGCAGATGGCCCTCAGGCCCACGCGCGAGAGCATCACCTCCGTCCACGGCAAGGGAGAGGTCCTGGATCTGCGCGGCCGCTTCATCCCGGTGCACCGGCTCAACCGGCAGTTTGGAATTCCGGGCGACGCTGCCAACCCGTGGGAAGGTATCGTCGTCATCGTGGAAACGTCCGGCAAGGTCACCGCCCTGCTGGTCGACGAGATGGTCAGCAAGCAGGAGGTCGTCATCAAGAACCTCGGTGCTTACATGCAGAACTTGCCTGGCGTCGCCGGCGGAGCCATTCTCGGCGATGGCAACATCGCGTTGATTCTCGATCCAGGTTCCCTGCTCAACGCGGCGTAACCCGCCCGCCCGTGGCCAACACTGTTCCCCCAACCATCGACCAAGTCTGCGATCAGGCGCTTCGGCTGCCGTGTTCGCCGGCCCTCTTGCCGCGTCTCACCGCGGTGCTGATGTCCCCCGACAGCAGCGCCGACGAGATTGCTGACATCATCAAGCTCGATGCCGCGCTGGCGGCCTCGACGTTGCGCTTCGCCAATTCGGCGTTCTTCGCGAGCGTTCCGGTGGAGACGATCTCCGACGCCGTCGTCCGCCTCGGCATGCGGGAGCTCTACCGCTTGGCTGCGCTCGCGTTGGTGAGCCGTTGGGAAGCGGTGTCGTCGAGTGGCGAACCGGGAGATTTTTCGCGTCATGCGCTGTGCACGGCGCTCGCTTCGGAGGTGCTCGCGGAGACGAGCGAGCGGGTGGACCCGCAGTCCGCCTACACCGCCGGCCTGGTCTGCGATCTCGGGAAGCTGGCGGTGGCGCATGCGTGCGCCACGTTCTTCCCGGCCATCCGCAACCACTGCACCGCGCGTGGTGGCACGTGGGCGCAGGCGGAGAAGGAAGTGCTCGGCTACACCCATGCCGACGTCGCGGCGCGTTTGCTCGCGGCCTGGAAGTTCCCCCCGCTGCTGACCCAGGTGGTGGAGTGGTGCGAGCGGCCCCGCGAGGGTCCGGCCGACGCGCTGCCGCTGCTTGCCCATCTGCATGCTGGCAAGTACATCGCGACCTCGTTTGGGCCAGGCGTGGCCGAGGAGGGATTCCTCTTTGAACTCGATTCGGCGTTCCTGCTGGAGTGGGGCTTCACGCCCGAGCTTCTCCAGGAGACGATGGCGATCGTGCACGACCGCGCGAAGCAGCGGCTGCAGCACCGTCTGACGCACGGCGCGATGGCGATGTAGCCCGCCCTGCCGCGCCGCGCCTTTGTGCGCAGGCGCGGGCGTGCGATCCGTACTCGTGACACAACGCGCAGCGCGATCCTTGATCGCGTAGTGCGGGCCCAATCGAGTGCGCGGCTCAGGCCGCGAGTGAGACCGAGCTGTTCCCCGTCGGCATCTTCATGCTCACCTCACCGGTTCCTACGTTCAGGTGCACGGTGCGGTTCACCGTGCCACCGACGGCGGTGCAGCGAATGCTGAAACCGTTCTTCGCCAGGAAGGCGCGGGCCGCGGCAATGTTGCGCTCGCCGATCTTGAAGGTGTCAGTGTCGCACAGGACGTTGGCGCCGCCGGCGAGAAAGATGCGCAAGCGGGAGAGGTCACAGCGCACGCCGACCAGGGAGCGAAAGAGCAGGGGCAGGCCGGTATCCGCGAACATCGCCGGCTGGGCCGCCGCCTTCTCCGGAGAGATCTTGGATTCCGGAAGCATCAGATGCAGCAGGCCCCCTGCCACGGCGACCGGATCATATGCCACCACGGCCACGCAAGAGCCGAGGGCGTACGTGCTGAGGGTGATTTGGGAGTTGTTCGAAACGCCCATGTCGCCGACACCCACGACAACCCGTTGGGCGAACAGAGCGGAAATGCTGGGTGATCCCATGGTGCAGGTACGTGGTGGGAGGACGGTGTGGGTTGCGCCGAGGGAGGGTGGGGTGGCCGACGGAGTGGGGACCCGGTCGGTCGTCGCCTGGGCGGGAACGGGAGATCAGGTGTAGACGAGGAGGCGTTGGCTGATGGGCGTCGTCTTGTCGTGGCTGCGAATCTTGGCGATGGTTGCGCTGCTCAGCGGCTGCCCCTCCCCGATGAGGAGGAGGCCATGCGGACTGTAGATCCCGTTGGCGAGAATCATGCCGGGCTCGAGTTCATCGAGCATGATCTCGCGCACCTGCTTGGGCAACTGGACGAGATTGGCGACCTTGAGGAAGAGCCGCACCGCCTCCGGGTCGTAATCGGTGCCGGACTTCGCGAGCAGGGCGTCGATTGAGGCAGTCTTCGACAGGCCGGATTCCACAAAGCCAACCGCCACGGCGAGACACCGGGCGGGCCAGGGGATGCCATCGCCGGCCAGGCCATCCGGATACCCCCGGCCGTCGTAGCGCTCGTGGTGCGCGCGGATGACCTCGCCGACCTCGACGTTGGAGTCGACGAGGGAGGCGAGCGTCTGACTGTAGATGGGGTGATTGTGGAGCATCCCGCGCTCGCGGTCGGTCAACTGGTCGGACTTCGTGCGGAAGGCACGCAGCATCTCGCGCGGGACACCGATCAAGCCGAGGTCGCAAAGCCAGGCGGCGGCGCGAAGGGCGTGCCTCTCCTTGGCGGTAAATTTGTCCGTCGCCGCCATCTGGGTGGCAAACTCCACGAGTGCCTTAGCCTGGCCGCCGAGGATGGGATCGTAAGTGGTCAGGATGCGACGGCAGAGCTCGAGCGAGTTCTCGTAATTGGCCGCGAGTTCGTGGTTCGCCGCGTCGAGATGCTGGCGCTGCTTCTCTAGATCCTGGACCTTCACCTCGAGGGCGGCGTTGGCCTCGCGCAGGCGTTCATTCAGCCGCTGGGTTTCGGCCTGCAGCGCCTCGTTGTGCGTCACGAGCTCGTGCCGCTGCACGGCGTTGCGCACCGTCGCGATGAGTTCCTCGCGCAGCCATGGCTTCGCGATGAACCGGAAGATTTCGCCCTTGTTGATCGCGTCGACGATCGTCGGCAAAGCGAGCACCGCGGTGATCAGGATGCGGGACGCGTATGGCCGGATCTGGCGGCTCTCCACGAGAAATTCCAGTCCCATCATCTCCGGCATGCGCTGGTCGGAGATGATCACCGAAAAGTCCCGCTCGGCCAGGATCTCCAGCGCCTTGCGCGGGCTGGTGCACGCGACGACGGGAAATCCTTCGCGCTCGAGCGTCACTTTGAGCGCCGTCAGCACGACAGGCTCATCGTCGACGACCAGAATCTGCGAGGTGCTCGCGGGCGCCTTGGCGGGCTGGCTGGGAACGGGGCCGCTGCCGGTGGGCTGGGAAGGGACGATCATGGCGTGGGGGCGTGGTCGAAGGGCGGGCGGGAGCCCGACTCGTGATGGCGGATAATGAAATCAGCCACGCGATCAATGGCCAGCTGTCGTTGCGCCCCGCCATTTTCCCAAGCTGCACGCGGCATGCCGTAAACCACACTGCTGGCCTCGTCCTGGGCAAACGTGACCGCGCCCTTTTCCCGGAGCTTGAGCAAGCCCTCGGCGCCGTCGCGTCCCATGCCGGTCAGCAGGCCGGCCAGGGCATGCGTGCCCGCGCCGGTGTCGGCGGCCGACTTGAAGAGAATGTCCACCGCCGGTCGCTGATGCCACACCGGCGGACCACCGGTGACGCGCACCTGATAGTGATCGTGCACCCATTGGACGATCATGTGGAAGTTTCCGGGCGCGACCAGCGCCAGTCCGGGACGCAGGATGTCGCCATCGACGGCTTCGCGGACCTCGAATTGGCAGAGTTCGTTGAGCCGGTCGGCGAACGTCTTTGAGAACACCGGCGGGATGTGCTGCACGATCGCGATGCCCGGCAGCCCGCCGGGGAGGCGCGTCAGGACCGTGCGCAATGCCTCGGTGCCACCGGTGGAGGCGCCGAGCAGAATGATGTCGCGCGTGGTGGACACCCGGGGCGAACTGCGTCGCAAGGGCGCATCGGCGACCGGGACGGTGCCGCGCCGGACGCGCGCGCCGCGGGTGGCCTTGATGCGCTCGATCAACTGTGGGCCCAGATCGCCAAAGGAGTAGGGGCCGCCGGGCTTGGAGAGGACGTCGAACGCTCCGAGGCGCAAGGCATCCAAAGCGTGCTGCGATCCCTGGGCGGTGACCGAACTCATCACGATCACCGGCATCGGACGCTGTTCCATCAGGATCTTGAGGAACGTGAGGCCATCCATCCGCGGCATTTCGATGTCGAGGGTGATGACGTCCGGATTGAGCTGCGTGATCTTGTCGCGGGCGACGTAGGGGTCGATGGCGGTGCCGACCACCTCGATCTCGGGATCGTTCTTGAGGGCGTCGGTCACGAGTTTCCGCACCATGGCGGAATCGTCGACCACGAGCACACGTATGGGAGGGAGAGGCATGATCAGAGGGGTTTCCGATACACGGCTGGCTTGATCGGCTGCAGCGTGTGACGCATCTGCGTGAGGCTTTCGGAGTGCCCAACGAAAAGGTAGCCGCCGGGAACGAGGCGCTTTGAGAGTCGGGAGACCAATTCGTTTTGGGTGTCCCGATCGAAATAGATCATCACGTTCCGGCAGAAGATGACCTGGAACGGTTCGCGGAACGGTGGCTCGCCCTCGAGCAGGTTGAGGTGATGGAACGACACGCGGTCGCGGAGTGAGGACTTGACCCGGTAGTAGCCTTCCTGCGGCCCGAAGCCGCGCTGAAAGTAGGTCCGGATCACCTGGCTGGGCATCCGGGAAACCGTCTCGCCGGTGTAGATCGCCGCCTCCGCCTTGGCCAGGACCCGGTGGGAGATGTCGGTCGCCTCAATCTGCCAGGGAAAGTCGGGCATGCACTCGGCCAGCGTGATCGCGAGGGTGTACGGCTCCTCACCGGACGAACACGCGGCGCTCCAGATCCTAAATTGCGACCAACGCTCCTCCCGTGCCCGACCGAGCATCTCCGGCACGACGGTGTCGCGCAGGAAGTCGAAATGGGCGGCTTCGCGGAAGAAGAACGTGTGGTTCGTCGAGATCGCGTCGATCAGGTGCTCCAACTCCTCGCCGGCGGCTCCGCTCTGGAGGAGTTCACAATACGCTGTGACGGTGGGAATCTTCGTTGCCCGCAGGCGCTTCCCCAGCCGAGCGGACACCAACTGGCGTTTGTCCTGGCTGAGATTGATGCGACTGCGCGCGTAAACGAGCTGGCGGATGAATTCAAACTCACTGTCCCTCATGAGGAATATCCCTGGAGTAATCGGCACGAAAGACAGGCAATGAAACGCCGATAACATGATTCTGCCGTGGGTTTGGAATCGAGGCGGCAGAATTTTCCGCCTCGTCGCCACCTAAGTCCGAAAGGGTCACGCCGTGGTGGCGCATGATCTGTATCACACGTTCCAATAGATTGTTGTGGGCGACGTCCGCCCGCTGGCACCGGCTCTGCTCAAACGCGGGCCATGATCGATCCCATCTTCCAATCCGACAACTACCAGTTGGCGCGGAAGCTCCTGGACGCATCGGTCCTTCGCCATGAGGCCATCGCCACCAATATCGCCAACGCGGAGACGCCTGGTTTCCGTCGGCTTGATGTTGCTCCGGACTTTGCCGCCCAGCTGAAGGCCCGGGTGGCGGCGGGCGATCTCGCGGCCACGGCCGACACCATCAACCCTCGCCTCGCCGAGGACCATACTGCCCGCAGCGTGCGACCGGATGGCAATACGGTCGAGCTGGAGCGCGAACTCGTGGCGATGGATCGGAATTCGGTGGAGTACGAGTTCCTGACCGAGCTGGTCTCGAACAACCTCAAGCAACTCAAAGTCGCGATCACCGGTCGCTCGGTCTGATCCCCCTAAGCCCTGACGCCGCATGAACCTGATCGCTGCCGTCGACATCACTTCGGGTGCGCTGAACGCCCAGAAGACCCGCCTCGATATCGTTGCCCAGAACATCGCCAATGCGCAGACCACACGGACCCTCGCCGGCGGCCCCTATCAGCGGCAGGTCGTTTCCTTTGAGTCCGAACTGGTTCGTCAAACCGGCAGCGGCGGGGCTGGACTCCAATCGGTGCGCGTCTCGGGCATCACGCCGGACCGCACGCCGGGGCAACAAGTCTACAACCCGCAGCATCCGGACGCTGGCCCCGACGGCATGGTCACGATGCCCAACGTGAACCTGTCCTACGAAATGGTGGACCTCATCACCGCCTCCCGGGCCTACGAGGCCAACCTCGCGGTGGTGAAGAACGCCCGCCAGATGGCGGTGAAGGCACTCCAGATCGGCAAGTAAGCCCGGCCGCCCCGCCTCAACCGCCCAACCCGCTCCTCTTATGTCCCTGATCGGCTCCATCAACCCGCTTTCCGCCTCGCCGCTCACCCGGATCGAAACCACCCAGCCGAAGATCGCCGTCGGGTTGTCCGGCGCGGGCAAGACTGCTCCCACCGAGAGTTTCGGGCAGGTCCTCGACGAGGTGGTCTCCACGGTTCAGACCAAGCAGGACGCGGCGCAGGATATCACCCGCAAGGTGCTGCTCGGCGAGACCGACCAACTGCACCAGGGGATGATCGCGATGCAGGAGGCGTCCGTGGCCTTTTCCATGATGGTCGAGGTGCGCAACAAGCTCGTCGAATCCTACCAGGAGCTGATGCGCATGCAGGTGTGAGTTCTACCCCACGATTCCCTCCACCTCCTGATCATTTTGGTCTCCCTCTAGATGAAGAATTTCGCGCAATCGCTCCTCGAACTCTGGAAACACCTGGGCGTCAACCAGCGTGTCTCCCTGATTGTCGCAGCCGTTGCCGTCATCGGCGGCCTCATCGGCGTCACGCTGTGGTCCCAGCGCCCCGACTACCAGCTGCTCTATGCCCGCATGGGCGACAAGGACGCCGCCGCCGTCATCAGCTATCTGCAATCGCAGAACATCCCGCACAAGGTGACCGCCGGCGGCAGCGCGGTGCAGGTGCCGTCGAGCGCGGTCTACAAGCTGCGCATGGAACTCGCCGGCAAGGGGCTTCCGAGTGGCGAAGGCGTGGGCTTTGAGATTTTCGACAAGGGACAGTTCGGCCTCTCCGATTTCGTCCAGCGTACCAATTATCTCCGCGCGGTGCAGGGCGAACTCGGCCGCACCATCATGCAACTGCAGGGCGTGCGCAGCGCGCGCGTCATGATCGTGCAGCCTGAAAACCGCCTGCTGCTTACCGAGCAGGGCGTCAAATCGACCGCCTCGGTCTTCGTCGACGTCGGTGGCGGCAAGCTCGAGATCGACCAGGTCAACGCGATCCGGCATCTCGTCGCCAATGCGGTGCAGGGGCTCGCGCCCGACCAGGTTGCGGTCATCGACAACCGCGGCCGCACCCTCTCCGAGGAGTTGAAGCAGGACCCGACCCTCGGCACCGCGTCCTCGCAGATCCGCTATCGCGAACAGGTCGAAGCCTATTTTGCGAAGAAGGTGGAATCGATGCTCTCCGCCGTGATCGGGCCCGGCAACGCGGTCGTACGTGTGTCGGCCGACATCGACACCGAGGCCACCACGATGAACTCCGAACGGTGGAACCCCGACGGTCAGGTGGTCCGCTCGCAGACGCAGACCGACGACACGACCAACACCACCGAGACGCGCTCGGGTGGTGGCGCCGCCGGCGTCAGCGCGAATGTGCCGGAGAAGCAGGCCGGAGCGACCGAGACCGCGCGCCCGATTTCCCAGTCCGAGCAGACCCGGAAGAACAAGACGATCACGTACGAGATCGACCGCACCACCACGAGCACCACGCGCAACCCCGGAACCGTGCGCAGCCTCACCGCTTCGGTGATCATTTCGCGCCGTCCCCCGACGCTGGTGCCGCCGGCGGACCCGACGGCCAAGGACGCGCGTCCGACGTCGCAGCCCGCGGCTCCGCGGACAGCGCAGGAGCTCGATCAGCTTCGCCAGGTGGTCATCAACGCCCTCGGTCTGAAGCCCCAGCCAGGGCAGACGCTGGACTCGCTGGTCACGCTGCAGGAGCAGGAATTCACGGCCGTCGATCCACTGGCCGCCCTGCCGCCGGTTCCGCTCGAAGCGCGGGTGGGGGGCTGGTTTGAGGTCGCGAGCCGCTGGGCGGCCGTCGTGGGCGCCGGCGTGGTGCTGCTCGTCTTCTGGCGCATGTTCAAGCGGCAGAAGCCCGAAGCCGTTCCGATCGAGGTCCTCTCGATGTCGCCGGAGCAGACCACCCGCACCCTGCCGAACGCGAGCAACGTCACGCCGGAACTCCTGAACGAGCTCATCCGCCAGAAGCCGGCGAACATCGGCGTCGCGCTGCGCGAGTGGGTGAGTGCGGGTTCCCCCGGTGGGGCTCCGGCCAGCAAGAACTGATTTTTCCCGCCATGGCTCTCAACGACCTCGATTACGGGAAGCTCTCGCGGCACCAGAAGCTCGCGATCTTCCTCATTATCATCGGTCCCGAAGCGGCGGCCGAGGTGCTGCGGCAGTTCGACGACGCCGAGATCGAGCTGGTCTGCCGCGAGATGTCGACGTACTCGATCATCCCGACCGAGGTGCAGCGGCTGTCGTTGGAGGAGTTCTCCGGTCTCATCGCCAAGAGCGTTTCCTCCGCCCTCGGTGGTCTGGCCTACGCCCAACGCACGCTCGAAATTGCCAAGGGCGACTACAAGGCCTCCTCGATCATCGGTCGCGTCGGTCCCACCGGCACGTCGGTCGAGGTCATCCAGGAAATCTCCGAGATGGAGGGGCGGCAGATCTTCAACCTCGTGAAGCACGAGCAGCCGCAGACGATCTCCTTCCTGCTCTCGTATCTCGACAGCGCGAAGGCCGCCGAGGTGTTCGCTCTCCTCGGGCCTGATCTGCGCGAGGAAGTCATCGAGCGGCTCGGCACGATCGAGAGCACGTCGCTCGACCTCGTGAGCAAGATCGCGCGGAGCCTGGGCAAGCATTACGACAGCAAGGTTCGCCCGGCTTTCCACCGCAGCGGTGGCGTCCGCTCGGTCGCCGATCTGCTGAACGAACTCGACAAGGAGATGAGCAAGAATCTCCTGGCCCGCCTCGAGGAGCGCAACGCCGGCCTCAGCGCCGCGATCCGCAAGAAGCTCTTCAGCTTCGAGGACCTCCTGCGCCTCCAGCCGGCCGATCTGCAGCGCGTGCTGCGCGAGGTCGATTCTTCGAACCTGGCGACCGCCATGAAGTCGGCGAGCGAGACCCTGCGCGAAAAGATATATGGTTCCATTTCCAAGCGCGCCGCCGAAAGCCTGAAGGAAGAGCTCGAGATGCTTGGGCCGGTTCGCCTGAAGGACGTCGAGACCGCCCAGGACGCGATCATCCAGGTGGTCCGCCGGCTCGAGGAAGAGGGGCAGATCACGCTCGAGACGGAGGAGCAGACCGTCGCCTGACGCGCCGCCCACCATGGCCTTCGCCCGTCTCATCGCCTTCGATCGTCCGCTCGCCGGAGTTGCCGTCCCCGGCAAGAATGGTCGCTTCCTCACGGAGCAGGAGATCGCCGCGCTCGAGGAAGCGGCGTACCGCCGCGGCGTCGACGAAACCCGGGCGCTGGCCGACCAGCAGCTCGTCGACTTTCGCGCGGACATCCAGCGCGTGGGTGACGGCATCTTTCACCAACTCGCCAATTTCGAACCGACGCTGGTCGCCCAGTTGCGCGAGGCGCTGCCCGAACTGGCGCTCGATATCGCCCGCCGTCTGCTCGCCGGCTGCGAGCCTTCGGCCGAGATGGTGTCCCGCATTTGCGAAGAGGCGCTCAAGGAGATCTTCCCGGAACGCGAGAATCTGGAACTCCTCGTCTCCGCGCGCGACGCCGAGCTCCTGCAGAAGCTCAATCCCGACTGGCTCCAGCGGTATCCCGGTCTGCGGCTCCGCGCCGACCCCACGCTTTCGCCTGGCGATTGCCAGGTGCGCAGTCGCTTTGGGCTCACCGACGCCCGCATCGAATCCAAACTCGACGCACTGAAGGCGACCCTGTCGCCAGCTTTCTGATCCGCCATGGCTCACGTCACGCCGATGATCGACATCCTGCGGTCGCAGATCCGCCATCTGCCACCGGTGCAGCGCGTCGGCACGGTTTCGGGCGTCGCGGGCCTGATCATCGAATCGGACGGCCCCAATGTCGGCCTTGGCGACCTCTGTCTGGTGCGCTCATCCCGCGACGGTTTCAGCGTGCAGGCCGAAGTGGTCGGTTTTCGTGAGCACAAGGTGCTGCTCATGCCGCTCGGCGACACGACGGGTCTGCACGTGGGCTGCGAGGTCGCAGCCTGCGATCGGCCGCCGCTGCCACGGACGGGCCCGGAGATGCTCGGCCGCGTGCTGGATGCCTTGGGCCGGCCATTTGACGGCCTCGGCATGCTTCCGGTGGAGCGCAAGGAGAGCCAGAGCGCCGAGCCGCCGCATCCGCTGCGCCGCCAGCGCATCAAGACTCCCTTTGTCACGGGGGTGCGCGCCATCGATGCCTTCATTCCGTTCGGTCGCGGTCAACGTCTCGGCCTTTTCGCCGGCTCCGGTGTCGGCAAGTCGACCCTCATGGGCATGATCGCGCGGGCGTCCGAGGCGGACGTCGTCGTCATCGCGCTCGTTGGTGAACGTGGCCGCGAGGTGCGTGAGTTCATCGAAAAGGATCTCGGTCCCGAGGGGCTGAAGCGGGCGGTCGTCGTCGTTACGACGTCCGACAAGCCCGCGCCGCTCCGGATTCGCGCCGCCTTCACGGCCACCGCGATCGCCGAGGGCTGGCGCGACGCCGGGAAGAACGTGCTGCTGATGATGGATTCGGTCACGCGCTTCGCCATGGCCCAGCGCGAGATTGGCCTCGCCATTGGCGAGCCGCCCGCGACGCGTGGCTACACGCCTTCGGTCTTCGCCATGCTGCCGCGGCTTCTCGAGCGCGCCGGCGCCGGCGAGAGCGGGGCCATCACCGCACTCTATACCGTGCTGGTGGAAGGTGACGACATGAACGAGCCGGTGGCGGATGCCGTCCGCGGTATTCTCGACGGTCACGTCGTGCTCTCCCGGCACCTGGCGCATTTCAATCATTACCCGGCGATCGACGTGCTCGAGAGTGTGAGCCGTCTGACGCGCGACGTCTGTTCGACCGAGGAGGTCGCCTCCAGCGCGCGGGCCCGGGAGGTCCTGGCGCTCTATCGGAAGAATGAAGACCTGATTTCGATCGGCGCGTATCAGAAGGGCGCCAACGCCGCGCTCGATCACGCCATCTCGCTGTATGAGCCGCTCCGGCAGTTCCTGCGGCAGCCCACGCAGGAGCACACCCCGCGGGCGCAGACGTTCACCAAGCTGAAGCAGATCGTCGGATGAAACGCTTTCGCTTTACGCTCCAGCCAGTCGCGATTCTTCGCACGCACCAGGACGCGCGCGCCCAGGAGGCCTTTGCCTTTGCGGTGCAGGCGCTGACCAAGGCGGAGCAGGAAGTCGCGGCCGCGCAGGCCCGGGTGCGCCAGTTCGCCGCCGATCTCGTGGCCGGCCGGGCGCACAACTTCTCCGCCAGCGAGCAAATACGTGCGCTCGAGGCCTACCGGCAGGAGTGTGACGCTGAGGTCGCGGCCAAGCAGGCCCGCGCGAAGGCGCAGCAGACGATGGAACAGCGCCGCGCCGAGTACATCGAGGCGCACCGCCGGCTCGAGGTGGTCAAGCGGCTCGAGCAGAAGGCGAGAGCCCAGCACCGCTACGAGACCATGCGCGAGGAGCAGGCGGAGTTCGACGACTATGCCAACCGTCGCGCCGGTCGCGCGGCCGCGGCGGCCAACCCTTAATCTCTCGGCATCATGACTCGCATTCTCAATCCCGTCGTCACCAGCGTCCTTGGCGTACTGCTCAGTATCGCCGTGGGGCTGGGGGTGAGCTGGCGCACCCTCAACGCGGTGGTCGACCAGGCGATCTACCAGCGCGACCACAAGCCGCCGAGCGAGATGAAGAAGAAGGGCTGGGACTTCTGGACCATCGAGATCGAGAACCTCGCCAGCGAGCTGAAGGAGGATCGCGAGGTGATGCTGAAGCGCCGGTCGGAGCTCGACCAGCGGGAGGCCCGCATTGCGGCCGCCGAGAAGGAACTCGCCAAGGCGCGGACCGACCTGAATGCGCTGCGCAAGGAGATCAACGACCGCGTCATCGAGATGGGGAGCGAAGAGGCGGTGAACCTGAAGAAGCTCTCCCAGACCTATACGAATCTCTCGCCCCGTGCGGTCGTCGCGATCATCCGCGAGATGGACGACAACACCGCCGTCAAGATCCTCGCGCTGATGAAGCCCGACGTCGTCGGTCCCATCTTCGAGGAAATGAGCAAGACGGCCGGCACTGACGGTCCGCTGGCCCGCCGCGCCGCGATTCTTTCCGAGAAACTTCGCCTGGTGAAAGCCGCGAAATCCAACCCTTAACGACAGCTATCACCGCGCCAAGGACGGTCGCGGTTTTTCGCCACGGAGGGTGTCCGCTTCATGCAACTCTCCCTTCTCACCGTCCCTTCCGACCCCCTGGCGCTTCCCGGCGCGGCGGCTTCCTCCAGCACCGAGCCGGCGACTGAAAGCTCGGCCGGCTTCGCCCAGCTCCTGGCTGGGGCGGGCGCTTCTCCGGCCGCCGGGGCGACGCCTGCCGCGAGCGATGGTACTCCGGTTCCAAAGCCCCCGATCGCCGCGGACCCGACGAACACGCCCGTTGTCGCCGGGATCGTCGCCTCCTTGCTGGCGCCCACCATGACGCCGGCGATGGCGCTTAGTCCCGCCACCGACGTCGCTATTGCCATCGGGGGCGAGGATGCCGTCCCGGCCGATGCGAGCGGGACCGAAGACGACACGCCCACGGTGGAGACGAAGGACACACCGGCAGACCTCCTCCAGGCGGGCGACCGGCAGGCCGCCGCCATGGCGGCGCTTCTCCTTGCCCCCATCCCGCTTCCGCAGCCGGTGACTCAAGCGGACGCCGACCTTGAGACCGGCACGTCCGAAACCGCCGAGGCCAGCGATGGCGGATCCAGCTCCGGCGGCGATGCGACGACGAATGAGTTCGGCCAGACTGATCTTTCAGGGTGGGGCAGGACCGTCACCCGCGCGACGACGTTCGTCACGGCGTCGGAGCTCCGCCAGCCGGCGGTCACTTCGGCCACGGCGGACACGGCTGTCACCGACGCCGCGCCGGCCGCGCCGAATGAGGCGGCGCGAGATTACGCCGACGTCGCTGCAACGGTGCAGCGCCAGATCGGCGGAGGAGCGGCTTACGCCAAGCTGACTCCGAACGCCGTGCCGACCACCGCCGTCTCGAGCCCGGCACCGGCCCAGCCGCAGGCGACGCCCAGCTCGTCTCCCTCTCCGGTGGTTGCGTCGACCCCGGCGGCCCCGGTCGTGACCGCCGTCTCGACCCCGCCCGTGGGCGCGAACGCAAACGCGATGCCAACGATGACGGGCGCCGCGACTGAAGCCTCTGCCGCGAGCGCTCCGACGCCCAAGTCGGAGACGAACGCCAAAGACTCGGTGGCAAATTTTGCCGCTGGCACCCGTCGCTCGGCGAGCGGCTTGTCGACGACGGGAAAGGCGTCAGTAAGAACTTCTTTAGCCGCTAATGTTGAGGATGTTGAGAAGCGTGGATCCGGCATTGGCATCGCCAGTGCTAAATCAGCGCCCACGATGTCCGCCGGCTCCCCCCTTTCTGAGTTCAAGCTCTCCGACACCCCGGTGGTGACGGCGACGGATTCAGCTGCGGCGGTGCGCGTTCAGACCTCTAGTTTGCCGACGGCGGTGGAAGTCACGAGCTCGGCTCATCGGGCGGTTGAGGCGGTGCTCGATGTGACGGCCCGGTTCGCCGCTCGCGATCAACACAGCGTCAATCTGCAGTTCACGGTGGGCGACGCCGACCTGAAGGTTCGCGTGCAAATGCGTGCGGGTGAGGTCCAGACGACTTTTCAGACCGATTCCGCCGAGCTCCGGGCCGCGCTCTCGACCGAATGGCAGCACGTGACCGCCGCGGGGCACGGTGAACGCACGGTGCGTCTCGCCGATCCGGTGTTCGCCAGCAGCGGTGAGCAGGGCGAGTTCTCCTCGTCGGGCGACGGTGCCTCCCGCCAGCGCGAGCAGCAGCAGCAGTCCCGCCAGACGGGCGATAACGTCAGTTTCCCCTTTGCCTCCGGCCGTGAGCCTACGACCGGGAGCAGCTCTTCCACGACCGCAGCGGCGAGCGTGGCTGGTCCCCGGACCTATTCCGGCAACTCCGTTCACCTCCACACGCTCGCTTAACACCATGTCGACCGTCTCACCCGTCTCGAATTCGTACGCTGCCACCGAGGCCGCAAACACGACGTCCAGCGCGACTGGCGCCAAGAAAGTTCTCGGGCAGGAGGATTTTCTCAAACTGCTCGCCCAGCAGTTTCAGAGCCAGGACCCGATGAAGCCGATGGACGACACGACGTTCATTGCGAGCATGGCCCAGTTCACGTCGCTCCAGCAGACCACGGATATTTCGAAGACCCTCGCGACGATGCAGGAGCAGCAATCGCTCGTGACCGCCAATTCGTATCTCGGCCACAACGTGACCGTGGATATCGGCGACGGGCAGACCATTTCTGGTCCGGTCAGCGGCATTAAAGTTTCTGACGGCACCCCCAAACTGATCGTTGGCCAAAGCCTCTACGACATCTCCTCCGTGCTTCTGGTCGAGCCGGCCGCCGTCACGGCCTCGAGCTCCAAGACCACCACCGGCGAATAACCCTTAACCAGCAGCCCTAACATGTCCCTCCTCGGCACCCTCACTTCCGGCGTCAGCGCGTTGAAGACCTTCGGCAAGAGCCTCGAAGTCATCGGCACGAATATCTCGAACGTAAACACGACGGCGTACAAGGGGTCGTCGGCCAATTTTGCCGACACGTTCAGCAACACGCTCCGCGCCGCGAGCACGACGGATTCGGCGGTCCAGATCGGCACCGGCGTCCAACTCGCCGGCATCAACACGAATTTCACCCAAGGCTCGATGACGAGCACCGGGAGCACGACGGATCTCGCGGTCTCCGGCAACGGCTACTTCGTGGTGCAGGACGGCTCGGGAGTTAATTACGCGACGCGCGATGGCTCCTTCCACTTCGACAACAATGGCTTCCTGGTGAACGCGCAGGGCTACAACGTCCTCGATTCCGCGGGCGCGAAAGTCCAGGCGATCGGCGCGGACGCCGGTGGTACCGCCGTCTCCTACGCCGATCTGAAGTCGGTCAGCATTGGCAGCGATGGCACGCTCACCGCCTTTGCATCGGATGGCACCGCGACGGCCTCCGGCAAGGTTGGCCTGCTCAACATCACCGATCAGCCGAAGCTGATGAAAGTGGGCAACAATCTCTTCGATTTCGGCTCCACCGGCGCGGTCGTTGCCGACATCGGCGTCCCCACGTCCAATGGCCTCGGCAAGATTCAGTCCGGTCAGCTCGAACTCTCGAACGTCGATCTCACTGAGCAGTTCGCGAACCTGATCACGTCACAGCGCAGCTTTCAGGCCGCGTCCCGCCTGATCACCGTTTCCGACACCGTGCTCGAGGACATCGTCAATCTGAAGCGCTGATCATCCGCGCTGACGCGGATATCCCTTCGCTTCCTCCTCATCGCCCATGCCGCCCCCTCCCAAGTCCGACGCTTCGGCCACCCCGCCGCCCGCGGCGGCCAAACCCGAGAAGGCTCCGCCTCCCGCCGCCGAGGCCGCCGCTCCGGCGGCTCCGGCCGCCGCGGCCGGAGGTGGGATCAAGGCGTGGATTCCCGCGATCGTCTCGATCGTGATCGCTCCCGCCCTGACCTGGGTCACGGCGGAGTACGTCCTGGTGCCGCGACTGCAGAAGAAGCTCGCCCTGCCGCCGCCAACCGTCGAGGCGCCGGCCGCCGAGGCGGGCGAGGCCGAGGGCGGCAAGCACGGGAAGCCGAAGGAGGCTTCCACTTATGAATTTACCAACGTGGTCGTGAACCTCGCTGGCACGATGGGCACCCGGTACCTCAAGACCAGCTTCCACGTCGTCGGCGACGCCAAGGGCACCGTCGATATCAAGAAGGTCTTCGAGGAGAACCGCACCAAGCTCTACGACACCACGCTCAACGTGCTGTCGTCGCTGACGCTCGCCGACCTCGAGGAGGCCGGGGCCAAGAACGTCATCCGCGAGAAACTCGTTTCCGCCTACAATCAGGCGATGGGCAAGCGCGTGGCGGAGCAGGTGTACTTCTCCGACTTCGTCGTCCAGTAAGCGCCGTCCCAAGTCCTTGCCATGGCTGACGACCCTAAACCCGCGAGCGACTTTCTCGATCAGTCCGAGATCGACAAGCTGCTGGCCCAGCAGGCGGCCGAGGCGGCCGCCCAGGCGCCGAAGGGTGGGGCGTTTGCCGCCAGCACGGACGGGTCCGGACCGAAGGTCGAACCTTACGATTTCCGCAATCCCGCGTTTCTTTCCGAGGCAGAGCTGCGGCGGCTGCGCCTGCTGCACGAGGATTTCATCCGTTACCTGAGCGCGCGCCTGTCGCTGTACCTGCGCATGGAGTTCGGCCTCAAGATGGCCAAGCTCACCACGGTCACGTATTCAAAGTTCACGGACTCGCTGCCGAACCCGACCCACCTGAGCCTCTTCAAGGTCGATCCGATGGTCGGCGTCGGCATTCTCGACATCAACCCGCGCCTGGCGCTCACCGTGGCTGATCGCCTTCTCGGCGGTCGTGGCCACTCCGTCAAGGCCGAGCGCTACCTGACCGAGATCGAGATCGCCCTCATCGAGGACGTGATCCTGATCATGCTCGAGGAGTGGTGTGCCCAGTGGAAGTCGGAGCAGGAACTGCATCCGTCCATCATCGGGCACGAGAACAACGGCCGCTTCCTGCAGACCTCGCCGCGTGATGCCATCATGCTCGCCCTGACGCTGGAGTGTAATTTCGGCGACTGCTCGGAGCAGATCCAGATTGGCGTCCCGTACTACACGATCGAGCCGGTGGTGAAGCAGATGCAGGCGCGCCGGCAGAAAGACACCGCGGTGACCCAGACCGTGAAGCGGGCCGAGTGGCACCCCGCGTACGAGCGCGTGATGATCCCCGTCCGCGCCGAGTGGCACGCGTTTGACCTCACGCTGCGCGAAGTGGCGAGTTTCCGGGTCGGCGACGTCATCGAGATGCGGCCGGAAGTCTGCGGCGAGACGCACATCGTCCTGAACGACACCTCCAAGTTTATCGGCACCGTCGGCCTGGATACAGACCGTGTTGCCGTCCAGATCACCAGCAAGGTCCACGTGTCGGACCCTCTCTTCCATGCCAAACCTGACGGACGAAAAGTCTCTTGATATCGTGCTCGACGTGAAGGTGAAGGTGACCGTGCAGCTTGGCTCGGTCCTCCTTCCCATGCGTGAAGTGCTCGAGCTCGCTCCCGGCTCCATCGTGCAGCTGATGCAGCACGCGAGCGATCCGGTCGGCCTTTTCGTCAACGACAAGCTCGTCGCCTACGGCGAGGTGGTGGTGGTCGAGGACAACTTCGGCATCAAGATCACCGAATTGGTGGGCAGCAAACGGACATGAACGCAGCCTCACGCGTCCAACGGACTGGTCGCGGCGCAACGGCGGAACTGGGCCTGATGCTGCGGCGGTTTGCCCGCGGCCTCGTTTTCCTGGCGCTGTTCTCCACGGCGGCCCTGGCGGCCGACGACAACAGGGTGATCTATCCCGGCGGCACCGCGCGCCCCGAAGCGCCGGCGGCCTCTGCCGGGGGCATGGCCAACAATCTGACCCTCGCCGTGGCGGTCCTGCTGGCCGCCGGCGGCCTCTGGCTTTTCCTGCGTAATCGCCGGGCCCAGGGCCTTGGTGGCCGGCCTGGCAGCGCGCTCGCGGTCGAGGAGACTCGCTCGCTCGGCAACCGCCAGTTCCTCGTCGTCGCTTCCTACGGCGAGAAGAAGTTCCTGCTCGGGGTGTGCCCCGGTCGGATAGAGATGCTCTCGACGCTCAACGACGGGCCCGTGCGGCCGACGGAGGAGACCAAGTGACGTTCCGCCTTTTCCCCCTGCCGAGTATCCGGCCCCTGCGGTCACTGCTGGCCGCGGTCGTGCTCGGCACGGGCGCTTTCCTCGCTGTTCCCGCAGCCCACGCTCAGACGACGCCGAATACCGTGGTCAATCCGCTGGGCACTCCGGCCCAGGCGCAACCCGGGCAGCCGGCTGCCACGCCGCCCCCGGCGGCCGCGCCGACGACCGGTACGCCTTTCCGGCTGAACATCGGGCTCGAGGGCAATGGCACCAACACCGACGTGAGCGTCGCCGTGCAGATCGTCATCATCATGACGCTGCTTTCGGTGGCGCCTTCGATCGTGCTGCTGATGACCAGCTTCACGCGCATCGTGATTGTCCTCGGCTTCCTGCGCACCGCGCTCGGCACGACGAATGCCCCGTCGAACCAGATCGTGGTGGGACTCTCACTCTTCCTGACGTTCTTCCTGATGGGGCCCGTCTTTGACCGGGTGAACTCCGACGCCTTGCAGCCTTACCTGAACAAGCAGATCACGTCGGTCGAGGCGCTCGATCGTGCGTCTGTGCCGCTGAAGCAGTTTATGCTGAAGCAGACGCGCACGCGTGACATCGAGTACTTCCTGCAGTTGGGCGGCTTCGGGCCGACCGCGGTGAAGGACCTCCCGATGCGCGTGGTCATCCCGGCGTTCGTGGTCAGCGAACTGCAGACCGCCTTTCAGATGGGCTTCCTGCTGTTCCTGCCGTTCCTAGTGATCGATTTCCTGGTGTCGTCCGTCCTCATGGCGCTCGGCATGATGATGATGCCACCGGTGGCGATCTCATTGCCCCTCAAACTGCTGCTCTTCGTCCTCGTCGACGGCTGGCATCTGGTCGTACGTTCGCTCGTCCAGAGCTTCTCCGCCTGAGGGCCCCGTCCCCGCGTCCGCCCTCCCTTTCCCGCGCTCGTAACCCGTCATCTCATGAATCCCGACCTCGCGATCGATATCTTCAAATCGACGGTGATGTTCGCCCTGTATCTGGTTGCGCCGTTCCTCGGCGTGATGCTCGTCGTTGGCCTGGCGGCTTCGCTTTTCCAGTCGGTCACGAGCATGCAGGAACAGACGCTCACCTTTGTGCCGAAACTGATCGCCATGGCGGGGCTGCTGCTCCTCCTCACGCCGTGGCTGCTGCGCTCCCTCTCCGAATACGCGATCACCACGATCTCGCGGATAGGGACCATGGCGCATTGACGACGAGCCGCCGGGCGGCGCCGTGACGGCCGCCTCCCTGGGTTGAGCAAGCGCGACCGTGACCATCGACTACATCATCGTCTGGCTGATGGTGTTTCTCCGCTCGATCGGAGTCATCCTGCAGCTACCCGTGATTGCGGGGCATGCCATTCCGGTGACGGTGCGGCTGGGACTGAGCGTGGGGCTGGCGACGCTGCTCGCCCATCTGGTCCCTTCGGTGCCCGTGCCGCTGGCGATGTGGCCCCTGATCGTGGCGGCCGGGCTTGAGGTCATTGTCGGGCTCGCGCTTGGCTTTGTGGTCCGGATTACCTTTGCCGCGATCGACATGGCCGGGCGGCTGATCTCGACCGAAGTCGGCATGACCGCGATGCCCGGAATCGGCGTGCCGACGCCGGCCAGTGAGCCGGTGGCGGGGATGCTGTCGGCCATGGCCATCGTGCTGTTCTTCCTGCTCGGCGGTCACTACGCGGTGCTGCTGGCCTTCGCCAAGAGCTTCCAACTCGCACCCGCGGGTCGGGCGATGCTCGATCCGGCCTCGAGCATGGTCTTGATCCGGAGCACCGGGCACATGATCGAGCTGGCGGTGCGCATTGCGGCGCCCTTCATTGCGATGAACTTCCTGGTGAACCTGGCGTTCTCGGTCCTCGGTCGCTCGGTGCCCAAGATGAACGTTTTCATCGTGAGCTTCTCGGCGCGCGCGCTGTTCGGACTCGCCCTGCTCAGTACGGCCGGTGCCCTCGTGGCGCGCTACCTGTACGTGGAGTTCGGCGACCTGCCTTATCGCATGCTGCAGATGCTCCGGGCGGGCTGAGAGGGGATCCGGACACTCTTTGGCGAGTATCTGGACATTATCCCAAGTATCTGGACATTATTGCGCAAAAGGCTCGGGAACAACCGGATATAATTGCGTTCCTCGTGCTCTCGTCCTCGAGGGGAGGAGGGCATAGGCAGGCGGAAGCGCTCCTGGTTTGAGTCGGAGCGGGGTGGGGCGAACGCCAAGGCGGCGCAGCCGTCGTCGATGGCGCGGCTAGGGGAGAGTCCTGCGGCGATCACAGGCAAAAATTGCCTCTTTTTTACCCGGGGCCTGAAGTAGGAAACTTCCCTAGGGAGGGCGTCGATTATAAAGTATTAAAGCATTATCAATCAGAAAGATATGGCGTACAGTGACCCGTTGGCACCGCCGTTGCTCAAGAGCACGCGCTACCAATGGCCGATCACGACCAGGACTCCAAAACTGAGGAACCGACCGAGAAGCGTCTGAACGAGGCGCACGATCGGGGTCAGTTCGCGCGTTCGGCTGAGTTGGCGGTGCTCTTCCCGATCGGCGCTCTCCTGGGGGTGTTCACGATGCTCATCCCGACGATGTCGCGGGAGGTGGCGGAGTACTCGGTCGCGATTTTCACGCGGTTCACCAGCACCCCCATTTCGATCGACACCGTCTCCGGCATGCTGGCCGAGATGCTGTTGCTGTCGGCGCGCGTGCTCGGGCCGGTGCTGCTGGCCATCCTTGGTGCCATCTTCCTCGCGTGCGGCGTCCAGAGCGGCTTCCGGCTCACCCCCGAGGCCGTCACGTTCAAGATCGAGCAGTTGAACGTTATCGCGAACTTCAACCGCATCTTCTCGAAGGCGGCGTTCGTGCGCACGGGCATCGATATCCTGAAGCTCACCGCGATCGGCACCGCGCTCTGGCTGGGCACCCGCGGGTTGATCTACGACCCGCTCTTCACGGCTCCGGTTGAGGCGGCCTATCTCGGCGAGTTCCTCAATCGCGCCACCGTGCTGTTCCTCACCCGGTTGCTCCTCGCCCTGGGCGTCGTCGCCGCGATCAGCTACGCGTACGAAAAGTTCAAGACGCACCGCGACATGATGATGACGCGGGAAGAGGTGAAGGAGGAGCACAAGCAGTCTGAAGGCGACGGCCGCGTCAAAGGCGCCATGCGCCGCATGGCCCGCCGGCTGATGCAGAAGCAGATGCTCGCGGACGTCGCGACTGCCGACGTGGTGGTCACGAATCCGACCCACTTTGCCGTCGCGCTGAAGTACGAGCGCGGCAAGGACAAGGCCCCCGTCATCCTCGCCAAGGGCGAGAACGGTTTTGCCAAACGCATCAAGGCGATCGCCGCCGAAAACGGCGTGCCCATGGTCGAGAACAAGCCGGTTGCCCGGCTGCTGTTCGCGATGGGCACCGTGGGCGAGGCGATCCCCTCCGAGCTCTACCAGGCCGTGGCCGAGATCCTGGCCGTCGTCTACCGGACGCACCGGTACTACTTCCATCGCCTGAAGGCGCGTCGGATGGAGGCGGGAGCCTAACCCATGGCGACCGACAACAGCACCTTTTCCGCGCTGATGAAGCGCGCCGACCTGGTCTTTACGGGGGGCCTGTTCCTCACCGTCCTCCTGCTGATCATCCCGGTGCCGCCGGCGATCCTGGACGTCTTCCTGGCGCTGAACATCGGCCTGTCGCTGTTGGTGCTGCTCGCGATCATCTACATCAAGGATCCGCCGGAGTTCTCCAGCTTCCCGACGTTACTCCTGGCCCTGACGCTCTTCCGGCTGGCCCTGAACATCAGTTCCACCCGTCAGATCCTGGTGAGCGGCTACGCCGGTCACATCATCGACTCGTTCGGCCACTTCGTCATCCAGGGCAACTTCGTGGTCGGCGCGGTGGTGTTCCTGATCCTGGTGGTCATCAACTTCGTGGTCATCACCAAGGGCGCCGGTCGTATCGCCGAGGTGAGCGCCCGGTTCACCCTCGATGCGTTGCCCGGCAAGCAGATGGCCATCGATGCCGAGCTGAACGCCGGCATCATCGACGAGGCCGCCGCCACCGCCCGCCGCATCAAGGTCCAGAAGGAAGCCGACTTCTACGGCGCGATGGACGGTGCCTCGAAGTTCGTCCGCGGCGACGCGATCGCGGGCATCATGATCACCCTCATCAATGTCGTTGGCGGCTTCGCCATCGGCGTGATGCAGATGGGCCTCTCGCTGGTGGAGTCGCTGCAGAAGTTCACCCTGCTGTCGATCGGTGACGGCCTCGTCTCGCAGATTCCCTCCCTGATCCTCTCGGTCGGCGCCGGCATCCTCGTCACTCGCGCCTCCGAGAATTCCAATCTCGGCGTCCAGCTCGCCGGCCAGCTCTTCCGCTATCCGCGGGCGATGAAGATCGCCGCCGGCATGATGGCCTGCTTCGGCCTGATGCCCGGCATGCCGCTCATCCCGTTCTTCGGCCTCTCCGGTCTCGCGTACTACATCGCCCGCGTGCTCGAGAACCAGGAACTGCAGCGCGGTCCCGAAGTGGCCGCCGGCAAGACCGCCCCGGGCGCCAAGGGCGCCAAGCCCGGCACGCCCGGCGCCGCGGGTGCCCCCGCCCCGGCGGCGGGTGGCTCGGGTGGACCGGAAGACGTCCGGAAGCTCATCGAGGTCGACGTTTTTGCCATCGAGATCGGTTACGGCCTGCTTTCCCTCGCGGAGGTCCGCACCGGTGGCGAACTGCTCGCCCGCGTCACCGGCGTCCGCAAGGCGCTCGCCCGCGAGAAGGGCATCGTCGTTCCGCCCATCTCGGTCCGCGACAATCTCGAGCTCGCGCCCAACGACTACCGCTTCCTCCTCCGCGGCAAGCCTGTCGCCCGTGGCCAGCTCATGTCCGACCGCTGGCTCGCCATGAACGTTTCCGGTTCGAAGGTTCGCCTCAAGGGCGTGCCGACGCGCGAGCCGGTGTTCAATCTCGACGCCACCTGGATCGACGAGTCGGAGAAGAAGACCGCCGAGCTCAACGGCTTCACCGTGGTCGATCCGGCCTCGGTGCTGATCACGCACCTTTCCGAGACGCTCAAGGTCAACGCCCACCATCTCGTCGGCCGCCAGGAGGTCCAGCAGATGGTCGACCATCTCAAGCAGGCGCAGCCGGCGCTCATCGCCGAGCTCCTGCCCGACCTGGTCACGCTCGGCATCATCCAGCGCGTCCTGCAGAACCTGCTCCGCGAGAACATCTCGATCGTCAACCAGCCGCTTATCCTCGAGGGCATTGCCGACTTCGCCCCGCTCTCGAAGAACCCCGACGATCTCAGCGAGCTCGTCCGCCGCCGCCTTGGGCTCTATTTCGTGCCGGAGTACGAGACCCGCCCGGGCGTCATCCGCGCCGCGACCCTCGATCCGCGCCTCGAGCAACTGCTCGCCCAGAAGGTTCACCGGAGCCCGACCGAGGTCGGCCTCGCCCTCGATCCCGCCACGGGCCGCCACCTCCTCGAGGAACTCAACAAGCGCACGACCGAGCTCGTGCAGGGTGGCCATCAGCCGGTCCTCATCGTGTCGACCGAGATCCGCCTGCCAATCAAGCGCTTCTTCGAGTCCTCCTTCCCGCGCCTCACCGTCCTCGCGTACCAGGAGCTGCCCGCCAGCACCGAGATCGAGAACGCCGGCATCGTCACTCTCCCGGCGCACCTCGCGCGCGCCGAAGTCCCGCTCAAAGCCGCCGCCTAACATGATCCTCAATCAAGAAACTGTTTCCCAGGTGATGACTGACTCCGGCCGCGTGCACACGATCACGCGCGTCACCCCGCTCTTCATCCTCTGTGGCCCGCGCACGCGCGGCGCGTTTGCCACCCAGCGGCAGAACCGCGCCCGGCGTTCCGACGCCCGGCCGTCCCGCCGTCCGGCGACCGCCGAGCTCGTGATCGAGCCGGTCACGGTGGAGCGGTCCGTCGTCCTCCCGTCTTTCCGCCGCTGCTGAACATGGCCGACCCCCGCCCAACGCTCGCGCCTGGCGCCTACAAGTTCACGGTGAAAACCGCGGACGAGGCCGTCGCGCTCATTCGCGAGAAGCTCGGCCCGAACGCCCGGGTGCTGTCGGTCCGTTCCATCGAAGCGTCGGGCATCAAGCGGCTGTTCTCGTCACCGCGCCTCGAGGTCGTGGCGCAGGTTGATGCGGCTCCCGCGACCCCGGCCACGCCGTCGCGGCTGCACGGGCTTTCGGATGAAGCGGCGCTGCCGCCGGATTCCATCGAGGATTTCATTCCGCCCGCCCGTCGGCTGCCCACGCCCCCGCCCGCCGCGGCCGCGCCCGAGGACGACACTGATTCCACGTCGCCGCGCCGCGCCCCGGCGCGCGACGACAGCCGGATCTCCCCTCCGCTGGGATTGAGCGGCCTGCTGCGGCGCTCCGGACTGACCGAGACTGCGCTGAACCGGCTCCAGGCCCGCGCCAACTGGGCGGAGCTCAACACGCTGCCGCTCCATCGCGCGCTCGCCGAGACGTCCCGGCTGCTCCGTGAACAGGCCGACACGCGGCCGCAGCGTCCGCCGCTCTCCCGCGCCGCGTTCCTTGGCACCTCGGGCGTCGGTCGCACCACCGCGCTCTGCAAGTGGATCGCGCAGGAAGTCTTTCGCCGGGGCCGGCTCGGTCACGTGGTCAGCGTCGAGTTCGATCGCCCGAATCCGCTCGGCCCGCTGCCGGTGTTCGCCGAGGCCCTCGGCGTGCCGCTGGCGCACTTCCCCTGCGAAACGCACGCGGCTGTCCCGGGCGGTTTCGTTTACTTCGACCTGCCCGGCCTCTCGGTGCAGCGCCCGGCTGACAACGCCCCGATCGGCGCGTTTCTCGATCGCGAGCAGATCACCGAGCGCGTCCTCGTGCTCAACGCCGCCTACGACCGCGCCTCGATGCGCGATGCGTACGCCGCCGGCCGTGACCTGGGCGCGACCCACGTGGTCTTCACCCACCTCGATGAGGTGCCCCAGTGGGGGAAACTCTGGGACTACCTCTTCGATACCGAGGTGGAACCGCTCTTCCTCGCCACCGGCCCGTCGCTCACCGGCGACTGCGAAGAGGACGTCCCTGGCGCGATCGTCCGCCGCACGCTCCCGCAGGAGGAATCCTGACCCCCTCGCTTAACCCCTTTCCAGCTCGTCCATGAAATTCGTGTTCCTTGCCGGCGGATTCGCCGGGTTCCTCGTCACCGGGTGTGCCAGCTACTGGGCTGGCCATCAGCCGGACCGCATCTTCTTCGATGGCGCGGTCGGATGCCTCGTGGGCGCCATGCTCTTCCGCTGGTTCTGGACCATCCTCGTGCGCGGTATCCGCGAAACGATCATCGCCCGCAATGCCGCCACCGCGGCCTCTGCCGCCGCCAACGCGGCCGCCAAGCAGAAGTAAACCCCACTGTTCGCTTACCTCTCCCTAGATTCCTATGAGCTCCACCGCTTCAAACCCACAAGGCACGGATGCAAATGCCGCCGCGGCTTGGAGGGCTTACCAAGGTGTTTCGCCGAGCGCCGTGGATGAGAAAGACCTCATCTCCCGGTACCTGCCGCTGGTCCGCAACGTTGTTGACCGCATCAAGCTGAATGTTCCCGCCCACGTGGACGCCGACGATCTCTACAGCGTCGGAGTCACCGGCCTGATCGCCGCGGTGCGCAAGTTCGACCCCGAGCAGGGTAGTACCTTCGCCAGCTACGCCGCGATGCGCATCCGGGGCGCGATCCTGGACGAACTGCGCCGTATGGACTGGTGCCCGCGCCGGGCCCGGGCCCGTTCCCGGAAGCTCAAGCTCGCCATCAACGAGGTGGAGCAGCGCGTCGGCCGTGCCGCCACCGACGCCGAAGTCTGCGCGTCCCTCGGCCTCACGGAGAAGGAATACCAGAAGTGGGTCGACGAGGCGAAGCCGGTGACCTTCATCGCCATCGACCAGAACACCGAGGGCGAGGAAGGGGAGGGCGCCTCCTTGCACGAGCTGCTGGCTGACGAGGCCGACAAGACCGGCCGGGATACGCTCGAGAAAACCGAGCTGCTGCAACTTCTCACTCAAAGGATTAGCGAGCTGCCCGATATACCGAGAAAGATCCTCGCGATGTACTATTACGAAAACATGCGCCTGGCCGAAATTGCTGCGGTGTTCGGCCTGACGGAGTCGCGCATTTGCCAGATTCACGCCCAGACCATCCTCGGTCTGCGCGGCTGGTTGCAGCGCGCGCGCAATCGCTGACGCGAAAGCTCCCATGCGGATCCCTGCGGCTGAACTCTCCGTGGCGCGTCATCGGCGCTCCGCCACGCCCCTTCGTTTCCCATGCTCGTAATCCTGGGTGGTATCATCGTCTTGGGCGCCATGCTCGGCGGCTTCGTGCTGGCCGGTGGCAACCCGGTCTTGCTGCTGCATGTATCCGAGTTTGTGGTCATTCTCGGCATCGCCGCGGGCGTGCTCGTCATCGCGAGCCCGGGACACGTGCTCAAGGAGTTGGCCCACAAGGTTATCGGCTCCATTACGGCGAAAGCCACCAGCCAGGCCGAATTCGTCGAGATTCTGAAGCTGCTGTACGAGATCTTCATGGTCGGCCGGCGCAACGGCCTGATCGCCCTCGAAGAGCACGTCATGGACCCCGAGAAGAGCTCCATCTTCAAGCGGTACCCGGCCATCCTGGATCACCCCGAGCGCCTCGAGTTTCTGTGCAACGGCCTCAAGCCCGTCATCGACGGCAAGATCAAGCCCGACCAGCTCGAGAATCTGATGCAGGCCGAACTCGACTCCAAGTCGTCGGAGGCGGATCACCCGGTCCACGTCTTGAACCTGGTGGGCGACTCGTTGCCTGGCATTGGCATCGTCGCGGCGGTGCTGGGCATCATCAACACGATGGCCTCCATCGCCGAGGGCCCGGCGGCCGTCGGTGAGAAGGTGGCCGCGGCGCTCACCGGTACCCTGCTCGGCGTGTTCTTCGCATACGGCTTCGTCAACCCGCTCGCGAATCGCATCAAGTTCAACAATGCCGCCGACGAGCAGATCCTCCGCTGCATCATGCAGGCGGTCGCCGGCTTCGCCAAGGGCCTCGCTCCCATGACCGCAGTCGAGGTCGCGCGGCGCTCGCTCGACAGCAACGTCCAGCCCAACGCAGGCGAACTCGAGGTGACGCTCAAGTCCCTCTCTGCGAAATAGGCGATGGCCAAGAAGAAGGATGCTCATCACGGCGGCGCCTGGAAGGTCGCCTACGCGGACTTCGTCACCGCGATGATGGCGCTTTTCCTCGTGCTATGGATCTGCGCGCAGGAACCCAATATCGTCCTGGCCACCTCGCAGTACTTCAAGAACCCGTTCCTCGCGACCGCTGCCGATGCGACGTCGGGCGTCCTGCCTTTTAACAACAAGCGCTCCACGCCGAACACCAGCAGCGGCGAGGAGTCCGGCACCCAGAAGGAGAAGGAAAACCAGCAGAACGTGAAGCTGACCCTTCTCAATAGCGTGGCGGCAGACTTCTACCGCCTGCTGCACCTCGAGGAGAATATGGCCGAGGCCCCGATCGACGTGGAAATCACCGCCGACGGCCTGCGGGTCACGGTGTTCGATCGCGGGCGGAAGCCGCTCTTCGTCTCCGACACCGCCGAGCTCACCGAGTGGGGCCGGTTCGTCATGCAGAATCTCGCCTGGGTCATCGACCGGCACCGGTTCCGCGTTGTGATCGACGGTCATACGCGGTCGGGCATCGTCGCCACGAAACCCGACTACAGCGCGTGGGAACTCTCGTCGGATCGCGCCTTGGCCGCCCGACGTGCCCTCGTGCACTACGCCGTCGACGACGACCTCATCGAGCGCGTCACCGGCTACGGCGACACACACCCGGTGCCAGGCGTCGCGCGCGACGCCGAAGCCAATCAGCGCATCACTGTCAGTCTCAGCCTGTCCACCCGGTCGCTCCGAGACACCAAGCTCGTCGAGCAGCCTGTCCGGAAGCTGGAATACGGGACGAAGTCGAAGCCATGAAACCCTTTCTCCAAGGCAAAAAGGAACTGAATATGAAGTCTTTGCGTGCGGGCGCGCAGGAAGCGTCGGCGCACCACGGACCTCACGCGTTGTCGCCGTTGGCGGCCAGCGCGCCGGGAGCATCGCACGCCCAGGTCGAGGTGGTGAAGGAAGGCGACAAGATCGTCCGCCTGATCATTACCTGCGTCTGCGGCGAGCGCACCGAGATCGAGTGCCTGTACCCGCCGGGCCGCTGAGCGGCCGTGGTGCGGAATCCGCCGGCAGGGATCGCCGGCAACCTGGTCTGCCTTGGCGCCAGCCATTGGCAGGGCAGGGCAACCTTGCTGTGCCCGGCTACCCCTGCGGGCTCGCTTCCTTCCGGCTGTCCCATGCCTCCGGTCAGGGGCGGCATGTCGGCTGGGCAATTCCTGCCGCCGCACCCGGAGCGCGGGAGTGCAGGGGTGGGGCAGGAAATGCCACGAAAAAATCTGAAAAGTTTAATTCTCGGATTATAGGTAAGTTGCGCGCGTTGGAACGGCCGCGGCACACGGATGGCTTAAGCCTCCGCGTCCATGAACATCGGCCTCTATCAAAGTGCATCTGCTCTCAGCGCCCTTGAGCGCTGGCAGGAGGCCGTCGCGCAAAACATCACCTCGAGCGAGACGAACGGTTACCGGAAGCGGACGATCAACATCAGCACCACGACGGCCGGAGAGATCCAGGCTGACCCGCGGGCGAAGATCGGCAGCGACTCCACGTTCCAGACGCTGTTCCCGAAGGTGAACACCGGCGTGAACTATGGCGGTGGACAGACCCAGCCCACGAAGCGCGACCTCGACGTTGCGATCCAGGGCGATGGCTTTTTCGAAGTGCAGATGCCGGACGGCTCCCGGGCTTACACCCGCAACGGCGAGTTTCACCTCCGGCAGGATCGCACGCTCGTCGGCGCCGGCGGGGCGGAAGTCCTGACGGACAGCGGCGCCCCGATCACGCTGCTCCAGAATGGCAAGAGCCTGGTTGTGAATCGCGACGGCACGCTGTTCCAGGGCGACGTCGCCCTCGGCCGGCTCTCGATCCAGCGGTTCGCCAATAATGCCGCCCTCGTCCCGACTTCCGGTGGATTCTTTATCCCCGGCGCCGGCGGCCAGCCCGAACCCGTGGCCGAGCCGGACCTCCTGCAGGGCTATCTTGAGAGCAGCAACGTCACCCCGCTCCGCGAGATGGTCGACCTCGTCCTCATTTCCCGGGCCTACGAAGCCAACCAGAAGATCATCACCACGATTGATCAGCAGATGGAGAAGACGCTCCAGGCCCTCGGCTGAACCTGAAACCGCCAGCCGCATGACTTCCCCAGACAGACAACCGCAATCACGACTGCATGGCCGAGCCCGCAATGGGGGCGGGCCGGCCCCAATTTCCACCGCGTTGACCGCCGGCGAGTCCGGCGCGCCGCGCGCCACCCTCAACCTGATTTCCTGCGCATGAACCTCTCGCTCTATTCCGCCGCCACGGGCATGGAGGCGCAGCAGATGAACCTGAACACGATCGCCAACAACCTGGCGAACGTGAACACCCCGGGTTTCAAGCGCAGCAAGATCGAGTTCCAGGATCTGCTCTATCAGGCTCCGCGCGCGTCCGGTTCCGAATCCGGCGGCGGCAACCTGGTTCCGACCGGCGTCGAGGTGGGCAACGGCTCCCGCGTCGCGGCCACGTCCAAGGTCTTCACGCAGGGCCAGCTCACCGCCACCGGTGAGAAGCTCGACATCGCCATCCAGGGCGAGGGCTTCTTCGAGATTCAGCGGCCCGACGGCACCTTCGCCTACACCCGCGACGGCTCCTTCAAGCTCAATGCCCAGGGCCAGGTCGTCACCGCCGACGGCCTCCCAGTCGGCAGCGGCTTCCAGACGATCCCGAGCGGCGCGACGTCCGTCTCCGTTTCCGAAGACGGCCAGGTCACGGTCCAGACGGCCACCGGGACCAGCACCTTCGCCCTCACGCTCACGCGTTTCCCGAACCCCTCCGGCCTCCGCAGCCTCGGTGGCAATCTCTACGAAGAGACGGCTGCCAGCGGCACGCCCGAAGCGGGCAAACCCTCCGAGGACGGCTTCGGCCGCACCATCCAGGGCTACGTCGAGAACTCCAACGTGAACATCGTGGAGGAGATGGTGGCGCTCATCATCGCCCAGCGCGCCTACGAGATTAACTCCAAGTCGATCCAGGCCTCGGACGAGATGCTCCAGAGCGCGGCCAACATGAAGCGATGAAGACCCGCTGGTCCATTTTCCTGTCGGTTCTCGCCGTGTTTGCCTTCGGCCCGCTCACCGCGGCGCCGGCAAACGCCGAGGCCGTCACCCTCAGCCGCGAGCAACTGCTCGCCTCGCTGAGCCGCGATGTCGCCGGTCACTTCAATCTCGAAGGCAGCCTCGAACTCGACCTGATCCGCGCCTGGGCCGCCCCGACGCGCACCGCCCGCCAGTGGGATGTTGTCGTCACCGATTATCCGAACACCGCCACCTCCGCGATGCTGCTGCGTTGCCGGCTCGTCGCCGATGGCGAGGCGCTGCCCGACATCACCCTGATGCTGCGTGCTTCCCTCTGGCGCGATGTCTGGTCCACCCGTGAGCCGCTCACGATCGGCGCTACCTTCGACCCGGCCCTGCTCGAGACCCGCCGCGTCGACCTCTTCCGCGAGCGCGAGGCGCTCCCGACCGCCGTGGGCGATCGCTCGTACATCTTTTCCCGCGGCGTGGCCGCCGGTCATATCCTGACCTGGCGCGACATCAGCCGCCGCCCCCTGGTCCGCAAGGGCCAGGTCGTGGATGTCTCCGCGACCGAGGGCATGCTGGTCGTGACGATGAAAGCCGTCGCGATGGAGAACGGCGCGCAGGGTGACACCGTCACCGTGCGCAACCCGGATTCGCGCAAGGACTTTGCCGCCCTCGTGGTCGATGAAAACCGTGTCCAAGTCCGCTTCTAGTCTCCGCCGCTCGAGCGCCGTGCTCGCCCTGCTCGCGACCGCCGTCGCGGTCCAGGCCGACTCCATCTGGCCGGCCAGCGGACGGGTGCCGGCGGCGATGTTCGCCGACCGCAAGGCGAGCGCACCGGGCGACATCCTCACGATCATCGTCGCCGAGTCGGTCGCCGCGCAGAACAGCCAGTCGAAGAAGTCGGAGCGCAAGTCCTCCCTCGAGGACGCAGTCTCGAAGTTCATCTTCAGCGGGGTCGGCTCGCACGCCAGCGAGATGCCCGGCCTCAGCGTCGGCGGCTCCTCGTCGTATTCGGGCGGTGGCGACGTCAGCAACACCCAGAGTCTTTCCTCCCGCGCCGCCGTCCTCGTGACCGACGTGCTGCCCAACGGCAACCTCGTCATCGAGGGCGTACGCGTCGTCCGGTCTTCCGGCGAAACCCAGTATGTGGTCCTCCACGGTCTGGTGCGGCCCGAGGATATCTCGCGCACGAACACGCTCGTGTCGTCGAACATCGCGGATGCCCGCGTCGAGTTCTACTCGGAGGGCGCCCTCACCGAGGCCCAGAAGCGGGGTTGGCTGACCAAGATCTACGAGAAGCTCCGGCCGTTCTGATCCCGATCACCTTTTTCGTTCCCAGGATGTCTACAGCAGGACGCACCTCTTTTGCCCGGTACTTCGGAAGTCGGACCTTCCGGGCCTGCTTCCTTGTGGCGGCGGCCCTCGGGCTGAGCGCCACGCTCCACGCCTCGCGCGTCAAGGACCTCACGCTGGTCGAAGGTGGCCGGGACAACCAGTTGGTCGGTTACGGCCTGGTCGTCGGCCTGGCGGGTGACGGTGACAGCAACGCCATCGCGACCCTCCGCGCCGTCGCCAACGTGCTCCAGCGCCACGGCCTCGACGTCAGCGCCAGCGACCTCAAGGCGAAGAACACCGCGGCGGTCATGGTCACCGCCGACATCGGCGCCTTCCTCAAGTCTGGGAGCCGGATCGATGTGAATGTGGCCTCCCTCGGTGACGCCAAGACGCTGCAGGGCGGGGTGCTCCTCCAGACGCCGCTAATCGGTGGCGACGGTCGCGTTTACGCCGTGGCTCAGGGCCCGGTCGCGATCGGCGGCTTCCTCGGCGGCTCCGGCGGTGCCGGCGGCGCCACGGTGCAGAAGAATCATCCCACCACCGGCGTCATCAGCAACGGCGCCATCGTGGAGCGCGAGATTCGCGCGACCCTCGTCCAGGACAACGTCCTCCGCCTTCTCCTGCACAATCCCGATTTTACCACCGCCGCCCGCATGGCCGACGCGATCAACGCCCAGTGGCCGGCCGCCGCCAATCCGGTCGACGCCGCCACGATCGCCGTGACCATGCCCGCCAACTACCGCGGCCGCGACGTGGCCTTCATCGCCGACCTGGGGCAGGTTGAGGCTTCGGCCGACACCCTTGCCCGCGTCGTGATCAACGAGCGCACCGGCACCATCGTGGCCACCTCCACGGTCCGGCTTTCCCAGGTCGCGATCGCGCATGGCGCGCTGACCATCACGGTGACGTCCAATCTCGGCGTCAGCCAGCCGGGCGCTTTCGCCACGGGCGGGCAGACCACCACCGTCGCCTCCACCCAGACGAACGTGAACGAGGTCAAGGGTGGCTTCACGGTGGTGAACGAGCCACCGACCATCGAGCGGCTGGCCGCCGCCCTCAACGCCCTCGGCGTCTCGACGCGCGAGATGATGGCCATCTTCCAAAGTCTCAAGCGTGCCGGCGCCCTCCAGGCCGAACTCGTGATCAACTGAGCCGCATGAACGTCTCCGGCATCACTTCCTCCACCTCTCCGCGGCCCGCCGACGAAACCGGCGAGTTGACCGCGACCGAGCGCGTCCGGGCCAAGCAGCTCCGCGGCAGTGCGCTGCGCAATGCCGCCCCCGCCGAGCAGCGCGCCGCCGTGGCCGCCCAGTTCGAGGCCGTGCTTGTCCGCCAGATGCTGGGCAAGACCATGACGTCGATGCTCGGCAACGCCGGCGGTTCCGCCAGCAGCGTCTACGGCGACCTCCTGACCGACACGATGGCCCAGAAGCTCACCTCCGGCGCCGGCATGGGCCTCGCGGCCGTGATCGAGAAACAACTGACTCCCCGAATCTCCAACCCGGCGGCAACGCCGTCAGCCACATGACTGGTCTCGCGACATTTCCCACGACAACGTCCTGGCAGGGTATCGTCGAATGCCTGCGCGCCGAGCTGCAGGATTACGGTGAGCTCCTCCGCCTTTTTGAGGCCCAGCAGCGCAGCCTCTTTAACCGTGAAGCCGATCAGGTTCTCCTGCTCGCCAACGAGATCGAAGCCCAGGCCCAGCGGCTCTCCGACTGCCGCGGCCAGCGCGAGAGCGCGGTCGCCGAGTTTGCCGACAGCCTCGGCCAGCCGCGCAACACCTCGCTGCGGGCCATGCTCCCGCTCATCGAGGCCGATGCCCGTCCGCTGCTCGAAGCGCTGATCAACGAGGTCAACGCCCTCCTGCACCGCGTGCGCCGCACCAGCCGCCACAACCACTCGCTCCTCGCCCGCACCGTCGAACTCCACCAGGAGACGCTCCAGATGCTGCGGCCGCAGAGCTACACCAAGACGTATTCGCCGGCCGGCCGCGTGTCGGTCGCGACCACGCACGCGCCTTCGACGCTGCGCGCCACCGGTTGAACCACCGCTCCCCGGTTCACCCCCCCAACCTTCCGCTCCCATGGCCGGCCTCTTCGCCACCCTCAATTCCACCGTCAAGGCGATCACCGCACACAGCGCGGCGCTCGAGACGACGGGCAAGAACCTGGCGAACGTGAACAACACGTCGTACGCCCGGCAACGGGTGATCTACGGCGACCGCGGCACGATCGCGACCCCGACCGGCGCGGAGAGCCTCGGCCTTGAGGCCCTGGGCGTGCAGCAGCTGCGCGACCAGCTCCTCGATCTCCAGGTGGCCCGCGAGATCTCGATCACCTCCGGCTACGAGGCCGAACAGAAGGGGTATCAGCGCGCGCAGGCCGCCCTCGGCCAGAGCATCGAGAGCACCACCACCGGCACGAGCGACAGCGGCATCGGCGCCGCCCTCGATAACTTCTTCAACAGCTTCCAGAGCCTCGCCGGCAGCCCGACCAGTGATGGCGTCCGTGAGACCCTGCTCCAGAACGCCACGATCCTCACCGATCGTCTCCAGCTTGCCGACCAGCGCCTGCAGCAGGTCCAGGACGACCTCGACACCCAGATCACGACGGACGTCAGCACGGTGAACGACCTGCTGAACACGATCGCCGAGCTGAACGAGCAGATTTCCCGCTTCGAGGTCAACGCCGCCGGCACCGCCGTTGACCTGCGCGACCAGCGCCAGGCCCGCCTCGAGGAACTCGCCGCCAAGCTTCCCGTCACCGTGAAGGACCTCGGCGATGGCACCCTCCAGCTCTCCGCGAAGGACACGAGCGGCGTCAGCGTCATGCTCGTCAATGGTGCCACGGTTGACAACACGGTGTCCTTTGACGGCACCCAGATCACCGCCGGTACGCCCGCCGCCACGCTCAATCTCGCGAGCGGATCCATCCAGGGCTCGCTCAAGGCCAAGACCGGTGCGGTCCAGACGCTGCGCGACAACCTCGATGCGCTCGCCGGCCAGCTGATCACGTCCGTCAACGCCGCCTACAACCCGTCCAGTGTCGCCGGCGGCAACTTCTTCAACGGCACCGAAGCCGGTTCGATCGCCGTCGTCGGCACCATCACCTCCGCCTCGCTGAAAGCCGGTGACGGGAGCGCTTCGGGCAACAACAGCATCGCGCTGGCGATTGCCGGCCTGGCGAGCAAGACGTTCTCGATCAGCGGTGGCGCGGCGATCGACGGCACGTTCGTCGGGTTCTACAGCAAGTCGGTCGCCAGCATCGGCCAGTCCCTGTCCGCCGCCAATTCCCGCGTCGAGGACCAGAACAACATCGAGGAGCTCGTGCGGAAACAGCGCGATGGCGTGAGCGGCGTTTCCATGGACGAGGAACTCGCGGACCTGCTCAAGTTCCAGCGCGCGTTCCAGGCCTCCTCCCGCGTCTTCAACGTCGTCGACGAACTCCTCGACACCGTCGTCAACCGCCTCGGCGCCTGACCCCGGACCTAAGCAAGGCATCCCATGCGCATCACGACCAACACCGTCCAGGACAACATCGTCTCCCAGATTCAGAATCTCAGCACGAAGCAGGCGAAGCTGCAGACGCAGGTGTCCACCGGGCAGCGCATCTTCCAGCCCGAGGACGATCCGGCGTCGGTTGGCCGCACCCTCAACCTGCAGAGCGAGCAGCGCAAAATCACGCAGTACGCCAGCAACGCGACCCGCGCGCTCGAGCTGAGCCAGGCCACCTTCTCGGGACTCAACGCCATCAAGACCGTGTCCGACCGCGCCTCCGAGATCGCCACCCTCGGCAGCGGCGCGCTGAGCTCCTCGCAGAGCCAGGCGTATGCCACCGAAGTCAACCAGCTGATCGAGCAGACGCTCGAACTCGCCAATTCCCGCTTCGGCACCGACTACCTGTTTGGCGGCACCAAGCTCGATACCGCTCCCTTCGCGGCGACGCGGACCGACGGCAAGATCACGGCGGTCTCCTACGAGGGGAACAGCGAGCAGGTTTCCCTCCCGCTCTCCGAGTCCGCCACCGTCTCGCCGACCACCGACGAGGCGACGAATCTCAGCCTGCGGGACTTCCTCAAGAACCTGATCGACCTCCGGGACTCGCTGGACACCAACAATTCGAGCGGGCTCGCCACCGCCCAGGCCGCCCTCATCGACTCGGAAGACGTGCTGGTGGCTTCGCTCGCCCGCAACGGCGGCATCCAGACCCGCATCGAGGCGCATCAGGACCAGCTGAAGGATCGTTCGACCGAACTTGAGAAGCTCGTCTCCGGCGAGGTCGATGTCGACCTGCCTGAAACCATCGTTAAGCTCACCCAAACCCAGACGGCATACGAAGCCGCGCTCCAGTCGTCGGTGAAGATCATGCAGATCTCCCTCCTCGACTATATCAACTGACTCTTCCCCGACCTTCGTTCCAATCCGCCCTTCACCCTCGCGACCTCTTTACCGACATGAAAGTCCTGCCCGAAGTCTTCCCGACCGACATCGATGTCCCGCCCTCCAACGAACTCCAGTTGCCGCAGGGAATCGTCGGGTTTGGCACCTACAAGCGCGCCGAACTCCTCTACCTCCCGAATCACCTCCCGTTCCTGTGGATGAAGCTCCACAGCCCGACGGACCACCTGTTCTTCATCGTGATCGAGCCGGGTGGCATCGTGCCGGGATACGAGCCGGAGATCTTCGATGAGGACGCCGAGCAGCTCGGCATCGTCGATCCCTCGCAGGCGATGATCCTGAACATCGTCACCCTCCGGAAGCAGAACCCGGTCGAGGCGACGGTGAACCTGATCGGGCCCATCGTCGTGAATCGCCGGACGCGCATCGGCCGGCAGCTCGTCATCTCGAACTACTCTCGCTACAGCGCCCACCACGCGCTGGTCGAAAACCCGCAGGCGTCGACCGTCGCCCGCTCCCTGTGAGGCCGCCATGCTTGTCCTATCACGCAAAGTAAATGAGGCGATCGTCATCGGTGACTCGGTCGAGATCCGAATCACCCGCATCGAAGGTGACGTCGTCAAAATCGGCATTTCGGCTCCGCGCGACATCGCCATCTTCCGCAAGGAAGTCCTGACCGACATCGCCGCGAGCAATCAGGCCGCGGCGGTCCGTCACAACAAGCCGGGTGGCCCGCTGCCGGTGCTGCCGACGAAGCCCGCGGTCGGGCAGCCGCTCGCCGCCCGCCCCGTTCCCGCCAACCCCGTCGACCAAGCTCCGGTCGCGGCGCCCAAAGCCTGAGGCCACGCCTCCCGGCCTCCCTCCGTTTTCAAAACAAACCCAGCCTTAACTCAGACCCGTCATGAGCGTTATCAACACCAACATCGAAGCCATCTCCGCCGCCCGTAACCTGAATCGCAGCCAGGAAATGCTGGGCCGCTCGCTGAACCGGCTTTCCTCCGGTTCGAAGATTGTCAACCCGTCCGATGACGCCGCAGGTCTGGCCGTTTCGGAGAAGCTCGACGCGCAGAACATGCGCGTGAAGGCCGCCACCACGAACGTGCAGAACGCGATTTCCTACACGCAGACCGCGGATGGCTTCATGAGCGGCATGACCAAGATCCTCGCCCGCATGAGCGAGCTCGGGATGCTCGCGCAGGACGTGACGAAGAACTCGACCGACGTCGCCCTCTACCAGAAGGAGTTCTCCGCCCTCCAGGATCAGCTGAAGCAGACCATCGGTGACGGCACCGCGGGCAGCACTCCCCTGGGGCAGTTCAACGGCATCACCCTTTTCGGCTCCGACAGCACCAACAACAGCGGTGCCGGTCTCACGGTCACCGTCGGCCAGGCGGTCGGCCAGACCATGAACATCCCGCAGATCAACCTGCGCGACGGTGACATGGGCGCGATCATCGCCACCGACAGTGCCGGCAACTACACCCTGAGCCTCGCGTCGACCGATGCGATCGCCTCGATCACGGCCGGCATTCAGGACGTGGCCGGCGAACGCGCGTCACTCGGCGCCAGCCAGTCCCGCCTCGAGCTCGCGTCGTCGACGCTCCAGGTCGAATACGAGAATCTCTCGTCCGCCATCTCGCGGATCCGCGATGTCGATGTCGCCGAGGAGTCCACGCAGTTCGCACGGTACAACATCCTGGTGCAGTCCGGTACGGCCATGCTGGCGCAAGCCAACAAGACGCCCCAGTCGGTTCTGCAGCTCCTCAACTCGTAAGCCCGCCCGCGCCGGGTTCCTCCCGCCGCGCGTTCCCTTTCCCTCAGTGCAGCCCCTGGGCCGGTCTTCGGACCGGCCCTTTGCTTTGGCCTAGTCTTTCGGCAGCGGCACCTGCAGCCGGAAGGCCGTGCCGGAGGAACTCGTCGCCAGCAACTCGAGCGTCGCGCCAATCTGGCGGGCGAGGAGCTGGCTGATCGCGAGTCCGAGCCCGGTTCCGCCTACGCGGCCCGTGCGGCCGGGTTCAAAGAGATGCGCGCGAATCGCGTCGGGGATGCCGCGGCCTTCGTCCTGCACGACCAGCGTCAGCATCGCCGCGCCGCGCGTGAGGTTCACGTCCACGTGCCGGCCGGGGTCCGTCGCTTCGATCGCGTTCTGCACGAGGTTGGTAGCTAGGAGGCACACCAGGCTGCCGCGGTGGCTGTCGATCGTGCCCGCGAAATTCCCGGTTACGGAGAGCGCAACGCCCTTGGCGGTGGCTGCGGCCTGGTTGCGATCCCGGATCGTCGCCGCGAGCTCCGAGCCGGAAAGCTCATAGCTGGTCGCCGTACTCGTCTCTCCCAGCAGGGCCACGGTCTCGTGGATCATGCTCTGCATCCGTTCCGCATAGTTCGCGGCCGACTGCCACTCGGGCTCCTGGGCCGCGGGGTCGTTGGCGCGATCGGCCACCATGGCGCGCAGGCCGGCGACCGGGCCCTGGAGACCATGGATCAGGTGCGAGGTGATGACGCCGAGCGCCGAGGTCTTGGCCGCCAGCGTCAGCTCGAAGTTCGCGCGGGTGAGGCGTTCGTTGCGCTCCGCGATGATGCGCTGCGCCCGCTGGATGATCAGGTACGCGCCCGCCAGGACGATGATGATGAGCCCGCTGCCGATCGACAGCGTCTGGGTCGTGCGGCGGTTCACGCCGGCGTCGATGCTGGCCAGCTCCCGCTGCAGTCGCTGGGCGTCGACGAGGCACTTCACGAAGCCCACCGCGTGCCCCGTGCCGGCCGCCTGCAGCGGCAGCAGCACCTCGAGCATCGGTTCGACCCGCGGCCGGCCGTCCCCGCGCTCGTCCATGAAGTAGCGATCGACTCGAAACTCGGGCATGAAGCGGCTGACGCGATCGCCGGCCAGCAGGCGGGCGTAGTCGTCCGGGGCGAGCTCGGTCGGCACCAGGGTGGTCGGCGAGACCTGGAGGAGATTGCCGTCGGCGTCGTAGATCGAGACGCCGCGCATGCCCTGCACGACCTTGAGGACCGAGGGCAGCAGCATTTCGGAGACGAACGCATGATTGCTGGGGTCCGCCTCCGCCTCCCGCAGCTGGGCCTCCGCGATCAGGTACAGTACCGAGGCGTCGCGATCGATGATGGCGTCACGGACGTCCCGCCGCAGTTCGGTGCGGATCAGGAAGGTCGTCGCCGCGAAGATCGCGATCACGAGCACGCCCGTGATGAACGTGGCGACGGCGGGGCGCGAGGGCAGGTGTTTCATGCCGGGGTGGAGGCGCGCTTCTCGGCGCTGAGCCGATAGCGCAGGAACTCGCGGGTGACGCCGAGGCGGCGCGCCGCGGCCGAGACGTTGCCGTCGGTCACGCGCAGCGCTTCCTGCACCAGATCGTCGATCACGGTGTCGACCGAGAAGCCCTCTTCCGGCAACGCCCAGGCCGGATTGCGCCACGCGGGTGCGCCGGCGGGGGACGGGGTTCCGAGATGGGCCAGGTCAAGCGCGTCGCCAGAACCGAAAATCAGCGCGCGCTCCAGCTCGTGTGCGAGTTCGCGGACGTTGCCGCGCCACGGTTGGGCGAGCAGCCGCGCCTCGCCGTCGGGGGTGAGGTGCAGCCCGGGAAGCCGGTGGCGGGCGGCGAGCCGCACCAGCAGGTGGCGGGCGAGCGGCAGGACGTCGCTCCCGCGTTCACGCAGCGGCGGGAGCGTCAGGTGCAGGAGATTGAGGCGGTGGTAGAGATCGGCGCGGAAGTGGCCTTCGTCGACCAGCTGCGCCAGCGGGCGGTTCGACGCGGCGATCAGCCTCACGTCCACATGCACCTCATGGGTGCTGCCGACGCGGCGCAGCGTGCCATCCTCCACGGCGGTGAGCACCTTCGCTTGGGCCGCGGCGGAGAGGGAGCCGATCTCATCGAGGAAGAGCGTCCCGCCGTCGGCCGCTTCGAACAGCCCGGTCCGGGCCTGGCGGGCATCGGTGAACGCGCCGCGCTCGTGGCCGAACAGCTCCGACTCGGCCAGGGCATCGGGCAGCGTGGCGCAGTTGACGCTGAGGAAGGTGCGGCGCGAGCGCGGGCCCTGCCGGTGGAGCCAGCGGGCGAGGGCGGTCTTGCCCGTGCCGGTCTCGCCTTCGATCAGCACCGGCGGGAGCGAGCGCTCGAGCCGCCGTTCGGCGGTGAGGATCGATTCGAGCTTGGCGCGCACGCCGGCGAGGGCGGGCGTGAAGTGGAAGAGGTCGGCCTCCTGCGTGAGCTCCTCGGTCCGGTACTCGTCGCGCCGCGTCGCGATCCGGTTCTCCCGGCAGCGCCGGAAGGCGAGGGGGAGCTCCTCGAGCTCGAACGGTTTCGCGAGGTAGTCGCCGGCGCCGAGCCGCATGGCATCGACCGCGCGTTTCACCCCGCCAAACGCCGTCATCACGACCACCCCGGTGTTCTCGGAGAACGCGCCCTCGCGCAGGAGTTCGAGCGCCTCGCCGTCGGGCAGGTGCAGGTCGACCAGCGCAAAATCGAAATGGGCCTCGCGCAGGATCCGGCGCGCCTGTTCCAAGTTGCCGACCTCGGTCACGTCTGCGCGTTGCGCCGTGAGATAGGCCACGCAGCGCTTGCGGAGACCGGGGTCGTCTTCGAGCACGAGGATTTCGCTGCCCGCCGGGAGTACGGATTGGTCAGCCATCGGCCGGCTAATGCGCGGGAAATTACCTTTCGGGGCAACGCAAAAGGTGTTCAGCGGGGGCCCGTTGCGGCGCGGCGACCGCCATGCGGTCGGTTGACACCACCAAGGCGGCGGGCTGAGTGGGACGGATGCGAACGTTCCTGCTGCTGGCCGCCTTATCCACCATGTTGTCATCCGCCTCCCTTTCCGCCGCCAACTCCGGCGTGCCTGATCTCGCCGCCCTCGAACGGATGCACGCCCGGTTCGTCCCGGTGGAGCTGGGCGTGGATGTCTCCCGGTTGCCGGCAAACGAGCGGGTGGCGCTGCAGAAGATGATCGCGGCGGCCAAGGTCTTCGACGCCTTGTTCCTGCGTCAGGCCGATCCCCTCAACGAGACCCGGCTGGTCGGGCTGCTGCGCGATGAATCGCCGCTCGGGCGGGCCCGCCTGCAGTACTTCCGGCTGAATGCCGGCCCATGGTCTGCCCTCGACGAACACGCTCCATTCCTGCCGGGCGTCGGCCCGAAATCCACCGCCGGCAACTTCTATCCGGCGGGTGCCACGCGCGAGGAGATCGACCACTGGATCCGGCAGTTGCCCGAGACGGAGCGCGCCGCCGCGACCGGCTTCTTCACGACGATCCGCCGCGACCCGGCCGGGCGCTTCGTGATCGTGCCGTACAGCCTCGAGTATCAGGGCGAGCTTGCCGAGGCGGCCCGGCTTCTCCGCGAGGCTGCCGCCGCCACGAGCCAACCGACGCTGAAGGCGTACCTCGAGAAGCGGGCCGAGGCCTTCATCACCAATGACTATTACGCGAGCGATGTCGCCTGGATGGAACTCGACGCCTCGATCGAGCCCACGATCGGGCCGTACGAGACCTACGGTGACGGCTGGTTCAACTACAAGGCGGCCTTCGAGGCCTTCATCGCGCTGACCGACGACGCCGAGACCGCGAAGCTCACCCGCTTCAGCGGCCAGCTTCAGGATGTCGAGGATCACCTGCCGATCGACCCGCAGTACCGCCGCGCGAAACTCGGCGGCTACGCCCCGATCCGCGTCGTGAACCTCGCGTTTGCCTCCGGCGACGCCAACCACGGCGTCCAGACCGCCGCCTTCAACTTGCCGAACGACGAGCGCGTCGTCGCCGAGAAGGGCTCGAAGCGCGTGCTGCTCCGCAACGTCCAGCAGGCGAAATTCGACCGCGTGCTGCGGCCGATCGCGGCCCGGGTGCTGGCGCCCGGCGACCAGCCTCACGTCGCGTTCGACCCGTTCTTCACCCACATCCTCATGCACGAGCTGATGCATGGACTCGGGCCTCAGGCGCTGCGCGTCGACGGACGCGAGACGACGGTCCGCCACCAACTGCGCGAACTCTACGGCACGATCGAGGAGGCCAAGGCCGACATCTCCGGGCTCTGGGCGCTGCAGTACTTGATGGACAAGGGCGAACTCGACCCGGCCGGCGAGCGTGCGCTGTACACGACCTTCCTCGCGTCAACGTTCCGCACGCTTCGCTTCGGACTGACCGAGGCGCATGCGAAGGGCATGGCGCTCCAGGTGAACTGGCTGCTCGACGCTGGCGCGATCACGGTCGCGGCCGACGGCACCTTCGCGCTGGATGCCGCCCGGATGAAGGCCGCCGTGACCGGCCTGACCCGCGAGATCATGATGATTCAGGCGACGGGCGATTATGCCCGCGCGCAGGCCCTCCTGCAGCGGATGGTCGTGCTGCGGCCGGAGGTCGCCCGCGCGCTCGAACGGCTGCGCGACCTGCCGGTCGACATCGAGCCGCGCTACGTTTCCGCCGACTGACGACTCAGGCGACGGCCGGCACGATCCGATCGGTCGTGCCGGGCGGGCGCGCCGACGCGCGGACCACCACCTCGACGGGAAAGACAATGGGCGGCGCGTCCGCGGCAACCTGCCGCTCGATGCGCCCCAGCAGCAGTTCGACGGCGCGGGCGCCCATCGTGCGGAGCGGTTGGTGCACCGACGTGAGTTGGGGGACGCTGATGCGGGCGGCCAGGGTGTCGTCGAAACCGGCAACCGAAACGTCGTCGGGCACGCGCAGGCCCGCTTCCGCCAGGGCTTCCATCACGCCCACGGCGATGCTGTCGCTGGCGCCGAAAATGGCCTGGGGCAGTCGCGCACCGGGATGCTGCCGCAGCCACTGGCGCAAGGCGTCCCGTCCGCCTTCGACCGAGTAACTGCCGGCTGAGATCAGGAGATCGGCGCGCACCGGAATGTGTTCGGTGGCGAGCGCGCGCCGATAGCCACGCACGCGGCGTTGCGCGCCGGTCATGCCCTCCGGGCCGACGACGTGCATGATGCGCTGGTGCCCCTGGGAGACCAGCATCCGCACCATCTCGTAGGCGCCGCGCTCCTCGTCGCTCTCGATGTTGATCACGTCCTCGAGCTGCGAATTGGCGTGGATGGAGACGAACGGCGTGTGCGTCGGCAGGACGTTCTCCTTCGGCGAAAACGTCGGGGCGACCAGGATCAGGCCGTCGATCCTCCCGTCGCACATCGTCCGTAGCCGGCTCGCGTCCGGGCCCCAGTTGTGGAGCGAAAACACCGTCGTGTTCTGGTCCCGGGCGGCGGCGGCGGCCATGATGCCGTTGAAGAGCTCGAGGAAGTAATGGTTGATCTCGCCGCCGGAGAAAACGGCCGCCACGCCGATCGTCTGCATGCGGCGGTTGGCGAGCGCCCGGGCGGCCGCGTTGGGGCGGTAATCCAGTTGCGCTGCGGCCTTCAGGATGCGCCGTCGCGTCTCGTCGGAAATGCGCGACGACGTGCGCGCGCCGTTGAGGACCGCGGAGGCCGCCATGGCCGACACGCCCGCCATGCGACCGACATCAGCGAGCGTGGCGGCGCGGAGCGGACGGGAGCTTTTCGATTTCGGCATGGCGGAGGTTGACTGCGGGGACCGCGGCGGGGGCGGCCCGCGCGTGGCCGCGGCCGGCCGGGGCTCAGTACTTTTCGCCCCACTTCGCCCGCATGGATTCCTTGATCATCGGCGGGTAGATGGAGACGTGGTTGAAGGTGATCGTCTCGCCGGCGGTGGTGGTGAGCGTGAAACGGTAGACGCGCATCGAGGACGTGATCTGGAACAGCCAGGCCATGCGCCGATCCTCGGCGGCGATGATATCGGTCTTCCCCATCCAGCTGTTCTTTTCGAATTTGGGGTTGGCCTCGTCGAGGAGCAGGGCGGGTTTCTCGTCGGAGATGTCCTCGATTCGCAACCGCTGCAGCGCGGGGGCCTTGGCGGTCGCACTCATGCCGAACTGGTAATACGCCTGGCGGTTTTCCTTGCCGGGAAAGACCATCGCGAGCTCGACACGGTAGCCACCGCCCTCGCCCTGCGGCGGACCCTTGGACGTGAGCGGCACGTTGATCTTGCCGCCGTCAGAGATGGGCACGACCGCGAGAATTTCTCCGGTCTGGCAGCCACTCAGAAACGCGGCGAGGCTCAGGAGGAATGCAAGCAGGCAGGGGAGACGCATGCCGCCAGCACGAACAGAAACCGGGCGCGGTGCAATCCTCGGAAAGCCCCTGTGGGGGCGCGGCGAAAAAACGGTGGCGGCGCGCCGGCGCGGCTCGTTACCGTGCCCGGCGTGACCCCAATGATTCGGCTTACCCCCCGGAAGCTCACGTGCTGGGCCGCGTGCAGCCTCTTCCTGCTTGGTTGCGCGGTCCTGCCGGCCGCCAGTCCCGATGCCGTCCTGCCGTACGTGTGGCGCGATGTCGCCATCCACGGCGGCGGTTACGTCACCGGACTCGTCTATCACCCGGCCCAGCCGGACCTCCTGTACGCGCGCACCGACGTGGGCGGGGTCTTCCGGTGGAACGCGCGGGCGGAGCGTTGGACCGCGCTCAACGACGCGCTGGGGCAGGACGAGGCCGAGTGGCTGGGGGTGTTGAGCCTGGCCGTCGATCCGCAGGATCCCAACCAGCTCTACCTCGCCTGCGGTTCGTACACCCAACCTTGGGCGAAGCCGGCCGCCCTGCTGCGGTCCTCCGACCAGGGACGCTCCTGGACCGCGACGCCGCTGCCCTTCAGGCTCGGGGCCAACGAAGACGGCCGCTCGATGGGCGAACGCCTGCAGGTGGATCCGCGGCAGGGTGGGGTCCTCTGGCTCGGCACCACGCGCGACGGGCTGTGGCGCAGTGCGGACCATGGGCGCACCTGGGCGCGCGTGGCGCGGTTCCCCGCGACGGCCGTCGCGCTGGTTTGTCTCGCGCCGCAGGCGACCGGAGACCTGACGCGCACCGTGTACGTCGCCACGGCCGATGCCGCCGCACCGGTCCTTTACCGGACCGAGGACGCCGGCGAAACCTGGGCGCCAGTTCCCGGCCAGCCGGCGAAGTTCGTGGTGCACCACGCTGCGTTCGCCGCCGACGGCGCCCTGTACCTGGCGGCGGGCAATGGGATCGGACCCAACGATGTGACGGACGGTGCGGTTTGGAAGTACGTGCCGGCCGACGCGCGCTGGACCGACGTCACGCCGCTGCGACCCGATGCCGGGCGCGGCGATCGTTTTGGCTACGCTGGTCTCGCCGTCGACCCGGGGGCCGCCGGCACCGTCCTGGTTTCCACCCTCGACCGCTGGAAGTATCGCGATGAAGTCTTCCGCACCACCGATGGCGGCGGCACCTGGCGGCCGCTGGTCGCGGGCGCGCAATGGGACGACCGCGCCACGCCCTACATCCACGCGCTCAAGCCGCATTGGTTTGGCGCGGTGGCGCTCGACCCCGCCGATCGGGCGCGCGCCTGGATCGTGACGGGATATGGCGTGTGGGCGACCCGCGGGCTCGAAGCCGCGGAGCGGGGTGAGGCGCCCACGTGGCGCTTCGAGAACGAGGGGCTGGAAGAGACGGTCATCGACGAGCTGATCAGCCCGCCGGCCGGCGCACCGCTGCTCAGCGCGATGCCGGATCTCGGCGGCTTTCGGCATGACGACCTGAGCCGCTCGCCAGCGGCCGGCATGTTCCAACCGTTCCAGCGGGGCAACCCGTCGCTCGCGATGGCGGCGCAGCGCCCCGAGATCTTCGTGCGCACGCTCGAAGGCGAGGCGCGCGGCGCGATCTCGACCGATGGCGGGACAACCTGGACTCCGTTCAAAGCGCACCCGCCGCTGCCCGCCCGGGTCGGCGCGATCGCGATCAGCGTGGACGCCGCCACGCTCCTCTGGCTGCCCACCGGATCCGCGCCGTATCGCTCGACCGATCGCGGCGCCACCTGGCAGGCCGCGCAGGGACCGGTGCAGGCCTCCACGGACTTCTTCATCGACCGGCCCGTGGCCGACGCGGTGAACCCGCAACGCTTCTATATCTACGGACGGAAATCGGGCCGGGTGTTCGGCAGTACCGATGCCGGTGCGAGCTTCCGCCAACTCGCCCGCGTGCCGCAGGAGGGCGGGCCGTTGCGCGTCGAGCCCGGTCGGGAGGGCCACCTCTGGCTGCCGACGCGGCGCGGGCTGTTGGTATCCACGGATGCCGGACGTTCGTTCCAGCCCTGCGCGGGCGTGGAGCGCGCGAGCCAGGTCGGCTTCGGACGGGCGGCGCCGGGCCGGGCCCGCGCGGCGGTGTTCCTGCTGGGGCAGGTGAGCGGTGTCACCGCGTACTTCCGGTCCGACGACAGCGGCGCCACGTGGCTCCGCATCTCCGACGCCCAGCATCAGTTTGGCTGGGTGCGGACGCTGACGGGTGATCCGCGGGTCTTCGGTCGCGTGTACGTCGGCACCAGCGGTCGCGGCATTGTGTACGGCGATCCGGCAGCCAAGTGAACCGGCACGAGCGGCCGCCGACGGGACGCGTTGCCCAGCCGATCAGAGCACGGTGCTGATCCGCAGCGGCGCGGGCCGGCCGGGCAGGCGCACCTCGTCGCCGACTCGCTTGCCCACCAGGTCGCGGCCGAGCGGCGACTGTGGCGTGATCACGAGGACGTCGCGACCGTCGACGGAGAGCTCGATCCCGCCGGCGCGGGGGCCGACGAAGTACCACTGCGTGGCGCGGCCGTTGGCGAGGCCGACGACGGCGCCGAGCGCGATGGCTGCGTCGGGCGCGAAGGCCGGCACGGGCAGGCTCGCGTACTGCGCGATGTTGTCACTGATTTCACGCACGAGTCGCGCCTGCCCCTGGGCGAGGTACGCCGCCTCCTGGCTGTGCATGTCGTACTTGTTCTCGGGCCGGCTCTCCTCGCTGATCGCCTCGTCGCGCGACGTTTCCGCGGCGGCGCGTTGTTGCGCCAGATCGGCCTGCAGACGGTCCAAGATGGCTTGGCGGAGGGCGGTCTTGTTCACGCGTGAGGGAAATATTTCGTAAAAGCTCCGCGGCGGGTTTTTTACTGGAACCGCTGAATGGCGGGCCACATGTTCACCGGCGTTCTGTCCCGCTTGTCAACGGGCTTTCCGGCATGGCGCGTAGAATCAGTTTCCTCAATTACAAGGGCGGTGTTGGCAAAACGTCGCTGATCGTAAACACCGCCGCGGCCCTCGTGAAACTGGGCCAGCGGGTGCTGTTGTGCGACTTCGACACGCAGTCCAACGCGAGCATCTGGCTGATGAAGCTCGACCGCTGGAACAAGATCAACGCCCAGGGCGTGGGCGCGGTGTATTCGATCTTCGATCCCGGCACGGCGCGCGTGAAGGACCTCGTGCTCAAGGACGTCGTGCAGGGCAAGGCCGGCGAGCTGCTGCTGCCGGGCTTGGACCTCGTCCCGACGACGTTCAACCTCGTGGACTTGGAGAACGAGTACAACGGCGACCCCAGCCGCCCGCCGTTCCTCGTGTTCTACGACCAGCTCCGGGAGATCGAGGCGAACTACGACTTCATCCTCTTCGACTGCCCGCCGAACATCCTGCGCGCTTCGCAGTGCGGCGTGTTCGCGAGCAACGAACTCTACGTGCCGGCCAATCCCGACGCGCTCAGCCTGATCGGGTTCACGCTGCTGGTGGAAAAGCTGCAGAAGTTCCACCAGCTCTCGGCCAGCTTCCGCCAGGCGGCCATGGGGCCGGCGGCGCAGGTGTACGGGATCGTGTTCAACGCGATCAAGACCGGCGTCGACATCGAGGTGCCGAAGATGCGAATGCAGCTTCGGTTAAACCAGTTTCGTTCGGCCAAGCGCGTCGCGGCGCGGGCAAAGATCTTCGACGCCCAGATCCGCGATGCGATGGTCGTGCGCCGGGCAGTGGCACTCGGGCTACCGGTTTCGCTCGTGAGCGCCGACGCCGAAGGCAACGCGAGCGGCGACAACGTCGTGAATGACTACCGCAAGTTTGCGACCGAGCTGATCCAGCACGCCCCGACACCCTAGCCGGCGCCGCGGGTGCGGCTCCCTCCCAAGATGAAATCCACCGCCAAAGACTGGGACCAGATTCGCCACGCGTTCAGCACGTCGATCATGGTCGACACCTCGCTCGCGAGCCTCGCGCAGAACCTCGACGGCGTGGAGTGGCCGATCAAGGGGGCCGATGAAACCCCGGCCAAGTACATCGACCTCGCTTTCGAGGAGGTCGTGGAGCTGCTGCAGCTCAAGGGCCAGCCGGAGGAGCGGATCGACACCCTGATCGAGATCCTGCGCGAGACGCAGGCCTTCGACGATCCGTTTGGCGACATGGTGGAGCAGACTGAGGTCGCGGCGGAGCGGGACAACGTGCTCCTGAAGAACCTGGCCAAGCTGGGCATCCCCGAGAACTTCCCGATCGTGCTCACCGGCCTCGAACCGGGAACGCTTGAGTTCTGCCGGCTCGAGAAACTCGCGACGCTCGGCGAGTTCGCCGTGTTTGCCCAGGGCATGGCGCAGACGGTCATCGTGGGCGGTGATTTCCGAAAGCTGCTCAACGCCCTCTCGCACGTGGACGAGGCGTCGCTCGCCACCGTCCTGCCCTTCCGTCCCGGCACCAAGGGCCTGCACCTCGTCGAGGCGCTGGCGCAGGTGGCGAACGCCCCGGATGCGGCGGCGCGCGTGGAGGTGGCCGTGACGTGGTTCGTCGACGAGCTTGGCGCTATCGAGCGCGACCTGGCGGCGGGCGGCTCGCTGGAGCGGCATTTCGTGGTGCTCGGCAATCCCGTGCTGGAACAGCGGGCCGCGGCACTGCTGCGACCCCATCTGCGGACCCCGGCGAAGGTACCGGAGTCGGCCGCCGCCCCCGCCAAAAAATCGGGTTGGTTCGGCTGGCTGTTCGGCCGGTAAGGAACCAGCTTGCCGGGCGCCATGGACGAAACGCCGCGTCAACCCCCGCCGCCGCCGCCGAGTTTTCCGCCGCCGGCGCCGAGACCGGTCCGCCCCGGGCCCGCGTTGGCGTTGCCGCGTCGCCGGGCGGCGCTGCGGTCTCCCCTTGAGGTTTCGGAGGCTTCGGCCGTCACCCGCGAATCCATCCGGGCGTTCGTCTCTGCCACCCGGGCGCCGTTTACGGGCCAGCCGGCGCCGGAGGACACCGCCCGCATTGCGGAACTCGAGCGTTCGCTGCGCCAGCTTGAGCTGCTGCTGGCCGACCGCGAACGGGTGGTCGAGGAATCCGAGGCCCGGCTCAATGAACGCGAACGCGATATCGCTGAGATGGAGGCTTTGCTGATCGCGCGCCAGCAGGTGATCGCCTCCACCCGGCAGCCAGCCCCGGCCGGGCAACCGGTTTCGGCCGAGCAGAAAGCCGCCCTCGAGCGGCTGCGCGCGGAACTCGAGCGCCAGGCGGCGAGTGTCGAGGAAGCGCGACGGGCCTTGCGCGAGCGCGAGGAATTCCTCGAAGCGAGCGAAACCAAGCTTTTTGAGAAGGTGCAGGCGCAGCAGGAAAAGGAAATCGAACTGGAGCAGCGCGAGGAGGATCTCCGCGCCCGCGAACGGCGGGTGCGGGAGCGCGAGGCGGCCGTCGATCCGGCGGCTGCCGCGGCGCTGCAGGCCGAGGACCAAGCCGCGAAACAGCGGGACGAGTTCAAGGAGTAGCGCCGCGAAACGCGGCCAGATCCCGCCCTCCCCGCCGCCGGCCCCCGCCGGTACCTCTTTCTGGCGGACGGACCGGCCCGTCTGCGCAAGCGAGCTTGCCGCCAATGGGCGGCAACACGCCTGTGGCGACCGGCACGCGCACCCGCATCGGACGCGGCTTCCCGGTCATTCAAAACTGGCTTCCGGAGCCGCGCCGCCTGGGTGGGGATAAGCCGGCGGCGGGCCAAACTCTCTCGTTGACGACCGCGGGGGCGCCCACGAACTTTCATGCAACATTCGCTTACCACCGCCGTCCCAGTTGGCGCTTACCGCATGAAATATCTCCGCTTCGCCCTGCTTGCTGCCGTGTCCGCATTTTCCGTTGCCCGCGCGCAAGAATCGGACGAACAGCGCCAGCGGCCCCCGACCGAGATCCCCGATTTCAGCAATCTCGACGAGTACATCTACGAACCCAAGAGCTCCGTCCGGCTCGGCTTCCGATCCCTCGGCGGCGTGACCGCGAGCTTCTCCGGCACCGGCTCCATCCAGACCCCGGAAGACTTCAACCAGGACCTTACCCGGACCGACATCACCCGCAGCTATCACGACGGCACCGTCTCGCCCGACGCCCGGACGACTGCGCGGCTCGATGATTACGGCAATCCGATGATCGATCCGCACACCGGCAATACCATCTCCGACCCGATTGCGCCGGATGGGAAGACGAACACCTGGAACTACTCGGACTCGCGGCAGGTGGACTCCGACCACACGGCCCCCGGCTACATCGCCTTTCACTCGTACTCCGCTGAAGTCACCGACCAGGCGGTGCGCAGCCAGAAGAGCCGCACCACCAACGGGCTGGACCTCATGGTTGCCCGCGACATGGGCAAGCTGCTCAAAGGACGCGTCTCCTGGAACCTCATCGGTGGTATTTCGGTGAACGACATCTCGGCCCGGAAGATCGATACGGTCGCCGGCACGATTCAGGAAATCGCCGACCACTACTCACTTTTTGGCCGGAATCCGCCCGATGCGCCGTACGAAGCGCCGAGTTCGAGCACCACTACGAGCGGTACCTCCGGGACGTCCGTCACGGTCGATAGTTCGGTGCTGATCAGCCAGATCCCGCTCTTTCGCCAGATTCGGGATGTCGCCGCCGGCTCGGGTGACTCGATGATCATTCGCAATAACTGGAAGGTGAAAGGCGCGTACTACACTTTCCGTGGGGGCGCCGAAGTCTGGATTCCGATCACTTCGCGTCTGCGGCTGAACCTTACGCTCGCCGCGGCGATCATCTACTCGGGCACCAACTACACGGTCATCCAGTCGCTCACGCCGGAGATCGGCTCCGACATCATCGAGACCGACACCAGCGACGCCTACAAGCTGCTCCCCGGCTACTACGCCGACGCCAGCCTGCAGTTCGACCTGACCGAGAAGACGGGTTTCTTCGCCGGCGTGATCTACCAGTCGGCCGGATCGTACACGCAGACGATCGACAGCGATACCGCGCACTATTCGACCAAGGTTGATTTCAAGAACCTGAACGGCATGCGCGCCGGTATGTCGGTGCGCTTCTGAGGAAATCGCGTTCGCGATTTCCTAAAGGGGAGAGCTGAAAGCCCGCGGCATTGGCGCGGGCCTCCGTAATCTGTGACCACTGTGCCGCGGGCGCTGCACGGTTCTGGCGCTTTGGCCTAACCTCGATGTCACGGTGGCGTCTGCGCGCACGCGTAACGGCGGCTCCGAGCGTGCGCGTACGGGCCATCCTCGCGCTCAGCCCATGCCCGCCCGTGACGCTCGATAGTGGGGCCTCTCGTTCGCCACTTTCACTCTCACTCTCCGACCTCGTACACCTCCACCAGCGCGATGCCGGCGGTGTTGTTCACGCCGGAGATCTGGACGGTGTAGGTGCCGGGGGCGAGGGTTACGATGAGCGCGGCGTCCTTGCTGCCGGTCTTCAACGGGAAGGCATACGTCTTGGCGAATGCTTCCTGCAGCGCGACGGAGCCGTCCCAGTCGTCGTTGCTGTACGAGGGCGTGGAGTCGCCAAGGCGGAAGATGTCCAGCTTCGGGTTGGCCAGCGCCTCGGCGGCGGAGAGCGAGCCGTTGACGACGAGTTGGGGACCGGCGCCGCGGATCAGAAGCTTCTTCGGCATATTGCCGGAGATGGCGAAACCCGCGGTCAGCACGCCGGCGCTGCCTCCCACCTGCGCCCGGGCGGACAGGTTGTAGAGCCAGGCGGCGGTGCCGACGGTCGCGGACTCCAGGTCGTAGATCTCGGCGAGGGCGGAGCCGTTCGTGCCGCTGGCGCTTGTGACCTGCATCGTGAACGTGCCGGGCGAGTTGGCGGAGAGGTCGACGAGCGCCGCGCTGTCGAGCGAGTCCGCGGCGAGGCCGAACGCCCCCATCTTTTCGAACGCCGCGCTTAACGCGGAGCCGCCACCCCAGACTTGGTTGTGTGCGACCGCCACGCCGGCGGGGAAGGTGAGGACGTCCAACACGGGGTCGCCGATCGCGTCGGTGACGAGGAACGGGTAGGGCCGCACGCTGGGTCCGATGCCGCGGATTAGGAGCGGCTTGCTGCCGGTGCCGGAGATCGTGAAGCCGGCGATGAGCGTCTGGCTGCCGCGGCCCGTCTTGGTGAGAATGGACAAATTGGTGAGCCGGCCTGGACGCGGGGCTTCGACCGAGATCGAGATCGACGTACTGGTGACGGTCGTCTGGCCGTTCGCGATGGTCACCTGATAGATCCCGGTGTCGCCGGAAGTCGCGGCGGCGACCGAGTAGGTCGAGCCCGTCGCGCCGGCGATCGCGTTGCCGTTCTTGTACCACTGGTACGTCAGCGCGGCCTGGCTGACGGCGGTGACGCTGAGCGAGAACGGCTGGCCGAGCACCGCTGTGGGGGCGGTCGGCTGGGCAGTGATTGCGATGGCCTCGACGAGCGCGCGCCCGGTGCGGCGGGCGTTGTGCCGGTATTGCGGCCAGGGGCCGGCTGCCGGCGAGGCGCCGACGTCGATCACGTAAAAGCGCTGGTCATTGCTGCCCACGTAGAGCCGGCCGTTGGCGAGCGCGGGCGCGGAGCGCACGGTTCCGCAGGTCGAGTAGGTCCGTTGCAGGGTGCCGTTGGGGTTCAGGACGTAGAGCTTGTTGTCGTAGGCGCCGATATAGATCCGGCCATCGGCATCCACGGCGGGCGAACTGGCCCGCACTTCGCCCTCCAGGGCGTAGGTCCAGCGGACCGTCCCGGTGGCGGTGTCGCGCGCGTAGAGGGTCGCGTTGTAGTCGGCGTAATAGAGCGTCCCGCCGTCGGGGCTGAGCGCGACGCTGGAGCTGATGTTGCCGGGGGAGTCGACGTGCCAGAGCTCGGTGCCGCTGGCGTTCACGCCGTACACCCGCCCGTACAGCGTCGTGAAATAGACGTTGCCGGCGGCGTCGATGGCCGGCGCACCGTACACGCCGGACGACGTGGCGAATCGCCACTTCAGCGAGCCGGTGGGTTTGAGCGCGTACAGGTACCGGTCGTTATCGTCGGAGCCCTGGTAGATGGTCCCGTCGGCGCCGACCACCGGGTTGCCGTAGAAGCCGGAGGCGGTCGCGTTGACGTTGTAGCGCCAGCGCTCGTTGCCGGTCGCGGGGTCCAGGGCGTACAGGAAACCGTCGGCCACCCGGGTGTAGATCGTGCCGTCGGCGCCGATCGCGGGGCTGCTCGAGGCCGGGCCGGAGTACGTGTTGCTCCACTTCAACGAGCCGGTGGCGGTGAAGGCGTAGAATTTCCCGTCGTTCGAGCCGATGTACACGCTGCCGTCGGCGCCGATCGCGGGCGAGCAGGTGTCGATCAACCCGCCCGTGGCGTACGTCCACTTCAGTGAGCCGTCGGCGTTGTAGGCGTACACGGATTTGTCGGTGCTGCCGAAGTACACGGAGCCATCGTCGGCAACCGCGGGCGAACCGGTGATCGCGTCGCCGGCTCCCGCCTGCCACTCCGAGTCGGTGATGTTCAGGGTGAACGTGCCGACGGTCGTGGCACTCTTGGAGTCGACCGCGATGAGGTAGGTCGTGCCGGCGGTGGCCGTGAACGTGCACACGGCCGCGGTGCCGAAGCTGCTCAGGTTATCGTTGGTGGCGACCGCGGCGAGCGACGCCAGGGTGCTGCCGGTGTACACGCCGAGGATCGGGTCGAACTCGGCGCTCACGGCGCCGATCTGGTAGCGCCGCGACTGCGGGGCGGTCCAGCGGTACCACAGCGAGGTGCCGCCGGCGTTGCTGACGATGCGCGGCTCGTTCACTTCGCGGCTGCAGTTGGCGTTGGTGGCGGTGACGTGCGTGCTCGCGCCGGAGAGCGTGACCGGGCTCGCGAAGGCGTCGTTGGCCGGGATGGTGCCGATGCTGAGCAGCGTGAGGCCGGTGGCGCCGCTCTTGCCGCCGACCGCGATCTGGTAGGTCGTGCCCGCGGTGGCGGAGAAGGTGATCCGGCTGGTGGTGCCGGAGGAGTCGTTGTCGTTGGAGGCAACCGCCGTCAGCGCGTCGACGCTGGTGCCCGTGTAGAGGGCGAGGACGGTGTCGTAGGCGCTGCCGCTGGTGCTGACGCTGACCGTGCCGCTCGCCGGGGCCTTCCATTCCCACCAGAGTGTGGCGCTGGCGGCGAAGCCGGCGTGGGCGGGCTCGTTCGCCTCGGCGGTGGCGCCGGCATTGTTGCTGCGGATGACGAGGTTGGTGTTGGTGAAGCTCGGACGGCTGGCGAAGGCGTCGTTGAACGGCAGGTTCGAGGTCGTCGTGAGCGCGTTGTACAGGTTGAGCCGGGCGCCGGTCTGGGAGCGGCTGGCGAAACGCGTGCCTCGCTCGGCGCCGCGCAGGAGCCGGTTGATCGACTGGCGGTAGGTATCGGACGGGAACTGCGCCTTCAGCAGCGCGAGCGCGCCGGCGACGTGCGGCGTGGCCATCGAGGTGCCGCTCTTCGTGGCGGTGCCGCTGTTGTTGGCGTAGTTGAGCGACAGGATTTCCTCGCCGGGCGCATAGAGGTCCACGGCGGCGCCGTAGTTGGAAAACGTGGAGACCTCGTCGCGCCGGTTGGAGGCGCCGACGGTCACGATGTTGTCGAGCGCGAAACTGGCGGGATAGAAGCGGGCGACATCCATGTCGGCGCCGGCGTTGCCCGCCGCCGCGACGAAGATGATGCCGGCGTTGCGCGCGGCGGTGATCGAGGCGAGCTCGGTGGCGGAGTACGTGGTGCTGGCGTCGCCGCCGTAGCTGGCGTTGATGATGTGCGCGCCGTGGCTGATCGCGTAGTTCACGCCGGCGGCGATCTCGGAGATCGAGCCCTTGGCGCCGGCGGGGAAGACCTTCACGGCCATGAGCTTCACCTTCCACGCGACGCCGGTGACGCCGAACGCGTTGTTGCCGACGGCGCCGATGGTACCGGCCACGTGGGTGCCATGGCCGTCGTCGTCGGTCGGGTCGCCGCTGACGGCGCGGCCGGCCCCGCCGACGAAGTTGGCGCCGTGCAGGTCGCTGATCGTGGGCGACGGGTTGGTCCAGAGATTCCCGGCAATGTCCTGGTGCGTGAGGTTCACCCCGGTGTCGACCACGGCGACGATGATGTCGGGGGCGTCGTGCCGGATGTCCCAGGCGAGTGGGGCGTCGATGTCGGCGCCGGCGACGCCGTTCGAATCGCCATTGTTGTTCATACCCCAGAGCGAGCCGTCGGTGTAGCGCGGGTCGTTGGGCGTCGTCGCCTGGAGCGAGCGCAGGTAATCGGGCTCGACGAACTCATAGCGGCCGGTGGCCTGGAGCCGCGCAATGGTGACCGTCGGGTCCTCGCCGGCCGTGACCTCGATCACGCGCAACTCGCCGAGTCGGTTGAGTTTGGTGCGTACGCGCACGCCTTCGGCGGCCTCCTCGCTGTCGGCGACCGCCAGGTGGGTGGCCTTGGGACGCGCCAGGATGACGTCGTCGCGGAACCCTTGCTTGAGTTCCTTGGCGGTGAAGCGTGGCGAGGTTCCGGGGGTGGTCGTGGCGCCGTAGCCGAACGCGGCGAGGGCGAGCACGAGGAAGCAGGACAGCGTGGCTTTCAAGCGGAGCCGAGGCTTGCGAGGGCTCACGGCGGACACAAGTCGGGGGATGGCCGCCTCGCGGACTTCAGTCCGCCCCAAATCTTTCTCTTACTCTTACTCGTACTCTTTCTCCCTCAATCCCTCCGGGCAGGACACGGAGGTCACAGAGATGGGAGGAGGGGCACGGAGGGAAGACGCGCATGGGCTGGTTATCCTCCGTGTCCTCCTCCGGCCTCAGCGAGCTCTGTGACGAGAACGAGAACGGCCTTCGGAGTGAAGGTGAGAGTGAAAGTGGGGGACGGAGGCCACGGTGTTGGGGGCGTGGGCCATCTTGCTCTTTCTCTTGATCCGAGTGCATCCCTCAATCCCTCAATCCCTCAATCCCTCAATCCCTCAATCCCTCAATCCCTCAATCCCTCAATCCCTTGAGAGAAAGAGGAAGAGTAAGAGGGGCGGCGCGCACGGCGGCGCGCCTCAATCGTACTCACCCTCCACTAGCCACTGCTGCTCGGTGAGGACCATCCGGTAGAGGCCGCCGGTGGCGAGGGCGACGTCGTACTCGACCCGGCGCCAGGAGCGGTCGTTTTGCCACCAGCCGCCGCTGTTCAGCCACGGGCCGCGGAGCTGCGTCACGGCGCCGTTGAAGCGCTCCGTCCACAGGTACGTGGGGCGGCCGTCGGTCAGTTCCAATTGCGCGCGGAGCGGCGGACGAAAACGGCGCAGCGGCAGGCCGGCGGGCGGGTGCACTGGCGGCGCCGCCAACGGCGGCACGATCGGCGACGGCGGCTCCAGTTTCACGGCGTCGGGACGGTGGGTGTCCTCCATCACCGGCGTCCCCACGCGGTCGGAGCCGACGATCGCCACGATGCGCGCGAGCGTTTCGGCGAAGCCGTGCGGGTCACGCAGCCCGGTGTCGAACAACCCCTGCTGGCGCACCAGCGGGCGTGCGGGCGTGGCGTCGAGCCGGAGTCCGATCACGGCCGAGTCGGTGTGCAGGGACTCGAGGTGCGTGTGCAGCGTGCGAAACAGGATCTCGAGGTCCGCGGTCGGCTCCGGCAGGCGGAAGGAGCGTTCGTGGCGCGAGTCGTCGGCGAGGGTGAGCGTGAGCGCGAGCTCGGCGGCCACGAAGCCGTGGGTGCGGAGCTCCAGCGTGATCCGCTCGAGGAAGCGCCGCAGGATGAACAGCAGCGGCTCGAGTGTCTCGACTTCCTCCTCGAACTCCCGCGCGGCGCCGAATGTTTCCGGCAACGCCACGGGGTGGAGCGGGCGCGCCGCGCCGCCGCGGGCCCGATCCCACAATGCCAGTCCCGCTGGGCCCAGCCGGCGGCCAATGTCATCCCGGGACAGCGCCGCGAGATCGCCGACCGTGCGCAACCCCCAGCTGTGGAGGATCGACGCCATTTCCGGCGGCGGATCCGCCGCGGCGAGGGGAAGGGGACCGAGGAACGTTGTCGCATCGGTGACGTGCAGCACGGGCGCGGCGGCGTCATACGTCCCCGCCGCATCCTCGATCCGGGCGGCGCGCTCGCCCGGTGCCGCGGGCGCTGGCGCGTCGGCTTCGTCCTCCGGCCGGAGCGAAAGCAGCGTGAGTTGCTCGGGCCCGGCGCTGGCACGCGGCGCCGCGGTTGCGGCGGCGGCCGCGCGATGGCCGGCCGCGCGCGCGGCATAGAGCGCGAGGAGCGGGGTGGGCGCGATGCCGACGGTCGTGGTGAGGCCAAACTCCGCGAGCTGGGCCACCGCGGCACGGCTGGCCGGGCCGTATTGCGCGGGGACCGAGCCCTTGAGATCGACGGTGCAGATGCCCGGAGCGGTGTCTTCGACGAGGGGCGAAAGCGTAAAGCCAACGGCCAGGAGGGCGGCGCGGGCGTCGGCCTCGGCGGTGGGGCTCGGGGTGCGGATGATGAGGTGGGGACTGCGGGCAACGGCCTGCGGGGCGGTCATGCCGGAGATGACGCCGGCGGCCCGGGCGGGGGCGTTGGCCACGAGCACGAGAGATTTTCGCGTCTGGTCGCTGAACAGCGCCGCGGGTTGGCCCGCGGTGCCGGGCTCGGTGCGGAGCACCGCCTGCAATGCGAACTCGGCGAGATGGAGCACCGCGTACATGCGTCAGCCCTCAGCAGCGCGAGTAAATCACCGGCGTGGTCGACCGCGCGCGGTCAACCGGTGCCGGTGAGCAGTTGCCGCCGCTGCCGTTGCCGGGCGGGGGCGAGCTGGCGGGTGAGCGCCGCGCGGTCTTCGTCCCACGCGGCGGTCGGCTGCGAGGTCTCGAGCACGAGCCGCAGTTGGGCGCTGGGGACCGCCGCGCGCGGGGTGACGACGACGAGGGCGAGATCGGCGGGCTCGACCGCGCGTTGCAGCCGGTACCACTGGGTGGCGGGCGTACGGCGCAGGTCGGCTTCGGGGGCGAGGCGTAGGTCGAGGACGACGAGCCCGAGGTTGGCATCGCGTGCGAGCAGGTCGACGGCCTGGAGCGCCTCGGCCGTCTGGCGGCAGCGGACCCACAGCAGGTGCGCAAGGTGGTCGGGCGGGAAGGACTCCGGGTCGAAGGAATCGGCGCTGTCGACCAGGGCGACGCGCGTGCGGGTGGTGCGCGTGCGGGAGAGCAGTGCGCCGATCAGGAGCTGGCTGCCGCAACTGGGCGCGGCGCAAACCAGCTCGGTGACGGCGCTGAGGGGGAGTCCGCCCGCCGTGTCGTCAATCGCCGGGATCCCCGTTGGCAGCCCGCGGGCGGGCGGGGCCAGCGGTTCCGCGCCCGTGCCAGGGACGGACGGAAAACGGTCGGCGAGGAGACGCCGGAGCGCGCTGAGTTTGGCGGGGGCGGACATGGACGCGGCAGGTCGGGAGCGGCGCGGGCATGGCGGGCGCGGGGCGGCGCGCTAGGCGTGGCGGTCGGCGTCGCGGGGAGCGGCGGCCGGGGCGGGCGCAGGGGAGCGTTTCAGCGGCTCGGGCGCGGGTGCGGCGAAGGTGCCAAGCAGCCGGCGGAGGAAGGAGGGACGGCGGAAGACATCGATCACCTGGGCGGACTTGAGGTCCTGCAGGATGGAGCGGCGGCGGTCGGAGGAAGGTTTCATGGGTCGGGGAGGGCGGGCGGTGGGGAAACCCGTGGCCCGCGGCGCGCGGGAAGCCGCGCTAGTTAACCTGGGTGCGCAGCAGGCCGACCATGACGCCCTGGATCACCAACTCGGTGGCGGGCAGGAGGTCGGGGTAGCGCGGGTTTTCGGCGCGCAGGAAGGCGCGGCCGCGTTGGAGGAGAAAACGTTTGAGGGTGGATTCGCCGTCGATGAGGGCGGCCACGATGTCGCGCGGACGCGGCTCGCGCGGGGTGAGGAAGACGACGTCGCCATCGAGGATGCTGGCGTTGACCATGGAGTCGCCGCGGACTTTGAGGGCGAAGAGCTTGGCGTTGGGCCGCACCCCGAGGGACACGGTGTCGACGGAGATGTAGCTGTCGGGCTCCTGTTCGGTCGCCGTGGGCAGGCCGGCGGGGATGGTGCCGAAAAGCGGAATCTCGGCGAGCGCCCCGCGGCGCGGGAGGGAGGTCGGGAGGAGGCCGCGGGCCTTGCCGTCGAGCCGGCGCAGCGCGCCCTTTTCGGTGAGGGCATCGACGTGGCGCTGGACGGCGAACGGGCTGGCGAAGCCGAAGTGCGCCTGGATCTCGCGCAGGGACGGGGCCATGCCGTTCTGTCGATGGTGCGCGTTGATGAAATCGAGCACGTCGCGTTGGCGGTCGGTAAGCGGTTCGGGCGGCATAGTGTTCAAGTGAACACGTTCCCGGCCGAAGGCAAACCCGGAAACCGCCGCAACCGGCTCACATTCTGAAGCCAGCGCAAGCGCCGGCTTCAGAATGTGAGAACGCGCCTCGGGTTCGAAGGTGGAAAAGTTGGCAGGTTGCAGGTTGCGGGACCGACTGCGGCGCGGATCGCCGCGCCGCGCCCCCTCACTCCCTTACTCCTTCATTCCCTTTTCTGCCCCACACCCGCCAGAGCTGGGTGCCGTGGCGGCCGACTTCGACGCTCACGGTGGCACCGGTCACGGGCACGTCCTGCTGGCGCCAGAGGTCGCGGGCCCGGGCGGGGGGCTGCGTGAAACCGAGCCGCTCCCACGGCACCGAGATCGTCTGCGGGACCTGGGCGAGGTTGAAGAACCCGATCGCATACGAGCCGTCCGCCAGTTCCTTCACGTACACCTGCTGGCGTCCATCGACGATCTGCTGCTTCGCCGGCCGCCCGAGTTCGTCCTGATCAATCGCCAGGACCTCGTCGTTCGAGAGCAGGCTGAGCGTGAAGGCGTCGATCTTCTCCACCGGGCAGCCGATGAGCAGCGGCGCGGACAAGAGGCACCACAGGGTGACGTGCGTGTACTGCTCGTTCGGCGTGAGGCGCGAGGGGCGGATGCTCTTGCCGCTGCCGATGTCAACCGGGCCGACGACCAGCATGTCCGGGTCGTTCCAGTGACCGGGCCGGGCAAACTCGCGCCATTTCTCCTGCTGAAACCAGATGTTCCGCAGGTTGCCCCAGATGTCGCGGATGTCGCCGGTGGTGCGCCAGGAGTTGGCGAGGGTTGCGAGTGTGGCCGCGTGCGCGATCGGCGCGTTGTTGGAGAGGCTGTAAACGATGTCGCGGCCCGAGGCGCGCAGGGCGTCGGCCATGACCTTCGTCTCGGGCGGCTCGTTGGGATTCCAGTCGTACTTCAGGTAATCGAAACCCCACTCGGCCCATTGGCGTGCGTCGGCCTCGGCAAAGGAGAACTCGCCCAGGTGCCAGGGCTTGATCTTGCGGTTGGGCTGCTTGGGCGTCGGCGGCTTCACCCAGTCGCCGGCGGGATTGTCCGCGCTGCCGCCCGGGTGACTGGCGTAGCTCGTGATCCACGGCGTCGAGTAGATCCCCGCCTTCAGCCCCAGCGCGTGGATCTCCGCGCACAACTGCCCGAGATCGGGAAACTTCTCGTTGGGCTGCAACGCGTGCGTGGGGCTGCGCCGATGCCCCTGCCACGCGTCGTCGATGTTCACGTAGGTCCAGCCGTGGTTGACGAGCCCGGTGGCCACGAGCGCGCGCGCCGAGGCGAGGACCTTCTCCTGGCTCACGGACACGCCCCAGCAGTTCCAACTGTTCCAACCCATGGCAGGAGTGAGCGCGATCGTCTCGCCGATCTCGATCCGCAGCGGCTGCGCATCCGTGCCCCGCGCATTCGTGGCGCGCAACGTGACCCGATACGTGCCGCCCGCGGCGACATGGCCGGTGATGCGCCCGGTGGCCGCGTCGAGCGTCAGCCCCGCGGGCAGTCCGTCGGCGCTGAACCGCATGGGGCGTTCGCCGGTCGCCGGGATTTGAAACAGGAAAGGATGCCCCGGCCGCGCGCCGAACACCCGCGCGCCGTTGATCCGCGGCGTGGCGGGCGGCATCGGCGTCAAGATGACCGCGGGTTCGCCGAGCGAGGGCGCGACGGTCGACGCCGGCTTTTCGCCCTCGACGATGAACCGCGTCTCACCCCATGCGACGTGTGCCTGCGTGTAGGCGTTGCCAAGATCGTGACAGACGAGGACGAGCGTGTGGCGCCCGCGCACCTCAAGGTCGAGCGGCACCGCGGCGTCGCCGCGTTTCATCTCCTGCCGCCAAAGCACGCGTCCGTCGGCTTGCACTTCCAGCGCGACCGGCGCCGTCGACTCGGTCGCGTCGTCCACGCCCGCGAACGCCTGGAAACGCACCGCGCCCTTGAGCTCGATGGCGGTGCGGTTGTCGGTCTGCGTGCCGAGGCCGAAGGCAAACTCCCGCCCCGCCACGCGCAGCGCGCGGCCTGCGGTGTTCTTGTCCACCGTCGGACGCGCGTGCTCGTAGTCGGAGTCACGCGGGTTGAGCAGCGGCGCGAGCGGCACGGTCTCGGGCGCGCCCAGGAGCGGCGCCGCCAGCAGGAGGACGGGAATCAGGCGGAGCGGAAGGAGGCGGAGGTTCACGAGCAGCGGCGGTTTACGGCGGATCAGTCGAGCGGTTGCAGTTCAATCTGGCGCAGGCGCATCAGGTTGCCGTTGGGGAGGGCGGTCGGGCGCACGATGAGCGTGTGCTCGCCGGCGGGCAACGTGAGTTCGCCCAGCACGTCGCGCCGAAACACGTCGAGCGCCGGCGTCGGCGACACGGTGCCGGCCAGCGACTGCGACGCCGCCTCGAGCACGAACGTGCCGCGCGTGGTCTTGGTGAGCGTGTTGTACTCGGCCGTGACGCGGAACCGCCGCGTCTCCGGCGCGCGTACGGTCCACGTGACGGTCGCCTCGGGGCGCGACCACTCCTCCGTCACGTCCCGGTTGGTCTTCCCATCACCGTAACGGATGCCTGGGCCGTCGAGGCGGCCGTCCATGACATGCAGCCGCGTGGTCCCGGAGCCGGCGAGGCGGAGCGCCTTGTTGGCCGCGATCTGCGCGGGAAAATCGAGCACGAGCACGGTGTCGGTCGCGTCGGGCGCCGCGGCCGGCAGCGTGAGTTGGAGGTCGTCGACGTTGAGCCGCTGCGCGGGCAACTCGCCGCCGTGGAGGAGCCGCGCGCCGAGGGGCGTGCTGCGCAGGCCGGCGACCACGAGCTTGCCATCGGCGGGCCAGGCGAAAACGTGCAGGTAGAGCCGGTTGCCGCGCCGGGTGACGGCGCCCCAGGGTTGCACCGGCAGCGGCGAACGATCGCAGCCGTACAGGCTCTCGCCGTTGGCCTTCATCCACGCGCCGATGCCGCGCAGGATCGTCTCGTCCTTCGGGTCGATGACGCCGTCGCCGCGCGGGCCGATGTTCATGAGGATGTTGCCGCCCTTGCCGACGGCCTGGGCGAGGAGGTGGATGAAGTGGGCCGGCGGTTTGTGCGAGGTGTCGCTCGGCTTGTAGCCGTACGACTCATTGGTCGTGGGGATCGCCTCCCACTGGGTGAACACCTCGGGAAAGTACGCGGGCCGGTCCGCGGTCGAGCGGTAGTCGCCGAGCACACCGCCGCCGCCAATGCGGCTGTTGATGACGATGTCGGGACCGGCGGCGCGCACGGCCGCGAGGATGCGCCGGCAGAGCTCGGGCGGCGTCTTGCTCGATGTATCGAACCACAGGATATCCGGGTGATACATCGCGATGAGCTCCCGGATCTGCGGGATGGATTTTCCCTCCACGTAGCGCGTCGCCTTCGCCACGAGTTCGGGGTGCTGCTCCCACCAGCCCGACTCGCCGCCCGGCCGGCCGTAGTCCCAGAAATTGCCCACCGCATCGGGGTGCTCCCAGTCCCACGCGTGCGAATAGTAGAACCCGAACTTCAGCCCGTACTTCCTGCAGGCGGCGGAGAGCTCGGCCATGGGGTCGCGCTTGAAGGCGGTCTGCGCGGTGAGGTTGTATGAGGAAACCTTGGACGGATACATCGCGAAGCCGTCGTGGTGCTTGGCGGTGATGACAAGGTAACGCATGCCGGCGTCGCGCATCAGCCGCACCCAGGCGTCGGCGTCGAAGCCGGTCGGGTTGAACGGCTTCACAATCTCCTCGAGGTAAACGGCGCGCGGGATCTCGAGGGAACGCATCAGGTGCTCCGAGTACGTGCCGCCCACGCGGCCCTTCCACACGCCGGCGGGGCCCGAGTACACGCCCCAGTGCACGAAGCAGCCGAAGCGGGCCTCGCGATGCCAGGCGACGCGAGCGTCGCGCGCCGGATCGGGATCATCGAGCGTGCGCAAGCCGGGCGGCGGCAGGTCGGCGGCGGCGAGGCCGAGCGGCAGGAGCAGCAGCGGCAGGAGCGTGCGCCGGCAGCCGGTGACGAGGGCGGCAACGGCGCGCCGCGACATGGCGGGGCGCGCGGACCGCGTTCGAACCGGAGCGGACGAGAGAGGGAGGGTGATCATGAAAGGGATGCGGAGGAGCGGCGCACGTTGGCCGGGGCGTGCCGGGCTGGCGGGTGCGCGTCGGGCGCACGCCGCGCACGGGCAGCTCAAGGCTGGCGTATGGCTGGCGCCGGCGGCGCGGCGTCGCGGAGCAGGGCGGCTGCGCACCACAGGACGGGCGCCTGGCCGTGCATGTCGCCGACCAGCCGCGCGCGAGCTAGGTAGTAGGCGCGGCCGTCGGGGCCGTGCTTGGCCGGATCGTGGATGTTCGTGCCCTGGCAGACCTCGCGGACGTCGCCGTCGGCGTTGAGGTAGGTGATGAGCCGCAACCACGCCTTGCGGGCGGCGGGGCCGTACCGGGCGGGCTCGAGCCAGCCCGCCTGCACGCCGGTGATGAAGGCGAAGGTGAACATGCCGGTGCCGGAGGTCTCGGGCCAGGCCGCGGGATCATCGACCAGCTGGCGCCACATGCCGTCGCCTGCCTGGTGCCAGAGGAGGGCCTCCATCATCAGCGTATAGCCGCGCAGGATACGGGTCCGGTCGGGATTGTCCGCCGGCAGTTCGCGCAGGAGCAGGCTCATTCCGGCGGCCATCCAGCCATTCCCGCGGGCCCAGCAGAACGGCGCCTGCGGGGCGTGAAAGAAAAGCCCGTTGGGCTGCTGCAGGCGGTCGAGGTAGAGCACCATCTCGCGCGCGGCGCGGTCGATGTACGCGCGGTTGCCGGTGGCGCGGTAGGCCTGCGCCTGCACCGCGGTGATCATGAACATGTCGTCGATCCAGAGGCGCGTCTGCCAAGTGTAGCCCTGGCGATAATACGCGTGCGACTCGGCCGTCGTGCGCGGGCCAAAAGGCTCGCTCCACTGCTTGAGTGCCATCCACTCGCCGAGCGCCAGGCAGCGCCGGTCGCCGGTCTGGCGCGCGAGTTCGAGCGGGACCGCGCCAAACACGGTGTAGTCGACGTGATCCGGGACCGGCACGAGGTGTTTCTCCTCGCGGAAGAGCGGCTCGAACCGGGCGGCGAGCCGGGCCTGGAGCGTCGCATCGTGGCTCAGGTCGGCAAACACGAGCGCACCGTACCACGCACAAACTTCCGGATACGTGATCACGCGCGGCGGCGTGGGCCGGCCGTGGTTGGGATGCGGGCTGGCCACGAACCGATCTGCCACCCGGCGGCCGACTTCCTGGGGCGAGCCGCCGGCGGGCCAGGGGCCGAAGTCGTAGGCGCTGGCGCGGACAACCGCGAGCAGGCCGAGGGTCAGGACCAGGGTGCGGCGCAGGCGGGCGGACATGGCAGCGGGCAGCGTCAAAAAGAAGCGGATACGGGTCGCCGCGGCGCCGACATGGCCGGCGCGCGCGGCGGTCGAGTCGGTCAGTGCCGGAGCAGGTTTGAAAACGTGAGCGTGTAGCTGAAGTAGATGCCACGGGGGTCGCCGAGGTTCTTGTTCACCTTCAGGTACTCGCGGTCGAAGACGTTGTTCACGTTGAGCCGGAACGAGTGCGTCGCGTGCGCGCTCTGTTTCCAGCGGTAGGCGACGCCGGCGTTCCAGAGCGTGACGGACGGGACGGTGAGCCGCCACTGGTAGGTGCTGCGGGTGACGGTGGGCACACCGGCGACGATCGCCACGGTGTCGCCGGCGGTAGGGCTCTCGGAGGGCGTCTCGGCCACGTAGGTGACGCCGAGGTTGGCGGAGACGTTTTTGAGCCAGCCCTCGCGGCCGCTGTACTTTACCCATGCGCCGCCGTTTTCCGGCGAGATGCCCTGGACCTTGCGGCCGACGGCCTGCGGGTTGCGCGTGCCGAAATCGTTATAACGGGCGCGGACGTGGCCGAAGCTCAGGCCGGTGGACCACGCGGGCGTGATGACCCAGTTCACGTCGGCCTCCCAGCCGGTGCATTCCTGGTCGCCGTCGGAGCGCACGACGTCGACGAAATTGCCGGAACCGACGGGCGTCTCGACCGAGTCGGTGACGCGGACGCCGAAGCGGCGGATGTTGTAGAGCCCGATGGTGTAGTTGAGCCGGTCGTTGAAGAGCGCGCCCTTCACGCCGTAGTCCCAGCCCTTGGCGGTCTCGGACTTGTAGTAGGGGCTGGCGATATCGGCGGGGTTGTCGCTCTGGTTGATGAAGTAGCTCTCGCTGTAGTTGGCGTACACGCGGAGGTTTTCGCGGACCTTGAAGAGCGCGCCGACGTTGGGCTTGGTCATGTTCACGTCGCGCTTCACGGGGATGGGGGCGTCGAGCGTCGGGGTGACGCCGTTCACGGCGGAGAGGTATTCGAGCTCGGTGAAGTGGACCTTGTCGAAGCGCGCGCCGAAGTAGGTGAGGAGCCGCTCCTGGAACCAGCGTGACTCCTGGCGGAATTGTCCGCCGGCCACGATGGTGCGGCGGCGGGTGTAGCGCGTGAGCGTGCCGAGCCCATCCTCGGGACGGGCGGTGTAGTACACGAGCGGCGAGATCGGCGTGAAGTCGGGGTTGAGGGCGACGATGCGGCCGGAGCCGGCGGCCTGCCAGGCGGCGAGCGGGGCGACGGCGCCGGTGCTTCGCGTCGGGTCGTAGCGGTAGTAGTCGTTGAAATCGACGGTCACGAGGGTCTTGTTCGCGATCCGGCGCTTGGCCAGGTGGTAGCGGGCGACGAGATCGACCTGCACGCCCCCGCCGTCCTCGTTGATGAGACCGCGGTTGGGCGTGGCGCCGCGGGTGGAGGTGAAGCTGCTGGCCGGGTTGAAGGTGTTGACCGCGACGGTGCCCCAGCCGGTGTTCTGGTTGTAGTTCTTCAGGCGGGCGGAGAACAGCTGCGCGCCGGCGCGGAAGCTGAAGATGCTGCCGAGCTGCCGGTCGTAGGCGGCGCGGAGGGTGTCGGCGGAGCGGGAGGCCTCGCTGGCGGGGCCGAATGGATTGTAGTGCGCGAGATTCTTCGCGTAGCCGACCGCCTCGTCGTCGACGTTGGAGGAGGTGCCCTTCTGGTCGAGGATCATGGGCGCGGCGCCGAGCGGGGAGTGGCGGTACTGGATGAAGTGCTCGCCCGAGACGAGGAGGTGGCCGCCGTTGAGGAAGTCGTGCTTGATCGCGGCGTAGGCCTGGTTCTCGCGCATGTGGAAGTAGTCCACGTCGGAGCCGCGGTTGAGCTGGCTGAGCACGGCGATGTAGTACGTGCGCGGCGAGCGGAACGTGCCGGTGGCCTCGATCGTCCCCTGGAGGGTGTCGAAGCTGCCGCCGCGGACGGTGAGCTTCTGGGTTTCGCTCTTTTGCGGGGCCTTGGAGATCATGTTCACCATGCCGCCGGGGGAGGTGCGCCCGTAGATGCCGGCGTTGGGGCCCTTGATGACCTCGACGCGGTCGATGTTGGTCTGGCCGTAGCGGCCCTGGCGGTAGAAGCCATCGCGCAGCTGGGAGGAGGAGGCGAAGCCGCGGAGGTTGAAGCCGCCGCCGACGTCGAGCCCGGTGAGTCCGCCGACCTGGGTGAGCGAGTCGTCGAGCTGGAACATGGCGAAGTCCTCGAAGAACTCGCTGGTCATCACGTTGACCGTGTAGGGCAGGTCCTTGATCTGCGTGGCGACGCGGGTGCCGGTGAGGGTTTCGGCGGCGACGTAGCCGCGGTTCTGCTCCGCCTTCACCTCGAAGGGCGAGAGCGTGACGGTTTCGTCGGCGGAGCTGGGCGTCGCGTTCTGGGCGACGGCGGTAGCGACGCCGAGCGCGAGGCAGGCGGCGAAGGCGGGCAGGCGGGTGTTGGGCAGCATAGGGTAGAGCTGGGAAAGGGGGTGAAGCGCCGGGGCGGGACGCTGGGGCGCGGGGTTTGCCGGGGCCCATCGTACCCGAGCGCCGAGGATGAAAGGTATCCTTAGTCCTAAGGATTCCGGCGGCGGGGCGTGAGTCGGGGGTGGCGGGGAAAATTGAGATAACACGCCAAATTTGGCGTGTTATCTCACGTAACGCGCCAGATCTGGCGTGTTATCTCAGCCGGGCGGAGCGTCCCGCTAGACGGGTTCTGGCTCACGGCCCATCTTGCTCGTACTCTTTCTCCTGCTCTTTCTCGCCGCGGGCGCCGCAACCGCGGCGACCGCGGCGTCACGGATCGAGCGGGAGAGAAAGAGAAAGAGTAGGAGTAAGAGAAAGAGGAGCCGCGATCGGCGATCGCGGCTCAGTAGCCCCACACTTCCGTTTCGGTGATGCTGTTCCAGGTGTTCACCGAGTTGCCGTGGCCGATGACTCGGACGTAGCGGGCCGCCGCGTTGGGGAAGTTGTAGGTCTCGAGCGCGGTCGTCGTGCCGCTGCTGCTGCCGGTGTACACCGTGGTCCAGCTCGAGCCGTTGCTGGAGAGCTGTACGTCGAAGGACGACGTGCGGGTGTCGCCGTTGAGGAAGGCGAGACGGATCCAGGCGGGGGTGCGCACGGCGCCGAGGTCGTACTGGATCCACTGGCCGTCGCCTTGCGCCGACCAACGGGTGGCGAGGCTGCCGTCGACGGTGTTGGCCGGCACGTTGCCGTCGTTGGCGCTGGCGGAGACGGCGCTCGCGGCGATCGAGAACTTGGCGGCGGAGACGCTGGTGAGCGTGACGGGCCAGTAGGTGAGGGCGCCGCCGGGAGTCGCGTTCACGTTCCAGGCCACGTGACTGAGCTGGGTGACGGCCGCCTGCTCGGTCCGGAAGGCCAGATTGGTGCCGATCGTCTGTTCGCTGCCGCCGGGCGCGGTGACGTAGGCGGCGTAGGTGTGGGTCGGTACGTCGACCACGAGGCGGAAGTGATAGACGGTGTTCGCGGCAAACGGGATGGCGCTCGCGACGAAGCTGCCGCCGTTGCGCGCATCGATCCGGCCGGTCGTGTTGAACCGCACCATGCAGGCGAGGCTCGTGTAGCCGGTGGCGGCGCCGGACGAGAGGCCGATGACGGCGTTGGCGGGCGAGACGGAGGAGAGGGCGTCAAACTCGACGGTGAACGTGCCGGACGGCGCGGAGGTGAGCGCGCTGCTGACGAACCCGGCGGCGCTGGTGATGGTCGTGCCGCCCGTGGGAGTGATGGTGTACGCCGCCGTGGATACGGTACTGTCGGCCAGGCCGGATTTGGTGGCGATTGCCTTGAGCGTGGCGCTGGTGGCCACGCTGACCGGTCCGGCATAGAGCGTGCCGGTGCTTGCGGTGGGCGCGGAGCCGTCGAGCGTGTAGCGGATCGCGGCGCCGGTCGTCGTGGTGGCGATCGTGACGGACTGGGTGCCGGTGTAGCTTCCGGCGGGCGGGTTGAAGAGAGGCGCGGCCACCTGGGCGCCCGGGGGAGTGAACGAGCCGGCCGGGCCGCCGTAGAACTCGGGCCCGACGTCGCTGCGCGTGAGCGGACCACTGCCGATGCCGGTGACCTCGCGCTCGTAGCAACCGGCGTCCTTGCCGGAGGCCGGGCGGGGCAGCGCGCGCACGTCGAGCGTGGTGGCGGGCGTGGTTTCGGTGGCAAGCCCGAGGACCGGACTGGTGCTCGAGGGGATCGCGTAGCCGAGCGAGGCGTCGGCCACGAGATCGGGCGAGGGCGGGCCGTACGTCACGCCCGGCAGGCCGGTGACGCCGTAGTTGCCATCGGGGTGGTAAACGTAGTCGCCGCTGAAGGCGATGGCGGCGCTGTCGTAGCCGAGGTTGAAGACGACGCCGGCGCCGGTGGTGCTTTGGACGATGTTGTTTCGCACCTCGACGCCGACCGGATCGAGCGCGCCGGTGCCGCTGCTGTTGCGTCCGAGAAAGAACGGCTGGGCGCAGTTGAGGAACGTGTTGTGGAAGATGCGCGCGTTGTTCGCGACCTCGTACGTGCTGGCGTCGTCGGTCGCGGGCCAGTTGGGGTCGCCCTTCTGCACGACCAACGCGGCGGTGATGCCGGTGCCGGCGAGGTCCTGGAAGTAGTTGTTTCGGACGACGTGGTTCTGGCCGATGATGCGGACGCCGCCGGAGTTCGCGAGGTTGGCGCCGAAGAAGAAGTTGCCCTCGACGACGCAGTTGTCGCCGTGGCGCAGGGCGAGCTGGGCGCGGTTTTCGACGAAGGTGTTGTCGCGGTACGTGTTGTAGGCGGACTTGTTCGAAACCAATTCCGGCTCCCCGGCGGCGTAGATGGCGCGGTAGAAATAGTTGAATTCGAAGACCGACGCCATGTTCCAGCCCTGGTGCGCGCTGTCGCCAACGCGGATCCCCTCGTAGCCATTGCTGCCGATGACGGTACGGGGACCGAAGTAGTTGTGGGCGAAAACGTGGGCGCGCGGGGTGTTGCGGTCGGCCTCGGGCGTGGCGAAGACGACGGACGCGCCGGCGGTGGTTTTCCCCTCGAAGCTGTTGTGATCGAGGGTGTGCCGGTAGCCCTGCACGACGAACCAGTAGTAGGTGTTGCCGCTGACAGCGCCGGCGTTGAAGTCGCGGAACATGCAGTTGGTGACGCGGCAATCGCTCGAGCGGGACGCGGTCTGCACGATGCCCCACTTTTCGGTGCCGGGCATGCCGCCGGCCGCGGTTTGGCCGTCGAAGCGGAAGCCGGCGAACGTCACCCAGGAGCCGGACAGGACGATATGCGTTGAGCCGGCGAAGACGGCCGCGCCGGGATTGGCGGCGTAGATCGTGATGGGTGCGCTGGCGGTGCCGGCGCCGCCGAGCGTCAGGCTGCCGACATCGGTGTAGGTGCCGTCGTGGACGACGACGGTGTCCCCCGCGGCGAGCGTGGGCAGCGCCAACAGATCGGCGGTCGTGTAAACATCGTGACGGGCGGCGTGGGCGGGGAGGGTCAACGCCGCGAGTGCGGCGGCGAGCAGGAGCTGACGGTAACGGGCGAAAGCACCGGAGTTCATGAGGACGGGTGGGGTTGAGCGCCGCGGCAGGGGTGCCGAGGTCGCGGGGTTTGCCGTGGCCGCATCGTACCCCGCCGCCGCCGGCGAAAGGTATCCTCAGTCCTCAGGATTTCGGTTACTGCCGCGGGCGGCTGGCCTGAACGGAGCGTTCCGTAGCTTGTAGATAACGCGTCGCTCTCGGTTCGTGGCGCAGACGAATCTTGGACTGTATGGTGTTCAGGACCTCAGGCCGCGTTTCCATTCTGGAAGCCGCCCGCAGCTAATTGCCCGCCAGTCCGCGAAGGTCGATTTTAGGCCTGATCTTCTGCGACGATCATGTTCACTGGTGGTCGTGAATTCGTTTATACGGGACAGTTCAGTTCGATTAGTGCCGACGGGGTCGGCCTAGACACACGTTCGGCCATGTACATCGGTACCGTATTCGCTGCTCTAGCGCTTTCATACGTGCTCGCATGTACTTTTGCCATCTGGTCCTCGTGCACCCTAGCAGCAGCGCGACGCCGACGACTACTGTTCATCTCTTGGAGCATTACCGCGGGCCTGTTACTCACCACCGGTTTCCTTTCTTGGATCCTCCGAGATGGGCTCGGACCAGGATCGGTACCTAGCAGCGGCTCCGCAGCACTGAGACGTTTCGTGCACGAGTGGTGGTTCCCCTGCGTAGTCCTTCTTGCCGTGCCGTCGTTTTGTTCGGTTTTCTCACGCTGCGCCTGTTCGCCCCGGGCCTAACCAGAGCGCCCGAGCGAATGCTCACCATTCGTCAATTGTCGCACGTCACTTCCGTGCATGAACCTCCGACCCTAAACCCAGTGAGCGTAGCTCATCGCTGACGTTCGGCAAAATACATGGTCGCTTTCCGGGAAGTCAGAATTCGCATCGTAGCAACCCCTCCGGGCGAAGCGCCGCTTGAGGTGCGGGAGCAGTGGGTAGGCCTCGAGCTTCCCCTCATGGGTGGCGAGGTGTCTGCCGTACAGATCGAGACGTGCGGTGTTGTGACCGGCGAGATCGATCGTGAAGAGACTATCGGCTACGTTATTGATATCGAGGACGCTATGCTGGCGTTGGCGTCGAAATCTCCCAGTGCTGTGGCTTGGTGGCGGACCAATGCAGCGCACCTGTTTGAAGCAGGGGGGACGTTAGTGTTTCACGAGTACGTCTGTCGGTTGGTCGAGCTTTGAATCGCCGAACCAGAGTGCCCGAGCGAGCGCGCACCATCTGTCCTTCTCTGGGCGGCATTGTTGCCGTGGCGAACCTGGCTCGCCAAGCATCGTATGGCCGCGTGGTGCTGATGTATGACGCTCGTCCGTAATTCCGCACAGGAAGAACCAATTGCCCGAGCTAACGAGCTTCACGACCAATGATTCGAACACTCCCTCAGCGATCCATCCGGCCCCGTAGCTCGCGATCCACGGCTTGTCCCGTCGCGCTCGTGGCTCATCTTTGAGGGTAGGCCAACATGAAGATAGGCAAACTCACGTCATTGGTCGACGGTCCAGAGCGAGATGTCCTGGTCCGAATCTCCTCGCTCGAACTCTTCTCCGGCATTTCCGATCCACCTGGCACCATCGACGGCCACGAGGTTGTCGGCTGCGATGTGGTGGGCGAGCGACGCTGGTTCAGATCACCAATCTACCGCTTGTACATTCGACTGAAAGGGGGACGCCGGGTCCTTTTCTACAGTGCAAAAGAGCAGCTCGACGTGGCGCTGCTTCTGGATGAATTCCAGGCGTCGTTCCGCGATGCCCAGTGTACGTGGGACAAGGCCTAACCCGGAGAGTTCTGTTTCGGCGAAGCCCGAAACAGGACGCTTGTTGAACAAGCCCGGTTCGAAGACCACGCCGCGGTGAATCGCCCGCTTATGCGGAATGTGTTTGGCCGTTGGAGCCGAGTGAGCGTGCGACGGGAGCCGATACGGTGGTGGGAGTGACGGCGGACGAATGGGCGAGAGGGGCTTTGAGCGTGCCGATTGCGTCAACGGGCGACAAATCGACCGAAGTCCCGACCGGAGTCCAAAGCGGCGGCTGGCCGCGCAGGGCGGCCAGGGTCGGATCGGAATGAATCCGGTATGAACTCATGCCGCGGAGGGGAGAGGCGGTCCGGTGGTGCGGTGGCAGAGTCGGACGGAGCCGTCGGGTTGGCAGGGGGGCGACGGGGTCAGGCCGATATTTGCTAGAGAACGTGCGGTGAGAGCCTGGGTGCATGAAATCTAGCGAATATCGGCCTGACCCCGTGGGCCGTGGGCCGATCACAATCACTGCGAGTATTTCCTGACGATGGACAGCAAGCTGATCCGGTCGGTCGCTTCGCGTAAGCGCAAGACCTCGCTCCGACTTGTGACCCCAAGCCAGTTCCTCGCGGAGTTCGAAAGCTTGCGGCCCGCTGCTGAACTTGAGCGGAGTGCCTGGCTCAAGCTTCGCGAGAAGTGAGACGGTAAGGGCGGTGCCGCACCAGCCTGCGATCCAGGATTGGACTTCCGGCGCGAGGGCGACCTCGTCAACCTCGACCACCCAATGCCGAATCAGCTACCGCTCATTCCCGTCGCCGGCTATGGCGAGATCGCAGACGTGAGCGACGTGCCGGAGCTGCGCAGGTCGGTATTCCCCCTGGTTTTCTCGAACCTCGATGGAACGTTTCTCTACCACGGTAGTTGTTTCTCCGTCTCTTACTCCGGGGGGTTCTGCACGGCGATGCACGTCATCAACGACGGCTTTGGTTCGAGACGTGGCGACGAAATGAAACGGCTGGGCGCCTATGGCCTGATTTTTGTGCCGGGGGTCTGTTACGGGGCCCCAATATTGCACCCTTTTCGTCAACTGGACGGGAACGTGCTAATGTTTCCGCGTGATCCAAATCCCCTGGCGTACCGCACCGAGCGTGATCCGGACGACATCGGTTACGATATTGCTCGCGTGCGATTTGCGTTGCAGGCCGGCGACAGGCCTCGGCCGCTTTGGGTGCACTGCGGATTGTGGGCATCGCTAAAGGAGGGCGATGACGTAGTTGCAGTCGGCTTCAACGAGGCTCTTGGCACCTCCTCGACCAAAGAGGATTTAATGCATTACTCCGATCAATTGTCAGCCTGCCGGCTGAAGGTCACTGGCCTCGAAATCCGTGAGCCCGGTGCCCTGGGGGGCGGCCCGATCATGACGCTCAACGCGAATATCCCTCCGGGGTTCAGCGGCGGTCCGATCTTCGCAGGAAACGGTGCAGTGGTCGGTTTGGTTTCTACCGGGATCGCGGGCGCAGCACACGGCACTGGAGTCTGGCTTGAACCTTACGGGATCCAGGACACCCGTCGGCCCGAGTCATCGTGGCTCCCCGATGTCTTCCCTGACCAATGCCATAACTCCCAGGATCTCTTCGAGGCGTGGGGGGTAGTTCCTCCCGGGACCACGGATTGGAAAGAAGTTCATTGGGAAAAGGCGAAGGCGGAGAAGATCGCTGCCGGCCTGTCTGGAAGCATCCGCAGAATGTGGCAGAATAATGATGGGACAGTCTGCGTAACCGCGGATCGATCCTGACTAAAGTGAAGGCTCCTCCTGCCCGCCGCGAAAATTGTGCCTCGGCCGTCAAGGTAATGCTCCTTCGTCGCCTCCACCTTGACTGCCGGAAAAGGCCGCGGCTATTCGGGGCAGGTGGAGCGCTGGCATTCTTTTCTGTGTTTGCACGACGGCCTGCTCCGATGATTTTGCGCTCCGACCCTGAAACGTTGAAGATGCCATGCCGGATATTAATGTCGCGAGGTCCTTGACCTATATCGGCCCCCGAAAGGCCCTGCTCCTCTGCATGGTGTGGGACATGGGATTTCAGTTGGGTCAGGCCGGGGGAGCGCCTTCCACTTGGCGGAGGAGAGGCATGCGTCCGCGGCTGTTCATGCGTCAGGCCGGGCTCATGTGCATGGGTCGAAAGGCGCTGCACCCGGAAGATCACTGGGCTTTTGCTCTCTGGCCGGAGGAAAACAGCCCCGTGGATGCTGTATTTCGTCGGCGATCGCCGGCAGGCAACGAGGAATTCGAGTTCGTCCAGCTGAAAGAATTTGTGCCCGAGGACCTGAATCCGCGGCAGTCACTCCAGTCATTGCTGGATCGGCTGATGGGGAGGTATCCGGAGGCCGGCGGGTTCACGATCGGAATCAATGTCAATCGCGACGCGACTACGAATCTCGGGCAGCTCCGCGTGCCTCCACTCCGCAACGGAAGCATCTGGCTATTTGGCGTCGGGGGTGAAGCCCCGTTCGACTGCTTCCTCCTTGGCGACCTGCTGCGGCCGGCGGAGCTCACAGGCTGCTTCTTCATGCATCCCCGTTTTCAGCCCGGTGAATCCCCGCTTTCCCTAGGGAACATGGCTGACTGAGGTGCACGAGCGGGCGAGACTTTCTCGCGCAATCGACGCGCGGAGAGACGGCGTCGCCCGGGAGTGTTTGATCGTTGTAACGGTACGCGCCAGGGCTCTGCTGCTTCCCTATGCCCGCGCGCCACACGACGACCCTAGTTGCAATCACGCGGCACAGGCGCGGCGAGAAACCCGAGCAGATGGGTTCCGGCGTGCTGGTCACGCTCTTCGGAAAGTATTTCTTGCTGTCCGCGACCCACGTCCTGGAGGAATCGAGTATAGTGACGGCACCCGCTACGATGATCCGCTGGATGTGGGATTTATCCTCTTGAACGATGATGCGGTGCGGAGTCTTGTCCGTGCCGGGCGGACCTTCCTCTCCGCGCATGACGTCCCCATTCAGGTGGAGGGCTTCCGGGACACGGTGTACGTATTCAGCGGATTTCCCGCGAGTCACTCCACGACCAGAATGCGGCCGACCGTTGTGGAGTCGACGCCGACATTCATCCGCGGGAAGGGGCTTTCCGCCGAGCGCATGTTCCGGCTCAATCGCGATCCGCTGCTCCACATGGCAGTTGATTATGACCGCGAGCGCCAGCAGGACGAGGACACCGGCGTCCGCATCAACGGACCACAACCGGACGGAATGTCGGGTGGTCCGGTGTGGCTCATCCTGCCCAACGGCATGCCGGTGCTGATGGCTATCGGAACGTTTCACGATCCCGTGAACCGCGTTCTCATCGGAACATTCCTTCAGCCGGTCATCAGGCTGCTGAAGCAGACACTCGACCTGACGTCTCGGTCGGGAGACGCGCGGCGGGACACGCTCATCACAATCCCCGACCGGCTGATCGGCGCGCTGGGCGGGATCAAGATTCGCGTCCAGATGAGCGCCAGCACGCACGGGCCGGCGATGATGGCGACGGGTGATCTCGTATTCGAAAACCGCGAACGCGATCGGGCCGTCGCAACGGTCAGGTTCCCGACCGGCGCGCAACGCACTCTGACCCAGCCGGAGATCGATTCGCTTGAATGGGCGCAGCCTAACCCTGAGAGCTCTGTTTCGGCGAAGCCCGAAACAGGACGCTTGTTGAACAATCCTGGTTCGAAGACCACGCCGCGGTGAACCGCCCGCTTATGCGGAATGTGTTTGGCCGTTGGAGCCGAGTGAGCGTGCGACGGGAGCCGATACGGTGGTGGGAGTGACGGCGGACGAATGGGCGAGAGGGGGTTTGAGCGTGCCGATTGCGCGCCTTAATGGCTGTGGGTTTATGGTTAGTCATGACCACAACATCCTTGCCGATCCCGGCTCGCCCTACCACCTTCGCGACGACCGACCTCGCCGTAGATCAACGACCGCCAAGGCAGTACCACCGACTCATCCCATGCTCACCGCACCGCACCGCCGCGCAGCGGCTTGGTTCAACCAGTCGCCCGAGCCAATGAGCTGCTATCGGCGTGATTCTCGCATTTCATTTCCGCTCCACCCTGTGCGACCAAACGGCTCGCCCGCTCGGGTGAGGGCGCATCTTTGATATTCGGCAGATCGCAATAGAACGAACCGCATGTCATCGATCGCAGCTGCTATATTTCTCCTGGCTGCAGCTGGTTTCGCGTTCAGTACGGCGACGGTCCAATGGCGCTCCCTCCGTGACCATCCACGCGCTGAGATGGTTCGGAGAGTACTCGGCGATGCCGGCGCCCGATCCTTCTATGTCCTGCTGGGTCTCGCTCTTCTGGCCCTCGCCACCGGAACACTATGGTCGCGCTTCGTCCCCTAACGGACGCTCCAGCCGAACCAGTCGCCCGAGCCTACGCGCCTACTTTGCCGTGATTCGAACCTTCCAGTCTCCGCTCCAACTGATGCGAAGAGCGCTCCAGCTAGTCTGTCACCGATTCCGGCTGCTTGGCGCGACTCTGTTTGTCGTCGTCTTTTCGGGGTGTGAAGTCTTGGACCCGCCGCGCGCCACCACTCTCTCGCCGCTGCCCGTGACTGCTGTCCTGACAGGTGCAGCACCTGGCGATACCTTCGAACTGCTTACATTGCCATATCCCGCTGCAAAGATCGTGGAACGGCATCAGGTTCCCGTTGGCAACTATCTGCGCAACGCCTTTCAGAGAGGTTTGCCGAATGCCTCTGTGGCCATTCGGGCTTGGGAGCCTTCCGCCGATGTAGAGGGTACATTGGGGCCACACGTAGTGATGAAGCTTGGATTTGAGATGGCGATTCGCACCAACGGCACCGAGCGGCGCGTGGCTGATTTTGTCTCAGCCGATGTTGGGGCTTTATATGTCTCACATCTTTCAACCACTGGGCTTCATTCGGTCGACTCACACGAAATCTCTCGACCAATCCATGACCAGCTCCGCCCCTTTCTGGATATGGTGGTCGAGAAAGTTAAGTGGCGCCTTCGTGAAACCGAGTCTCCTCCTGCCGAAAATTGAGCTCCGATGATCTCCAAGACGGATAGCTTCCAAAGAGCCTTTGTCCGCTTTCTCGCGGCCGCATGCCTGTCTGTCGCCGCCGAGCCAAAGATCTGTCGGATAGAGGGCGCCTTTGGCCTCAAGCTTGGTGACCAGTTCGCCTCGGGAAAAGCGGTCGGCAATGCCGCGCTCACCCCCGGCATTCCGATGTATCAGTTTGCCCCTCAGGCGCTCAGCGGGGATTGAGGGGGCGGAAGCGGAGGGGGCTGGCGGGCAGCGGGGCGGCGGTTTTGTCTGCCCGCGTGACCGAGACTTCGCCCGACAGGCCGGCGGCCCAGGTGGTTTGGCCGAGGGACGTCCAGCCGCGCTCGCCCGCGGCGGCGACGGGGACTTCCGTGCGCCCGTTCTGAGATTGGAGAACGTAGCGCGCGGCGGGATCGCCGGGTTCGCGCCAGACCGCGACTTCATACCGGCCCGAGCGGGGAATCACGGGTAGCCACTGGCCGATCGCATCGACGTCGTTGGCCACGAGTCGGACCGCTCCGCCGCTGGCGGCCATGGGACTCCAGTGCCCGCGGAGCCCGCGGAAATCCACGCTGGTGGGATCGACGAACACGTCGTCGGCGCTGAGCGCCGTCTCGCGGACTCCGGCCGCGCGCGGCTCGAGTCCAGCGGCGGCGGCGATCGTGTTGGCCTCGGCCGGCCACGCGCCGGCGCGCAGCAGGACCGCGGGTTCGACCTGGTTGTCGGTGCCGTCGTTGCGCAGCGCGGAGGTGTCGGCGTAGTTCGCCGTGACGCGGTTGCCGCGGATGTTCGGGTTCCAGATGTACAACCAGCGCGAGGCGTCGGTGACGACGTTGTCGTGGATGTGAAAGCCCGAGGTGAACTGGTCCGGATAGAGCGCGCCGCCGGCTTTCGTCCCGGGATCGGGCGTGACCATGCCGGCGATGACGTTGAATGCGATTTCGGATCCGGGCTGGCGGTCGGTGGTGTAGATGCCGCCGCCGTCGTCGAGCCGGCGCATGAAGTTCTGCACGCGATTGTGGGTGATGCGATTGGCACGCGCGTCGGGCGGCGCCGGCGGCTGGCCCCAGCCCCAGCCGACGCTGATCGCGGTGTACGGCAGGCCCACGGTCTCGTTGTGGGCGATCTCCAGCGCGTCGGTGTAGTAGCCGAGGATTGCGACCGAGCCGAAGTAGTCCTGGCCGAGATGGGCGAGGAAGTTGTTGGCGACGCGGTTGCGCCGCGGGAAGAGGCGGGGCGTGTTCGGCCGCGCGGCGTCCTCGCCGATCTCGATGCCGCCGGCCGCGAGGTCGACGAACGCGTTTTCCTCGATGGCGTTGTCGTCGCCGCCGCCGGTGAACATCACGCCGGTGCCTCCGAGGTGGAGAAAGCGGTTGCGGCGCAGGACGACGTGGTCGGCGGTGTGCGCCTGAAACGCCGCGGGGATGCGGTCCTTGCGCTGGTTGTGCCGGTACTGCGGATCGTCCGCTTGCCCGGGCTGGGCGGGCACGAGCGAGTTTGCCTGCACGTCGACGAAGCCGGCCACGCTGGGGCGCGTCCACCCGGTGTGGGCGAACGTGAAGCCCTCGAAACGCAGGTGGTGCACGGGCGCGGCGGGCGTCCCGGCCAGGACGATCAGGTTTTCCAATACGGGGCGGATCACGACCGCGGTCGCGAGGTTCTCCCCGTCGCGCGGGCGGTAGCGGAGCGTGCCCGTCGGCCGGTCGAGGAAGAACTCCCCGGGGGCGTCGAGAAACGCGGCCGCGTTCTCGAGCCAATAGGCGCGGTGCTCGTAGCGGCGGTCGCCCTGCGGCTGCCGGGTGACGGCGTCCCACTCGAGTGGATTGATCACGGCGCGGACGGTGTCGCCGTCGCCGGTGACCCGGCTGATGCGGAGTCGCTTGTGCATCCAGGCAATCAGGACGGACATCTCCACCTCGTCCGGCCGCAGCTCGGCGCCCCCGAAGTTGGCCCGCGGCACGTCAAAACCGTCGGCGGCCTTTTCCGTCGTGAGCGTGAAGGTCTCCCCAACGTTCGGGTGCCGCGCGCGAATCGCGCGACGCTCGCCGATCCAGAGCTGCCGGAAGTCGGCGTCGTGGCCGACCTCCGCCGCGTACGTGGCCGCATCGACGCGTCGCCAGCTGGTCACGCGCCGCCCACCGCTAAGGATCACGCGGGCGTCGGGCGCGGCGCGATAGGTGACAACGTGACCGCCGCGCCCCGAGTCGGCGGCGTCGAACCGCACCGGTGCCGCCAGCTCGTAGATCCCGGGCTGGAACGTGACGACGATGTCGGCTGGCGCGCGACCGCCGGCCAGCGTCTCGCGGACGGCCTGGCGCGCGCGTTCGAACGTGGCAAACGGGGCGGCGGCGGAGCCGTCGTGCGCATCGTCGCCCGCCGGCGCGGGCGCGACGAAATAGTCGGTGGGCCGGCCGGCGGCGACAAGCGCGGGGCCGCAGAGGGCACCGACCCAGAGAACGAGGAGCAGGAGCGGACGAATCATGCGGCACGGACGAGTCGCGGCAGCGTGCGCCAGAGCAGCACCGCGGCCAGGGGATGAAGGCAGGCGAGACCGATGAAGACCGGCACGTAGCCGATGTGCTGGATCAGGGGACCGGCTACGAGATTCATTAAAAGTCCTCCGCTGGCGCCGACGGCCCCGAGGAGGCCGGCAATGGTCGCCGCGGAGTTGCGCGGGAAGATGTCGGCTACGAGGAGCCCCTGGCCGAAGAACCAGATCTGGCAGATGATCGCCACGGCGGAGATCAGCACCAGGGCCCAGAGGAGCGAGGGCGCGAAGGTGGTGAATGCGCCGAGCGGGGCAAACGCCGCGGCGAGCGCGAACATCGTGACGCGCACGCGCGCCGGCGGCCGCCCCCGGGCGACGAAGAAGTCCGTGATCCGGCCGGTCAGGATCACCGCCAGCGAGGCGACAAACGACGGGATCCAGCCGATCCAGCCGAGTTGGGAGAGCGAAACACCGATCCGCTCCTGCAGGTAACCCGGCAGCCAGAAGAGGTGAAAGTACCAGACCGGGTCGGTCACGGCGCGCGCCCCGAGGAGGATCCATACCCGCGTGTCGCCCAGGATCGTCCGCAGCGGCACCGCGGCGGGCTCCGCCTCGGCCGCGCCCGACGCGGCCGGCGGATTCCGGTCGGTCAGCCACCAGCCCGCGGCGAGCACGCAACCGACTACGCCGGGCAGGATGAACGCCCAATGCCAGCTCCACGTCGTCGTGAGGAGCGCGACCAGCGGAGGCGCCAGGATCGCGCCGACCGTGGTGCACGGGCTCAGGAGGCTCCACGCAAACGCCCGCCGCTCCGGCGGAAACCACGTCATCATCACCCGCTGGATCGCCGGAAACGCGCCGGGCTCGGCCGCTCCCAAGAGGGCCCGGGCGCCAGCCAGTTGCGCGAGGTTCTGGGCGCAGCCGCAGAGGATGTTCGCTACCGACCAGATCCCGACGAAGGCGGAGAGGCTCCGGCGCGTGCCGAACCTGTCCACCAGCCGGCCGCTCACGACATAGAACAGGATGTACGGCGCCATGAACGCGGTCACCAGCCACGAGTAGTGGATGTCCGTGAGCGCCAGCTCGACCTTGAGCGTCGCCTTCAGGATCGAGAGCGTCTGGCGATCGAGGTAGTTGAGCAGCCCGATCCCGAAGAGCAGGAGGAGCAACCACCAGGCGCGGCGGCTTGGACGAGGGATGGACATGGGGAGGGTAACGTCGGACGACCGACGCGGAGAAGAGGAAGGCGGACGGCGCGGCGCGCGAACCGCGGCGTCACTGAAACCGTTCAGGACCTGGCGGGCGTCGCCGCGGCCGCGGGCACGCCCGGCTGCGGATGCCAGTCGCCGCGGATCTGGACCCACTGGGGATGATCGGGGAGACCGAAGCTGCGGCTTTGTTCGAGGCCGGTGACGAGATCGACCGCGGCGCGGGCGGCGAGGTCGTAACGCTGCTGGATGCCGGGCAGGCCCAGGGGATCGTCGGCCTGCCAGTTGGCGCACCACACGCGCCGGGCCTGGCGCAGCCGCTCGAGGCCCGGGTGGGCGATCTCGGCCCACATTTCCCGGCGCAGGAGGAGCACGCCGTCGGGATCATGAAGGCGGAGCCAGCGGCCGAACGCGGGCCGCGGCGAGCGGTCGAGCGCGTAGATGAGGCTGCGGGCCTTTGATTCCGAAGGGTGGTGCGTCATGAACGCGGCGCGCACGGCCTTGTCGGTCCGCAGGTCGATCTCCTCGGTGAGCACGATGGCGGGACGCTGCACGCCGAGCGCGGTCATGCGCTGCAGGCATTCGCCGACCGCATGGTAGTGGTCGTGGGCAACGCGGTGCAGTTCCACTGGCCAGCGGGCGTGGCCTAGGACGACGCACGCGAAGTGTTCCCATGCGAGCTGCAGGTTGGCGGAAACGCCTTCGATGCCCGGAGAGAAGATGACGCTGCTGATGCCGCGGGTGCGGAGGATGCCGGAGAGCCGCGCCCCGCTGAGCCGGTCCTCGGCGGGCCAAAACTCCTCGAGGTGGTAGCCGCGCAGCCCGGCGCGGGCGGAAGCGCCCTCGCGCATGCCGGCGAAGAACGGTTCGGCGCGGGTGAGGTCACGTCCGCCATGGACCCAGACGAGTGCGATGCGCCCGGCGGACTGGACCGGCCGGCCGCGGCCGATGTGCGCCATCAGGGCGGAGATCTGTGGATCCGGGCGGTAGCCAAGCTCGGCGGCGAGCGCCTGGATCCGCTGACACGTGGCCGGTGGAATGCTCGGGTGGTTGCGCAACGCGTACGAGACGGTGGATACGGCGACGCCGGCGCGCGCAGCGATGTGCTTGATGGTGCAGCGGAGTGGGGGCGGCATCGGCGCCGAGAGCTGAGTGAGCCGCTCCGACCGGCGCAATGCGGCAGTTCGGCTCGCCGTTCTCATGCTCACTCCTCCACCACGAGCAGCCCGCTCAAGGTGAGGCGATTGGGTCGGTACGGCGCGGGATCGCTGAGCGGCTGATGGGCGGCGGCCTTGATGCCCAGCTTGTCCGGCCCCGTCGCGAGGAGCTCGATGCGCACGCGATGGGTTCCGCTGGGAAGCGCTTCGGGATAGAACCACTCCCGGAGACGGCAGAAGGTCGGACTGGCGTAGCGATCGAAGAACGTCGTGATGACGGCCGGACGATCATCGACGGTGACCTTGAAGTTCCCGCTGTCGGGTCCGGCGATGCCGAGGACCCCGACGATGGTGCCCGTACATTCAAACTCGACGGCCGCGCCGGGCTGTTCCGTGCGCCACGTCGGCGGGAGCAGGGACTTCTGCACGCCCCGCAACCCGGCGTCGTCCGACAACACGGGCGCCCACGCGCCGTCGCGCCGGGCCTGTGTCACCGGCCGCAGTCCCGCGTGCTCCCAGTTGTCAGCGTGCAAGCGAGGCGGGAGTCGGTGCGGCTGCGCCGTACTCGGCTGGAGCAGCTGCGGCAGGACGGCGGCCAGGACATCGGCATAGACCCGATGCCCCGCGGCGGTGGGATGAACGCCGTCGTCGGAAAACACGGCGATGCTCTCGGGCGCGCCCGAGGGCGCCGGGCCTTTGAACACGAGCCGCCCCTGCTCAAGTCGCGCGGCGACCTCGCCGCCGAAATGCACCGACGGAATGCCATAGTGAGCGGCCACGTTTTCCATCGCGCGCGCCGAGGCCTGGTAGCGGCCCGCCTGGATGTCCGGCAGCGAGGCGGCGGCCACGGTGTACACGAAGCAGATGTCGGTCTGGGGCCGGGCGCGCCAGGTCTGGCGGACGATGCCCTCGATCGTCCGCTCGATGCGTTCCGGCGGCACCTGGGCGTCGTTGACGGCGAACTCGACGAACAGCAGGTCGGGCGCGTGGCGGAGCACGTCGCGTTGCAGGCGGCAGGCGCCAAGGTCGGAGCCGGTGCCGGGGACGCCCGCGGAGATTTCGTCGATGGTCGCGCTGGGCAGGAGCTGCCGGAGGAGGTCGGCGGAGAGCGAGCGCCAACCGTTGGGGGCGGCGGTGATGCTGCCGCCGAGGTAGGCGACCCGGAGCACGCTCCCGGCGGGAGCCTGCCGCGCCGCGGCAATGTGCGGCAGTCCCTCGCGCGGATGAAACCACGCGTCGGCGGCGCGCAGCGCGGCGGAGGGTGCCAGCAGGACGACCAGGGTGAGCAGACGGGCAAGCATCATGACGCGGTGGAATAGACCCGGATCTCGAAGACCCGCGCGTGATCGATGCCGTGGGTGGCCGAGACGCGCAAGGTGAGTTCACGCGCGTGCTGCGCCTGCGGCAGACGTTGGACGCGCTTGCGCAGCCGGTTGCCCGCCACCTGGGCGACCACGACACCGTCGAGAAGCAGTTCGAAGTCGCGCACCAGTTCCGGCTGCGGACCGCGGATGATCCGGCGGTTCGCCGCCTCGCTGGCGCTCAACGTCAGTTCGCGGGTGAAGCCGGAGTCGAACGTGAGGTGAATCTCCGCGATCTGCACCGGCTCCGTCCATGTGAGCGTGAGCGTCGCCGGCAATGTTGCGGATTCCCAGCGATGCGTGTTGCCGTCGGCCCACGGTCCAAAATCGGAGCGCAGTTCGCGCGTCCAGCCGTCGGTGACCTGCGCTGCGGGACCGAGCGCGGTTTCGGACGAGGCGGTGACGCGGGCGCCGCGGGCGAGATCGGCGGAATCCTCGTGGCGGATGCCGGGCAGGAACGCGTCGTCGCGGAGGAGCCGCTGCTGGAGCTGCTGGAGGGCGGCGCCGGTGAAATGGGCGGCAATCGGGCCGTCGGTGGCGTTGCGCCCCAAGGCGGCGGCGGTGCCGATGGCCTGGCCCATGACGGCGCACGTGGCCATCACGCGCGTGCTGGCGAACGCCACGTGCGTCGCGCTGATGTTGCGCCCAGCGAAGAAGAGGTTGCCCACGTTGCGCGAGCACAGCGCGCGCAGGGGGATGCCGTACAAGTGGGGGAGCAGGATGTGCCGGCACGGCGGCTCATTGGGCGCATCGATGCCCTCGGGCGGATGCAGGTCGAGCGGCCAGCCGCCGTACGCGACGGTGTCGGGGAACACCGTCCCCGCCTGGAGCTCCTGCTGCGTCAGGACGTGGGGGCCCAGGAATCGACGCGACTCGCGCTTGCCTGGCAGGGCGCCGATCCAGTCGAGCGCCCAAGGGGCGGACTCCGGGTAGCGGCCGGAGTTCTTCACGTAGCCCCAGACGCCGAGGGCGATCCGCAGCAACTCGTGGCGGATGGCGGGGTTGTCCTTGAGCGTGTCGTGCTGCCCACCCCATTCGAGCCACCAGTAGCCGTAGTCGTATCCCTCGATCGGGCGCAGCCGAAACGCCGTGGCATCGAATGGTCGCGCCCAGGCCGGGGTTTCGAACGGCTGCGGCGTGCCGTGGCGGCGCGCGGTGAACATGATCGAGCTGCCGAGCGTGTGCCGGTCGGCCACGTCGAGCGCGAGGTCCTCGCCAAAGTCGGCCTTTGCCTCCCGGCCCATCGTGAATTCGGCGCCGGCCTCGACGCCGAGGCGGCCGTCGCCGGAGCAATCCGCAAACAGCGGCGCATGCAGCGTGAACGTGTCCTCCGTGGACTGCCGGACCGCCGTGACCGAACGGATGCAGCGCAGCCCGTCGACTGTCTCGATGGCGCAACCGGTGCAGTCGGTGTCGAGCAACAGGGTGACGTTCGGCTCCGCCATGACCTTCTCGTAAAGGAGCAGGTCCCACTGCGCGTACGAGCGCTGCGGGTTGCGGCAGGCGTCCTCGAGCCGGAACTCCTCGATCAAACCCGACTCGCGGGCGCCCGGGCGGCGGCCGTGGACGTCGGCGCCGACGACGTGCATCCGGATCTCGCTCGACGCGTTGCCGCCGAGGACGGAGCGGTCCTGTACGAGGATGACCCGGGCGCCATTGCGGGCGGCGGCGACCGCGGCACAGACGCCGGCCAGGCCGCCGCCTACCACGACGAAGTCGGAGTGGAGATCGTGATGCGTCATCGGGAAGAAGGGGCGGGAACGGGCACGGCCGGCCGCGGGGTCACGGCGCGCGGGCTTACGGTGAGCACGGCGGGCTCGCGCTCGGCGGCGCGGGCGGTGAGCGTGAACGGCTCCGCCGTGCGCGTGGTTTGCACGATCACCTGGGCGAGCCCGTTGAAGAGGCTGCGTCGCGTGCCCTTGTCGGACTCGTGGCACGACGGATCGCCATTGCCGACGCCGATGATCCGGCCGGCGCCGGTGATCTCAAAGTCCACGGCATCCATGGCCGTCGGCACGGGGCGACCCTCGGCGTCGACCGCCGAGACGGTGATGACGGCGCAGTCCTCGCCATCGGCGGCAAGGTCGGCGCGATCGGGCGTCAGCCGCAGCGCCACGGCGGGACCGGTGGTTTCGACGCGGCGGGTCGCGACGACTTTGCCGCCCCGGTAACCCTCGGCGCGGAGCGTGCCCGCCTGATACACGACGGGCCACTCGACGTAGCCGCCGCGCGGGACCGTCTTCCGGCCAAGGCTCCGGTCGTTGAGGAACAGCTCCACCTCGTCGACGTTGGTGTAGGCGCGCACCGGAATCGGCTCCTGGTCGCGGACGGCCCAGTTCCAATGCGGGAAGAGATGCAGCACCGTCGCGTCCGACCACCAGGCCTGACAGAAATAGAAGCTGTCCTTCGGAAACCCGCAGGTGTCCATCATGCCGAACTGGCAGTTGATCGCGGGCCAGTCGTACGGCCACTGCTCGCCGCGATAGTCGAAGCCCGCCCACATGAACACGGCGGCAATCCACGGCCGCTGCTGATAATACGGGAGCCACGTGTCGATCGCGGCGCCCCACTTGGGAAACGTGGTCGCGTAGGCGGGCACGTAGGCGCGCACGCGATCGGCCTGGTAGATGCCGCGCGTGGCGACGTTGGAGGATTCCTCGGTCGCGATGGCGGGCTGGTGCGGAAACGCGGCATGAAACGCGTCGGCGTCGCCGAGCTTGAGGTAGTTGAAACCCTGGACGTCCACGATCCGGGAGAACCCTTTGCCCCAGTCGGCGTTCATCGGCATCGTCGTCGGCCGCGTCGGGTCGAGTCGGCGGGCAAGCGCCTGGAGCGTGCGCGCGATGGGCGCGCCCCATTCTTCGTTCCCCTGCATGGCGTCCTTGAACTCCTCGTTGCCGAGGGACCAGAGGATGACGCTGGGGTGGTTGCGGTCGCGGCGGATCAGGCGCTCGAGCTGGCTGAGCGTTTCGGGCGTGGCGTCGAAGCGGCGGTTCTCGGGCACGGCGAGCAGGCCGAGCCGGTCGCAGGCCTCGAGCAACTCGGGCGTGGGCGGGTGGTGCGCGCTGCGGTAGGCATTGCAGCCCATCTCCTTCAGCCGGCGAAGGCGGTAGTACTGGACAACATCGGGCAGGGCGCTACCGACGCCGGCATGGTCCTGGTGATTGCAGGTCCCGTGGATCGCGTAGCGGCGGCCATTGAGGATGAACCCCTCCTGCGGATCGAAGTGGAGGGTGCGGATGCCAAACGTCGTCTCAAAGCGATCCACCACCTCCTCGCCGACGAGGACCTCGGAGACGAGCCGATGAAGGGCGGGCGTTTCCGGCGACCAGAGCCGGGGCTGCGGGACCGGCAGGGTCGGTGACACCGTCACCGTCGCGCCGGCCGCGAGTGAGAACGCCGGCGCCTCGTTTGTCGCCACGACCTGTTCGTCCGGCGCGATGACGTGCGAGCGCAGGCGGACGCGGGCCGGGGCGGAGCCCTCGTTGCGCAGCGTGGTCTCGGCGGTGACGGTGGCGTCACCGTTGGCGGCGAGGATCGACGTGACGAACGTGCCCCAGTGGGCGACGTGGACCGGCGCGGTCTTCACCAGCCAGGTGTGACGGTAGATGCCCGCGCCCTCGTAGAACCAGCCCTCGGTGCGGGTGGCGTCGACGCGCACGACGAGGGTGTTGCGGCCGCCGAAGTTCGCGAAGGGTGCGAGGTCGACCTTGAAGCTGCTGTAGCCGCTGACGTTGCGGGCGAGGCAGCGCCCGTTGAGCCAGACGAGGCAGTTGCGGTACACGCCGTCGAACTCGACCCAGAGCGACTTGCCGCGATCACCGGCCGGCAGGTCGAACGCCCGGCGGTACCAGCCGATGGTGTTGCCGGTGACGCCGCCGAGGTCCTGCACCGACTGGCCGACCTCGAGCGCGGCCCAGGAGTTCTGGGCCGAGACGCCCGCGCCCATGTTCTTGTAGCCGTGGTTGCGCAACGCGCGCGGATTGAACGGCAGTTCGACGGCCCAGTCGTGCGGCAGGTCGAGCATCCGCCAGGCGCTGTCGTCGAAGTCCGATTGGGCAAACGCGATGGGCGCCCCGGCATTGAGGTCGGCCGGGCTGCGGCGCAGCGGGGCGAGGCGTGGCTCCTCGTCGAGGTGGGCGTGGGCGGTGCGCTCGAGTGCGTCGACCTCCGGGTAGGCGAACACCGCCGGATCCACGGCGGTGGGATCGCCCAGGTGAAAACGCCACCCGCGATCGAGCAGGAGACGCTCCCGCGGGCTGCCGTGTGCCGCGGGGACCGTCAGGAGCAGGGCCGCAAGCAGGAGTCCGGACAGCGGGGCGGGGCGGGGGAGCATCGCCCAGAGTTATCCGCAGCCCGGGTCGGCGCGCCACCGGGCGGCCGCTGAAATCGCTCAGTAGCTCACCGGCGGGGCGGTCCCAGGACGGCCTGCAGCGCCTCGAACCAGCCCGCGGCCATCTTCTCCGCACCCTGGGCGTTGGGGTGCACGTGGTCGTCGACGGTGTCGGTGGGCCAGTTGAAACCGGCGGCGAGATCGACGCCGATGACGCGCTGGCCGGGGCGGTCGAGCTCGAGCGCCAGGCGGGCGAGCGCGCGGTTGAGTTCGGGAAGGTAGCGGTACTTCGGCAGCTTCCCGGCCGGGATCACGTGGGCGAGCAGGACGGTGACGCGGGGATTGGTCGCGCGGAAGGCGGCGATCAACTCGCGCGTGGCGGCGACGATGCCGGGGATTGGCTGCTCCTCGACGCTGTGGTTGTGGCCGCTGTGGAGGAGCACGATATCCGCCGGCTGGGCCTGAAAGTGGGCAGGAACGACGCGCGCGAGGTACTCGGTGTTGCGGCCGCTGTAGCCCTCGTGCGCGAGCGAGGGTGCGGAGCCGGGACCGGAGCGGGTGCCGACGAATGCGACGCGGTAGCCGGCGGCGGCGAGCCGGCGGGCGAGCGGAACGCGATACGTCGCAAACGCGGCGCCGCCCTCGGTGATCGAGTCGCCCACGGCCATGATCCGGACGGGCGCGGCCGGAACGGTGGGCGCGTGGCGGCAACCGACCGGGAGCAGGAGCGCGGCGGCCAGGGTGAGGCAGCCAAAGACTCGGGACGGGGCGGGCGACATGGCGGCAACGTGGAGCTTTTGCCGGGTGGCGCCAGCGGGGACTTGTCGAACGCGTTCGGCGGCGGGGCTGAGCGATTTCAGTAACCCGGCGGTTTCCGGCGACGGGACCCTGACGCATTGGTGGGCGCACCCCTCATGGTTTCCCCGATTAATCGCGCCCCGGAGCGCGAGTGACCGTGTAACCCCTTGCGGGGGCCGCCCTGCTGCCAAACAAACCTCCTGCCCCATGAATACCTGTCACGTTCCTTTCCGAACGTTCGCCGCCTCCGCCCTCCTCGGGGCCCTGCCCGCCCTGGCCCAATCCGTCACGCCGCCGGCGTCGGCGCCGCGGGGCGAGGACGAAGTCATCCAGCTTTCCGTGTTCGAAGTCGTGAGCGCCAAGGACTCGCCGTACGTCGCCGACAAATCGGTCGCGACCACCGGCTTCGCCGCCGACCTCTCGAAAATTCCGCTGGCGATCAACGTGGTGACCGACCAGTTCCTCCGCGACACCGCCGGCATCGGTTTCAACGGCATTGTCGCCTACCAGGCCGGCATCACGACCGACCAGGGCGGCATGGACAATGGCGGGCGCAACACCGCCGGCGTGAATCCGACGCTCGGCGCGATCACCGGCGGCGAACCGCTGCGCACCCGCATGCGCGGGCAGCCGATCAACCTGAGCCAGCGCAACGGCCTGCCGATGATGATCGGTTTCAGCACCGACAATGTGAACCGCGTCGAAGTCGCCCGCGGGCCGATGGCGGTCTTCGTCGGCGGCTCGACGCTCGGCGGCGTGATCAACCTGATCACGGACAAGCCGTCCTTCCAGCGGAGCATGGAATTCCGCACGAGCTACGACTCGAACGACAGCTTCGTGGCGAAGGCGAACCTCGCGGGGCCGCTGCTCAAGGGCAAACTGGCCTACCGGCTCATCGCGCTCTACAGCGACGACAACACCTGGCGGGACTTCAGCGCGTCGCACACGCGGTTCTTCAACCCGCAGGTGACCTGGCGGCCGTTCCAGAAGGTGAGCACGCGGCTGGAGTACGCGCGGCGCGACCGCTGGGGCAACTCGGTCAGCCACGCGCAGCAGTCGACGCAGAACTACCAGAACGACTACGACACGCCGCCCCAGGCGCTCCTCGATCTCGGCAAGACGCGGACGACGGGGGCCGGCGCGGGCCAGCCGTACACGGTGGCGGAATATCGCACGCGCATCGGCCGGGCGTTCGCGACCTGGCGGTCCGACCGCTACGCGGTGTACGGCAAGTGGGTGACGCTCGGCGAAGGCGAGGGATTTGTCGCGGGCGACTGGGCGAGCGGCGTCGACGCCAATCACTTTGGCGCCAACGACCCGTACAGCTCGACGTACGACATGGTGGAGAGCGAAACCAACATCTTCCTCGCGGACTGGCTGGAGGTGCGGCTGCTCGGCCGCTGGGCGAACCAGCACAGCGAGACGCTCGCCTTCGGCAACGCGCTGCGGCGCTACCCTGATGGCAGCACGCCGCTGGCGAACGGGTTCTCCACGAAACGCGACGAGATTCCCGTGAACGGCAAGGTCGAGGCGGTGCTGACGCGCGACCTCTTCCGGGTGAACCACAAGCTCCTCCTCGGCTACGAGGCGGCGTACAACCAGGCGTGGTCGGTGAATCCGGTCTGGAACTACACCAAACTGGCGCCGGTGGCCGCCTCGCCGAACGTCATCGGGTCGCCGGCGACGCTGACCGGTTCGAACATCTTCGCGTACTTCGATCCACGCGTGCACGCGATTCCTGACTACAAGCAGGTCGCGGCGTTCGCCGACGCCGTGTACGCCGATGGCGTCGCGGCCCAGTTCTACACCCGGTCGTTCCCGGAAGCAGGCTACGTCGCCTACAGCGCCGGGTTCTGGAAGGACCGGATCACGGTGTTCGGCGGCTACCGCAACAGCATCACCCAGGCGCACACCTGGAGCGAGGACCGCAACCGCACGCGGTTGCAGACCTCGGGGATTACCGACCGCCAGTCGACGCAGTCGCACACGTACGGCATCGTGATCGAGCCGTTCCCCGGATTTAACCTGTACGCGAGCGAGAACGTCGGCGCCGACACGCAGACCGGCTCGCTGATCAACCCGTACACTTCGACGTACGCGGGACTGATCTCGCAGGAGGAACGGGAGGCGAACCGGGTGCCCGACCTCGAAGGCTATGGCCGCGAGTTGGGCCTCAAACTCGAGCTCTTCGACCGCAAGCTCATCGGCCGGCTGGGCGTCTTCGATCTTTCGCGCCGCAACACGATCGTCGTGGATAACGAGCGGACGGCGAACGACCCGCGCAACGTCGGCACGCAGGTGGACCCGAATCCGGCGACGCAGAACACCGCGCAGACGGCACGCGTGCAGTGGAACCGCACGATCGATGGCAACCGCTCGAGCGGCCTGGAGATCGGCTTCACGTGGCAGCCGACGCGCCAGTACACGGCGGTGCTCGAGGCGAGCCATCTCTGGACGAACAAGCTGACCGTGAGCAAACCGGCGAGCACCAGCCCGACCGTGTTGATGGACTACATGATCCTCAACGGACGCCCGCTCGACAACACGCCCGACGACACCCTGAAGGTCTGGCAGAAGTACGCGTTCACCGACGGGCGGCTGAAGTCGGGCTGGATCGGCTTTGGCGTTCGCGCTCAGACCTCCGTGATGCCGGCGGCGAGCACGTCGTCCTGGGGCACCGTGCTGCGCGGCTGGGTGGTTTACGATCTCGCGCTCGGCTACACGGTCGACGTGTTCCGCCGGCCGGTGCAGCTCCAGGTCAACGTCGAGAATCTGACGGACGAACTCTATTCCGCTGGCGGCCGGTCCTATTCGCCGCCGCGGCAGTGGACGCTGCAGGCGACCACGCGTTTCTAGCCGGCGATGCCGCGACAGACGCAGGCCGAGTATGTCCTGGGCGACACGCTGGTGCGCTACCTCGCGCCAGCGGACGCGCCCGAGGCGTGGGGCCTGCAGTTGCTGCCGCTGACGTTGGCGGATGGGGCGGTCGAAGCCCGCGAATGGGCGGAGACCCGCGAAGTCGCCGCGCTGCCGGCGCCGTGGTGTCGACTGCGGGCATGGGACGTGGATCCGCTGGTACACGTGCAGGTCGCGGGGACACCCGGCGCCGGCGGGTTCGCGGCGGGCCGAACGTTGCGGGACGGCCCACTCACCCGGTCGCTGCGGGTGGTTGAGCACGCCCGCGAACGCGGACCGGATGGCGGCGTCATTCTGCGCACGGTCCTGGCGGCGGCTAACGGGCTGCGCTGTCACCATTGCCTGCGAGCCGTGCCGGGCGGCGCGCTGATCGTCGAGACGGCGGTGGAGAATCGGACCGCGGAACCGGTGACCGTCGAGTACCTCAGCGCCTTTGCGCTCGGCGGCATCAGCCCCTTTGTGGCGGACGATGCTCCGGGCCGGTTGCGGCTGCATCGCTTTCGCAGCGGTTGGAGTGCCGAGGCGCGCCACGAGACGAGCAGCCTCGAGGCGCTACACCTGGAGCGGTCGTGGACCGGTCACGCGGTGCGCGTCGAACGTTTTGGCCAGGTGGGATCGATGCCGGCCAACGGCTGGTTTCCGGTCGCGGCGCTGGAGGATGGCGTGGCGGGAGTGACGTGGGCGGCGGCGCTCGCGGGGCCGGGGACGTGGCAGCTGGAGATTTACCGGCGGCACGACCAGGTGGCGTTGTCGGGCGGCGGAGCGGACCGGCTGGCGGGCGAATGGACGAAATGCCTCGAGCCGGGCGAGCGCTTTGCCGCGCCGGTGGCGGCGCTCGCGGTGGCGGCGGGGCCGGTGGACGTTGCCCTGCGCCGGTTCATTTCCTGGCAGCGGCACGCGCAGTTTCGGCCGGTGGCGAAGGAGCAGGAGCTCCCGGTTGTCTGCAACGAGTGGTGCTCCTCGTGGGGGCATCCCACGCACGCGTCGGTGGTGGCGCTGGCCGACCGGCTGGCCGGGACGGGCGTCGAGTATCTCGTGATTGACGACGGGTGGGCCGAGCGGCCGGGCGACGGGTTTCAGCAGAACGGCGACTGGCGGGTGAACCGCCGGGCGTTTCCGGAGGGGCTCCGCGCCACCGCGGACGCGATCCGCGCGCGGGGGCTGATTCCCGGACTCTGGTTCGAGTACGAGTGCGTGAACCCGGGTTCGGCCGCCTGGGAGGAGACGGCGCATCAGCTCCATCGCGACGGGGTACCGCTGCAGGTTGGCGCGCGGCGTTTTTGGGATTTCCGCGATCCCTGGGTGCACGCGTTTCTGCAGGAACGCGTGGTCGGCCTGCTGCGCGATGCGGGCATCGGTTATCTCAAGGTTGATTACAACGACTCGCTCGGCCCGGGGTGCGACGGCCCGGAGTCACCGGGTGAAAATCTGCGCCGGCATCTCGAGGGCGTGCAGCGGTTCCTGCGCGGGCTCCGCGACGCGCTGCCGGACCTGGTGATCGAGAACTGCTCGTCCGGCGGCCACCGGCTGGAGCCGAGCCTGCTCGCCCTCAGCGCGATGAGCTCGTGTTCGGATGCGCATGAGACGCCGGACATCCCGATCATCGCCGCCAACCTCGCCGGTCTGGTGTGGGCCGCACAGAAACAAATCTGGGCGGTGCTCCGGCCCGACGACGCGCCGCAACGCCTGGCGTACTCGCTGGCGGCGACCTTCCTCGGTCGGATGTGCCTCTCGGGCCCGCTCATCGAGCTGGCGCCCGCGGCGTGGGCGTTCACGCGCGAGGCGGTGGCGCTGTACCGCGAGGTGGCGCCGGTGATCCGGGACGGCGACTTCGTCGTGCAGCGACAGGTGGGGGAGGCGTGGCAGCACCCGGTGGGCTGGCAGGTGGTGACGATCGTGCGTCGCGACGACGCGCTGGTCGTGTGGCACCGGTTTGCCGGCGAGGCCGGGGAGGTGACGCTGGCGTTGCCCGGGACGGGCTGGCGGCAGCGGCAGACCTGGGGGGCTCCGGCGCTGGCGTTTGTGGAGGAAAACGCACGGGTCGGATTGGCGGGGGCACCGGAATGGTCCGGGGGAATTATCGTGCTGGCGCGGCGTTAGCGCAGGGGCCGGGCTCCGGGCTTGGCTCGCGATGGAATCCCTGACTGGCTGCGCCGCGTGAACCGTGCGTTGTCAGATCTCCGTCTTCCCGAACTCGAGCAGCAGCTGGCTGCCTGGGGCGTGAAGCCCGTGCACGCGGCGCGGGTGTTGCGGGCGTTCTACACGACGGGCGGACAACTGGTGCTGCCGGAGCGGCCGGCGGTGCCGGAAGGGTTGCTCGCGCGCATCCAGGCGGAGTGGCCGCTGACGAGCAGCACGCTCGCGGCGCGGCAGCAGGCGGAGGACGGCACGGTGAAATTGCTGCTGCGGTTGCACGACGGCCGCACGGTGGAGTCGGTGCTGATGCCGGGTTTCCAGGCCGATCGTGCGGCGGGTTGCCTGTCCTCGCAGGTGGGCTGCGCGATGGGGTGCGATTTCTGCGCGACGACCAAGACCGGCTTCGAGCGCAACCTCACGGCGGGCGAGATGGTGGAGCAGTTTCTCGCGCTGCGCCGGGAGGCGCTGGCGGCGGGGCGGCGGCTGCAGACCATCGTCTTCATGGGCATGGGCGAGCCGATGCTGAACCTCCCGGCGGTGCTCGAGGCGGTGGACCGGATCGCGGACAACCGGCTCGGCGGACTCGGCTGGCGCGCGATCACGGTGTCCACGGTCGGACTGGTTCCGGGCATCGATGCGCTGAACGCGGCCAACCTGAATCTCAACCTCGCGGTCTCGCTGCACGCGCCGGACGACGCGACGCGTGTCGCGCTGCTGCCGGCGGGCCGCGGCTACGCGATCGCGGAAATCATGGCGGCGGCGGACCGGTTCCAGGCCGCGCACAGCGGCCGGCCGGTGACGATCCAGTACTGCCTGCTGCACGGCGTGAATGACGCCGTCGAGCAGGCGCGCGCGCTGGCCGCGCTGCTCGACGGCCGCCGGATGCACGTGAATCTCCTGAACTACAATGCCACCGGGATCAGCCTGCGCGGGCGGGCGTATCAGCCGGCGACGGACGAGGCGGCGGCGGCGTTCGTGGCGGAGTTGCGGGCGGCCGGGGTGGTCGCGCATTTCCGTCGGTCGCGCGGTCCCGACATCGATGCGGCGTGCGGGCAGTTGCGGCGCCGGCTCGCGGGCGGCTGAGCGGATGCGATTTGGGGCCGGAGGGCGGACGGGCCGGAGGGCCGGTGCGCGGCAGCGGCGTGAGTGGCGGCCGCGGGAGTGGGGTGGAGGGTCGAGCCCCTACCGGCGCGCCGGGCGTGGGGCGGCCGCTCAGTGTGACCTCTTCGCCTTCGCGGCCTTCTTTTCGATGTTCAGGTAAGTCTTGTTGAGCATCTGGCTCTCGTAGAGCTCGAGCAGCCGGACGCCCTCGCGCGGCTTGACCATGTCCTTCTTGGTCGCGGCATCGATCTGCGCTTTCATCTTCCGGCAGAGATCCTCCTGCTGGTACTGCACGCCCTCGATGACGTCGGCGATGCGGCTGCCGCTGAGCGCCTCCTCGATGTAGAAGCCGTTGGGTTCGTCGTCTTCGAGGAACACGTGCACCTCGTTGACGCGGCCGAAGAGGTTGTGGAGGTCGCCCATGATGTCCTGGTAGGCGCCGGTGAGGAAGATCCCGAGGTAGTACGGCTGCTTGTTCAGCGGGTGCAGCGTGATGTAGTCCTTCACGTCCTGCAGGTCGATGAACGAGGCGATCTTGCCGTCGGAGTCGCAGGTGATGTCGACCAGGATGGCGTTGACGGTGGGCTTCTCGTTGAGCCGGTGGAGCGGCGCGATCGGGAAGAGCTGCTTGAGCGCCCAGTGGTCGAGGAGCGACTGGAAGACGGAGAAGTTGCAGACGTACTGGTCGGCGAGAAGCGTATCCAGCTCGTGGAGCTCCTCGGGCTGGTAGCCGGCCTTGCGGCCCTCCTTGGCGATCTGCTCGCAGATCTGCCAGAAGAGCGATTCGGCGGCGGCGCGGTTCTCGAGGTCGAGGTAGCCGAGGTTAAAGAGGGAGAACGCCTCGTCCTTTTTCTGCAGCGCGTCGTGGAAGCGCTCGAGCCGGCCGAGCTTGGTCTTGTTCCGGAGGAGGGTCTCGAGGTCCTGCACCACCTTGTGCTTTTCCTCGGGCTGGTGCTGCTGGCCGAGGGACTCGCGCTTGTTGATGCGCTCGAAGACCTCGACGACGAGGAGGGAGTGGGGGGCGACGATGGCGCGGCCGGATTCGCTGACGATGTCGGGCACCTCGACATCCATGGAATTGCAGATCTCCCGGATGTTGAAGACGACGTCGCGGGCGTACTCCTCCATGGAGTAGTTCATCGACGACTCGAAGTTGGTGCGGGAGCCGTCGTAGTCGATGCCCAGGCCGCCGCCGACGTCGAGGTAGCCCATGGGAAAGCCCATCTTGGCGAGCTGGCAGTAAACGCGGCTGGCTTCGACGACGGCGTTCTTGATCGTGAGGATGTTGGGGACCTGGGACCCGATGTGGAAGTGGACGAGCCGGAGGGACTGCGTGAGCTTGGCGGCGCGGAGCTTCTCGATGGCGAAGAGAATTTCGGCGGTGTTGAGGCCGAACTTGGCGTTTTCGCCGGAGGAGAGGGCCCACTTGCCCTCGCCGCGCGTTTGGAGCTTGGCGCGGAACCCGATCAGCGGCTTCACGCCGGTCTCAGCGGAGAGGCGGATGATTTCGTCGAGTTCCGAGAGCTGCTCGACGACGAGGATGATCTTCTTGCCCAGTTTCCGGCCGAGCAGCGCGAGCCGGATGTAGTCATTGTCCTTGTAACCGTTGCAGATGATGAGCCGCTGCGAACCCTCGTGCATCGCGAGCGCGATCATGAGCTCGGGCTTGGAGCCGGCCTCGAGGCCGTAGTTGTAGTCCTTGCCGGCGGCGACGATCTCGTCGACGACCTCGCGCAGCTGGTTGACCTTGATCGGGAACACCCCGCGGTAGCTGCCCTTGTAGCCCTCCTCCTTGATGGCCTTGTTGAAGAGCTCGTTGAGCTGGATGACCCGGTGCCGCAGCAGGTCCTGGAAACGGATCACCATCGGGGCCTTGAGGCCCATGCTGCGCGCCTCATTGACCACGTCGACGATCCGAACGGACCGGCCGTCGGTGAGGGGCTGCATCGCGACGAAGCCGTCGTCATCGACCGAGAGATGTCCATTGCCCCAGCGTTTGAAGCCGTAGAGGTCGTCGGATTGGGCGACCGACCAAGAGGAGGATTTGGTTTTCAATGAGTTGGCGCGAAGGAGAAGGTCACGGCTGCGGATCCGCTGGCGCGAGCGCGGCGGAAAGGCGCCGACAAGCGGCGGCGCGGCAGACTGGTTGTGAGCAGAGGTGCAATCGGGTGACGGAACGGTGCTTTTCGGAAACCCGTCTCCCGCGTGGCCGGCCGGTCTTGGATTCCGGCTTGCTTTTGCAGGAGACGAATCAGTTAGATGCGTGTTTTCTTTTTTCAAATCACCCAACACGCAATGCCGAAAATGTTCTCGCTGTTTTCCTCCCCTGTCCTCGCTGAAGCAGCTGCCCCGGCTGGCGCGCCCGCCGGAGCCCCACAGGCTGGTGGCATCGGGCCGATGATGATCTTCGGCTACCTGCTCCTGTTCGCCGCGATGTACTTCTTCATGATCGCGCCGCAGCGCAAGAAGCAGAAGGAACACGAGAAGATGCTGAAGTCGCTCGAGAGCGGCGACGAGGTGGTGACGTCCGGTGGTATCTACGGCGTCATTACGAACGTGAAGGATGACCGCTTCGTGGTGCGCATCGCCGACAACACCAAGATCGAGATCGGCAAGGGCTTCGTCACCGGCGTGGTGAAGAAGGCCAACGCACCGGAAAAGAAGTAACCCCCCGCGCTCGCGTCCGGCTTACCCCAGCACCCGGCTCCGCCTGAGCTCCCGGTCCCTCGACCGGCGAGCCGCGCGGAGCGGACACACCTTTAAACCCAAACGACCATGTTGAAACGCAATCTGTGGAAGATCCTGCTTACGCTCGCGCTGATCGCGTGGGGCGCTTCGCAGCTCGTCCCGTACCAGGATGTCCCGTTCGTGGACTACGCGCGCACGCACGCGACGGCCAAACAGGCGGACTTCGCCAAGCTGCTGGATGAAGCCGCGGGCCGTCGGAAAAATCTCCAGGCCGCGAGCGAGTTCGTGGCGTTGAAGCAGATTGGCAAGGAGCGGCGCCTGGATCTGTCGCAGTACTTTCCCGACATCCGGCTCGAGAGCACGCTCACCAACATTGAGAAGCGGAACGACATCCTCCTGACCGAGCTGCTGCGCCGTTCCAAGGCGCGCCTCCAACTCGGTCTCGACCTGAACGGCGGCGTCGCCTTCACCCTCGAGGCCACCGAGCGGCCGGCCGACAAGGACGACAAGGACGCCCGCCAGCAGAAGCTCGCCAAGGCCATCGACATCATCAGCACCCGTATCAATGCGTTCGGCGTCGCCGAACCGGTCATCCGTCAGGTTGGTGACAATCGCATCGAGGTGCAGCTGCCGGGCGTCAACACCAAGGACAACCCCGACATCGTCAACCAGGTCAAGGCGCCCGCCCGCCTGGATTTCCGGATCGTGCATCCGACGCTCACCCCCGGAGCCGGCGTGGAGACGCCGGTTGGCTATGAAATTCTTACCCTCGATTATGAGGGCCGTCGTGGTGAGACCGGCGTGGAGGAAGTCTTCGTCAAGCGCATCCCCGAGATGACCGGTGAGTCCATGGCGAACGCGTTCGCGCGGCCCGATATGTACGGCAAGCCCGAGGTCGTCCTCGAGTTTACCAAGGAGGGCAAGGCCCGCTTCGCTCAGGTCACGCGGCAGATCGCCGAGGAAGGCCGCCAGAGCGGCCGGCTCGGCCGCCTCGCCATTGTGCTCGACGGCAAGCTCTACTCCGCCCCGACCGTCCGGGAGGAGATCGACAGCCCGTCGGCCCAGATCACCGGCGGCAACATGACCGACCGCGAGGCGATCAACCTCGCCAACGTCCTCAATAACCCGCTCGACGTCGAACTGCAGATCAAGACGCAGTACGAAGTCGGCAAGACTCTCGGCGATGGTGCGATCGCCAGCGGCAAGCGCGCCACCTACATCGGCGTCGGCCTCGTGGCGGCGTTCATGATCGCCTACTACACCTTCGCCGGCTTCATCGCGGTCGCGAGCGTCACCCTCAACGTCTTCATCGTGCTGGCGGTGCTCGCCAGCCTCGGCGCGACGCTCTCGATGCCCGGCATCGCCGGCATCGTGCTCACCGTCGGCATGGCCGTCGACGCGCACATCCTGATCTTCGAGCGCATGCGCGAGGAGTTGAAGCTCGGCAAGACGCTCGTGGCCGCGTTCCACGCCGGCCACGACAAGGCGTTCACGACCATCGTCGACGCCAATCTCACGACCCTCATCACGTCCGGCCTGATGATCGCCTTCGGCACCGGTCCCGTCCGTGGCTTTGGTGTCACGATCACGATCGGTATCTTCTCGACGATGTTCACCGCCCTGATCGTCAGCCAGATGCTGCTGGATATGTCGATCTACTCGGGCCTGATGAAGCGGATGCGGATGCTGAGCCTCTTCGGCTCGCCGGGCATCGACTTCGTCAAGTTCGGCCGCGCGGCGTTCATCGCTTCGTGGATTCTGGTTGCGGTCGGCGTGATCGGCATCGGCGTCCGCGGGCACAAGATCTACGGCGTCGACTTCGCCGGTGGCGACGTGACGAGCCTCACCTTCAAACAGAAGATCGACACCGAGAAGCTGCAGGCGGCGGCTGATGCCGCGAAACTCGGCGAGGTCATGACGACCTACCAGACCGAGATCGGCGGCGGCCAGGATATCCTCAACGTCCAGACCGAGTCCGGTCGTGGCGAAGAGGCGGTGGCCGCCCTGCAGAAGGCGTTTCCGAATGCCGGTCTCGACGTGGTCGGCAAGAACAACATCGGCCCCTCGATTGGTAAGGAAATCCAATGGAACGCGCTGATGTCCATCGGCCTCTCCATCATCGGCATCATGGTGTACGTGGCCTTCCGGTTCGAGATCGGCTACGGCATCGGCGCCGTCGTCTCCACCATCCACGACGTGCTGATGACCGTCGGCATCTTCGTCCTGAGCGGACGTGAGTTCTCGGCCCCGATGGTCGGCGCGATCCTGCTGATCGTCGGTTACTCGATCAACGACACCATCGTCGTGTTCGACCGCATCCGTGAGGAGTTGAAGACCAACCCCAATGGCACGCTGAAGGACATCATCAACATCGCGACGTCGAAGGTCTTCGCCCGGTCGATCCTGACCAGCTTGACGACCTTCCTCGCCGCGTTGGCCCTCTTCGTCTTCGGCGGCGGCGTCATCAATGACCTGTCGTTCACGTTCCTCGTCGGCATCGTCACCGGCACGTTCTCGTCGATCTTCATCGCGAGCCCGATCTTCTACTGGTGGCACAAGGGCGACCGTAAGCACGTCGAGGCGCACCACGACATCGCGCCGAAGTACGAGTGGCAGGGTACCAGCAAGGCTTCGGAATAAGCGGGTAGGGCGCGTGCTTCCCCACGCGCCGGTCCGGCCGAAGGCGGAGTCGTTCGCGGCTCCGGCCTTCGCGGGATGAACCCGCTCGTTCCGGACCGGTGGGGAGGTCGGGCGCCCGCCCCTCCCACGCCATGCGCTGGACTCATACGCCGCTTCCGGCCGCTGAGGTCGAAGCGCTGAGCAAACGCGCCGGGGTGAGTCGCGTCCTGGCGGAGCTGCTGCTCCGCACCGGATTGCGCGACGCCGACGCCGCCGCAGGTTTCCTCCAGCCGGCCCTCGCCGGGCTGCAGGATCCCTTTCTCCTGCGCAATCTGGACGCCGCGGCGACGCGGCTCCGCCAGGCAATCGCGCAACGCGAGCAGATCGTCGTGCTCGGCGACTACGACGTCGACGGCGTGAGCAGCACCGCGCTGCTCGTCATGGTGCTGCGTCGGTTTGGCCTGAACCCGCGCTTCATCGTGCCCCGGCGCTCCGAGGACGGCTACGGCATGTCCCGCAGCGCGATTGACCGGGCGCTCGAGGCCGGCCGGCCCGAATTGTTCATCGCGCTCGACTGCGGCACCAACTCCCACGAGGAGGCCGCCTACCTGCGCGCCCAGGGGATCGACGTGATGGTCATCGACCACCACCGCTCGAAGGAGCGCACCCTCGAGGATGGCATCCTGATCAACCCACACGTCCACGAGGAGCTGAGCGAGGTCGATTCCGCGTGGCGCCATCTCTGCAGCGTCGGGCTGGTGTTCAAGCTGATGCACGGCCTGCTCAAGCAGCTGCGCGCGGAGAACCATCCCGTGGCGTTCCGCATCAAGCTGCGGGACCACCTCGACCTGGTCGCGCTCGGCACGATTGCCGATCTCGTCCCGCTGGTGGGCGAGAACCGCATCCTCTCCCGGCACGGCCTGCGCATTCTCGAGCAGACCCATCGTCCCGGCCTGCGCGCGCTCATGGAGGTTTCCGGCGTGAAGCCCAACCAGGGCATCACGCCGACCGACATCTCCTTCCGGCTTGGGCCGCGCATCAACGCCAGTGGTCGCCTCGCCGACGCCGCGCTGTCCGTGGAGCTTTTGCTCAGCGACGACACCGCGTTCTGCGTGGAGACGGCGCGGCAGCTCGACGTGTTCAACCGCGAGCGCCAGGAGATCGAGCGTGCGATCACCGACGAGGCGGAGCGGATCGTGGAAACCCAGTTCGCCGCCGATGCCGGCATCGTGCTCTTCGGCGAGACCTGGCATCCCGGCGTCGTCGGCATCGTCGCGGGACGCGTGACGCGGAAGTACAACCGCCCGTGCGTCGTCCTCGGCAACGAGGGCGATCTCGCCAAGGGCTCCGGTCGCAGTGTCGATGGCATCAACCTCGTCGAGGTCCTTGGCACCTGCTGCGAGCACCTGACCAGCTGGGGCGGGCATCCGATGGCGGTCGGCGTTTCGCTGCCGAAGCTGCACCTCGAGTCGTTCCGCGCGCGGTTCGCCGAGGCGGTGCGCGCGCATGCCGGCGGTGACATCGCCGAGGCGCGGCTCGACTTGGCCGCCTGGCTCATGCCCGAGCAGATCGGCGAGCGGCTGATGGAGGAGTTGGATGCGCTGCACCCGTTTGGCCAGGGCAACCCGGAGCCGGTTTTCGGGGTGAGGGGAGTGGTCCTGCGCAACCCGCCCGAAGTCTTCAAGGAGCAGCATTTCCGGTTTCATTTTGAGGACGGCCGCGGCCGCCGGCTGCATGGCGTGGCTTGGAAGATGGCGCAGCGCCTGCCCCCGATCGGCACCCCGATCGACCTCGCCGTGGAGCTGAAATGGAACCACTTCAACGGCCGCAAACTGCTGCAGCTCGGGCTCATCGATTGGCGGTCTTCCCGGGTTGAGAACCTGCTCTGAAATTTTCGGGGCGGGCGTAAAACTTAGCGCTTGCGCTCGGCCCCGAATCCTTGCTTTTTCTCCCGCTCTTTCACGCACCCGTAGCTCAATTGGATAGAGCATCTGACTACGGATCAGAAGGTTTGGGGTTCGACTCCCTACGGGTGCGCCAGTTTTGAAGCCGGCCAGTGTCGCCTCTCGGCAGCACTGGCCGGCTTTTTTTGCGGCGGTTTTCGCGCGGCGAAAACCGAAGGTGCGGTGGCAGAAGACCCGTCGCGTTGTGCACGCTCAGGGGCGCGGTGGGCCGTGGGCCGCTGCTCGGAATGGCTGACGGCGTCTCGTGGTCGCTAGCACGCCGGACAGCGAGATCGCACGACTCCGAGAGCACGAGGGCTGCAATTATAAAAGGCCGGGCGCCAATGCCTAAGGGAGATAATGTCCAGATACGCGGAATAATGTCCGGATACTTTGGAATAATGTCCGGATTCCCGCCGAGCCTCATCCGGAGGCTCAGCGGCCGCGGGTCGCGGGTTGTGCACTACTCGCCCAGCGGGAGAAGAGCCACGCGGCGGCCGTGCCGAGGACGAGGCCGACCAGGGTGTCGGCGCCGGTGTGCTGTCGCAGCGCGAGGATCGAGACTAGGATCGTGACCGCCCAGGCGGAAACCAGGATGGTGCAGCCGGGAGACGAGCCGCGCGCATGCCGGCCACAGATGCCGTAGGTCGCGAAGATGGTGAGCGCCGAATGGAGGCAGGGCAGGCAATTGTTGGGGCCGTCCACCCGCTCGTAAAAGAAGGCGAGATACTCGGGCACGCGGCTCGGATCGGGACGGGCGCAGGCCGTGGGAAAGAGCAGGAAGGTGATCCATCCCACCGCGGCCATGCCCAGCAGGACGACGGCGAAGCGTCGCACGGAACCAAGCTCCCGCAACGTGAACCACGGTAACGCGAGCAGCGCGAAGAGCGACAGGTACGGCCAGAGCCACTCGGGATTGAACGGCACCAGGTCCCAAGACCAGCAATGCTCGCGCGTCACGGCCCGGGCCGCCCCGAGCCCCTGGGTGCCGTGGTACATGACGGTGGCGATGAGCCCGACGGTGCCACCATAGACCAAGCGGATCGTGAGCTCGCGCGCCTTCATCGCATCGGGCTCAGCTGGTTGAGCCGCGCGGCAACGCCGACGTCGTGGCAGGCGTGCAGTTCGTATTCACCCCGGGCATGCAGGGCGCGCAACCGGCCGACGGTCTGTCGGTACGCCCGACGATCCCACTGCAGCGCCATCGCAACCGGGAGGGGCTCAACGCCGTCGGTGATCTGGCACGCGCGCCAGTACGCATCGGCGGCATAGAGCAGCCGGCGGCCGCCCAGCGCGAAGCTGATGCCGAGCTGGCCCGGCGCGTGGCCGGGCAGATGCACCAGCCCGACGCTGCCATCGCCGAAGAGGTCGAATGTGGCCGAGGCGGAGGCTCGGCCTTCGAAAGCGCGCGCCGGCACCAACCGGGCACGCTCCGGCAGCCAGTCGGGGACCGGATCGGCGAGAAACGCCGCCCGGACCTGGCGCCACGCGGGCAGCGCCCGGAGCGGCCGCAGCGCCTCCTCGTGGTGGTGAATCGTGGCCTGCGGAAATTCTGCGAGTCCACCCACGTGGTCGGCGTGGAAGTGGGTCACGATAAGGTGGCGGACCTCCCCGGCGGGAATGCCCGCGGCGGTGAGCGCCGCCGCCGCGGAGCCCGCCTCCTGGACCGGCGTGGACCAGCGGTACAACCGCGCGGGAAAGCGGCGGGTGGCGGCGTGAAACCGACCGCCGTATCCGGTATCCACCAACACCCAGCCTTCCCGGGTATGATGCAGGGCGAAGAACACCGCGGGGAAGCGCTCCAGCCGCCACGTGCGGCGGTCGACCATGGCCAGCAGTTGCCGGCACGAGCCGCCTTCGAAGGCCCGGATGGCGTCGATCATAGGGTGATCAATGCCGCCGCCTGGGTGTAGCCCGCGGCGGTGCCGACGAGCAGCACCGGCGCTCCCGGGGCGAGCTGGCGGCGCACGCGGTTCAGGACGAAGGGAATGCCCGCGGCGACCACGTTGCCGTGTTCCGCGACCGACACGTGAAAGCGGGCCGGCGGCACGCCCAGCCGCCGGCGCATGAACTCCAACGCGGGCCCCGATGCCTGGTGGGGCACCACCTCGAGGCCATCGAGGGTACGGCCGGCGCGGGCGAGCACGCGGGTGAGCATGGGCGGGAACAACTTGCTCGCGAGCCGGTGCACCGCCTTGCCATCCATGTGAAACTGATACGCCGCGTGCTCCGCCGGCGTGTAGCGGAACGGCGGAATCCGGTGGCCGCCGGCGCGGACTTCGCACAGGTGTGCGCCCTCGGCATAGGTCTCGAAGGCAAACTCGCAATCGACGGGCTCGTCGCGGGCCCCGAGCACAAAGGCCGCGGCGGCATCGCCCATCAGGCACGCGCTTTCGGGTTCATCCCAGTTTACGCCCTGCAGTGGGGTCTCGACGCAGACCACCAGGGCGGTGCGAGCCGCGCCGGTGGCAAACAGTCCGTTGACCACGTTCAGCGCCGCCACAAAGCCGAGGCAGCTGGCGTGCACGTCCAAACTCGGGATGCCCCGGGCCTCGGCCCCGAGGGTCTCCTGCACGAGGGCCGCGTTGCACGGGATCGGCTGTTGCACGCAGAGACTGGCATCGACGATCAGGTCGACGTCCGCCAGCGACTTGCCGGCATCGGCGAGCGCGCCGCGGCAGACCTTGACGGTGAGTTCGCGACTCTCGGCGGGGCCGGAGCACTGGTGCCGCCGCCAGACGCCGGTGTGGTCTGCGGTCCATCCCGGCTCCAGTCCCAGGCGCTCGTCCAGCTCCTGCGCGAGCACCTGCGTCTGCGGCAGGGCGCCGTGTGATCCAAGAATGCGGAAGTACTGCTTCATCGGGAAGAGGTTTGCTGCCAGTGGCGCACGAATCGGTCGACGCCCTCGTCGAGCCCAACGGCGGGCGGGCCGAGATCGTGGAGGGCCTTGCTGACGTCGAATGTTTTCGAATACGCAAACACGCTAACGCCGAACCGCGTGAGCGGCGGTTCGCCGAGGAAGGGGAGCGCGCCGTACACCGCCTCGATGGCGGTGGCGAAGGCCATGGCGCGCCCGACCGGCACCTTCCGGCGGGGGGCCGGCAGGTGCAGCCGGGCGAATACCGTCCCGAGAAACTCGAGGATGGGCACCGGCTGGTTGTTGGTCAGAACGTACAGACCCGAGGCCCGCGTTTCCACGATCCGCAGCAGGTACGCGACGAGCGTCTCGATGTAGATCAGGTCGCCCCAGACCGGTTGGTCCGACTCGATCAGCGGCAGGCGGCCCGCCGCAGCGGCGCGCAGGATCCGGGGGAAGACGACGGTGTCCCCCGGACCGAACACCGCCCGCGGGCGCACGATGCACCAGGAACCACGGTAGGCCTGCACGACGCGCTCGGCCTCCCGCTTGGTCTCGGCGTAGGTGTTGATCGGGTGCGGCGGCAACGGGCTGGCCTCCGTCAGCCCGAACTGGTGCGACTGGTCGTACATCACGGCCGTCGTCGAAAGGTGCACGAGATGCGGCCGGCCGTGGCGCTCGCAGAAATCCACCACGTGGCGGGTCGCCTCGACATTCTGGCGCTCAAATTCCCGGCGCGTGCCCCAGGGCGAGGAGCGCGCGGCGGCGTGAAGGACGACGTCCGGCGCAAACTCAAAATCGCAGCCGGCGGTGAGGTCGCCCGGGACGTAGCCGGGGGCGGCGAGCGGGCGCCGGCCCGTGGCCAGGACTTCGTGCCCCTGGCGCGCGGCGGCCTGCCACACGGCGCCACCGATGAAACCAGACGCTCCGGTGACCAGAATTTTCATGGGTGGGGCAGGACGTGAAGGGGAGGATTGGATACGGAGGCGGGACGGGGGCCGAGTTAGCGGAAACGCGGAAAAGCGGTCAAGGTGATGGGCCGTCGACAATTTCGATGCGTGCCATCGGCAGTTTCGATTAGCGCGCCGCGCCCCGGATCGTCTACGGTGGCGGCCGCATGCACGTCCTGGTCCTCGGTTCCCGCGCGCCCATCGCCGCCGATCTCGCCCGCGCCCTTGCGGCGGCCGGGCACCGGGTGTGGCTCGCCGACAGTGCGTGGGTGCCGGTTGCGGGAGGAGTTGGCGGCGTGGCGGGGCACGTGCGGCTGCCGGCCCCCCGGAGGCAGTTTGGGCTGTTTCGGCGGCGCCTCGCCGAACTGTGTGCCGCACGGGCAATCGACGTGGTGATCCCGGTGTCGGAGGAGGTCTTCTGGCTCACCGCGGCGGCGGATGCGTTGCCCGCGGGCACGCAGGCGCGGACGAGTTCGCTGGCCGTGCTGGCCGAGCTGCATGACAAGGCGCGGTTCGCGGGGCTGGCGGCACAACTGGGGTACGGCGCCGAAACGAATGTGGAACTGCGTTCCGCGGCTGACCTGGCGGCCGTGGCAAATCCGGAGTCGTTCGTCTTCAAGCCCGTGTTCTCGCGCTTCGCTTCCCGGGTGTTGATTCGACCTTCGCGCGCGCGCGTCGCGCGGCTGCGGCCAAGTGCCGCCGATCCGTGGCTGGCGCAGTCGTTCGTGGCCGGTCGGGAACTCTGCGCCTACAACGTGGCGGACCGCGGCCGGCTGCTGCTGCACGTGGCGTATGAGCCCGCCTTCCGTTTCGGGGTCGGCGCGAGCGTCTACTTCTCCCCCGTGACCAGCGCCCCCCTGCGCCTGCTCTGTGAACGGTTCATCGCGGCGACGGGGTTCACGGGGCAGATCAGCTTCGACGTGATCGACGCGGGCGATCGATTGGTGGCGCTGGAGTGCAATCCCCGCGGAACCAGCGGGGTCCATTTGGCGGTTCAGGCGCCGGACGCGCTCGCGGCCGCGCTGTTGGGCGAGGCGGGGCCGGTGGGGCCAACGACGTTCATGCCCGAGCCGCGCATGCTGCTCCTGCCGCTGCTGTTGCAGTCACCGGGACTGGTCCTGAGGGCGCGCGGGCGCGATGCCCTGGCCGGGGCGCGGGACGCGCTGGCGGTCGCGGGCGTCTCGCCTGGGCGGCAGTTGGGCGCGTTGGCGGAGATGGCGGTGCGCGCGCTTGGCGCCGGGCTGGGCCTGACGCGGGCAACCACCGCCGACATCGAGTGGAACGGAGAGGAAATCGCGTGAACGCCGATCTCGGCACCGAGGCGTCGTGGCAGCGGTTCCTCACCGCCGGGTTGCTGGGCGGTGTTTCGCTGGTGAGCAACGCGGACGTGGAGGTGGCCGCGTGGTCCGTGGGGCAGGAGCCGGTGCCGCTCGTCATCAACCGCCGCGGCGACCGCGACTGCAGTTGGGTCGCCAGCTTGCGGAACGCCTACGGTCCCTATGCGCGGGCGGAGACGGACATCGTGAAGATGAGTCGGTGGGTGCGGCCGTGGTATCTCGCAGGCTCGCTCGCCGCGGAACGACTGCTCGCCGCGGGCGGGCTCGCGGGGGGCGCTTACCTCAACAACTGGATGCTCGCGACGAACCTGTATCGCACGGAGTTCTCCGCCGCTGCCGTGCTGGCCGGACTCGATGACCTCGTACGTGCGGTGGACGGACTGCCGATTGTGATCCGGTCGCTCACGCCGCCGCTGCATGCGACCTTGATCCAGGAACTCGCGGCGGCTGGCTTCCTGCTGCTGCCTTCGCGGCAGGTGTGGATCGTGGACGACCCGGCGTCGGGCGAATGGCGCACGCACCGGGATCCTCGCCGCGATCTCGAGCTGGCGCGGAGCACGGCGTCGCAATGGGCGTGGGTTCCGGAGGCGGACTTCACGCCGGAGGACTACGCGCAGGCGTGGCGGTTGTACCAGCGGCTGTACCGGGAACGTTATCCGCGTTTCAATCCAGACTACACCGCCGAGCTTTTGCGGCTGGGGGCGGCCACGGGGTTCCTCGAGATCCACGGATTGCGCCGTGCGGAGGGCGGTCCCTTGGTGGGATTCGTGGGCATGGCGCATCGCGGGGCGCAATCCTGCACGCCTTTGCTCGGATACGACATTGATGCGCCGGCGTCACTAGGGCTGTACCGCCGCTTGATGCTGCGGGCGTTTCTCACCTGCGAACGCCGGCAGTCCCGCTTTCACTGCAGCGCTGGCGCGGGAAGCTTTAAGTACAACCGGGGGGCGCGCGCCTCCGTGGAGTACGCGGCGGTCTGGGCCAATCACCTGCCGGCCTACCGGCGGGCTGGGTTGAGAACGCTCAGCCGCGTGGTCATGGCCAGCGTGGTGCCGTATCTCGAGACGCATCGCTGCTGATGTGTGGCTTGCCGGGAAGAGTGGCGGATGGCGTTCACGGGGGAGGGACTCCCCCTTGGTAACTTTACCGAGCGAGGGCGGTTGATGATGGAGCACATGATCACGCGCCTCTTCTCCTTCCTTGTTTTGATATCGGTGGCTTCGCTGGCGGCGGCGGCCGATGGTTCAACCTGGCTCGTGGCGGTCGACCTCTGGGGAAATCCGCGCTACCAGACGTTGAATCTGCAGCCGGCCACCCTGGACGGGCGTTTCGTGGGCGATCTCGATGGCGACCCGCTGCGCGGCGGCACCGCGGCGCAGGCGATCGAATTCACGGCCAGGAAAGGCGAAGCCACCTTCGTCTTCACCGGCACGGTCGACGGCGAACGCATCGCGGGCACCGCGCAGTTACCGGATCCCAACGACGCCGGAAGACAGGTCCGCCATGCCTTCACCGCCCGGAAATTGCCGGCGCGGGCGGATTCCCTCCCCCAGCGCCACGAATATCTGCCGGAGGACTTCAGCAACGAATTCAGCCCGCATCGGGCGCCCGTGTTGACGGTGTGGCCGGGCGACACCGTTGCCACGAAGACGATCGATTCGGGAGGCCTCGACGAGCATGGGCGCACCCGTTCCCTCTACGGCAATCCCCAGACGGGGCCCTTCTTCGTCATGACCGCGCAGCCGGGCGACACGCTGGCGGTGACGCTGGTCCGCGTCCGGTTGAACCGGGATTTTGCCGACAGCCTCGACGACCTTGTCGGACGCATCCGAACCCCTGCGCTGGCCTCCCGGGCCGCAGGGCTGGGCAAGCGCGTGCGGTGGAAACTCGATCGTGCGTCGGGGCTCGCGACGCCGGCCGCGGTAGATGCGCCGGGGTTGCAGGGCTTCGGCGTGCCGGTGCGCCCCATGCTCGGCGGCCTGGCGCTGGCACCGGGATTCGGCGCCGCACCGCTTTCGAGCGGCGACACCGGACGCACCGGCGGCAATATGGATTTCAACGGGGTTGTGGAGGGCAACACCGTCTACTTGCCGGTGCAGCAGCCGGGCGCCCTGCTCTACTTGGGGGATGCGCACGCCCTGCAGGGGGACGGCGAGACGACGCAATGGGCGCTGGAAACGTCCATGGACGTCGAATTCCGGGTCGAGGTGATCAAGGGGAAGTCGATTCAAACGCCGCGCGTGGAGTCGCCGACGGAGCTCATGGTGCTGGGGCAGGCGGGCTCACTCGACGACGCCCTGCGGCAGGCGACCGACGGCATCATCCAGTGGCTGCAAAAGGACTATGGCTTGTCGCTGTCGGAGAGCGCTCAGGTTCTGGGAACGTCGGTTCGTTACAGCGTGGCCAATCTGGCGGGCCGAAGTGTGGGAGTGGCCGCCAGGATCGCGAAGTCCGACCTGTCATCGCTCGAGCGACGGTAGCCACCTCTCATGCCCCGACGGTCTGCTCGGCCGCTGCGCGTCCCGTGACTCTTAGCTTGGGCTTCGCGCCGCCGACCGCCGCGCTAAGCCGCGCGGAGGAAATGGAGCATCTCGACGCTCGGGTCGCGCGCCCAAGGCGTGCGCTGGACCAAGCGAAAGCCGCCCGACGAATACATGCGTTGTGCCGGCGCGAAGAAGGGCAGGGCGAGCGTGGAAACGTGGATCTCCGCGACCTTTCTCTCCACGAGGCGGAGGAGAATTTCCTGTAGCTGGAGCCGGCCGTAGCCGAGTCCTTGATACGCGGGCCGGATGCAGTTGTGGCCGATGCGGGCAGATTGAGGGGCGGCGCGGGGGTCGAACGAGCCGAAGCCCACGAGCGTCTCGTGGATCGCGCTTCGGTGCTTCCGTGCAGGCGAGCCGACCGCGCGCCGCGGCCGAGACTGCCCTTTTCAGGCTCGTGCCGGCAGGGTTGGGGCGCGAGGCTCTCGCGATGCGTTCGGTGCTGCTGCTGCTGCTCATGATTCCGGTGCCTGGTGCCGCCGCGACCGCTCCGGGGCTGGCGGATTCGGCGGCCGTCGGTCGCGGCCCGGTGGCGCCGAGCCCGCGGGCCGAGATCAAGCTGTCGGACGACCTCGTGCTCCGCGAAATCGGCGACGGCGCGTTCGTCGTCGCGCACCGATTCCCCGGGCTCTGCAACTCCGCGCTCGTCGAGATGGCGGATGGCACGCTGGTGCTCGCCGGGACCCCGTGCACCGCGGACGCGACGCGTGAGCTGCTGCGCTGGGCACGGGCGCGCTGGGGAGAGCGCCGCGTCGTCGCGATCAACAACGGCTATCATTACGACAATCTCGGCGGCAACGAGGCGCTCCTGGCCGCCGGCGTCGCGGTGTACGGCTCCGACCTGACGGTGCGGCTGCTCGCGGAACGCGGCGAGGCGACGCGTGCGCTCACGTTGCGGCTCATCGGCGGCGAGACCTCGCGGTGCTACCGGGCGCTCGCGGAACAGCGGTACCATGCGCCCGATCATGTGTTCCGCGCGGCCGACGGGCTGACGCTGATGTTCGGCGGCGAGCAGGTCCGGGTGATCTACCCCGGTCCCACGCAGGCGCCCGACAAGGTGCTCATCTATTTTCCCGCCCGGAAGCTCCTGTATGGCGGCTGCGCGCTGATCGGTGGCCCGCGGCTGGGCAACATGGCGGAGGCCAACGTGAGCTCATGGCTGGCTGCGGTGCGCGATCTGCGCGCGCTCGCGGTCGAAGTCGCGATCCCGGCGCACAGCCCGAACCTCGCGCCCACCGTTCTCGCCAACACTGAAGCCCTCCTCGCGGCCGCCAGCCGGTGAGCCGGCGCGGCGCCATCGCGTCCGCTCCAATCAAGTCCCAATCGCCCCACCGAAGGACCCGGGGGTAACGAGGGCTGCAATTATAAAGCGCCGAGACGCAACGGCTAGCGGGATAATGTCCGGATACTCAGAATAATGTCCGGATACTCGCCCGGATAATGTCCGGATACTCCGGGGAGCCCGGCGCCGCCAGATGCGCGGCGGACCGTGCGCGGAGGCATTGTCACACCTTCGTGCCCGCGCGCTAAGCCGTACCTGGCCCCGACCCATGCCGTTTTCGCACGGGCGAAAACGGCATCATTCAGCGTGCTGTTGCTGGAGGAGCCGTCCCAGGCTGGCCACCGCCTCCGCCGCATCGGGCCCCTCGGCCTCAATGGTGACGGTATCGAGGTGCCTCGCGCCGAGCGTGAGGAGTCCCAGTACGCTTTTCCCGTTCACCGCCTTGCTGCCCTTCCGCACCCGAATCGTGCTCGTAAAAAGGGCCGCGGTTTCCGCGAAGCGGCGTGCTGGCCGGGCATGAAGCCCGGTCAGATTGTGGACGGTCTGCACTTGGGTCGGCATGGCGTTCAGGCGGAGGTGGCGGCGACGGCGGCGGCGACCTGCTCGGCGCTTCCGAGCCCAACGCACTCCCGCGCGAGACGCACGTTGGCCGCGTGGTCGAGCCGCGCCAGTCGCGCCCGCGCCTCGGGAATCAGGTCCGGTGGCATGCTGATCTCGTCGACGCCGAGGCCGTCGAGCACGGGCAGGCCCAGGGCGTGCGAGCCCATCTCGCCGCAGACGCTGACGCGCTTGCCGTGGCGATGCGCCGCCTCGACCGCGCGCTGGATCAGCTGGAGCACGGCGGGATGGTGCGCGGCCTGGAGGTGCGCCAGCTGCCCGTTGAGGCGATCGGCCGCCATCGTGTACTGGGTGAGATCGTTGGTCCCGATGCTGAAGAAATCGACTTCGCGCGCGAGCGCATCGGCGGTCAGGGCGGCGGCGGGGGTTTCTATCATGATGCCAAGCGGCAGATCGCGAGCAACGGGCTCGCCGCGGGAGACCAGTCCGGCCCGCTCCTCGGCGAGCCACTTGCGCACGGTGCGGACTTCAGCGACGACGGTGACCATCGGTAGCATGATCTTCAGCCGGCCGCGGACGCTCGCGCGCCACAGGGCGCGCAGCTGCGCGCGAAAGACGACCTCCTGCTGCAGGCACAGGCGTACTCCGCGCACACCGAGGAAAGGATTGGCTTCGTGGACCGGGGTGAGTGCTTCGACCTGCTTGTCGCCGCCGAGATCGAGCGTCCGAATTGTCACTGCATGGGGCGCGGCCCGCGCCAGCATCGCGCCGTACAACGTGCTGAGCTCCTCCTCGCCGGGTGGACAGTTGCGCCCGAGATATGACAGCTCGCTCCGGAATAGCCCGATGTGCTCCGCGCCCCGTGCCATGGCTCCGGTAATGTCCTCCAATCGGCCGACGTTCGCGCCCAGCGGCAATGGTCGGCCGTCGGCGGTTTGGCTCGGGCGGTGCGGATGGCGGGCGCAGCCGATACGCGCCTTGCTTTGGTGCGCTAGTTGCTTCCGGCACGCGCTGATCTGCTCCAGCGAGGGCGAGAGCAGGATTTCGCCCGTGGTGCCGTCGAGGCAAAGCGTGGTGTCGCGGGGAATGATCGTCGTTGCCTGCGGCACCCGCATGACCGCTGGCAACCCGAGGCCACGGGCCAGAATCGCGGCGTGCGAATGGGCGCTGCCCAATTCGGTGATGAACCCGCGCACGTGCGCCAGGTCGAGCTGCGCGGTCTGCGACGGGGTGAGCTCTGGCGCGACGATAATGACGTCGCCGTCGAACTCCTCGGGGGCAGGGGTCGCGTCGCAGGCCAGCGCGGTCTCGAGGCGCTCGGCCAGGTCGCGGAGATCGGCGGCGCGGGCCGCGAACCGCTCGTCCTCCGTGGCGCTGAGCTCCTCCGTGAACGCTTGCGTGACCTCGCGCAGTGCCGCGCTCGCCGCGATCGCGCGGGTGCGGATCAGCTCGTGCACGCGGTCGAGAAACTCGGGATCGGCGAGCAAGGCGAGCTGGACGTCGAAGATCTCCGCCTTCGCCTCGCCGAGCCGCGCGCGCGTCTGCTCCCTGAGCTCGCGCACGACCGCAGCCGTCGCGGCAGCGGCCGTCTTGAGCCGGGCTGACTCGTCCACGGCGCGCACCGGGACGGGGGGGGGCGGAGGCGCGGGCGGAGTCGGCCACAGGTGGACGGCGCGGCCGATCGCGACCCCGCCCGAGGTCGGCTGGCCGGTCAGGCGCGTCGTCGTTTGTGGCACCCTGTTGTGATGCTCGCTTAGCACGGGCGGCCTTCTGGTATGCGGGCAATGGGCAGAACGCGTTGGGGCGCTGGTCCCGCGCCGCGTGCGCAGGGCCATGACATGGGTTTCATGCGGGCAGACTCGACTCGAGCTGAGCCAGGATCTCGGCGGATTGGCGCGCGGACAGCAGCCGCTGCAGCTGGGTGTCGTCGCTGCAGACCTCGGCGATCGCCGTTAGCAGGTCGAGGTGGCTGTCATCCCGAGCCGCCAGACCGATGACCAGGCGGGCGGTATGCCCGCCGCCGAAATCGACGCCGCCCGGGACCTGGAGGATGGCCAGCCCGGGAGCGTGCACGAACGCGAGCGCCTCGCGGGTGCCATGGGGAATGGCGACGCCGTTGCCCAGGTAGGTCGTCGCCAGCTGTTCGCGCGCAAGCATGGCCGATACATAGGCGCTGCTGACGTGGCCCGCCGACACGAGCAGGTTGCCGACGGCCTGGATCGCGGCTTCTCGGCTGGCGGGGCGGGCACCGACGACGATCTTGTCGGCGGAGAGAATCGGTAAAGGAGGGGGCATGGCGCGGAGGACTAGTTTTGCGGGGACTGATCGAGCGTGCGCGCGAAGTAGTCCCGCGCAGCCGCTTCATCACCGCTGGCGAGAATGGCGACCGTGGCCGGCTCGACGAAAAGTGAGCTGAGCTGGCTGAGAATGGCGGTCTGGGCGGGTTCAAGATCCTGAGGCGCGAGCATCAGCAGGCATTGCCGGATGGTCGTGCCGTCGGCCGTGGCGATCGGCCGTTCAGGGACGTGGAGGGTAAGCGAAGGCCGCGTGATCCCGTGGTCGCGAACGTGTAGAAACACCAGCTGGCTGCCGGGGAGCACGAGCGGAGTCTGGCCGAGGCGGTGCGCGAGCTGGTCCAAGTGCGTCTCGCCCTTGGCGAGCGTGCCATCCGCGAGCAGGGGGGCCATCAAGTCGGCGAGCGCGTCGGTCAGGGAAGCCGAGCCGGGCGTGAACCGGCAGACGCGCCAACGATGCAGCAGGTCCAGGGTGAAGCTCGCGCGGCGATGACTGTCGCTCAGCCGCGCGAGCGCTTCCCCGCCGGCGCAGGCGACGGTCTGCGGTGGCGATCCGAGTTCCGCGAGGGTGGCGCGGATCTTCCGGACATCATTTTCCGGCAGGATCGGGCTGACGACGACGTGCCGTCGATGCGGAAGGTCGAGGACGACGGTGGAGAGAATCAGGTCGCAACCGGCCGGATCGATGGCCGCCGCCTCGTGGGCGGGGCGGACCGCGATGACGTCGATCTCGGGCAGCTCGATGCGGAGGCGCGAGGAGAGGAGTCGGGAAGTGCCGATGCCGGACGGGCAGACCACCGCCGCCCGCCAGCGGCGCTGCCGGCGTCGCTGCAAGGCGGAGCCGAGGTGCATGACCAGATAGCCGATTTCCGGGTCTGGCAGAACTGGGGCGACAAAAGTTGCGTCCGCGGCGGCGCGGGCGACGGCGAAGACGTCCGGATAGTTCTGGCGCACCTGGTCCAGCAGTGGATTTCGAATCTCAAGGTGGTGGCGGAGCCGATGTTGGGTGCGATGAAGATGCGAGAGTAGACCGTCGAGCAAGGCGGGATCCGCGCCCACGGGCACGCAGAGCCGGCTCTCGCATTCGAGGAGAAACTGTTGCGCCAGCAAAGGCAGCTTCTCGTCGACCGGCGGGGCGCCGAGGCCCTGGAGGAACCGGGCCAGCCGTTCCAGTTCGGCCTCAGGCGGGGCGAACGAGACGAGCCCCATGACATGCGGGCGCAACACCTCGACAAGGGTCGCGGTCTGGGCATCGGCGCCCGGGAGGCGTTCGCAATAGCGGCGGGCTCCGGTGCGTTCGAGAAAGACCGCGAGATGGAGCGCAAACTCCAGCCGGGCGGCGGGCTCGAGCGCGAAGTGGCCCGCGGCTTCGCAGGTGTCAATCAGCCGGGCGGCGGTGGGCAAGTGGCCAGGCGTAAGCAACTGCCAGGCCGGGTGCAGCAGGGCATCACCGGCCGGCGGCACGGGTCGCGCGGCGTCGCGGCAAAGCGACAGGAGTGCGGCCTCGTCGAACTGCACAAAGAACACCTCGACGATCGCGTGGCGCCGGTCGTTTTCCGTGCCCTGGAGGCTGACCCCGTGGCCGCGTTTGCGCTGCAGGGTGAGGCGTCGCGTGCGAAACCAGGGATCAAGGACGTCGAGGTCTGCGGTGATCGTGGTGATGGTCACGTCCAGGTCGATGGCCAGGGCGTGCAGCTTCAGCGGGCCAGAGCTGGCGAGCAGCTGGCAGGTGAGCCAGGCCTGGCGATCGACCGGGCGAACCTGCCCCACCCGGGAGGTGGGAAGCTCCTGCCGCAGCTGGGCCTGATGCTCGGGTGCGCCTCCGAGGCACAGCCCGGTGCCCGCCTTGCGATGGAGTGGAATCTGGTAGGCGCGGAGGAGCTGCTCGATCTGTGGCAGGTCCCGGCGGATCGTGCGCACGCTGGTCCCCACCGCGCGCGCGATCTCGCGCGCCGTGAGGCGCCCGGGCGCGGCCAGGAGCTGGTCGAGAATGAGGCGCTGACGCAGGGGGATGCTGCTGGCGAAAGGCACGGCGCGTTAGGACTTCGGGGCGAAGCGTCGCACGAGTTCGTCGTACACCGCCGTCTTCAGGAAATCGTCAAGGGACACATGCTCCGCATCAGGCAGTTTCTGCCGGGCGCGGGGGGTGAGGCTTTGCTGGGTAACCACGAGCCGGGCGTCTGCTGGCAACTCGCTGATGGCGCAGTTGGTGACGGGCAGGGTGATGCCGGCGGCGCGGAAGCGTTTGCGGAGGAGGGAGGCGCCCATGGCGCTTGAGCCGAGTCCGGCATCGCACGCGAACACGACTCCCGTGGGGACCACGGCGGGGGAGACTGCCGGCCGGGGGGCGCGGGCCGGGGGCGTCTTGAGTGCGCGGGCGTGGACCTGCGCCGCGGCCAACGCCCCGGCGTCGGATTGCCGGCCGGTGAACCGCAGCAGGATGGCGGCGATGCTGAAGGATACCGCGGTGGAGACGGCGACGCCGGCCAGCACCGCGCCGAGGCCGTGTTTCGGCGCCATGGCAAGATAGGCGAAAATGCTGCCGGGCGAGGGGGCTGCGACCAGCCCGGCGCCGAGTGCGACGAAGGTGAGCGTGCCGGCCATGCCGCCGCCGATGGTGGCGATCAGCAGCCGCGGTGCGATCAGCAGGTGCGGAAAGTAGATCTCGTGGATACCCCCGAGGAAGTGGATGACCGCCGCGGCGTGCGCCGATTGGCGCACGGTGCCGCGGCCAAGCCAGCAATAGGCGAGGAGCATGCCCAGACCAGGCCCGGGGTTCGACTCGAGCATGAACAACACCGAGGTGCCGTGGACGCCCGCTTCCGTCATGGCCACCGGCCCGAGAATTCCGTGATTGATCGCGTTGTTCAGGAAAAGGACCTTGGCGGGTTCGATGACAACGTGCGTCAGCGGCAGCAGATGGTGCTCGACGACCACGGCGACGCCGTGGGCGAGAAGGGTGCTGATGTTGTCGACCAGTGGACCGGCGGCACTCCAGGCCAGCAGCGCGGATCCGCCACCGATCAGCCCGACGGAGAAGTTGTTCACCAGCATTTCGAATCCCGGACTGACGCGCGCGGTCGTCCAGCGATCGGTGCATCGGAGGAGCCAGGCCGCGGCCGGGCCGCAGATCATCGCGCCGAGCAGCATCGGCGTGTCAGCGCCGACGATCGCGCCAAAGGTGGCAATCGCGCCAATGACTCCGCCGCGCGTCCCGTGTACCATCTGCCCACCGGTGTAGCCGACGAGCAGCGGCAGCAGAAACATGATCATCGGCCGCACCAATTGGGCGAGATGCTCGTTGGGCAGCCAACCGGACGGGACGAAACACGCGGTGATCAGGCCCCATGCCATGAACGCGCCGATGTTGGGCATCACCATGCCGCTGAGGAAACGTCCGGTGCTCTGCAGGTGCGCGCGGAACCGGGAGGCGGCGGGGCGGGGAGAAAAGGCCATGGGGTGCGGACGGGGAGGGGTTAGGCAGGGATTCGGGGCAGGCATCGACGAGACCGGCGTGCCGTGGTCAGCCCCTGCTCGGTGGGGTCGGACGCCGCGCGGGCGCCAGACGGGCCGGGACTCATCCAACGGATGGCGGGTGGTAACGTCCCCGGCGGGCGGCAGCGTGCGCAATGGGAAAAAGTGGCAGCATCGGCCGGGTGCGTTGGTGACAATATTGGAGTTCTCTGCCCGAAGCAGGTGACGCGTAAGCAAATTGCAGGATCGCCGTGCAGATGGCTGGCATCACGGCTCGGCCGAGCTGCCGTCCGGCAGCCGGACGGCAGACGAGGGCCGAATGGAAATACGGCATTCAGCGCCGTCCGAAACGGGGGAGGATCGCGAGCAGCATGTCCGGAAAATCCGTCCCAACGTTGCGAATCCCCATCGCGAAGAGCTGTTCGTAGATCGCAGGGTCTTCGATGTTCCAGGGCTGGATCTGGAGCACGATGCCGAGGGCATCTAGTTCCCGCTGCGTGGAGAGCATGAAGTCGCGGCTCATGTTATAGCGCCCGGCCTTCTCCGTCGGTCGCAGGTGAAGATGCACGATGTAGATGCCGGCATAGTCCGCGGCCCGCAGCCGGTCCAATTGGGCGGCGATTTCCGACTGGGTGCCGCCCATCCAGATCATGGTCTGCGACTCCGGGACGCGCTGGCGCCAGGCCTTGATCAGGTCGTGCCGGTTGGTGGTGAAGATCACCTGCCGGTCGACGCCGTGTTCGCGCACCATCGCGGCGAGGCGGTCGAGGTCGATATCTTTGTAGTCGAGGTAAAGGAACTTCCGCGGGTCGCGGGCCATCACGGCGAAGACTTCGTTGAGCGTTGGGATGCGCTGGCCGGGCCGGCCGCGAAAGGCTCCGACGTCGACGGTCTTCAGTTCGGCCAGCGTTAGGTCGCTGATCCGCTTCCGTCGAATGTCATCCGGCGCGCCTGGCGCGGTGCGGGCGACCGTGTCGTCGTGGATGACCACAATCACGTCGTCCTTGGTGGTGCGGACGTCGCACTCGGGCACCATCTGGCGGGCCCACGTGTACTCAAACGATTCGATGGTGTTCTCCGGCTGGTGCATGCCGCCGCCGCGGTGGATCGGAATCGAGCGGATACCGTGCTCGGCGTACAGGCCGGTGAGCCGGGCCCGCAGCTGTTGTTCCGAGGCATTGCCGTAGGCGGTGGTGCCGAGCAGGGCGATGAGCGCGCTGGCGATAAGAGTTTTCATGAAGGAAGAGAGACGACGGGCCGGGCAGGCCGGCCCGTCGTCTGGTGTTGCTAGAATCGAACGCCCATGACGACCTGCCAGTCCAGACCGGGATCGATCGTGTAGCGGTGGCGTTCGGCGACATAGTAGATTTCGCGGTTGTCGAACAGGTTGCTGACCTTGAATGAGGCATCGTAGCTATACTTGCTGCGCTTCGGCTTCCACTTGTAGCCCACGGTCGCGTCCACGCGCCACCACTCTGGCACCGGGCTCCAGTCCGGTTCGTTGCGGGAGTTCGCGGGATTCACAGGACGTTCGCCGGTGTAGATGGTGCCGAGGCTGACGTTGAGCCCCTTGAGCCAGCCGCGTTCGAAGTTGTAGCGGTTGAACATCGTGAAGCGGTACTGCGGCTGCAGGTCCTTCGCCTCGCCCGTGATGTCGTTGCGGGCGTCCGTGTCGGCGACGCCGCCGAAGACGAGCCACTGGTCCGTGATGCGGGCGTTCCAGCTGAGTTCAAAGCCCGTGCTCCGCTGCCCGCTCACCTGGATGTAATACCCGGTGCGATCGGGGTCGGGATCGGCCTTGGTGACATTGTCCTGCAGGATGTCAAAATAGGTGAACAAGCCCGTCAGGCGGCCATCGAGGAAACTGAAGCGCAGGCCGATTTCCTTCTGTTTGCCCTCTTCGGGATCGAGGCGGGAGCCGTCGGGCTGGGAGCGGAACTCGGGGTTGAACGAGGTGTTGAGGTTGGCGTAGAGCGAGAGGGTGTGGCTGCGGTTGAGATGCCACACGGCGCCGGTGCTGTTGGTGGTGGCGCTGGTGTTCTGGGAGACGGTCGGCGCGCTCGAACGCAGGACCTTGTTCGGATAGCTGCCGCTCGCGAACGCGATGGTGCGGCGCTCGACCTCCGAATGGCGCAGACCGGCCATGATCCACAGTCGATCCTTGGCGAACGAGAAGACGTCGTTGAAGTAGTAGTCTTGGTTGGCCGTCACCGTTTTCGTGCAGGCGTCGAGGTAGTTGTAGGGGCGGTGCGGTCCGACCCAGGTCGGGCCTTCCGCTGCGCGATCAAAAAGGTTGATCGGCATGTAATTGTTGATGTTGAAGCCCGCGAGGGTCGGATCCGCGAGAAACTGCTGGTACGTGAGATTGGGAAAATAGTTGTAGGGATTGCCGGCGTTGGCGGTGCTGAGGCGACCGTCGCCATACAGGCGGGAAGGGTTGGTGATGCCGCCGTGGGCGCGCACCGCCAGGTACGAGGTGTTGTAGTCGTATACCTCGACGGTACCGAAGCCGAAGAGCATGCGGTGATGCAGCGGGCCGGTCGATTTCTGCCACACGAGTTCGTGGCGGGAGTTGTAGCCGTAGGTGCGGCGCGGCTGGTCGCGGAACAGGCGGGGCATGAGGGCGGTGTCCTTGAGGATCGTGAGGCCGGACGAGGCCGCCTGGTGCTCATAGAGCTTCTGCTCCTTGCCCTCGAACTGGAACTGGGAGCGGAACTGGAGATCGCGGCTGAACGCGTGCTGGAAGTTGTAGGAGCCGACGTTGCGGTATTGGCGGCGGTAGTCCTCGGGCTCCACCCAGTTGATCTTGCGCGGCAGAATGTGGTACGTGCCGTCGCCGGTGGTGATGCCTTTGAGATCGCCGTTATGGATCGGCGTCTCCCAGGAACCCTGGGTTTCGCGCCAGTTGTAGAGATACTCGAGCACGAGCTTGGTCTGGGGCGCGATCTGCCAGGTGAAGGACGGAGCGAAGGAGTCCTCCTTCTTGCTCTGGCCAAACCAGGTGTAGCCGCGCTCGTGCACGCCGTTCAGTCGGAAGAGGAACCGTTTCTTGCCGAACGGCAGGTAACCGAAGTTCGCGTCGCCTTCGATGCGGATGGAACTCTTGTCGCGGAGAATGGTGCGGGCGCGATAGAACGGTTTGGGCTGGGGCTGCTTGGTGATGCGGTTGATGGTGCCGCCGTAACCGCCGGCACCGTACAGGACCGCCGCCGGGCCGCGGATCACCTCGACGCGGTCGATGTTGGCGAGCGGCTGCGAGCCGTTGCCGGTGGCCTGGGCGAAGCCATTGAGGAAGTTCGCGCCGACACTGGCGGAACCGCGCGCCAGGAAGCCGTCGTTCTCGGTCGTGCGCTGGGCGGACGCCTCGAAGGCGAGGAGGTCCGAGGTGTCCGTCGCGAGAATGTCCTCCATGAACTGACTGTTGAAGATCGTCAGGTTCATCGGGATGTTCTCGATCGGCGTGTTCATGCGCGTGACCTCCGCCGCATTGGCCGACTGGTAGCCCAGGTCCTTGTTGGTCGAGACTTCAAACACCGAGAGGGTGATGACCTCGTTGGGATCAGTCTTGGCGGCGGCCGGGCCGGAGGGCGCCGGGGCGACTTGGGCGGAGGCGGAACCAAGCGCGAGCGCCAGACAGGACGCGCTCAGGAAGCCGGCTCGAAGGAGGGAGCGTTGCATACGGAGTGGAGTTGGGGTTGCGCGGACGCGATGGCGCCTCGCGTGTCACGGGTATCGAACGCCGCGCGGCGGCCGGGCAACGGAAAGAACCACCAGTTTCGGCCGGTGGCGCTGCGGCCAAAATGAGACAGCCCCGTGGAGGTCGCGGTGACGCCGCCGCCCCGGGGAATGCTGGCGCGGCCGGGGCGTCACGCCGATCTGTCGGGGAAAGTTTTGGCACCAGTCCGGCGGGGCTGGGCTGGGTTTTCTTTCGATTGCTGGAGGTGCCGCCCGGTCCCGACAAGTGGGCGGGCGATCTGCCCTCTGTATGTCGGACCCCAATACACCATCCCCTGCCGGCGGTTCGGCGCTGCCGCCTCGTTCCGGCGCGCGGTGGCGCCTGCTGCAGATCTTCGCCCCCGCTCCCGTGGTCGCACCGGTCTCCACTGATCCACGGGAGATCGGCGCCCAGTATCGGTATTGGCAGCGGCGGATTCTCATCACCTCGCTGATCGGCTACGCGAGCTTCTACCTGGTGCGAAAGAACCTGAGCGCCGCCATGCCCGCGATGGCGGGTGATCTCGGGATTGGAAAGGCGGACCTCGGCTTGTTCCTCACGCTGCACGGGCTGCTCTACGGGGTGTCGAAATTTGCCAACGGGTTCCTCGGCGACCGCGCGAACGCGCGCACGTTCATGGCGGCCGGCCTGTTGCTCTCGGCCGGTGTCAACCTGTGGTTCGGTTTTAGCTCGGCCGTGCTGACGCTGGGGCTGCTTTGGATGCTCAACGGCTGGGTGCAGGGCATGGGGTTCCCGCCGTGCGCCCGGCTGATGGGGCACTGGTTCCCGCCGCGGCAGCTCGCCACCGCCTTCTCCGTGTGGAACACGTCCCACTCGATTGGCGCGGGCATCGTCGTTGTCCTGTGCGGCTACCTTGCGAGCTACCATTGGCGGCTCTGCTTCGTCATTCCGGCCGCGCTGGCAATTCTCTGCGCCCTCTTCCTGCTCTGGCGTCTGCGCGACACGCCGCCGTCCCTCGGTTTGCCCGAGCTGGCGGGTACCGAGGAGGGCCCCCGCGCCCAAGAGGGATTCAGCGCGACGGATCTGCGGCGGGTGTTCGGGAATCGGCACATCTGGTTTCTCGGGCTCGCGAGTTTCTGCGTCTACACCATCCGGTACGCCATCCTGGATTGGGGCCCGACCTTCCTGACCGAGATGAAGGGAATCCGGCTGGCCGATGCCGGTTGGATTGTCGCGGCCTTCGAGATTTCCGGCGTGGTGGGCATGCTGGCCAGCGGTTGGCTGACCGATCGTTGCTTCGGCGGCCGGGGCGCCCGGTTGTCCGTGATCTCGCTGGCCCTCGCGGGCGTGTCGGTGCTGCTCTTCTGGCGGCTGCCGCTTTCCTCGATCGGCGTCAGCGTGGCGCTGATCTGCCTCACCGGCTTCTTCCTGTACGGACCGCAGGCGCTCGTCGGCGCCATTGTCGTGAACCTGGCGACGAAGCGCCTCGCGGGCACCGCCATCGGCTTCACGAGTATCTTCTCGTATGCGAGCACGATCCTTTCCGGGTGGGGCCTCGGCCGATTGGTGCAGGCCCGCGGTTGGGATGCCGCCTTCGGCGGCCTGATGATCATCGTGACGCTCGGCACCGCCTTGTTCGCGCTGAGCTGGCGGGCGAAGGCGCACGGCTACAGGGGGGCGGCGGACGAGCCTTCCCCGGCGGCCCCGGTCGCGGCACCCGTACTTGCGCCCGGCAAACCGAATTCGTGATGAATAAGGCAATCCAGTTTGGCGCCGGCAACATCGGCCGGGGCTTCATCGGCCTGGTGCTGGAGCACGCGGGATATCGCGTGATCTTCGCCGACATCAACCAGGAGATGGTCGATCGGCTTAACCGCGACCGGTGCTACACCGTGCATGTGCTCGAGCCCCAGGTGGCATCCGAAAAGAAGGCAGAACATGGACGAGAAGGTCTGTAACATCGGCGCGGTGAACACCGCCGCGGAGGCCCTCCTCGACGAGATGGTCACCGCGCAACTCGTGACGACGGCGGTTGGCTTGGCCGTGCTGCCGCGCATTGCTCCCGTCATCGCGCGCGGCATCGCTCGCCGGCGCGCGCAAGGGGTCAAGGAGCCGCTGAACGTGATTGCCTGTGAAAACGGCGTGCGCGCGAGCACGTTCTTGAAACAGGAGGTGCTGAAGCACCTGTCACCCGAGGATGCAGCCTACGCCGAAATCTACGTCGGGTTCCCCGACTGCTCGGTCGACCGGATCGTGCCGCCGGTGAAGAGCGCGAACCCGACCGATGTCGTGGTGGAGGACTTTTTCGAGTGGAATGTGGAGGCGGGTTCGTTCCGGGGCGACGCACCGCAGATCACCGGCATGAACCTGGCGGACAACCTCATCGTCTTCGTTGAGCGCAAGCTGTTCACGCTGAATACGGGTCATGCGGTCGCGGCTTACCTCGGCTGGCTCCGGCATCATCGCACGGTGGACCAGAGCATCGCCGACGCGCCCATTCGCGCCATCGTGCGGGCGGCCATGGTGGAATCCGGCCGCGGTTTGATCGCGGAGCACGGCCTCGATCCCGCCGCGCATGAACGGTACATCGACAAGATTCTCGCGCGGCTGGCCAACCCCGCACTGGAGGACGAACTCCCGCGCGTTTGCCGCGATCCGCTCCGCAAACTGGGTGCCATGGACCGGTTGGTGCGCCCGCTGGTTGTGTGCCATGCCCACGGGTTCAAGGTGGAGAACCTGCTGTGGGGTATCGGTGCCGCGCTTCGGTATGCGAATGCCGGCGACCCGCAGAGTGTTCGCCTGCAGGACCTCATTCAAACCAAGGGGCTCCGGGCCGCTGCGGCGGAAATCACCGGCATCACCGCGCCCGAATTGCTCGCTGGCATCGCGACCGCCTACGCCAACGTCGAGGCCCGGCTGAACGAGCCGGGAATCTAGTCCAGTTCACCTCGCGCCAACCCCTGAGGGACCGTGCCGGCTTACTCGGCGCTGGCCCCTTGCCGTTTTCACACGGGCGAAAACGGGACGAAGCGGTTCTCGCGGCCACACCAAGGGCAAAACCAGCGCGGGCGGTCCGGGGCGTCGCCGATGGACCACCACTTGTGGCAGGCGCCACACTGGAAATGGCGGAGCGTCTCGGTGGATTGCATGCCGGCAACCGGCGCCGCTGGGGCAGGCGGGCGAGGGGAGCGACGCGTCGGGGCGCGTTGAGGTTTTGCCGGCTGAGACGGCATCGTCAGGCCGGCGGCATCGCCGCCGCCAGCGCCTCGCGGAGCTTTTCCACGGTGAACGGCTTGGTCAGGGAGGCCCTGAATCCGTACTGCGTATACTGGCGCAGCGCCTCGTTGTCGGCGTAGCCGCTCATCACGATGGCGCAGACGTCGGGATCGAGCCGGCGCAGGCCCTCCAGCGCCTCGAGCCCGCCCATCGCGCCGCGGACGGTGAGGTCGAGGATGACGACGGTGAACGGCTGTTTCGCTTCGAGCGCGTGCCGATAGTGTTCGACCGCCTCGGCGCCATCGGAGGCGAGGGCGACTTCGTAGCCAAACTGGCGGATTACGCCGCCGAGCGCGGCCTTCACGCCTTCCTCGTCATCCATGACGAGCACGCGGGGCACGGCCGGGCGGGCCCGTGTCGTCGTGGCCGGCGGGGTTGGCATGACGTCGCACGCAGGCAGGTAGATCGAAAAGGTCGTCGCCTCCTGCGGCGACGAGTGCACCAGGATGGTGCCGCCATGCTGCTTCACGATCGAAAGGGAGATCGTCAGGCCGAGGCCCATGCCCTTCTGCGGCCCGCGCTGCTTGGTGGAGAAATAGGGATCGAAGACTGTGGCGAGCAACTCCCGGGGGATGCCAATCCCCGTATCGTGGATGTTGATGCGCACGTAGCGCCCGCTCTCGAGTCCCGGCACGCCGTCCTTGCGCAGGGCGAGATTCTCGGCGCTGACCGTGACCGTGCCGCCATGCGGCATGGCCTCGCGCGCGTTCAGGACCAGGTTGCGGATGACCTGCCCGATCTGCGCGGCATCGACGTCCGCCATCCAGAGGTCCGGCGTGAGTTGCAGTTCAAAGCGGCAGGAAGAGCCGCGGAGCGCGAGCTCGGCCGCGTTGCGCAGTGTCGCCTCCAGCGCGGTGGGTCGGCGCACCGACACGCCGCCCGTGGCGAAGGTGATGAATTGCTGCGTCAGGTCGTGGGCCGACATTGCCGCCTTCCGGATTTCGGCGAGATGACGGTTGATGTCCTCGCGCGTCGCCTTGGGCCAGGAGGCCAGGTCGGTGTTGAGGACGATTGCGGCGAGGAGGTTGTTGAAATCATGGGCGATGCCGCCGGCGAGGAGGCCGGTGGATTCGAGCTTGGCGCGCACAATCCGGTCCTCCTCGGCGTGGCGTTGGAGCGTGAGATCGGTATGTGTGCCGACCATGCGCAGCGGGTGGCCGTGGGCATCGCGTCGGACGACGACGCCCCGGTTGAGAATCCATTTCCAGGATCCGTCCTTGCAGCGCATCCGGTATTCGGCGGTGAAGGGCGCGCTCTGGTTCCGCAAGTGGGCCCGGAGTGCCTGTTTCAGCCGCGAGCGGTCCTCCGGGTGGATCAATCGCGTGGCCGCGGTGATCGTGGGCTCAAACTCATCGTCGGCATAGCCGAGGAGCGCCTTCCAGTCGTGCGAGTAGAGCACGTTCCGCTCGGCCATGTTCCAGTCCCACACCGCGGCGCCGGAGCTCTCCAGGGCGAACTTCCAGCGCTGTTCGCTCAGCCGCAGGGCCTCGGCCTGGCGCGCGAGCCGGGCCAGCATGTGCCGCTGCCAGCCGATGAAGATGGCCACCGCACACAGGCCGAATCCGATGGGCAGGAGAAAGGGTTGGACGTCCGCAAACCGCAGCCGGCGCGGCTCGATCGGGCCAATCCATTTCGCGTACAGCTCATCGAAGGTGCCGTTGCGCATCACGGTCGCGAGCGCCTCGTTGAGGAGGTTGAGCGTCGCCTGGTCGCCCTTGTGCACGCCGAAGTGGAACCGGTACGTCACGTCGGTGATGATGTGGCGCGCCAGCCCGTGCTCGTTGATGAGCGAGTGCATCAGGCGCGTGGACATGAACGCCGCGTCGCATTCGCCGCGGTGCGTCGCGTCGAGCGCCTGCTGCCAGGTCTCGTAGGTCAGGAGCTTGGCGCCCCAGGCGCGATTGCGCAGCATTTCCGAGTACGCCGCGCTGCTGCGCATTGTCGCGACCGTCCGGCCGGCAAAATCGGCGCGGCGGCGAATGGGGGGGCGGTCGCGCCGCTGGAACACCATGCCATGCAGCTCGGCGTGGGCGATGGAGAGCGCCATCTCAGCCTCGTTTGTCGGCGTGGACAGGACGTTGCCGTAGGCATGGAGCCGCCCCGCGTTGAATTCCGGGATATGCTCCTTCCAGAAGCCTGGGATGATCTCGATTTCGACGCCGCTCACCCGGGACATCTCGCGGAGCAGCTCAACGGTAAAGCCTGTCGGCTGCCCCTTGTCGTCCACGTAGGCGAGCGGCGGGGCGGCGCGATCCACGCCAACCCGCAGCCGCGGCGCCGCGGTCAGCGCGGTGACGGAGCCGAGTACCGCGATGAGCCAGCGGAGGCGAAGGAGCATGGGGTGGGAGGACGCCATGGCGGTGGGGGAGGTTGCTATGACCAAGGAGGCGATGCGGCGCGACCCTGAATTCACCGCAATTCATGGTCTTTGCCTCGTGCAACGCATTGGCGGCAGCCCCGGGGAACGGGGGCGAGTGAGGGTGAAGGGCAAAGTGACCGGCGACGTGCCGTCGCTGGAGTGAGAGTGAAGGTGACCGGTGGCCGCGCCGCGGGAGTGAAGATGGCAGGCGGGGTGCGCCTCCGCCGGAGTGAGGAGCCGAGATGGGCGCGATGGTGAGCGGAACGCGGGGTGGGGCGGGGACGGAAAACGGCTTCGTCTTTGGCGCGCGGGCGGCTACCATGCGGAACATGATCCCCCGTCATTGGCGGTGTGTTTTCGGATGGATACTGCTCCTGGCGCTGGCGCTTTGGCGGCCGGCACGCGCCGAGGAAGCCGTGGCGGTGACGGGGGCTGAGACGCTCGCCGACCTGCGCGCCGAGGTGGGCCTCCGGCTCGATGCGCCGCGGTTTCGCGGCTCGGCCTGGGGGGTGAAGGTGGTCTCAGTGGACACCGGCGCGGTGCTGGTGGAGCGCGATGCGGCGCAGCGGCTGAGCCCGGCCTCCAACGCCAAGCTCTACGTCGCCGCCCTGGCGCTGGACCGGCTGGGGGGCGACTGGCGGATCAAGACGCCCGTGCTGGCTCGCGGGGTTGTCGACGGCGAAGGCGCGTTGCAGGGCGACCTCGTGGTCGCGGGGCGGGGCGATCCAAGCTGGAACCCCCGGCGAGCGGGCAAGGATTTCTGGACGGCGTTTGAGCCCTTCGTGGCGCTGGTCCGCGAGGCGGGGATCCGCCGCATCCGCGGCGACGTGATCGCGGATGGGACGTGGCTGCGCACGACGCCCCAGGGAGCGGGGTGGACGGCGGACGACCTGAACGACTACTACGGCGCCGAGATCTCGGGGGTGGCCCTGGAGGAAAACTACCTCGATCTGCGCGTGGGGCCGGGGGCCGTGCCCGGCGCCCCCGGCGTGATCGAGCTGGTCCAGCCGCTGACCGGGCTGCAAATCGACAACCGGCTGACGACGGTGACGGAGTCGGGGGCGCGTCAGGTGCGCGTGCTCCGGCTGCCGGGCGAGCGCTGGGTGACGGTGTTCGGCACGGTGCCGGCGGGTGGCGGAGAGGCGCTCGAGGCCACCACGGTGCCTCGGCCGGCGGAGTGGTTTGCCACCGGCATGAAGGAGGCGCTGCGCCGGGCGGGCATCGAGGTGACCGGCCGTGCGCGCGGCGTGCGCTGGCCCGAGCTGACCCCGGATGTGCGGGGCGCGCGGCAACTCGGGGAGATCGTCTCGCCGACCTTGCGCGAGATGGTGTCGGTGCTCCTCAAGGTTTCGCAGAACCTGCGCACCGATCTCCTGTTCGCCACGCTGGGCGAGCTGGAGCGTCAGCCGGAGACGTCGGCGTGGCGCACCGCGGACGAACTGGCGCTGACGGCGCTGGGGCGGTTCCTCCGCGAGCACGACCTGCGGCCGGGCGACGTGCAGTTCGACGAAGGCTCCGGACTTTCGCGCAACAACCTGGTGACGGCGGACGCGATGGTGCGCCTGCTGCGGTTCATGGCGCAGCACCGCGAGGCGGCGGCGTTTGCCGACGCGCTGCCCGTGGCAGGCCGGGACGGCACGCTGCGGGGGCGGATGAAGGGCACGCCGGCGGAAGGCCAGGTGCAGGCCAAGACCGGCACGTTGCGCTGGGCCAATTCGCTTTCGGGCTACGTGACGACGGCCGCCGGCGAGCGGCTCGCATTCTGTTTCATGCTGAACCGGCACGTGGCGCCCGCGGACCACCGGACGCGCGACGAGCTCGACGAACTGGCCGTGATGCTGGCGCGGTATCGCGGCGACTCACGTTGAGCGGGCGGACAGCGCGCCGCCGGGCGTGGCGACGCCGGTGGGGTGGCGACGCGGAGTTGCGTGGCGCGCCCGGACCTGCCATCGAACGCGGCCGATGAACCCCACCGGTCGGCTCGTTTCCCTCGATGCGTTCCGTGGCGCCACGGTCGCCGCGATGTTGCTCGTGAACAATCCCGGCACCTGGCACGACGTGTATCCGCCCTTGCGGCACGCCAGCTGGCATGGGTGGACGCCGACCGACATGGTGTTCCCGTTCTTTCTGTGGATTGTCGGCGTGGCGATGACGCTGTCGTTCGGCCGGCGGCTGGAGCAGGGGGCGAGCCCGGCGGAATTGTACCGGCACGTGATCGTGCGGGCGGCGATCATCTTCGCGCTCGGGCTGCTGCTGGCGACGTTCCCCTTTGGGTTGTATCCCGGCCATACCGTCGTGCTCGGCAAGCTCCGGATCATGGGTGTGCTGCAGCGCATCGCGTTGTGCTATGCCGCGGCGGGGGCAATCGTGCTCACCACGCGGGTGCGCGGGCAGGTCGCATGGGTCGCGGGCCTGTTGCTGGCCTACGCGGCGGCGCTGCAGTTCATCCCGGTGCCGGGCTACGGCGCGGGTGTGCTCGAGCCGCAGGGCAATCTCGCGTGGTGGGTGGATTCGCACCTGCTCGCCGGCCACACCTGGTCGGGCGCCCCGGTGCGCGGTTTCGATCCGGAGGGCCTGCTTTCGACGATTCCCGCGATCGCGACGACGCTGCTCGGCGCGCTGGCTGGCACCTGGCTGCGGAGCGCGCGCCCGCTGAACGCGAGACTCGGCGGGCTGCTGGCGGGTGGGGGAGGCCTGGTGGTCGCGGGGCTGCTGTGGCACCTCTGGCTGCCGATCAACAAGAACCTCTGGACCAGCTCTTTTGTGCTGTTCATGGCGGGCAGCGCGGCGGTCGGGCTCACGCTGTGCGCCTGGCTGATCGACGTGCGGGGCTGGCGCCGCTGGGCCGCGCCGGCGGTGATCTTCGGCATGAACGCGATCGCGATGTACGTGCTCGCGGGCCTGGTGGCGCGGATGCTGACGCTGATCCGCTGGACCGATGTGGCGGGCACGCGGGTGGTTTTGAAGACGTGGCTGTATAACCACGTTTTCGTGCCGGTGGCCCCGCCGGAGCTGGCGTCGCTCCTGTTCGCCCTGGCGTTTGTGGGCGTCCACTTCCTCGTCGCCTGGGCGATGTGGCGGCGGCAGTGGTTCATCAAGATCTGAGGCCCGCAGGCGGAGCGGGCGGACTACTGTACCCAAAGATCGGTTACGGAGCGGAACGGAGCGCCTCCGGGGCCGCCGCGCGCCCGAAATTGGCCCCCGGGGGACGTTTCCGACCATCACCGCGGTGATGAATTATTTAACCGAACTGCCAATCCGGGCCGGTTTGCGGGCCCATGGACCGGAAATCGCTTTACCTCCATCCGCGGCGCCGTAGGCAAGGCGGCAGCTTACACACCCTGTGTGTGGCGCTACCCCCATTGGTGCCGCACACGACCTACCACCCATGAACTACACCGTTCCGCACGGCCGACTTGGCCGTATTCCGTCTCGGCTGTTGCAGGTCGCAACGAGCCTGTTCCTTACCCTGGTCCTCGGGGCAGTCGCGGCCCACGCCGCGGACGCCGCCGGTACCGGCACCATCAGCGGCACCGTGACCAGCTCGGTGACCCAAAACGCCATGCAAGGCGCGGCAGTCACGCTCCCGGGCATGAACCGCACGACCCTTACCGACGATGCCGGCTATTTCGTATTCCTGAATGTACCCGCGGGCATCGTCGACCTGACCGTGAGCTACACCGGGTTCACGCCGACCACCGAGCGCGTCAACGTCTCGGCCGGCGCGACCGCCCGGCTCGATGTGTCACTCAAGTCTGCCGACGTCGTGACCATGGAGAAGTACACGGTGCAATCCGTGCGTGAAGGCCAGGCGCTCTCCATCACCGAGCAGCGCAATGCGACGAACCCGAAGAACGTCATGGCCCTCGACGAGTGGGGCGTCCTGCCGACGCAGAACGTCGGCGAACTGCTGTCCCGCATGCCCGGCGTTTCGTTCCAAACCGACGAAGACGACCTGATCAACAGCGTCGATATCCGCGGCATGGTTTCCTCCAACGGCCAGAGCTTTACCCGCCTCGTGGTCGACGGCATGTCCTCGACCGGCGTCGGCGGCAACGGCCGCACCGCCACGCTGCATTCGTTCTCGGCCGCGATGTATGAGCAGATCGAACTCATCGCCGGCCAGACGCCGGACAAGCGCGCCGATTCGATCGGCGGCCAGATCAACCTAAAATCCCGTTCCCCCCTTGCGATGAAGGAGCGCCAGCGCTTCGCGTATAACTTGGGTGGCCGCTACACGCCGGGTACCAGCGCACGTAACAGCGATCTGGGCAAACATCCCCTAGGGTATACTGCAACGATGGATTACACTGGGGTCTTCGACATTGCTGGCGGTACGCGAAATCTCGGCATCAGCGCAAGCATCGCGCAGCAGCAAATAACTACCCAGTTCGATTACGATGTGCTGCAATACGCTGCTACGACGGATGCCTCAACCGCGTACTTCCGTGACTATGATAAGCGAAGTGGCGCCAATCACCGGTTCATTACTGGTCTCGGCCTACGCGCCGATTACCGCTTGTCGCCTACAACGACGGTGTCCGCACGATTCACCTATAATGCAGGCCGCGAACCATTTTTCCATTATACCTTCATTAATCCCTTCGCCTCCACCGGCATCGTTGCCGGGTCCAATTCCACCCGCGCCGAGATCAGCACTAGCGGCAATGGGCAGATGCTCCTCACGCCTCGGACCTATTCTTTCACGAGCAATAATCCCACCGGTACGCTCTTCTTTGAACACAACTTTGGTCGATTGAAAATCGACCATGCGTGGCGCATGAGCCGGACCCATTGGGATTCGAATGCAGGTAACAACCGAGAGGGTGGGCAGCTAACGCTTCGGACGAAGGGTTCGATCGGATTCATTCTCGATAACTCGGACCTGACCGGCCGCGTTTTCACGCAGACTGCAGGACCGAATGTGTACGATCCCGCGTCGTATACTTCGTACGTCGTGACCAGATCCACCACCGCGAACCGGAGCACCGTTCCGGTGGACCAAACCTCCGTTCGTCTCGATAAGCGTGGCACGATCACAAATACCGACGAGTGGAGCGGCACAATCAATGCAACGTACCCGCTGCCGTTCACTTTTCCTGTCACACTCAAGGCCGGCGCCGACACCGTGAATCGGCGGGTGAATAATTTCCAGTCGAACCCGTTGCGCTGGTACTTGAAGGAGAATAACTACATCTCCGACACGGCCTTGATGCCAATCACGACGTTTGAAGAAAATCACGGCGGCCAACGCTTGCCGATCTTTAACCCCGTCGCGGTGAGCGAGACCCTCAATAATGGCAAGTGGGCCCAAGATGAATATTATACGGCTTCACAGAACTTCACGAGCTCACGCCACTTCAAAGAGATGGTCGATGCCGGATACCTGCAGAGCCACGTGACGCTCGGACAACTTAAGTTGGTCGGGGGCGCGCGCATCGAGAAGGTGAAGACATACGTCTGGACCTATTATCGCGATACAGCGGTGAGAGTCCCCGCTGCCGCCGGCGAGCCTGATCCCTACAAACGGGCTGCGATGGAATATACGAAAGGCGGCGCGAATGGCGAGTACACCAAGCTTTTCCCGAGCATCCACGGCAGCTATAACGTCACACCTAACCTCGTGGCGAGAGCAAGCTGGTCAACCAGCTATGCGCGGCCGGATATGCTCCAGCTGATTCCTGGGATATCGGTTACGACCTATGACCATGCTGATGATAATGGATATGAAGGCAAGGTCACGTACGGTAATCCCAATATGAAGCCGCAGTTGGCCAAGAATATTGACCTGAAGTTGGAGTATTATCCCACCGTCAACGGCGTGTACTCGGTCGGTGCATTCCGAAAGAACATCACTGACTATCTGCCTGCCTCTGGCATTAATTACGGGACGGTCGAGACGGTAGGAGAAGGGCCGAACAATGGCTTTGGCGGCGAGTACGCCGGGTACCAGATCTTTCGTCCGCAAAACATCGGCACGCTGAGGGTTCAAGGTGTCGAGCTCGATTTCCGCCAACGGTTGACCTTCCTACCCGGTGCGCTGAAGGGCTTAACCGTGCGCGGCAACTACACGGTGATCACGGGTAAGGGGCAGTTTGTGTACAGCGCTGCCCAAGTCGGCTTCGTCGAACGCAGGACGGCCGATATCCCAGGGCTCGTGCCGCGGACCGCCAACCTTGGGCTACAGTACACGTATGGAAAATTCGATGTGTCCGCGGACCTGAGCTACTCCAGCGACTATGCGGTCACGAACAGCGGCACGGTGGGCACGATCGGCACAGCGTCCTGGGTCCAGCTAATGGTCCATCGTAAGTCACTCACCCGCCTGAACGTCGGGTTCTACTACCGCGTGCGGCCCAACGCGACAGCCTACCTTAATGTGAACAATATTACTGAGGCGGGGCCGGACCGCTATACTTGGGTGCCGGAGCGCAAGCGCAGTCTTTGGATCACGCCGATGTCGATCAACTTTGGCGTGAAGGGCACGTTCTAGGCCTGAGTTGCCATTTCTCCTGCGGGGCGGTCCGTATGCGGACCGCCCCCTTTTTCTATCTACCGTGAATTCCCGTACCCTTCTCCTTTCCTCCACACTGCTCGCGTTGGGCGCCAGCGCGCTGGCGGCAACCGCGCCTGCGCCCGCTGCCCCCGCAACGGCTGCGACGGCTGCAACACCCAAGGCCGGCACGACTCCTGCCGCCACGCCGGTCGATCCCATCCCGCCGTTGTTGGCGAAACCGCTCTATCAGTTCACCGAGCGCGAGGTGGGGCAGTACCTCGGTTACCTGCAGGCCACCATGCCGGACCTCCGCCAGCGGATCGTCCACCTGGCCCGCAAGAACATCGGCCAGCCGTACGAGCTGTACCTGCTCGGCGAGATGCCGTTCGAGGCCTACGACCCGCAGCCCATCTACTGTCTCACCAAGAGCGACTGCCTCGTGTTCACCGAGCACACCTACGCGATGGCGCTGACCCGCGATTGGTCCGGGTTCATCCGGATGCTCCAACGCATCCGCTACCGCGACGGCAAGCTCGGCGTCGCCACGCGCAACCACTACACCGAGGCGGATTGGAACGTTTCCAATCGCTGGCTGGTGCGCGACCTCACCGACGAACTCGCAGGCGCCAAGGCGCTGCCGTTCGATGCCCGCATCGACCGCAGCAAGTTCCTCCACAACCGCTACGGACTCGATGTCTCGATCCCCGTCGAGGAGCACCACGACCGCTTTATCCCGCTCTCCGAAATCGAGCGCATCGCGTCGCAACTCAAGGACGGTGACTTCGTGAACGTCGTTCGCGGCTCCATCAACGCCGGCCACGCCAACGCCGAGATCTACGGCGGCAAGGCCTGGGTCGGCCACACCGGGCTCATTGCCCACTCGCCGGACGGCACCGTCACCATCATCCACTCCGCCGAACCCAAGGTCCGCGAGGAGCCGCTCGCCGCCTTCATCGCCCGCGGCGTGGAGTCGGCCAAGTCGCCCCAGGCCCGCCAGCGCCTTCTCGGCTTCAAGTTCCTCCGGCTCCAGGACGACCCGCTCGCCAACCTGCGGCAGATCGATGGCGATGACACGCCGCGGGTCACGCTGCCGGGTGGGGCACGCGCTGGACTTTGACCGCGCCGCGGTGGCATTCTCTCCCGCTTCCATGTCCGTTCCTTCCTCGATTCTCGCCCTGCCGCAGCGCACGCCCGAACTCGGCGCGCTGCTGGAGCGTTGGGCCAACATCAACTCGGGCTCGGATCACGCCGCCGGGCTGGCCCGGATGCGTGAGACGCTGCGGACGGAGTTCGCCCGCTGCTTTCCCGCCGCCACGATCGAGGAGGTCGCCGCCGACGCTCCCGGTTTCAACCCGCCGGGCGTCCGCTCGCTGAGCATCCGGATGCGGCCCGCGGCCCCGAAGCACGTGCTGCTCTGCGGCCACTACGACACCGTGTACGAGGCGACCAGCCCGTTCCAGACGTGCCGCTGGGTGGATGCGAAGACGATGTCGGGGCCCGGCACGGGCGACATGAAGGGCGGCATCGTGACGCTCCTCGCCGCGCTCCAGGCGTTCGAGCAGACCGCCAACGCCGCGCAGCTCGGCTGGGAGGTCCTGCTCACGCCGGATGAGGAAATCGGCTCCCACGGCAGCCTCGAGCTGTTCCGCGCCGCGGCGCGCCGGAACCAGTTTGCCTTCGTCTTCGAGCCGGCGCGTCCCTCGGGTGACATCGTGCACTCGCGCAAGGGCACCGGCGTGTTCACCGCCATCTGCCACGGCCGCGCCTCGCACGCGGCGAAGGTGCCGAACGACGGTCGCAACGCCGTCCTCGCGCTGGCGGAGTTTCTCCTTGGCGTCGCCAAGCTCCCCGACGAGTTGCCCGGCGTGCTCGTGAGCGTCGCCAACATCAACGGCGGCTCGCCCGTGACCAACGTGGTGCCGCACTACGCGCGCGCCGACATCGACGTCCGCGTCACGCGGATGTCCGACCGCGATGCGCTGCTCACGCGGATCCACGCGCTCGCCGCCGCGATCAACGCCCGCGAGGGTTTCCGGCTCGAACTGCAGGGCGGGTTCAACCGTCCGCCGAAGGAATGCACCCCGGCCGAGGAGGCCGCCTACGCCGCGTGGCAAAAGGCGGCTGCTGATGTCGGCGTGCCGCCGTTCAAATGGGTGCACACCGGCGGCGCTTCCGACGGCAATTTCCTCGGCGAGGTCGGCCTGCCGACGCTCGATGGCCTCGGCCCGATCGCCGACGGGCTACACAGCGAACGCGAGGTCTGCCGCGTCGACACGATCGCCCCGCGGGCGCAGATCGCGGCGCTGTTCCTCCACCGCGTCGCCTCCGGTGAGGTGGCGCTGCCGCCGGTGCCGGCGGCGCGGTCGTAAACCGCAACCTCCGGCGCCGCTTGCCGGGCCCGCCGCGCGCGTTCCTCTGCCGAAATGGTGTCCTTCTCGCGCCGCCTTCTCCTTGCCACCGGGGCCTCGTGTCCCGGAGGGGCGGATGCGGCCGCGAGGTCGGCTCGCCGTGGGCCGGCCTTAATTCGGCAGATACAGTCCGCCCAAGACGGCGGGACGCCTGGCGCCAGTGACGCCGGGACAATTGCCCGGCAGCGTTTCCAGGCGCTGGTAAGCGAGCCACGCGAAGGCCATCGCCTCCACCCAGCCGACGGGCACGCCGAGCGCGTCGGTGCGCTGCACGCGTCCCTCGCCGAGCACACGTTGCAGGGCCGCCATCAAGACGGGGTTGTGGGCGCCGCCGCCGCAGATGAACAGATCGGGCGCGCGGGAACGCACGAGCGGCCGGATCGCGGCCACGATCGTTTCCGCCGTCAACGCGACCAGCGTGGCTTGGACGTCCGCTTCCCCGACGACTCCGTGCGCCTGCAAGTGTTGGTCGAGCCATTCGGGCGAGAAGTACTCGGGCCCGGTGCTCTTCGGCGCGGCTTTGGCGAAGAAGGGATCCGCGAGGAAACGGCCGAGCAGCGCGGCGTCCACGCGGCCGCGCGCGGCGAGCGCGCCATCGACGTCGAGCGGTTGTCCGAGGACGCGACGCGCCCAGCTGTCGAGCAGCGTGTTGCCCGGACCGGTGTCGAAGCCGAGAATCGGCGCGCCGGGCGTCGCGGGCAGAACCGTCACGTTGCCGATGCCGCCGATGTTCACGATCACGCGGTCCGTCTCCGCGCTGCCGAAGATCGCGGCGTGGAAGGCCGGCACGAGCGGCGCGCCCTGGCCTCCCAGCGCCATGTCCTTGCGCCGGAAATCGGCCACGACCGCGATGCCGGTTTCGGCGGCGATCACGTTGGGGTCACCAATCTGCAGGGTGAAGGCCGGCTTGAAGTCGGGTCGATGGCGGATCGTCTGCCCGTGGCTGCCGATCGCGCGCACGTCCTTCGGTGCGACCCCGGCTTTGGCCAGGAGCTCGCGCACGACCGCGGCGAAGCAGCGGCCGAGCGCCACGTCGGCGCGCCCCATCCGGTCAATCTCGTCGGGACCGGGGCGGCTCAGCGCGAGCAGCTCCGCACGGAGCGCGGCGGGGAAGGCGAGCGTGTGCGAGGCGACGAGTTCGGCCTGCGGGGTGAAGCGCACAAGCGCGGCGTCGATGCCGTCCATGCTCGTGCCGGACATCAAGCCGATGAAGAGGTCGGACATGCCTCGGAAATGCGCGGTTGAGCGGACCGCGGCAACGCAGGACTTTACTTCACTACGATGCTCAACACCGAAACCCCCAGCACCCGGCATGAGAACCTCGATCGTTACGCGACGATCGACCTGGTCCGCGCGTTCACGGAAGACCACGTGCATGCGGCCAACGTCGTCCATGCGGCGGCCGCCGATCTTGCTCGCGCGGTGGACGCCGCCGCGCCGCGCATCGCCGCGGGCGGCCGGTTGCTGTACGTCGGCGCCGGCACTTCGGGACGGCTTGGTCTGCTGGACAGCGTCGAACTGTTCCCCACCTTTTCCTGGCCCAAGGACCGCGCGCTCGGACTGCTCGCCGGCGGCCGCAGCGCCGTCTACGAGGCGGTGGAAGGCGCCGAGGACAACCGCGAGCAAGGCGCAGCCGACCTGCGGGCGGTCAACCCGACGCGCAACGACGTCGTCATTCTGATCGCGGCCTCCGGCGGCACCCCGTACGTGCTCGGCGCGCTCGAGGCGGCGAAGGCCGCCGGTGCCCTCACGATTGGCATGGCGAATAATCCCGGCGCGCCGGTCACGGCGCAGGCGGAGATCGGGCTGACGCTGGACACGGGCAGCGAGGTGGTTTCGGGTAGCACGCGGCTCAAGGCCGGCACGTCCCAAAAGATCGTTCTGAACACCCTTTCGAGCGCCATCATGGTGCGGCTGCACAAGGTGTACGGAAACCTCATGGTCGACGTGCAGCCGACCAACGCGAAGCTCGTGCGCCGCGCCGCGGCGCTGACGATGCGCGCGACCGGTGCGGACGAGGCGACGGCCCGGCGCACGCTCGAGGCCTGCGACTACCGCGTGAAAGTCGCGATCGTCGCGATCAAGCGCGGCCTTGACGCGGCGGCGGCACGCGCGGCCCTGGAGAAGGTGGATGGTGATGTCCGCGCGGCGATTGCCGGCGAACGCGCGTGATCAACACCTAGGTAACGCGACTTTCCGCCATGGCCACGATGCAATCACGGGTACGAGGGAGTGGACTCCGCGCGGCAGGCGCCGCGCTGCTGGCCGCGGTGGCGTTGACGCTCGGTGGCTGTGCGACGGGCCAGGCCCCGGCACCAGCCGAGGAGGCGTTGGCCGCGGTGGCCCCGGCCGCGCCGCGTGAGTTTCGCGCCATGTGGGTGGCGTCTGTTGCGAACATCGACTGGCCCAGCCGGCCGGGGCTGTCGGTGGAACAGCAGCGGGCCGAGATGATCGCTCTGCTCGAGCGCGCGCGGGAGTTGAACCTCAACGCCGTCATCCTCCAGGTGCGGCCCGCGGCGGACGCGCTCTATCCCTCGCGGCTGGAGCCCTGGTCTGAGTTTCTCACGGGCGAGCAGGGCAGGGCGCCGGAACCCTATTACGACCCGCTGCGCGCCTGGATCGACGAGGCGCATCGGCGCGGACTCGAGCTGCACGCCTGGCTGAATCCGTACCGCGCGCGGAGTCCGGCGGCGAAGGGGCCGCTCGCGCGACTCCATCTGGCGCGCGCGCACCCGTCCGCGGTGAAGGCGTACGGCGACCTCCTCTGGATGGACCCGGGCGACAAATATGCGGCCGCGCAGACCCTCGGCGTGGTTCGCGACCTGGTGCGCCGGTACGACCTGGATGGCATCCACATCGACGACTACTTCTACCCGTATCCGAAACCCGAGGTGGGCGACTTTCCCGATGACGCCTCGTGGCAGCGGTATGTGAAGCGCGGCGGGCGGCTGGCCCGCGACGACTGGCGCCGGCAGAATGTCGACCGGTTGATCGAGGCAATGTACCGGTCGATCCATGACGCGAAGCCGTGGGTGAGGTTCGGCGTGAGCCCGTTCGGCATCGGCCGGCCGGACCGGCGTCCGTCGGGCATCACGGGGTTCAGCCAGTACGACAAGCTGTACGCCGACGTGGAAAAGTGGCTGGCGGAAGGCTGGCTCGATTACCTTGCGCCGCAGCTCTACTGGCGGATCGACCAGAAGGCGCAGTCGTTCCCGGTGCTCCTGGATTACTGGCGGCAGCACAACCCGGCGCAGCGCCATATCTGGCCGGGACTGAACGCGAGTTCGGTGGATCGGGCGGACAAGGGCTGGAGCCCGGAGGAACTCGGGCGCCAAATCGCGCTGATGCGGGCCGCACCGCCGACCCCGCCAGACAGCCTAGGTCAGATTCATTTCAGCGCGAAGGCGCTCCTCCAGGATCGCGCGGGGCTCGCGACCTACCTGCGCCGCGGCCCGTACGCGCAACCGGCGTTGGTGCCCGTCTCGCCGTGGATGAAGGCGGAGCCGATGCGGGCGCCGACGCTGGTGCGTGAGACCGCCCCGGCGGAGGTCGTCGTCGTGCGGGCCAGCCGATTTGGCCCGCGCCCCACGCACTTTGCGGTCTGGCGGCGTTACGCGGGCGGCACATGGCGGTTTGCCGTGGTGCCGGCGGCGGAACGCGTGATCGCGCTCGGCGCCGATGCTGAACTTGGCGCCCCCGATGCCATCGTGGTGAGTGCCGTCGACCGGCTCGGCAACGAGAGTCCGCGCGTGGCGTGCGCCATCACGCCCGTGCTGCACCTGGCGTCCAACGTACCCTCATTTCCATGACAACTCCGGCTCCTGTCCGCGCTTCCGCCGCCTGGCGTTGGATCCCAACGCTCTACTTCGCCGAGGGCATCCCGTACGTCATCGTGATGACGGTGTCGGTCGTGATGTACAAAAACCTGCACATCTCGAACACCGACATCGCGCTCTACACGAGCTGGCTGTACCTGCCGTGGGTCATCAAGCCGCTGTGGTCACCGCTGGTCGACCTGCTGGGGACGAAACGGCGCTGGACGTACCTGTTGCAGTTGGTGATTGGCGCGGCGCTCGCCTGTGTGGCGCTGACCGTCCCGACGACGCACTTCTTCCAGATGACCCTGGCGGTGTTCTGGCTGATGGCGTTCAGCTCGGCGACGCATGACATCGCGGCCGACGGTTTCTACATGCTGGCCATGCCGCCGCACCAGCAGGCGGCGTTTGTCGGCGTCCGCAGCACGTTCTACCGGATGGCGACGCTGACGGGGCAGGGCGGGCTCGTGTACCTCGCGGGCGCGCTGCAGGAGCGCTACGGCAGCGTGACCAAGGCGTGGTCGATCGTCTTTTGGATCATCGCGGGGGTGTTTGTTGTGGCGGGGCTTTACCACTCGTGGGCGTTGCCGCGGCCGGAGACCGACCGCCCGGACACCACGAACCGATCGTTCCTCAGCGGGTTCGCGGCGGTCTTTGTCGAGTTCTTCCGCCGCAAGGAAATCGGCCGGATCCTGGCCTTTCTCCTTCTTTATCGGTTCGCCGAGGCGCAGCTGCTGAAGCTCGTCACCCCGTTCCTGCTCGATGCGCGCGACGTGGGTGGGCTTGGGCTCACGACCAAGCAGGTAGGGATCGTGTACGGCACGGCCGGCGTGATTGCCCTGACGGTCGGCGGTATCGTTGGCGGCATCATCATCTCCCGCTACGGGCTGAAGCGGATGCTGTGGCCGATGATCATCATCATGCACGTGCCGAACCTGGTGTTCGTGCTGCTGGCGTTCACGCAGCCGCAAAACCTGTGGCTGATCGGCGCCGCGCTCTCCGTCGAACAGTTCGGCTACGGCTTCGGGTTCACCGCGTACATGATGTACATGATCCTGGCGGCCGAGGGGCATCACAAGACGGCCCACTACGCGATCTGTACCGGGTTCATGGCGCTCGGCATGATGCTGCCGGGCATGGCCGCCGGCTGGATCGAGGACCATCTCGGCTACCAGAAATTCTTCCTCTACGTCTGCGCCGCGACGATCCCGTCCTTCATTGCCGCGTCGCTGGTGAGGATCGATCCCGCCTTCGGCCGCAAGGCCTGAGGCGGGGGCGGGCGTCCGCCAAAACGGCGCCGGCGTTTCGGCTAACAGGTTGCCGGGTGACTCCCGGCGACCTGCTATCGGTTCAGCAGTCGCTGCGCGCCGCCGATGACTTTGTCCCAGTCGAACGCCGGACCGGGGTCGGTCTTGTTCGTCTGGATGTGAAAGTGGCCCATGACGCCCTGGTAGGCCTTGAGCTGATCGTCGGGCAGCTTGCTCGTGATCATCCGGCCGTCGGCGTCGCGCGGCACGTCGCACTTGATCTTGGGGAAGATGCGCGAGAGCGCGGCGGTGAGGCGAATGAGCGCGGCGTACTGCTGCGGCGTGAAGTCATACTGGACGAGCTCCTGCCCCTGCACGACGCCCTTGACGGGGGCGGGGCGCGCGGGATGGCCGACGAAGCCTTTGGTTCGGATCATCGGGTCGCCGATGCGCTCCGGCACGGTGAGCGTGATGCGGCCGTCCTTGTCGGTATGATACCAATCCGCGAACACCTTGCCCTCGGTGCCCGGCGCGTACGCGCCGATGTTGGCGATCTCGATGCCGATCGAGCGATCGTTGGAGATGGTGGCGTGCCGGCCGCGCTCCTTGAGGTCGAGCGTCTGGTAGAGGGTGCCATCGACATCGAGCATGAAGTGGACGCTCAGGCCGCGGTGGTCGTGGAGCACGCGGAAGCACGTCTTGCTGAAGCCACAGACGTCGTAGTGGATCACGAACTGGTCGACGACCCGCTGCAGCGTGGGGAGGTCCCAGCCACCGCCGCGCACGCGCTCGATTTCCTCGGGCGTGAGCGACTCGGAACGGAGACCGTAGCGGTTTGGCGTGCCGAGGCCCTTCACGGCGAGCGATGACTTTTCCCAACTGCTCTCCTCGATTGGGCTAAAGCGCCGCTCGACGCGGTAGGCGTCGTAACCACCTGGGTCCATCCAGGTCACGACCGGTGTCCCGATGTGATAGAGCTGGCCGGCGACGACGATCTCGTCGCCCTTGCGTTTGACGCGTTTGCCGGGCGTCTGGCAGCCAGACACCACGAGAGCGGCGAGCACCGCGAATACGACCAGGAAGCGGCTGGGGGAGCGCATGGAGAAGAGGTATTAGTACAGGAGGTACTTGGCCCGGGCCTGACGAAACTCGTCCTCGGCGGCCTTCCACGAGGCGACGATGTCGGCGGCGTGGGCTCCTGCCTCCATGCGGCGGCGCGGGGCATCGCTGCCGTTGACCTTGTCCCACATCTGCAGGCGCTGGGCGTTTGTCTTCGCGGTCTCGGCAAAGAGGTCGAAGCCCGCGGTCTCCTTCAGCGCCTCGATGGCATAGTAGTTGATCGCCGTGAGGGGTGCGTGGGCCGCGTCGGTGAAATACAGCTGCGCGCCGCCGAGGATCGTGCCCTTGGCGGTCCCATAGAACGGCTGGAACGTGAGCGGCTGGAAGTGCACGCCGGGCAGCCCGAACGCATTCATCCGGGCGGCGAACGCATGCGCGTCCAGCTTGGGGAGGCCGATGCACTGGAACGGCAGTGTGTAGCCCACGCCGATGTTCACCACGGGGGTCTCGCCGAGCATGCCGGTGGCGACGAGGAACAGGGGGGAGAAGGCATGCGGCACGTGCGGCGACGTCGGCACCCAGGGCAGGCCGGTGTCGGTCCAGGTCATATCGCGCCGCCAGCCCTCGAGCGGCACGACCGTCAGCTTGCAGGGATGCTTGATCCAGCCGCGGTCGTTGATCATCCGGGCGAGCTCGCCGCAGGTCAGGCCGTACACGTAGGGGATGTCCCAGCGGCTGACGCCGGAGCGGAACTTCTCCTCGACGCCGCTGCCCTCGATGCGCTCGCCGCCGAGCGGGTTGGGGCGGTCTAGCACCACGAATTCCACCCCGGCCTCCCCACAGGCGTCCATCGCGTCGCCCATCGTGCTGATGAAGGTGTAGGAGCGGCAGCCGGTGTCCTGAAGGTCGTACACGACGGCGTCGAGCCCGGCCAGCATCTCGCGGGTGGGGCGATGCGTGGCGCCGTAGAGCGAATGCACCGTGATGCCCGTGCGTGGATCGACGCCGCCCTTCACCTGCTCACCGGCCGGCACGTCGCCATAAACGCCGTGCTCGGGGCCGAACAACGCGACCAGCTTCACGCCGGGCGCGCGCCGCAAAACCTCGATCGTGGTCTCGAGGTTCCGGTTCACCCCGGAGGGGTTGGTGATCAGCCCGACGCGCTTGCCGGCGAGTTCGCGGAAGCCGTGCAACGCGAGCACCTCGTTGCCCAGCCGCACCTGGGCGGTGGCGGCGGGGCCGGCGGCGGCAGCGGGAGGCTCCGCGCGGGACGTGCCGGCCGGCTTCGGGGTGGTGCAGCCGGCGAGCACGACGACAAGGCTCAGCGCGACCAGGGGCGAAAACGTGCGGGGCGTAAGCATCGCGACAGCATGCCGGGCGCCCGGCCGGTGTCACGTTATTGCGTGACAATTGGCGGCGGGGCGGCGGGCGCGGATTCAGCCTCGATTCCTGCCGGGCGTTCCGCTGACATGGTCGCGCCGCGTCCCCATGAAGCTCACGAGCCACCCTTACACCCTCGAGCTGAAGCACACGTTCACCATTGCGACGAACTCCCGGACCACCACGCCGGACGTCCTGGTTGAATTCGAGCACGACGGGATCGTCGGGTACGGGGAGGCCTCGATGCCGCCGTACCTCGGCGAAACGCAGGAGTCGGTCCTGGCGTTTCACCGGAAGATCGACTGGTCGCGCTTCTCCGATCCGTTCTGCCTGCAGGAGATCCTGCCGGCGATCGACGCGATTGCCCCGGGCAACACTGCGGCGAAGGCGGCGGTCGACATCGCGTTGCACGACTGGATGGGCCGCAAGCTCGGCGCCCCCTGGTACCGCATCTGGGGACTCAATCCCGCGAAGACTCCCGTCACCTCCTTCACCATCGGGCTCGACACGCCCGAGGTCGTCCGCGCCAAGACCCGCGAGGCCGAGCCGTACCGCATCCTCAAGGTGAAGCTCGGGCGCGGCCAGGAAACCGACCGGATGATGATCAACACCATCCGCGAGGTGACCGACAAACCCATCACCGTCGATGCCAACCAGGGTTGGACCAACCTGGAGGAGGCGCTGCGGATGATCGAGTGGCTGGCGGAGCGCGGCATCGTGTTCATCGAGCAGCCCCTGCCGAAGACGCGGCTCGACGAGACCGCCTGGCTGCGCGAACGCAGCCCCTTGCCCCTCATCGCCGACGAAAGTCTCCAACGCATCGGTGACGTCGCCGGCCTGCGCGGCGCGTTCGATGGCATCAACATCAAGCTCATGAAGTGCACGGGCCTCCGCGAGGCCCACGCCATGATTCAGGTCGCCCGCGCGCTCGGCATGAAGGTGATGCTCGGGTGCATGACCGAAACCTCGTGCGCGATCTCGGCGGCGGTCCAGTTGTCGCCGCTTGTGGACTGGGCCGACCTCGACGGCGCGGTGCTCATCCGCAACGACTGCTTCCGCGGGGCCACGATCGTCGACGGCAAACTCACGCTGCCCGACCGCCCCGGTATCGGCGTCGAGAAGATCAAGTAACCCCGCGTGCCGCCTCCCGCCATGTCCGTCCCGCTCACCCTTCGCCAGAAGATCGCCCAGCTCCTCAACGTCGGCTTCCGCGGCGCCACGCCCGCGGAATGCGAGATCGCGCTCCGCGACGTGCGTCAGCACGGCGTCGGCGGCATCATCCTGTTTGACCAGGAGATGACCGAGGCCACCCGCGGCCGCCGCAACATCGTGTCGCCGGCGCAGGTGAAGGAACTCGTGGCCCATCTCCAGGCTCACGCCGTCGTGCCGCTGCTCGTGTCGATCGACCAGGAGGGCGGGCGCGTGAACCGGCTGAAGCCGGCCTATGGTTTTCCGGAGACGGTGTCGCACGAGGAACTCGGCCGGGCGGGCGAGGACGCGGCGTACCGGCAGGGCGAGGCGATTGCGACGACGCTGGCGAGTGTTGGCATCAACCTGAACCTCGCGCCGGTCGTCGACCTCGACGCCAATCCCGACAACCCGATCATCAAGGGGAAGGGCCGCAGCTTCGCCGCCGACCCCGAGGCGGTCGGCCGGCTGGCGTCAGCGTATGTGCGCGGGCATCACGCGCGCGGCGTGCTCACGTGCGCGAAGCATTTCCCCGGCCACGGCAGCGCGGCGGGCGACACGCACCTCGGGCTGGTGGATGTCACGCAGACTTGGCGCGAGCAGGAGCTGATTCCCTTCCAGCGGTTGATCCAGGCGGGCCTGTGCGACTCGATCATGAGCGCGCACGTGTTCAACGCGAAGCTCGACCCGGAGCGCCCGGCGACGCTCTCGCGGGCGGTGATCACCGGCATCCTGCGCGAGAAGCTCGGCTTTCAAGGCGTCGTGACGAGCGACGACATGGAGATGAAGGCGATCTCGAGCCATTACGGCCTCGAGAAGGCGGTGCCGGCGGCGATCGAGGCGGGCATCGATGTGCTCTGCTTCGGCAACAACATGAGCTACGACTCGGACATTGCGCCCCGGGCGATCGAAATCCTGGCGCGCGCGGTCGAGTCCGGCCGCATCCCGGAAAGCCGGATCGACCAATCCGTGGCGCGCGTCCTGGCGCTGAAGGCCCGGCTCCCGGGGCGGCCGTGACGGCCGGGACGGCCGCCGAGTTAACAGGTGGCAGGTGGAAAGGTTGCAGGTTGCGAACCGGAAGGCGCGAAGCGGGTGGGACGGCGGAGTTGGGTGGGCGCCTTGCTTAAGGATGACACCAACAACAACGTGGCGGGCTCGGGTGAGCGCGGCAGGCTGTCGCGTCCCGGCGCTTCCCTCTTGCGTACCCTGTTTCACCCACGTCCTTCGCCCCGTCCGCGGCTTTCCTGGCGGGCCAGGGTTGGCGCGGCCAGCTGGCTGATGGTGGTCCTGGCGCTGCCGCTTGGGGCGGCAGGTTGGGCGGACGAGGACTCCGGACGCTACTTGTTCGAGAATTACGCCGGTACGGCGGGGCTGCCAGGCAGCGTGGTGACGGCGGTGGCGCAGGGACGGGACGGATACATCTGGGTGGGCACAACCTCAGGCTTGGCGCGGTTTGATGGCGTGCGATTCGTGAGCTTTCGCGCGGCCGACACGCCGGGGTTGGGGGGCGACTTGATCCACGCCTTGCTGGTGGACGCGGACGGCGCGCTCTGGATTGGCTCGGATGCGGGTCTGACCCGAGTGCGGGGCGGAAAATTCGAGCCGGTGAACCCGACTCCCGTGGCGGTGCGCGCGGTGGCCCGGGGAGCGGCGGGCGAGGTGTGGGCGGGGACGGTGGGACGCGGGTTGTGGGTGGTTCGCGGCGGCGAGTGGAGCCGGCCTGAGATTGCGGGTTTGCCGGCGGAGGCAAAAATCCGCGCGCTGCACGCCGACGCCGACGGCCGCCTCTGGGTCGCGCTGGAGCGCGAACGCGGTGTGTGGCGGGTCGAACGCGGCGTCGCCCGGCCCTACGACGGGGACAATCCGTTCTTCGGGGAAATTCTGACGATCGCCGAACAGCCGCGCGGCACGCTGTGGTTTGGTACGCAGCGCGCCGGGCTGTTTCGGCTGCGCGACGGAGCGCTGAACAGGATCGTTACCGAGGCGGGCGGGGGAACGTTGCCGGTCCGGCAAGTGATGGCGGGGCGGGACGGAAAGGTCTGGCTCGCGGCGGGCGCGCTCCTGCGCATGGCCGACCCGGCGCAACCGCGGCCTGTGGTCGTCACCGGCGTGCCCAATCGCAATGTGCGCGTGCTGGCGGAGGACGCCGAAGGCGGACTGTGGCTGGGGGCGGGGGCGGAGGGCCTGGCGCGGATGCACCCGATGCCGTATCGCCTGCTCGCACGGCCGGAAGGCCTGCCGCAGGAAAACGTGAAGAACGTCGCGCAGGATGCGGCGGGCGACCTCTGGGTCAGTGTGCGCGGCCACGGCATCCTGCGGTTGAGTCCCGACGGCACGGTGCGCGACGCGGTGGAGGAGGGACTGCCCCAATCGGACCCGGCGGTGGTCTGGCCGGCGCGGGATGGCTCGGTCTGGGCGGGAATCAGTTCACACCTCTGGGTGCGGCGGGAGGGGCTCTGGCGGCAGCACACCGACCTGCGTTTCGTGCGCGGGCTCTTCGAGGACGCGGCGGGTGCGATGTGGATCGGCACCGATGAGATGGGGCTCTTCCGCTGGCGGTACGAGAAGCTGGATGAAGTGCGGACCGCGGACGGCGCGCACATTGCCGCGGCCACGGCTTTTGCCACGGCGCCGGATCAAACCCTTTATGTCGGCACCTGGCGCGGCGGTCTGTATCGAGTTCGAGGTGACAACGCGGAGCCGGTGCGCATCGGCGGCGGAGCGCGGGGCGCCGAAGTCCGGGCGGTGCATGTGGACGCGGAAGGTCGCCTCTGGGTGGGCCTGAACGGCCGGGGGCTCGCGGTGGGCGAGGGCGGCCGCTGGACCAATCCCGCGGCGTTGACGGCGGCGCTGGGCGGGCAGGTTTCGGCCATCATCGAGGATGGCCGGGGCCGGATCTGGTTCGGCACCTTGGCCGGTATCCTGTGGGCCTGGAAGGCGGAGTTGCTGCCGTGGCTGCGGGACGGGGGAGGCGCACCGCCGCTGCATGCGATCGCGGCGGGCGACGAGGTACGCTCGCTGCCCGTGTGGTCGGGCGGGCAGCCCGTGGCGTGGCGGGCGGCGGATGGCGGACTGTTGTTCGCGACCCGGCGGGGCGTGGTGGCAATCGATCCGGCGCGGACATTCCGCAACGACGTGCCGCCACCGATCCTGCTGGAACGGGTGCTGGTGGACCGGCAGCCGGCGCCGCCGGGGGCGGCGGTGCGCCTGCCGCCGGGCATGCGGTCGCTGGCGTTTGAATACACGGCGCCCAGTTTCGTACAGCCGGAGACCGTGGGGTTCTCCGTGCGGCTCGAAGGCTATGATCCCGACTGGGTGGACGTCGGCAATCGCCGGAGCGCGTTTTACGGGGCGTTGCCGCCCGGCGAATACACGTTCCGGGTCCGGGCGCGCAACGGCGACGGCGTGTGGAGCACGCGCGCCGCCGCGATGCAGGTCGTTCAGTTGCCGCACTTCTACGAGACGCTCTGGTTCCGGGTTCTCGTCGTGGCCGCTCTTGCCGCGGCGGGTTGGGGCGCGTACCTCTGGTCCCATCGTCAACTGCGACTGCGGCTGGAGCGGCTGGAGCGCGAGCGGGCGATGGAGGCCGAACGCCGGCGGATCGCGCAGGACCTGCATGACGACCTCGGCGCGAGCCTCACGGAGATCGGGCTGTACGCGGAACATGCCCGGCGGGCGCCGGCCGAGGCCGACCGCGGCCTCGAGGCGGTTGGCCAGCGGGTCCGTTCCCTGGCCGCGTCGCTTGACGCCATCGTGTGGGCGGTGAATCCGGCCAACGATTCCCTGGACCAGTTGGTTTCCTACGTGGCCGAGCTCTTCCAGGAGCTCTTTCGCGCCAGCGGCATTCGCGCGCGGCTGGAGGTGGTGGGTGACGTGCCACGCTACCCGTTGTCGGCCGAGGAGCGCTCGCACCTTTTCCTCACCGCGAAGGAGGCGATGCACAACGTGCTGAAGCATTCCGGCGCGCGGGAAGCCTGGCTGCGGATCGCGTGGCGGGAGGAGCGACTGACGCTCGTGGTCGAGGACAACGGCTCCGGTTTCGACCCGGCGGCGGGCCGCGCCGGGGGCAACGGCCTCGCCAACATGCGCTCCCGGATTGCGCGGGTCGGCGGCACGATCGACTGGCAGTCCGGGCCCGGCGGCACGCGCGTCATCGTCACGACGGCCTTCCCCGGGCGGAAACCATTGCCGGACTCCGGCTCGCCCCGCTCTTTCTCGTGAATCCGATCACCGTCGCCATCGTGGAAGACAACGCCGCGTTCTGCGCCTCGCTGGAGCAGATCATCAACGCCTCGGCCTCGTGCCGCTGCGTCTGCGCCAGCCGGAATGCCGGCGATGGGCTGCGCGCCATCGCGCGCCACCGGCCACAGGTGGTGGTGATGGACATCAATCTGCCGGACCTGACCGGGATCGAGTGCACGGCGCGGCTGAAGCGGCAGCAGCCGGAGCTGCAGATCCTGATTCTCACGGTGTACAACGACGCCCGGCAGATTTTTCGGGCCTTGGAGGCCGGCGCGAGCGGCTACCTGTTGAAGCGCTCCACGCCGGAGGAGATTGTGCGCGCGATCGTGGACGTGCAGGCCGGCGGCGCGCCGATGAGCGCGGAGATCGCGCGCAAAGTGGTGCAATCGTTCCAGCAGCCGGCGGCGCGCGCGGAGGAGATCGCGGCGCTCACGCCGCGGGAAAGCGAGATCCTGCAGCTCCTGGCCGAGGGGCATGCCAGCAAGGAGATCGCGGATGAAATCGGGGTGAGCTACACGACGGTCTGCACGCACCTCGGCAACATCTACGGCAAGCTCCAGGTGCGCTCGCGCACCGCCGCGGTGGCGAAGTACCTGCAGAGCGACAAGCGGACCTCCGGTGTCTGACGGCGGGCGACATCGCGGGGGCGAGGCGCCAGAATCCTTAGGTCTGAGGATACCGGCGTGCCCCGGCGGTCGGTAGACTGGGGAGTGCTCCCTGCCCTCGTGGCGCGCCTGCGCCGGTGGGCGTCCCCTTTGACCCCATGAACACCAAGTACCGTACGTACCTCCTCCTGGCGGGCTGTGCCGCGGCCCTGACCACCGCGCGCGCCCAGGGTTCACCGCCCAACGACGAGCCAGTGACGCTTTCGCCGTTCACCGTATCCGGCGCATCGGACAAGGGCTACATCGCGTCGGAATCGATGACCGGCACGCGCGTGGCGACGCAGATCAAGGACCTGCCGTTCAGCGTGAACGTGCTGACGAGCGAGTTCTTCGAGGACTTCGCGCTGTTCGAGCTCAACGAGAACGTCGCCTACATCAGCTCGTTCACGATGCTGGACCAGGGCGGGGCGTACAACCTGCGGGGGTTCAACCAGACCTTTCAATTGCGCGACGGCTTCTTTCGGCTCGGGCGATACGGCTCGAGCAACATTGACCGCATCGAGGTGATCAAGGGTCCGAATGCGTCGATCTACGGCCAGTCGTCGCCGGGCGGCCTGATCAACATGATCTCGAAGCGGCCCAAGAAGCGCACGGCGCAGAAAGTCTCGGTGAGCGCGGGCAGCTATGACACGAACCGTGAGGTGCTCGAGTCGACCGGGCCGCTGGGCTCGGGCGGACGGACGTTCTACGTGAGCACGCTCGGCTTCTACGAGCGCGGCTATGAGACCGAGATGGCGCAGCTGCGGAACAAGGAGTTCTTCACGGGCGTGCAGCACTTCTTCCGGGACGAAAGCAGCCTGCTGCTGCAGGTGGAGTACGTCTTGCGCGAGCAGCATTCACCGCCCGCCGGCGCACCGGAAATCTACGACTCGGTGACGAAGCAATACACCGGCATCGCGCGGAACCTGGGCACGCTGCAGGAACTTGGGCCGAACAGTGAGCTGAACCGCGGCATGTTCTCGGCGACCGGCGTTTATGAGAAAACCTTCAACCCCGTCTGGAGCCTGCGCGTGGGCGCGAACTACTTCCGCGCGCGGCGCTGGGACTTCAACCAGAACACGGTGGCAAACCAGCTGACGCTGCCCGCGATGACGATGACGCGCGCGGCGGCGCCGACGAAGACGGTGACGCGCGAGGAGGGCGGCGGGCTGCAGAGCGACCTGCTGGCGCACTACTGGATGGCGAACCACCGGGTCGAGAACCGCGATCTGCTGACGTTCGATTTCAACGACTACTACGCGCACAATCCGCAGTGGGCGGTGGCGGGCACCGATCTCGCGAAATGGACCCCGATCCGCACCTTCAAGGTCGGCGATTCGATCCCGTTCTACCTGCTGCCGTTCGACTACGCACAGGCCCGCTACAACCGGAACAACAAGAACCGTACCACGATTTTCGGTGGGCTGTTCCGGCACCAGTCGGCGTTCCTCGACGGGCGCGTGCTCTTCTACACCGGCGTACGTTTCGACTACGTGCGCTTCAGCCTGCGCGATCTCGTAAAGGGCGCGAACGCGCGGTTTCTCTCGCGGGCGTGGTCACCGAACGTGGGCGTCAACGTGAAGGCGACGCGGAACCTCGCAGTGTACGCGAATCGCAGCAATGGCTTTACGCCAAACGCGCAGCAGGCGACGGCGTCGAACATCCTGCCGAACGAGACGTCCTACGGCTACGACTACGGCCTGAAGGGTTCGTACCTCGACGACCGGCTCAACTTCACGGTTGGTGGATTCTACGTCGTCCGCCGCAACGTCGCGGTGACCGAACTCGATGAGCTGGGCCTGCCTCACACCGTCGCTGACGGCAGTCATCTCGTCCGCGGGTTTGAGGTGGACCTCAACTGGCGGATCACCGAGCCGCTGAGCGTGGGTGGCAGCTGGGGGCACATCGATTCACGCATCACCGATTTCGGCTACCAGTACATGTCGGTGGGGCGTTCACCCGCGAAGATCTCGCCGGACAACTTTGGCGTGTATGCCAAATACAACTTCCTGCGCGGGCCGTTGACCGGGCTGTCGAGCAATCTCGGCGTCACCTACGTGGCGGCGACGCCGCTCGAGGGGCCGGCGGCAGGCGACACGTATGTGAATGGCGTGTACACCGGCACGAACAACCAGTGGCAGCTGAAGACCTGGGCGTACGCGACGGTGAACCTGGGCGTGCACTACGCGTTTCCGCCGGGACGCGGGAAGTTTCGGCACCGGGTCGGGCTGAACGTGAACAACCTCCTCGACAAGGAGTACATCACGCCGACGAACGTGGCACGCGTGGTGGGCGATCGCCGGTCGTTCTACCTGCAATACACCCTGTCCCACTGACGAAAGTGGGTCGCCTTCGCCGGATGCGCCGTGCCAGTGTCGGCGGCGCACCCTGAGCCGGCTGAATTCCCCGCCCCCCCGCCCATGAAATGGTCCTCCCGATTCCTCATCCCCGTGGCGTTGGCGCTGCTGCTTGCCGTCGCAGCGGGCGCGGCGGAGTACGCCGCGGGCACGACGGCGGAGCTGGCGGCGCTGCAGCGCCGGCTGGCGCCCGGCGACGTGGTCGTGCTCGCGAATGGCACCTGGCAGAACCAGGCGCTGGTGTTGCGCGGGCAGGGGACGGAGAAGGCCCCGATCACGTTTCGGGCGGCGCGCCCGGGCGGCGTGGTGCTGACAGGTACTTCGACGCTGACGATCGACGGCCGCTGGCTGGTGGTGAGCGGGTTCTTCGTGCGCGGCGGGAGCGGCCCGGCGGCGGGCATCACGCTGCGCGGCGAGCACAACCGGCTCACGGAGACCGCGATGATCGGCGGCACGTACAAGCACTTCGTGCGGGTGTTCGGGGTGAGAAACCGGATCGATCACTGCCAGTTCGAGGGCAAGACGAGCGGCGAGCCGACGCTGCAGGTGGAGTCCGAGCCAACCGGGCCGAACGAGCACCGGATTGACCACAATTACTTCGGTCCGCGGCCGCCGCTGGGGGCGAATGGCGGGGAGACGATCCGGGTCGGCTACAGCGGGCAGTCGATGAACGTGTCGCGAACGCTGGTGGAGGAGAACCTGTTCGAGGCGTGCGACGGCGAGATCGAGATCATCTCCAGCAAGTCGTGCGAGAATGTGTACCGGGCGAACACGTTTCGGCGCTGCGCCGGCATGCTGACGCTGCGGCATGGCAACCGCTGCGTGGTGGACGGCAATTTCTTCCTCGGCGAAGGCAAGAAGCACTCGGGCGGCGTGCGGATCATTGGCGAGGGGCACGTCGTCGTGAACAACTATGTCGAGGCGGTGGACCGCGGCGGGTTCTGGATCACCGCGGGCGTGCCGAATTCGCCGCTGAACCGGTACTTCGTGGCGAAGGATTGCATCGTGGCGTTCAACACCGTGGTGGACAGCGCCGGGCCGTATCTCGACCTGGCGAACGGGCTCGGCGAAGGCGGGCGCACCCTCAAACCGGAGCGGATCACGGTGGCGAACAACCTCTTCGTGCTGGGACGCGGCGCGCAGCTCACGGTGGGGCAGGCGGGTGCGGATTGGCGCTGGGAGGGAAATCTGGTCGCGCCGGAGCGCGGGACGGAGCACATGGGGCCGGCGATTGCGGCGGGCGTGCGTGGCGTCGCTGACGCCGGCCTCGTGCGAGGGAGCGATGGGCTGTTGCGACTGCGGGCCGGCAGCGTCGCGATCGACGCGGCGGTCGGGGTGGCGGGGGCGGTGACGACGGATTTCGACGGTCAGTCCCGAGGGGAGAAGAAGGACGTCGGCGCTGACGAGTTCTCGAACGCGCCGGTCACGCAGCGGCCGCTGACGCGTGCGGACGTGGGGACGGCGTGGAAAGCCGAAGGCTGAAGGAACGAAGGCTGAATGCTGAACGCTGAAAACTGAACGGAGGCGGGTTCGTGCCTCTCGCGACACCGCCTACAGCCTAAAGCCTACCGCCTACAGCCTTCCGCCTTCAGCTTTCAGCCTTCGTTCCTTCAGCTTTTGCTTTCTTGCGGAGGCGGAGGGCGGTGGGGTTGCCCTTCTTGGCGGGGAGACGGACGGCGTGGCGGATCAGCCATTTGCGTTCGGCGGTGGCGCCTTCAATCCAGCGCTCACAGAGGGCGAACGCGACTTTCGGGTGATCCTTGAGGATGTCACCGAGGTGGTTGGCGACGCTGCGGCGGACGTAGAGGTCGGGATCGTCCTTGAGCGCCTCGAGGATGGGGAGCGTGGGCGTCGGATCCTTCACGAACGCGGTGAGCTGCTGACCCCACGGAAGACGCGGACGACTGCCTTCCGAGCACAGGCGGCGGACGTGCGCATCGGGGTCTTGGGTCCACGCGAGCAGTTGCTCGACCGTGCGTTCCGGCCAGCGGATCAGGAAGGGGCGGATGGCGAACTCGGCGGTGAAGCGGCGGGTGAGTTCGTAGAGCGCGTGCAGCGAAATCTCGAACGGGTCCTCGCCGTCGTTGTGGGCCGGATCTAGTCCGTATTCGGCGACAAAGCACGTATGTGGCGCGTAAAAGAAACCGCTGTGGCCCTCTTGCGTGACCTCGCTCAGCGGGGGCGTGAGGGAGCGGAGCAGGACGGCGACGGCGTCGCGGTAGCGCGGCGGCAGATGGCGGCGCAGCACGCGGGCGACGTGCGGACCGCGCTCCATGATCGAGAGCGGCTCCAGGCCGGCGAGCGCATCGGCCTGGAAGGCGGGGCCGTCAAAGCCGGGGTAGGCAAGCGTCAGGTTGTGGGCGAGGCACTCGATGGCGGGTTCCGCCAGCATGGCCTTGAGCGAGACGCCCTTCTCCATGCCGCTGGTGAGCTTCGGCAGGCGGAGGAGCTTGGGGTCGACGGGCGCGGAGGACGCGCTGGCGCGGACGGTGGTAGCGGGGCGGGTGCGACGGGCGGGGCGGGCGGAAGGCATGGAAGGCGGAAAGCTGAAGGCCGAGGCTGAGAGATGCGTTGCAGGTTGGAAAGTCGCAGGTTGCAGGTCGGGGCGACGGAGAGTCGCGGGGCCGGGCTGGGACATCGTAGGCGCCGCTGCTTGGGCTTTTCCGCCTGCACCGTTCCAACCTGTGACGTGCCGCCTGGCAACGTTCCAAACCGCAGATTTTCCCTCCCGCGGGCTCGGGCATCACGATGCGGAGGGGACGAGGGCTGCAATTATATCGATATGTCGTTCGGGAAGTTACGGGATAATGTCCAGATACTCCGGAATAATGTCCAGATACTCGCCGGATGGTCGGCATGCGGTGCGGCTACCCGCGCGTGCGCTTTTCGTGAGGCGGGATGGGAGCGTGGTTCGTACGCCTCCGGCGTCGACAACTTGGAGCCGGTGACCCTGCAACTCGCCTAGTCCTTCCGCGACGGTTCGGTGGCTTCGACGGCGGAGTCAGCCGCCGCCGGGGCTAAGATTTGTCCGGGCCATTTCGGATTGTTCTGGGTTTTTGGGGCGGCAGGCGGGGCGGAACTCGTTAACCATTGGCGCATGAGTCGAGTTACCCCCTCCCCAAGTCTGGATCGCGCCATGCGCCGGTTTTCCCTGGCCTGGCGTCTGGGTGCAGCCCTCCTGGTCGGCCTTACGTGCGCGGCGCTCGGTGTGTCGGCGGCGGAAAAGCCGCAGCCGTGTCCGGAGCAGACCGCGATCGGCATGCCGGACTGGGTGCGGCACGCGGTCGTGTACGAGGTGAACATCCGCCAGTACTCGGAGGCGGGCACGTTGGCGGCGGTGACGGCCGACCTGCCGCGGATCCGGGGGCTGGGCGTGGATGTTCTCTGGCTGATGCCGATCCACCCGATCGGGGAGCAGAACCGGAAAGGGCCGCTCGGGAGCTACTACTCGATCCGAGACTATCTGGCCGTGAACCCGGAGTTCGGCACGAAGGAAGATTTCCGCCAGCTCGTGACGGCGGCGCACGCGCAGGGCCTGCGGGTGATCCTGGACTGGGTGGGGAACCACACCTCGTGGGACAACCCGATGGCGAAGGAGCATCCCGAGTACTATGTGCGCGACGCGAAGGGAGTCTTCCAGCCGCCGACGGGCTTTGATTGGACGGACGTGATCCAGCTCGATTTCGCGAACCCTGCGGTGCTCGAGGCGCAGTACGCGCAGATGGCGTATTGGGTGAAGGAATTCGGCGTGAACGGATATCGCTGCGACTTCGCGACGGGCGTGCCGACTTCGTATTGGGATGCGCTCTTCGCGAAGCTCCGCCAGTTGCGACCGGACCTGTTCCTGCTATCGGAATCCGAGCTGCCGCAGCACCAGCTGAAGGCGTTCAACGTCAACTATGCTTTTTCGATGGCGGAGACCTTTGACGCCGTGGCGCAAGGGCGGGCGGGAGTCTCCCATCTCGACGACAATCTCGCGGCGATGCGGGCGACGTTCCCGGCGGGGGCGGCGCGGCTGTACTACACCAGCAATCACGACCGCAACAGTTGGGACGGGACGGAGTTCGAGCGGCTCGGTGGCGGCGCGGCGCCGCTGGCGGTGCTGACGTACGTCATCGATGGCGTGCCGCTGATCTACAACGGGCAGGAGATCGGCCTCGATCGCCGGCTGCAGTTCTTTGAGCGCGACCCGATCGTGTGGCGCTCGCATCCGCTGACCGGCTTTTATCGCACGTTGAACCAGCTCAAGCGCACGCACCCGGCGCTCGCGACCGGTGCGGCGATGCGGCGCATCGCGACCACCCGCAACGATGCGCTCTACGCGCTGGTGCGCGAGGCGCAGGGACAGCGGGTCGTCGCGTTGCTCAACCTCACCGCCCGCGACGTGAACGACGTGACCGCCTATGATCCCGCGTTGGCGGGAAATTGGCAGGATGTGTTTACCAGCGAGAAGGTGACGTTCAAGGCGACGACGCCGCTGGCGCTGAAAGCGTGGCAGTTTCGCGTGCTGGTATCCCAGCCCTGACCCGCAGGGCGATGGTCCCGACCGGCCGTGGAACCGGGCAACCGGCGCGCGGTCGGTCACTTGCACCTTACGCGTAACCTGCGGCCGGTTTTCGGTTGTATCGGCGGGGCACAACGCCAAGTTCCCCGCCATTCCCCTCCCCAGCGTCTGACCGTTTGATAATCCGGAAGAGCCGACGTCCCACATGAACGCCGTTTTCGATGCCCGGGCCTTGAGCCACCAGGATCGCGCCGAGATGCGCCAGATCTTCGAACTGTGGATCAAACAGGTGGAGCATGGCCACCTGCGGCTGCGGATTCCGCACGAGGCGCGGCCGGTGCACGACCTCAAGGGAATGCACTATCATTACCGGCCGGAGATTTTCCTGCAGATCCACGGGCAGACGAATTTTCGGTTTCCACGGGAGCAGTTTGAGGTCGGGCCCGGCGAGATGTGCGTGGTGCCGGCCGGCGTGCCGCACGGCGAGACGGTGCAGCGCGAGACGGCGCATCCGTTCCGCAATCTGGTCGTGGGCTTCTACAACAACACGATCAGCCTGCATTTCGCGCACGAGGCGTCGCCCGGGCGGCCGGACATCCAGGCGATCGAGTTCTTCGACGCGCCCAATCTCGACGTCTTTCTCACGCTGACCAACAGCCTGGTCCACGCTCACGTCATGCAGGCGCCGGCGCGGGCGGCGGTCGTCAAGGGGCTGCTCCTCGCGCTGCTCGGGCTCTTCCGCAACATCGTCGAGACCGGCGCGGGGAGCCTGAACAGCGACATCGGGAAGGTTTTCCAGGCGAAGTGCTTTGTCCGGGAGCAGTTCTCCAACGCGAACCTGCGCGTGCAGGACATCGCGGCGAACCTTGGGTGCTCGGCCGACTACCTGTCGCACCTGTTCCACACCGAGACGAAGGAACGGCTCACGCACTACATTCAGCGTATCCGGATTGAGGGTGCGATCCTCGCGCTCGAGACCACGGGCCTGAACATCTCCGAGATCGCCTACGCCAGCGGCTTCGCGGATCCGGCGTATTTCGCGCGCGTGTTCAAGCAGCACAAGGGCGTGTCGCCGCAGGAATTTCGGACGCAGCTCGATGCGCAGCGCAACCGGCGCGAGTCGCAGCCGAAGACCGTGTACGAGGACCGGCTCGACTTCACCCACGGCCAGCCCTGTTCGGCGCGCTGAGGGTTGGCGCGGTCTCGCGGCGGCCGGAGACGCGACCGGGCGGCGCGAAGGTATGACACGTGGCGCCCGCGGGCCCTGTAACTTTTCGCGGCGGGGCGGGTATTGAGGGCATGACCACAACGTCACGGCCCATCGGGGGCGGGGCGTTGGGTTGAAACCATCAATCCCTGCCCACCATGTCCAAATCCTCCCTGTCCGTTCTCTTCGCCGCCAGCCTGCTGGCGGCCTGCACCGCGTCCGCCCAGTCGCTCACCGCGACCACTTCGGCCAACAAGCCGCCGGCGCCGGTGTCCGTCGTCAACCCGACCGGCCTGCCGCCTTGGGCGCAGGACATGGTGCTCGAAATCTACGTGACGATCGACGAGCAGGGCGTGCCGCACGACATCAGCTTCAAAGGCTGGGTGCCGGACAATCTGCAGGCGCAGCTCCTGCCCGTCTTCGCCAAGTGGCGGTTCTCCCCGAAAATCGAAAACGGCCAGCCCGTGGCCGGCCGCTTCCTGCTGCCGATCCGGTTGATCACCGCAGAGGCGAGCTGAGCTTTCGCCCTACGCGTGCGGCGGCGGCCCTCAAGGCGCCCGCCAGCGCACGACGTACAGCGTGAGCGGCGCGAGCTCCGCGAGCGGAGCGTACTGGGCGAATCCGCCCTGGGCGTTTGTTTGCACCGCGGCGACCGCTGCGCCCTGCAGCAGCTCCGTGGCGGTCCAGCCGACCTGGATACAAGAGACGACGGCGGACAACTGCGGGCCAGGCCGGGGGCGCGCCGTGAAGTTGGCGATGACGAGGACGACCTCCGCCGGCGTTTGCCGGAGCGTGGCGTACACGGAACGATCGTTCCCAGTCACGGCGACCGGCTGGCCGTGGCGCAGCGCGGGCGAATTTGCGTTGAGCCGGACAAGTCGCCGGTAAAGCGCGAGCATCGAGTGCGGATCGGCCTCCTGGGTCGCCACGTTCTCGGTGGCGATGGCGGCCGTGAGCGGGTGCCACGGTGCGACCCCGGCGGGTGTGAAGCCCGCATGGGGCGACTCGGGCGTCCACGGCATCGGCGTGCGCAACTCCGGATCCGGCTTGGCGCCACGGAGCCCAAGTTCCTCGCCGTAATAGACGAAGGGCACGCCCGGAAGGGTGAACAGCACGGCGGTGGCGAGGCGGGTGCGGGCGAGGTCGCCGCCGAGTTGGGTAATCGCGCGCTCCTGGTCGTGGTTGGTGAGGATCGTGGCCCAGGGCGCGTCGTTGCCGTAGAGTTGGCCGAGCTGGGTGAGCGCCTGCTGCAGGATGCCGGGCGTTTCCAGCCGCACGGCCTGGATCGTGGCCTTGGCCAGGTCGAACTCGAAGGCGCTGTCGAGGGAACCACCGCGGAGGTTGCGGGTGACCTCGCGCATGTCCGCGGTGTTCTCGCCGATGACGAACGCGTCCGGTTTTACCTGGTGGCAGTAGGCGGTGAACTCACGCAGCCATTGCCGCGTCTCCTCGGTGTCCTGCAGGGCGTCGCCGGTCTCGCAAAAGTAGCGCACGGCGTCGAGCCGGAGGCCGTCTACGCCCACGTCCCGCAGCCAGAAGGCGGCGGCGCGCCGATGGTGGGCGGTGACGGCGGGATGGCGGAAGTTCCAGTCGGGCATGTCTGGCGAAAAGACGGCGTAGTAGAAATCCCGGCCGGCCGGATACCACACCCACTGTCCCCAGGGGCCGGCGAGCTGCTCGGGCAGCGGCGCGAAGCGGAACAGCTCCCGTGCCTTCTGGCCGCCGGGGAGCGTGCCATCGGCCAGCGCGGCGACGAACCAGGGGTGGGCGGACGAACTGTGGTTGAGGACGAAGTCGATGATGACCCGGATGCCGCGGCGGTGGGCCTCGGCGACAAAGCGCTTCATGAGGGCGATGTCACCATATTGTGGATTCACGGCGAAGTAGTCGGTTACGTCGTAGCCGTGATAGCTGGGCGATGGGTGGATCGGCATGAGCCAGACGGCATTCACGCCCAGGGAGGTGCCGGCGGCGCCACGGCCGTCGTTGAGATGATCGAGGCGCTCGATCGCGCCCTGCAGATCCCCGATGCCGTCGCCGGCGAGCGGGCCCGTGCGGGCGTCGGCAAAGGAGCGGACGAAGATCTCGTAGAAGGTGGCCTCGCGCCACCAGCCGACCGGGGGATCATCCGGCGCCGGGGTTGCACTCAGGGAGGACAAACCGGAGACCAGACCGGCTCCGGCGCAGGCGAGGAGGGCGCGGAACGAGGCGCGCCAAGGGGAACGCAGCGAACGCATATCGGGAGGGGGAGTGGGGAGAGCGTGCACGAGCGAGGACCCGGGTCAAAGGCCGGCAGGAAGACAAATCATAGGCAGGCTGGAATATTCTTGGGTGCCTGATGCGAGGCGACGGCGCGAAGGGGCGCGCCAGCCGGCTGGGCTGGGGCGGCATCCAAGATTTTTCCTACCCATCTCAGTTTTCTGTGCCGAAACCGCATGGCGGGGCGCGGGCCGTTGCCGCACGGTTTGATACTGCCGCGACCCCTGATGCGGCGGTTTTCCAACCAACCAACCAGCCAAGCGCCCGGCTACCCCCGGGCTGTCGTCAGTACCTCCGGAATGGAGAGATTCGCACCCCCCATGCAAAACCGCACAAGCAAAGCAAACGTACGTCGGCGCCTTCTGCAGGGCGCCGCGCTGGCCATGCTGCTGACGCAGTCGGCCATTACGGCCGCAGGGCAGACCGCCCCGGCCGCCACCCCCACAAACGATCCTGCGGCGCCGGCGAAGGAGGCCCCTGCCGCTGAACCCATTGTCAAACTTGACGAGTACCGCGTGACCGCGGGCTTCGCCAGCAGTCTCACGGTGGCGGCGACGGCCAAGGCCGAAGCGCCCACCATCACGGAAGTCGTCATCGCCGAGGATATCGGCAAGCTTCCCGACATCAGCATCGCGGATTCGCTGGCCCGGTTGCCCGGCTTGGCGACCCAGCGGCTCAATGGCCGCAGCGAAGTGATCAACATCCGCGGCCTGCCCGGTGATTTCAGCACGGCCCTGTTCAATGGCCGCGAGCAGGTCAGCAGCGGCAGCAATCGCTCGGTCGAGTTCGACCAGTACCCCGCGGAGTTGCTGAGCGGCGCCGTGGTGTACAAGACGGCCGATGCCTCGCTGATCGGCCAGGGCCTTTCCGGCACGGTCGACATGCGCACGGTGCGCCCGCTCTCGCAGGGCAAGCGCACCATCGCGTTCAACGCCCTGTACGAGCGCACGCAGTTCGAGCCGCTCGTCGCGGGCACGGAACGCGACGGCAAGCGCGCGTCGATCTCCTACATCGACCAGTTCATGGACGGTAAGCTCGGCGTCGCCGTCGGGTTTGCCCACGCCGATGACCCGGGCCAGGGCAAGCAGTGGAATGCCTGGGGCTATCCCAACGTCGACGCGTCCGTCGCCACGGGTGCGCCTTACGTGCTGGGCGGCGCGAAGCCGTTCGTGCGTTCGAGCCAGATGAAGCGCAACGGCTTCATGGGCGTCGTGGAGTTCAAGCCCAACAGTTTCTTCCACACGACGTTCGATCTGTTCCGCTCGAAGTTTAAGGAGGACCAGTCGCTCAAGGGCATCGAGATCCCGCTGCAGTGGAGCTCCGCGACGCTGCAACCCGGCTTCACCGTTGACCGTGGCGTCATCACCAAGGCGACCTACGGCAATGTCTTCGGGGTGGCGCGCAACGACGGCGTGTTCCGCAACAACGACATCTGGGCGCTTGGCTGGAACCTCAAGTTCGGCGACGGCACCGGCTGGACCACGGTCGCGGACCTGAGCTACTCCCGCATCTATCGCAAGGACATCGTGCTCGAGACCTATTCGGGCTACGGCGCCAACCAGGCCGGCACGGCGGATCGCCTCACCTACCAGCTGCAAGGCAGCACCGGCGCGATCTTCACGCCGACGCTCGACTATACCAATGCCACGCTGATGAAGCTCTCGAGCCCGCAAGGCTGGGGTGGCGACGTGGTGTCCGGTGGCCAAGTCGGCTATCTGAAGTACATCCCGACGACCGACTCGCTCGCGGCCGCGAAGATCTCCACGAAGCACGATCTGAACTTCATCTTCAGCAGCTTTGAGGTCGGCGCGCACGTGAACCGCCGCACGAAGTCGGAGATCGAGGACGGCTACTATCTCGCGTTGCCGAATGGTGCGGCCACGGCTCCGTTGCCGACGCTGACCGGCATCACCGACCTCAGCTTCATCGGCATCAAGGGCCTCGCTTCCTATGACCCGATCCAGGCCCTCAGCAGCGGCACGTACCGCGCGATCAAGAATCCGAATGCGGACGTGATTTCCGCGGCCTGGAACGTGAAAGAGGAAATCTCGCTGGCGTTCCTGCAGTTGAATATCAACCGGAAGCTCGGCTCGCTGCCGCTGACCGGCAACCTCGGCGGCCAAGTCGTCAACACCGACCAGAGCTCGACCGGCCTATCGGCGATTCCGATCAACGGCGCGACCCGTACGGTGCCGACCACGGGCGGCAAGAAGTACACCAACTTCCTCCCGAGCCTGAACCTGACGCTGAAGGTCACGCCGAAGACCCAGGTGCGCATGAGCCTCGCCCGGCAGCTCGCCCGCCAGCGCATGGCGGACATGGCGGCCGGCATGAACGTCGGTTACAACGCGGCCCTCGCGAACTCCACGGACCCGTACAACAGCGCGTTCAGCGCCTCGGGCGGCAACCCCGAGCTGCGGCCCTGGGAGTCGAACTCCTTCGACCTCTCGCTCGAGCACTACTTCCACGACAACAAGGGCTACGTCGCGCTGGCCGGCTTCTACAAGGACCTGCGCACGTACACCTACTCGCAGAAGACGATCGCCGACTTCTCCGGCTATCCGACGACCGGCGGCACGCCGGCGACCTTCCTTGGCGCGGTGAACCGTCCGGCGAACGGCCAGGGTGGCTCGATCAAAGGCCTCGAGACCTCGGTGCAGCTGCCGAGCGAACTGCTGCTGCCCGCGGTGCGCGGCTTCGGTGTCGTCCTTGGCGGCGCCTACACCGAGAGCGCGATCGCGCCCTATGGCCCGGGCTCGCAGAACACCCCGATCCCGGGCTTCTCCCGCAAGGTCGGCACCGCGACGCTCTACTATGAGCGCAACGGCTTCTCGGCCCGCGTGAGCACGCGGTATCGCTCCAAGTTCCGCGCCAACATCTACACGTTCGGCCCCCGCGGGGACAACTTCCAGACCGTCATGGCGCAGAAGTTGATCGACGCGCAGGTGAGCTACGCCTTCCAGAAGGGCTCGTTGAAGGGGCTCACGTTCGTCATCCAGGCCTACAACCTGAACAACGAACCTGAGGTCACGTATCAGAACGAGGACTCGCGCCTGGTGACGAACTACCAGAAGTACGGCGCTTGGTACTCGGCCGGCGTCTCGTACAAGTTCTGAGTCAACGCCCGGTTTCCCGCGCATTGAGGTGCGGCCGGCCGGCAGACCGCCGCCGGCCGCATCCTTAACCTCGGTTTTCCATGCTCCTCCCTCGTCCCTCCCTTTTTCGCGCCCTCGTGATCGCCGTCACGGCGACGGCGGCGTCCTGGCTCCAGGCGGTCGATCTCAGCGCCCTGCGTCCGATTGGCGACGTGCAGACGGTGGCGCGGCAGGAACGTGGGCTTACGCTGACGTGCGCCGATGGGGCGACCGTGCAGCTGTTGGTGCTGGCGCCGGATCTGGTGCGCGTGCGCACGCGGTTCGCGGGGCAGCCGGCGGGGCCGGACCACTCCTGGGCGATCGCCCGGACGGACTGGCCGGTGGTGCCGTGGCAGGTGCGGGAGACGCCGGAGAGTGTCACGCTGACGACGGCGGAGCTGGTGGTGGAGGTGCGGCGGTCGCCGCTGCTGGTGACGTTCCGCGATCCGGCGGGGCGCACGATCAATGCCGACGAGCGGCCGATGGGGCGCGACGCGGCGACGGGCCGGGTGGGCGCGGCGAAGCGCCTGGGGCTCGATGAGCATTTCTACGGGCTGGGGGAAAAGGCCGCGCGGCTCGACCGCCGGCGCAGTGAATTTGTCATGTGGAATTCGGATACGCCGGGCTACGTCGAGGGCACGGATCCGATCTACCAGAGCATTCCCTTCTATGTCGGGCTGGAGGACGGCCGGGCGTACGGGCTCTTCTACGACAACTCGCACCGCACGGTCTTTGACCTGGGGCGGACGACGCAGGAGTACGCCGGCTTCGCGGCGGACGGCGGGGAGATCGACTACTACTTTTTCCAGGGACCGGGGCTGAAAAAGATCCTCGGCCGCTACACGGAGCTGACGGGCCGGATGCCGCTGCCGCCACGGTGGGCGCTGGGCCACCAGCAGAGCCGCTACAGCTATTACCCGGCGGCGATGGTCGAGGAGATCGTTGCCCAGTACCGCCGCCGGGACCTCCCGTTGGACGTCGTGTACCTGGACATCCACTACATGGACGGCTACCGCGTGTTCACCTGGGATCCAAAGCGTTTTCCGGATCCGGCGGGGATGTCAGCGCGGCTGGCGAAGCAGGGCGTGAAGGTCGTCACAATCGTGGATCCCGGCGTGAAGTATCAGCCCGAGGGGGGATACGCGGTGTTCGACGAAGGCATGGCGAAGGACTTTTTCCTGCGGCGGACCGATGGCCGCCCCTACATTGGCGAAGTCTGGCCGGGGAAGGCGGTGTTCGTGGACTACACCCGCGAGGACGCGCGCCGCTGGTGGGGCGACCTCCATCGCAAGCTGCTCGACGGCGGGGTGGCGGGCATCTGGACGGACATGAACGAGCCCTCGGATTTCCTGGACAAGACCGGCGAGACGCAGCGCGACGTGGTCTTCGACGACCGCGGGGCGCGGACGCTTTACGGCAAGAACCGAAACACCTTTGCGCTGAACATGGCGCGGGCGACGTACGAAGGCCTGCAGCGGCTGCGGCCGAACGATCGACCCTTCGTCATCACGCGCGCGGGCTATGCCGGCGTGCAGCGGTACTCGACGGTGTGGACGGGGGACAACAACGCGACGTTTGAGTCGCTCGCGCTGAACATTCCGATGTTCGCGTCGCTTGGGCTGTCGGGGCAGGCCTTCGTCGGGTCGGACGTCCCGGGCTTCATCGGCCGCGGTGATGGCGAACTGCTGGCGCGGAGCTATCAACTAGCCTCGCTGGTGCCGCTGTGCCGGAACCATGGGGCGATCGACAATTACGACCACGAGCCGTGGCGGTACGGGGCGCCGTACGAGGCGATCGTGCGCGAGTACCTGAAGCTGCGGTATCGGCTGATGCCCTACCTATACACCACGCTCGAGGAGGCGCACCGGACGGGAGTGCCGTGGTTCCGGCCGCTCCTGCTCGAGTTCCAGGACGATCCCTCGACGCTGAACCTGGACGACAGCTTCATGGTCGGCCCGGCGCTGCTGGCGGCGCCCGTGGTGCGGGCGGGCGAGCGGGCGAAGGATGTCTACCTGCCGCGCGGCCGCTGGTACGATTTCTGGACGGGCGAGAGCGTTGAAGGCGGCGAACTTCGCCGATGCGACGCGCCGCTGAGCCGGATGCCGCTGTTCGTGCGCGGCGGTTCGGTGCTGGTGACCACGGAACCGATGGCGTATGTCGCGGAGAAGCCCTGGGACCCGGTGCGGTTCGAGATCTACCCGGATGCCGCGGGGGCGGCCGCGGGCTCACTTTACGAGGACGACGGCCAGACGCCGGCATACCTGCAGGGCGCGTGGCGGCGGACGGCGGTGAGCTGCGTCCGTTCCGGCGCGGAGTTGCGCGTGAGACTAGCGGCGCCGGAAGGTCCCTTCGTGCCCGCGCCGAGGAAATTTGAAGTCGTGGTGCGCAACGCGGGTCCGGCCAACACCGTCATACTGGACGGCCAGACGCTGCCCGCGACGACCACGGAAGACCTGCCGAACCGGTGGAAGCACGACGCAGCCGGCGTAGTGACGGTGATCTTGCCCGACGACTCGCGCCCCCACGAAATCGTCATTCGTTAGCAACCCAACCCCTTTCATGTCCGCATCCTCGACGACCTGGCTTGATACCCGCAGTGCGGGAGTGCTGGCGCACATTTCTTCGCTGCCGGGGAGGTATGGCATCGGCAACCTGGGCCCGGGCGCCCGTGCCTTCATGGACCTGCTGGCCGACGCGGGCGTGCGGTACTGGCAGATCTGTCCGATCGGGCCGACGGGCTTCGGCGATTCGCCGTACCAGCTCTTTTCCGGTCGGGCGGGCAACCCATACTTCATCGACCTGGCGGAGCTGGTGGAGGACGGCCTGTTGAAGGAATCGGAGCTGGCGCCCCTGAGCGCGCTGCCGGCGGAGCGGGTGGATTACGGCCGGCTATACGAGAATTTCTGGCTGGTGCTCGGCCGCGCGTACGATCGCTTCGCCGATCGGGCAGGGGATGAACTGCCAGGGCTGGGGTCGTTTGCCGAGTTTCGGCGGCAGAACCAGGACTGGCTGGAGCCGTTTGCCGATTTCATGGCGCTGAAGTCGCACTTCGGCGGGTACCCCTGGACGTATTGGCCGGCCGAGTACCGGACCTGGCGGCCGTCGATGCGCGCGGTGCTGCCGGGGGCGACGCGGCGGGAGGCGGACCGGCAGGCGTTTTACCAGTACGTCTTCTTTGGCCAGTGGCAGCGGCTGCGGACGTATGCGCGGGAAAAAGGCGTGGGGATCATCGGTGACGTGCCGATCTTCGTTGCGCTCGACAGCGCCGACACGTGGCAGAACCGGGCGGTATTCCGCCTCGATCCGGCGGGCCAGCCGGTGGTGGTGGCGGGTGTGCCGCCGGACTACTTCTCGGCGACGGGCCAGCTTTGGGGCAACCCGCTGTACGATTGGGATTACCTGGCGCAGACCGGGTACGCCTGGTGGATCGATCGGCTCCGCGCGGCGTTCTCGTTGTACGACATCATCCGGCTGGATCACTTCCGCGGCTTCGACACGTACTGGGAAATCCCGGCGACAGCCTCGGATGCGCGCGGCGGCGTGTGGCGGAAGGGACCGGGGCAGGCGTTTTTCACGGCGGTGAAGCAGGCGTTGCCCGAGGCGCGGATCATCGCGGAGGACCTGGGCTACATTGGGCCGGACGTGGTGGCGCTGCGTCAGGCGGCGGGGCTGCCCGGGATGAAGATCCTGCAGTTCGCGTACGGGCACGATGCGCACAACGTGAACCTGCCGCACTATTTCCGGCCGGGCAGCGTCGCGTACATCGGCACGCACGACAACAACACGGCCCGGGGCTGGCTGGAGGCGGTGCCGCCGGAGCTGGCGCAACAGATCGACACGTATTTTCAGCTGCATGGCGAGCGATCCGCGTGGCCGATGATCCGGGTGCTGCTCTCGACGGTGTCGCGGCTGGCGGTGGTGACGATGCAGGACCTGCTCGACCTGCCGGCGGCGGCGACGCTGAACCGGCCGGGGACCTGCGAAGGCAACTGGCAGTGGCGTTTCACGATGGTGCAGTTGAATGAACTCCGGCGCGATCGGCTGCCGACGCTGCGCGACTGGATCGGCACGTACGACCGCGCGGGCGACCACGCGATCGTCGAGTACAGCGAGCCCATGGCGCGCTGAGGCGCGCCATGGAATAGAGAATGCAGAATGGCTCAAGCGGAGCGCTGAAGGCAGGCGACGGTGAATGCAGGAGGCTGAAAATGATGGGTAACCACGAATGGACACGAAGGTACACGAATGGGATGACTCTCCCCGAGTTGGCTCGGCGTGGGATGCTGGTTTTCGCTGTCTTCCTTCGCTGCGACCCCTGACTTCCGACATGCGACATCTGACCTCCGGCTTCCGTCCTCCGGCTTTTGGCCTCTGACCTCTGACATCTGACCTCTGGTTTCTGGCCTCCGGCCTCTGGCTTCCGGCTTCTGAAACAATACCCCATGCGCAAGCTCTCGTTACCAGCTATCTGGAACATGAATTTCGGCTTTCTGGGCATCCAGTTCGGCTGGGGGCTGCAGATGGCCAACATGAGTCCGATCTACAAGTACCTCGGCGCGGCCGATGAGCAGATCGCGAAGCTCTGGCTGGCGGCGCCGCTGACGGGGTTGCTGGTGCAGCCGATCGTCGGGGCGATGAGCGATCGCACCTGGGGATGGCTGGGGCGGCGGCGGCCGTATTTCCTGATTGGCGCGATATTGAGCACGATCGCGCTGCTCCTGATGCCCAACGCCGGGTCGCTGGCGGAGTGGCTGATCCCGCACCTGCCGAAGTTCTACATGGCGGCGGGGCTGCTCTGGGTGCTCGACGCGAGCATTAACATCTCGATGGAGCCGTTCCGCGCGTTTGTGGCAGACAAGCTGCCCGAGGAGCAGCGGGGCACCGGCTTCGCGATGCAGAGCTTCTTCATTGGGGTCGGCGCGGTGGTGGCGGGATTGCTGCCGTGGATGCTGCGCAACTGGTTCGGCGTGAGCCCGGCGGCCGACGGCGCGAACGCACTCCCGTTGAACGTGAAAATCTCGTTCTACGTGGGCGCGGCGGCGTTCCTGACGGCGGTGCTCTGGACGGTGATTTCAACGAAAGAGGAGCCGCCGGCGGACATGGAGGCGTTCCGGCGGAAGAAGTCGGAGACGAAGGGAATCGGACCGCTGGTGCGGGAGATCGGCAGCGCGCTGGCGGAGATGCCGACGACGATGCGGCGCCTCGCGGTGGTGCAGTTCTTCACCTGGATGGGGCTGTTCTGCATGTGGCTGCATTTTTCGAACGCGGTGCCGGTGATCTTTGGCAGCGGCGATCCGAGCTCGGATCTGTTCAAGCGCGGCGCGGAGTGGGCGGGGGTGTGTTATGCGACAAAGGACGCCGTGACTTTCCTGGCGGCGTTCGTGCTGATGGCGGCGGCGCGGAAGCTGGATCGGCGATGGCTGCATGCCGTGTGCCTCGTGCTCGGCGCGGTTGGACTGCTGGCGGTGGGCTTCATCCACGGCGAGGAGCAACGCTTCCTGCTGCTGGGCGCGCTGGCGCTGGGCGGCATTGCGTGGGCGTCGATTCTGTCGATGCCGTATGCGATCCTGTCGGGTGCGCTGCCGCCGGAGCGGATGGGCGTGTACATGGGCATCTTCAATTTCTTCATCGTGCTGCCCGAGATCCTGGCGGCGTTGTTCTTCGGCGGGATCGTGAAGCACGTCCTCCATGGGAACCTCGTTTGGGCCGTGATGGCCGGCGGCGGCTTCATGCTCCTGGCCGCGGCGGCGCTGGCCTTTGTGCCGGCCGAGCCGCGCGCGGAGCCCGCGCAAGGCGCAGGCGTTGCTGGTTGAAGGTGCGAAGGTTGCAGGTTGGTCCGATCGACGGTGGAGCGGATCGATCGGACGGATCTGACAGATCAGACGGATCAGTCTGATCACGTGGATCGGCCGGCGGGAGCCGGCCGAGAACGAGAAGGGCCGTGGACCTGCAACCTGCCAACTCTCCAACCTGCAACCTTCCGACTTTCCAACCTGCGACCGGGGGGCGGCGGCAGCCGCGGGCTACGGCTGCTTCAGATTGGCTAAGACGGCGTCGACGGAGCGGAGGGACGCTGGCGGGAAGAACGCGTTGATGCGGGTGATGACCTGCTGGATGATGCCGTCGGGGCAGCTGGCGCCGCCGGTGATCAGGATGCGTTTCGGAGCGCCCGCGGGAGCGTCGGTGGGCCAGAGCGGGCGGCTTTCGCAGCGGCCGCTGCCCTTGCCGACGTACACGTAGTGCTTCACCTGTGCGAGGGACTCGATGCTCGACTCGGACTGGATGAAGAACGCCTTGTCGCCGAGGGACTGCTCGCAGAGGCGGTAGAGCTGGTAGGTATTGGAGGAGTTCTTGCCGCCGATCACGAAGGCGGCGTCGAGCGGTTCGGCGAGCGCGCGGCTGAGGGCGTCCTGATTGACCTGGGTCGCGTAGCAGAGCGTGTCGCGGCGGCTGGTGCCGCCGACGCGCGTCTCGTCGCTGAACTTCTCCCGGTACACGCTGCGGAGGTGCTCGATGATCTCGAGCGTCTCGTTCATCAGCAGCGTGGTCTGGTTGACCACCGCGACGCGCTCGAGGTGGCGCTCGACATCGAACCCCGGCGTGTGGCGGCCGGCGAAGAGCTTTTCGAAGCGGGCAGCGCGGTCGGGGGCGGTGCTCGCCACGATTTCGCCGAGCTGGCGGGCCTCGTCGAGGTTGCGCACGATGACGGCCGGGGCGTAGCGACGCGTGTTGGAGAACGTGGCCTTGGTTTCCTCGTGCTCGTGCTTGCCGTGGATGACGACGGTGAAGCCCTCGCGGCCGTAGGCGCGGGCCGCCTTCCAGACCTTCTCCACCAGCATGCAGGTGGCGTCGTAGTGGTACACGGAGATGCCCTTGCGGACGAGGCGGCGCTTGTCCTCATCGGTCGCGCCGAAGGCGGGGATGATGACGATGTCCTCCGGGGTGAGCGTATCCCACAGCAGGGGTTGTTCCGGTGCGGAGGCGGCGCCACCGGCGGTGGTGTACGGGAGGCCCTTTTCGGTCTGCAGGTAGCGGAGGCCGCGGCGCAGGAGGTCCTCGTTGACGAAGGGATTGTGGATCAGCTCGGAGAGCATGAACACGCGGCGGCCCGGATTCTCGGCGAGGGTCTCGTACGCGCGCTCGATGGCGTTCTTCACGCCGAGGCAGAAGCCGAAGTGGCTGGGGATGACGTATTGGACGGCGCCGAAATCGAGAGTGACGGGAGCGGCGGCGGAGCGCTCGTGCTGGCGGGCGAGCTCCTTGATGGCGGCGCAGAGGCGCGACTGGTAGAGCGCGTGGGCGGCGGCGTCCTGGGCGTAGATGGCGATGTTGCGCTCCTGGGCGGGGCGGAACTTGTAGATGAAATCGTTCTCGCCGAGGTGGAGGTACGGGATCTCGACGAGGTGAGGATCGAGGTCGCGGAGCACACCGGCGAGGGAAGGAGGCAACCACTCGGGGTGTTGTTCGAGCGACTCGATGGAGGTGAAAACGACCTCGGAGTCGGCGGCCTGCCCGTTCACCTGGGCAAAGAATACGCGGTAGCGGCGGCCACCGGCGTCGGTCTGGAAGTACTCGGCGGGGGCGGTGTGCTCCTTGAAAGACGACTCGAGCCGGGCAGTGGCCATGGCGAGGTCGGTCCCAGTGAACGCCAGGCCCATCTTGCCGCCGAGCTTCCGGACGGCGAGTTGGTTGCTGCCGTTGAACGCGAGCAGCGCGATGAGCGAGGGCGGAGCGTTGAGCGTGGACATGGAAGCGGGAAACGCTGCGCGAGCGGACACGGCGGGGCAAGTCGTCTGCCAAGCTGGCGGTGGAAACCGGCAGGCTGGCAGCCAAAATGGCTGCGGTCAGTTCTCGTCGTCGTCGTCGCTCTCGAAGGGGTCGCCGACGAACTCGGTGCCGAAGAAGTCCTCCTCCTCGAGGACCTTCATGACGCCGGCGATTACCTCGGTGCGGTCATCGGGCGACAAGTCCGGGTAGTCCATCGTGATGACCTCGGAGATGCCGGCGCGGGCCTGGGCGCGGTCGCTCACCTCGGCGAGGAAGTCGTCGGCTTGGTCAGCAATATCTTCGATGATGGGGCGCAGGTCGGCGTCCATGATGGCCGGAATTGTTGGCGGTCGGAGGGGTTTTGCAACCGCGGCAGCGGATTCCGAAGGTGGGGTGGCGACGGGAGAACGGGACGGATTGGGGTGGGTAACTACGAATGCACACGAATGAACACGAATGGGATGGAAGGACGGAGAATCGCGAGAGGGGGCGGAGCTACAGGTGAGGGAGTTGCAGGTGGCAGGTTTCGAAGCCACGGGGGAACGGGAACCACTGACGGGGGAGAACCGCGAACGGCGCGGAAGAGCGCGAAAACTTGGGGTGGGCGGCAGGCGAAGGCGGTGGAAGGTGGCAAAGTTACAGGTTCCAGGTGCGCACGTTGCGGGTTTGAACCTCGGACGGACGACCACAATGGGCGGGCCAGGGCCGCACGGACGTTGGTTTTGCGGGCGCAAAAAACAACGTTTGGGCGTAGGTTCCCGGGCCATGTTTGGCTGGATGCCCAGAGATGTCGTGGCCCGGGCGGCGCGCGCGGTGCGGCGCGAGGAGTTCCTGCCGGAAGCGCAGCGGGGGCATGCGCGGGAGGACCGGCCGCTGCCGATCGGACACGCGCAGACGGCGTCGCAGCCGACGCTGGTGGCGGAGATGACGCGTGAGCTCGAGCTGCGGCGGGAGAGTCGGGTGCTGGAGGTGGGGACGGGGTCGGGTTACCAGACGGCGATCCTGGCGGAGCTGGCGGCGGAGGTGTTCACGATCGAGCGAATCCCGGAGCTGGCGCTCGCGGCGCGCGTGCGGCTGCGCCGGCTGGGGTATGGAAATATCCACTACCGCGTGGGCGATGGCGCGGCGGGCTGGCCGGAGGCGGCGCCCTTCGAGGCGATCATCGTGACGGCGGCGCCGACGACGATCCCGCCGGCGCTTGTGACACAGCTGGCAGCGGGCGGCAGGATGGTGATTCCGGTGGGCGTGAATCCCGACGATCAGACGCTGGTGAAAGTGACGAAGGACTGCGACGGGCGGGTGACGGAGCGACCGCTGTTCGGCGTGCGGTTTGTGCCACTCGTGACGAAGTGAAAGTGAAAGTGAGAGTGAAAGTGGGGGCGGAGGGGGACGCGGTGTGGGGGGCGGTCTTACTCTTACTCTTTCTCTCGAAAGGGCGCGATCGGCGGAACTCGCGGGCCTCGTGCGGTGAGACGACGCGCCTGCGGCCGACGTGAGCGAACGAGGAACTCGTGCTGCTGCGCGGTAGGTGCGCGCAGCAGAAGACGGAGGCCGGCGACAGCCGGCCGAGAACGAGAACGAGAACGAGAACGAGAACCAGCGTCGGCCTCGGTTACTTCAGCACCTCTGCCAGCTTGGCGACGTCCTTGCCGCCGCCCATGGCGAAGTCGGGCTTGCCGCCGCCCTTGCCGCCGAGCTTTACGCAAAGCTCCTGGATGATCTTGCCGGCCTGGTGACCGGACTTGATCGCGGCGGGGGAGCAGAAGGCGGCGACGCTGGCCTTTTCGCCAAAGTCGGCGCCGAGCTTGACCACGCCCTCGCCGAGCTTGCCGAGCACCTGGGCGCCGAGGGAACGCAGGGCTTCGGGGTTCTCGACGCTGACGACGGCGGAGACGAACTTGAGGCCGTCCTTCTCGACGGCCTTGCCGGCGAGATCGTCCGCGAGACCGGCGGCGGCCTTCTGCTGGAACGCCTTCAGCTGCTTCTCGAGCTCCTTGGTGTGCGCGAGCACGGACTCGAGCTTCTGCATGACGTCCTGCGGGCCGGCGTTGAGGCGGGCGTTGACCGCGGCGAGGGCGGCTTCGCGCTGGGCGATGAAGTCGTAGGCGGCGGTGCCGGCGACGGCCTCGATGCGGCGGGTGCCGGCGGCGATGGCCATTTCGGCGACGATCTTGATGAGACCGATTTCGCCGGTGGTGGAAACGTGCGTGCCGCCGCAGAGCTCGCGGCTGTAGCCGCCCATGTCGACGACGCGGACGATGCGGCCGTATTTGTCACCGAAGAATGCGAGGGTGTCGGCCGGCTTCTTGTCGAACTCGGTCTCGTAGCACTGGACCTTGGCGTTATCGATGACCTTCTCATTTACCATCCGCTCGATCTGGTGGAGTTGATCGGGCGTGAGGGCCTCGAAATGGGAGAAGTCGAAGCGCATGCGCTCGGGCGTCTTGGACGTGCCGGCCTGGCGGACGTGGGTGCCGAGGGTCTTGCGCAGCGCCCAGTGAATGAGGTGGGCGGCCGAGTGGTGGCGGGAGATGGCGCGGCGGCGGGCGAGATCGATGCTGAGCCGGGCCTTGGCGCCGCGGAGGGTGGCGCCTGCGAGCTGGGCCTTGGCGGCGGCGTCGACCTTGTGCAGGTGGCGGCCGGCCTTGTCCTTCACGCAATCGACGATGGCGATGGTCTGGCCGGCGACGACGGCGGTGCCGGTGTCTCCCGCCTGGCCGCCCATTTCGGCGTAGAAAGGGGTGCGGTCGAACACGAGGAACGTGTCGTCGCCGCTCGGCACGACATCGGTGACGACGGCCTCGACGGCGTTGTCGGTGTCGATGAGATAGCCGGTGAAGACGGTGGCTTCGTAGGAGGCGGAGGCGTCGCCTTCGGTGGCGGCGACGATGACTTCCTTCTTCTGCGCGGCGCGGGCGCGCTCACGCTGCTTTTCCATGGCGGCCTCGAAGCCCTCGGTGTCGACCGTCAGCCCGCGCTCGGTGGCGAGGAGCTGTGTCATGTCCAGGGGGAAGCCGTAGGTGTCGTAGAGCTCGAATGCGGCGGCGCCGGTGATGGCGCCGGTGGCGGCAGCCTTGTTGAAGATGGCGAGCCCACGGTCGAGGGTGTGGCCGAAGCTGTCCTCCTCGCTGCGAATCACGCGGCGGACGATGTCCTGCTGCTGCTGGAGCTCGGGGAAGACACGGCCCAGTGACTCAACGACCGGAGCCACGAGCTGTTCGAAGAAACCGGTGCGGAGGCCGAGCTTCTTGCCGTAGAGAATGCCGCGGCGGAGGATGCGGCGGATGACGTAGTTGCGACCCTCGTTACCCGGCAGGATGCCGTCGGCGATGGCGCAGGAAACGCAGCGGGCGTGGTCGGCGAGGACGCGGAACGCGACGTCGATGTTCTCCTGTTCGGAGAGACCCTCGCGCTTGGTCGGGACCGTGCCCTGGTAGGTCTTGCCCGAGAGCTGGGCGACCTGGCGGAAGAGTGGCGCGAAGACGTCGGCGTTGTAGTTCGACGGATCCGCCGAGAAGTTTTTGAAGCCGCCGGTGGTGGCGTAGATGCCGGCGACGCGCTCGAAGCCCATGCCTGTGTCGACGTGCTTGGCGGCGAGGGGGGAGAAGGAGCCGTCGGCGTTGGCGTTGAACTGGATGAAGACGTGATTCCAGATCTCGATGCAACGCGGAGAGCCGGCGTTGACCAGCTTGCGGCCCGCCGCCTCGTCGTCGGAGGGCAGCAGGTTGAAATGGATCTCGGAGCACGGGCCGCAGGGGCCGGTGTCACCCATCATCCAGAAATTATCCTTCTTGTTGCCGTAGACGATGTGGACCTTGGGATCGAGGCCGGCGCGGGTGAAGATGCCGGCCCAGATGTCGTAAGCCTCCTGGTCGAAGTCGGACGGGTCTCCCTTGTCCTTGTTGGGCGAGTACACCGTGGCAAACAGCCGCTTGGCCGGGATGCCCCAAACCTTGGTGATCAGCTCCCAGCCCCACTCGAGGGATTCGCGTTTGAAGTAATCGCCGAAGGACCAGTTCCCCAGCATCTCAAACATCGTGTGGTGGTAGGTGTCGAAGCCGACGTCCTCCAGGTCGTTGTGCTTGCCGCCAGCGCGGATGCATTTCTGCGTGTCAGACGCGCGCGTGTCCTTGGCGGGCGCGAGCACGCGGTCACCCCAGCGCGACACGTCCGGGCTGCGTTCGCCCAGAAAGATGGGCACGAACTGGTTCATGCCTGCGTTGGTGAACAGCAGGCCGGGAGACTCCGGCAGCAACGGCGACGATTTCACGATCGTGTGGCCATGCTTCTGGAAGAAATCGAGGAACGACTGGCGGATCTCAGCGGAGGTCATGTCGCGGCAAAGAAAGCGAGAGCACAGAGGCGGCTCCGGGCCTTAGCAAGACGTGATTTGGCGGCGGGCCGGGGCCACCGGGACCCGGCTCTGGCGGTGACGCGTCCCAGAGAACCGGCAAATCCGCCGCCGGCCGCGAACCAAGGCGGGGGAGGGTGGTCTCAGCGGCAGCAAATCGACCCGGAGTACCTGGCGATTTGCGGAAGTGCATGTCACTTATCGGCTATTGTTCCCACTGCTAGGATAGCGCCCTTCCCGTGCCCAAAAAGTCCCCATCCAAAACCAACGAGACTGAGCTCAAGCGCCTCTTCGGAGCGACCATTCGCCGGTACCGCCAACGTCTGGACCTCTCACAGGAGGAACTGGCCTGGCGTGCCGACATGCATCGCACCTACTTGGCCGATGTTGAGCGCGGCGCTCGCAACCTGTCACTCTCCAGCATCTCGCGCATCGTAGGCGGTATCGGCGTTTCGCTGTCCGCCTTTTTCACGATGCTCGAGCACACCGAGGCCTCGCCGAACGAGGCAAGTGGTGCTGGCGCCAAGGCAAAGAAGCCGCGCCGCTGAAGCGAGCGTTCCGGGCACGGCGATACGCCGGCGGCGGAACGCGAAGGAAAAGGGCCGCCCGCCGCCATTGGGGCCGGGGCGCGAAGGGAGGAACGTCGAAACGTGATGGCTACGAAAGCCAAGCACTGAAGCCGGGGGATGGCCGCCCAAGGCGGCCTTGAGGCGCGGGAGTCGGCCAAGCGTCGCCGGGAGGGCTGCAGTGCAGCTCAGGCGTCGGGACGGGAGCCGTTGCGTGGCTGGGAGGCGGTCTCGGACGGCAGGAAGTTCAACGCGAGGAAGTGCACCGCCTTGCGGGCGTCGGCGTACACCGACTGGACCTCGGTCTGGAGCGGATCGGTGGCCAGGGCTGACTTCACGGGGCCAGCGAGTTCGGTGAGCGACTCGAGATTGAGCGCGCCGGAGGCGCTGCCGGTGCCGGCGGTGGCCGCGCCGCCGCCCGGTGACATAGCCGTAAACTCGTGGTCCATTGGCCCCGGACGATCGACGGTCTGGATGAAGGCGATGACGGCCACGAAACCCGCGGCGGCACCGGCCAGGAGGCCCGGGAGGTGACGCACCTTGCGGCGGGCGGGCGCGGGGACGGCCGAGGTGGTGACCGCCTGCATGATGCGGGTGTCGAGCCCGGCGGGGACGTCGGCCAGATGGGCGGACGCGTCGCGGCGCAGGGCCGCGGTAAAGGCATCGGCTCGGGCGAAATGGGCCTGGCAGGCGGCGCAGTGCTCGATGTGGCGGGCGGCGGTGCCGTGGCGCGGAGGCGCCTCGCTCGACACGGAGACCCAGGCACGAACGAGGCGGCAGGAAAGACGGGGGGATGGTGGGCGGTTCATGCTTCTCCTTTCATGAGCGTTCGGCGCGCTCGGAACACCAGTACCTTGACGTGAGTTTGGGTCAAACCGACGACGCGCGCGGTTTCCTCGGTCGACAGCTCTTCGCCGAAGCGGAGCCACATGATCTCGAATTCGCGGGCGGAGAGGACGGCGCGGGCGCGATCCCAGAGGTTGGCGGTGCGGTCGCTGACCTCGGCGGCGCGGGCGGGCGACAGGCCGCCGCCGGCGGTGTCCTCTGGAATTTCGCTCCATCGCTTGGTGTCCCGAAAGTGGTTGATGGCGGAGTGGCGGGCGATCGTGAGCAGCCAGTTGATGAGGGGGCGCTGCGGATCGAAACGGCCGAGGTTGTGGTAGGCCTTGATGAACGTTTGCTGCGTGAGGTCTTCGGCGTCCTGGCGGTGCCGCGTCATCTGGTGGAGAAAGTTGTAGACGCGGCGCTGGTGGGTACGGACGAGCTCGCCGAAGCTGCGCGAGTCACCGCCGGCGGCGGCGCGGATCAGGGCGGCTTCGGCCGCGAGGTCGGGTGTCGCGGGATCCGGCAGGCGCGCGGACGGCGCGAGCGCGGTGTCGGAGGAAGTGACGGGAGGCGTGGACAAGATAACGGAAACCGGCGCCGGGAGTGAACCGGCGCCGGGGTGGAAGGCCACGGATCAGGATTTCGGCTCGGTCGCCGGGGTGGCCGGGGCGGCGTCGGCAGAGGGTTCGGGCTTGGGCGCGGCGGGGTGGAGGACGCTGACGGCGTAGGAGGCCTTGCCGGTCGGGTCGTTCACGTAGGTGACCTTGAGCGTGTAGGTCCCGTCGACGCCGGGGAAGCTCAAGATCTGGTGGCTCTCATTGGGCCCGCCGCGGCGCATCAACTCGGAGCGGAACAGGAGCGGCGCGCCGCCCTCGGTGGCGACGATCTCGACGCGTTCGAAGCGGATGCGGCGGTCGCCGTGGCTGTTGCGGGCGAGGGTGATGCGGGTGCCGTTCTTGAGGGTGACCTTCTCGAGCGTGCGGGTCGCGGTGGTGGTCGCCAGCGGCGCGGGCTTGGCGTCGGGGGCGGTGTTGGCGGCAGTCGCGGGTTGGGCGGCGGCGGGGGAAGCCTCGGCCTTCCATTCGGCGACGAGCAGGCCGACGACGAGCGGGTTGCCGGACGGCTTGCGCGGCTCGGGGGCCGCAGACTTCTGCGAGAGGCTCTTGATCATCTCGAGCAGGCGGTCGCTCGAGTAGCTGAGGTCGAGGGTGACGAAGCGCGAGTCGCGTTCGACCTTCACCGAGTTGATGAACTCGGAGAGCTTGGCGTCGCTGGTCTCGGCGAGCGACAGCATGGCGGTCATGCCCTCGAGAATCTTCATGAGCTTGTCGGCCATGGCGTCGGAGGACGCGTAGAGCGTGGCGTGGGCAAAGGTGTTGGCGCCGCGTTCGCCGAGGGAGATCGCGCCCGAGTTCGCCATCTTGAGGATGCGGGCCTGCGGCTGGTTCTCCGGCAGGGCGATATCGGTTGGGACGAGGCTGGCGGCGACGATGCAGGCGTCACCCGAAGCCTTGAGCAGTTCCTTGAGCGGGGCGTCGGACGATTTGGCAATCGTGGGGATGGAGCCGCGGAACGCTTCGCGTGCCTTGAGCAGCTGGGCGCGGGACTTGGAGACGAGGACGACGTTCTCGGGCGGGAACGCGACGATCACGCCGAGAGGTTCGGCGGCGGGAACCTTGGGCGCAGCGGCAGGAGCGCCGTTGGCGGGAGTGCCGTTCGCGGGAGCGGCGGGCGCCTTCGGCGGCGGGGCCTTGAGGCTGTAGGCCGGGAAAGGCAGGTCGGTGATTTCGGCCGCAACGTCGGGCGAGGCGATGGTGGCCTGGAGCAGCAGGCTTTCGGCGATCTTGCGGAGGTCGGCCGAACCTTGGAGGACGAGGGTGCCGTCGAGGGCCTTCGGGTCCTGACTGAAGTTGGAGCCGTAGGCGGTGACGCTGCCGACGGTCGCCATGACCTTGGCGATATCGATGCCGATCTTGGCGTCCTTCTGGGCCTGTTCGGCGACGGTGACGAGTTCCTTGCCCAGCTTGCTGGCGCGAAGGGCGTTCAGGTCGGCGTAGATGGTCCAGCGGGCGTCGGCGGGAATGATGGCGGGGTTGACGGCAGCGACCCCGGGCAGGGCGGGCGCGGTGGCGAGCGCGGAAAGGAGCAGGAGTGAAGTGAACTTGTTCATGAGTGAGCGGTGTCTGCTCGGTGATACACAGGATTCCGGGGGCGGGTTACAAAAGCTCAGGATTCATTCGCGCGGCTGAGTTCGCGCAGGTGAAAGAGCGTGGCGGCGGCGGCGAGGGTCACGAGCGCAAATCCGAGGAGGGCGGCGGTCGTAAGCAGGGGGCTGGCGGCGCTCGCGATGTTGGCGGCTTCGGCGGTCGGGATGACCGGCTGGAGCATGGACTTCACCTGTTGCGTCATGGAGAGCCGGTTGATCTGCGTGGGGATGTGGCCGACGCCGATCTCGACGATGGCGCCGTAGATGACGCCGATGACAACGAAGCGCCCGACGATCGCGCCGCAGAGGAAGCCGAAGGCGGTGAAGGCGAAGACGACGAGCACCTGGGCGAGGAGCAGCAGCGGCAGGGCGGCGGTGAGGCCTTCGGCGTGGCGCCAGGTGCCGACGGCAAACAGGACGCCGAGCGCGAGCAGAAACTGGATCTGGGTACCCAGGACGTGGGCCACGTACTTGAAGCCGACGAAGGCCGGGCGCGGTACCGGGCGGGTGAGCACGTAGTCGACCGTCCCCGGCTTCATCTCGTCGCGGATAACGCCGCCGCCGGTGAGGAATGCCACGACGGGCACGAGGAACGTGAAGTACACCTGGACGAGCCAGCCGACGTAGTCGTGTGCGCCGCCGTTGGAGCCCAGCATCGCGTAGGCGATGAAGCCAACCAGCACCAGCGCGCCGACGAGGGCGAGGAGGTGCGTTGGGGTGAAGAACCGCGGAACGGTGAGCCGGCAGACGCCGAGAAAAGCGCGGCCCAACGACGGGACGGGCGCAGTCGCGGGGGGGGAGATGGAGACAGGGGCGCTCATGGGTGGGCGGCGGGTTCGATGGCTTTCTCGAGAAACGTGGTTGTGGCCTGGACCTCGTAGATGGCGACGCCGCTCTCGAGCAGCAGTTGGTGAAAGTCGCCGTAGAACTGCCGCGGGTCGCGCCAGCGGACGTGGAGGGTCTGCTTCTCGGCGACGATGTCGCAGCCGCGGACGAGCTCCTTGGCGAAGAGAAAGCGGGCGAGCTGGTCGGGATCGGCGCAGCGGAAGGTGGTCGATTCCGGCCAGCGGCCGCGGGCGTCGGCGGAGGCGGCCTCGTTGAGCGAGCGCGGGATGCGACCCCAGCGGAGCAGGAGGAAGTCGGCGCAGAGCGCCTCAAGGTCGTGGAGAATATGGCTGGAGATGAGGACGCTGGTGCCCTCGAGGGCGAGCTGGCGCAGGATGACGGCGACGTCCTCGCGGCCCATCGGGTCGAGCCCGTTCATGGGCTCATCGAGGATGACGAGGCCGGGATCATGGAGCAGGCACTGGGCGAGCTTCACGCGCTGCTTCATGCCCTTCGAATAGGCAGTGACGCGCTTGCGCCAGTGTTCCTCGCCGAGCTTCACGCGGGTGAGGGCGCGGCGCGCGCGGGCGTCGGCCTCGGCGGCGGAGAGGCCCGAGATCATGCCGAGCCCGGTGAGCCACTCGAGCGGGCGCAGGCCGGCGGGGACGTGTTCGCCTTCGGGGCAGTATGCGATGCGCGACTGCACGGCGGGGTTGTTCCACGGCGCGGCGCCGAAGACGCGGAGCGAGCCCGAGCTGGGGCGGATCTGGCCGAGGAGCAGGCGGAACAGCGTGGTCTTGCCGGCGCCATTGGGCCCGACGATGCCCGTCAGGCCGGGCTGGATACGGAAGCTGACGTTGTTCAGCCCGAGGACCATGCCGTAGAACCGGCTGAGGTTCTCGGCCTCAATGATCGCGGGGGCGGCGGGAGCGGGGGAGAGCACGGACGAAGGAGTGGTCACGGGGACGGTGGGGCAGGCGGTTACCGGTCGCCCTCGGGCTTGAGCCGGCGGAAGAAGACGAAGGAGGAGAGGACGACGAACACGCCGAGGCCGGCGAGCGCGCCCCCGACGTCCTCGGCGGCGGCCCTGCGGCCGGCGGCGCTGAGGTTGGCGGCAAAGTGGCGGTCAAGGAGCGGCAACTCGGCGCCGGCGCGGGTGAGCGCGGTGTCGATCCGCAGGACCTCCTGCCGGACCTGCTTGAGATCGTGGGTGAAGCTGGCGCGCTTGAGCCACGCGGGCGCTCCCGGCGGCGCAGCGAGGGCACTGGCGACGAACCAGAGCGCGATCCACACCCCCGTGGTCATGCGCGACGTCTTGCCGAGGGCGGAGACCCCGAGCGCGATGGCGGCGAGTGCGACAAGGCTGATGCCGTTGAAGAGCAGGGCGCGACCCAGCGGCTCGAGCGAGTACCAGATGAAGTCGGTGTTGGTCGCGAACAGCATGCTGACGAGCCACCCGAAGAGCAGGGGACCGGTCCAAACGAGGAGGATCATGCCCACGATCATCCCGAGTTTGCCGAGCAGGTAGTCGGTCGTGGTGAGCGGGCGGGCGAGGTAGATGACGAGCGCGTTGCTGGCGCGGTCGTGGGTGATGAGCCGCGGGATCATGCCGGTGAGGGCGAGCAGCGCCAGGAACAGGCCGACAAAGGAATGCACCCAGAAGATCAGGCCGAAGATGCCGCCGATGCAGATGTCGGGGTAGAGGGCAACGAAGCCGCTGAGCGCGGTGACGATGGCTTCGAAGCGTGGCCCGAGCCGGGTGGCGAGGCTCTCGAGCACGCCACCGCTGGAAATGGCCTGGCTGAACGTGAATCCGAGCACCGCAATCATGAGCCCGGAGCTCCAGGCGGCGCCGAGCAGGATCCGGTAGAAACGATTGCGCAGAAGCAGGTCGAGGCCGCTCCGGAGAATGCTCCAGCGGCGATAGCCCACGCCGCGCGGCGTCTCGCGCCAGCGACTGAGGTCAAGGGTTGCGTCCATGGTCGGCGGAGATGGCGGCGATGAAGAGTTCGTGGAGGGCGTCGGGATTGGCGACGATTTCGGCGGGCGGCAGGCCCTGCTGGCGCATGAGGTCGAGCAGCCACTCGATCGAGTCGGAGTCGGACTGGAGGCGGAGGCGGCCGTTGGAGAGGGCGGTCACCTGGTGGCCGGCGGCGGTGAGGGCGGTGATGAAGCGGTCGCGCTCGCTGGCGGGGGCGACCTCGACGATGCGCCGGTGGCGACTCTTGAGGGCGGCGATGGTGTCGTGTTCGAGGACGCGCCCGTGGCCGATGATGATGACGCGGTCGCAGACCCGCTCGATGTCGTGGAGCAGGTGGGAGGACATGATGACGCTGACGCCGAGCTCGCGCCACAGGGAGCCGATGAGCGTGAGGATGTGTTCGCGGCCGGACGGATCGAGGCCGTTGGTCGGCTCGTCGAGGAAGACGATGTCGGGGTCGTGGACCAGGGCCTGGGCGAGCTTGATGCGCTGCTTCATGCCCGTGGAGTAGGTGTCGACCGGGCGGTAGCGCTCCTGGCCCATGCCGACGAGGTCGAGAATCTCGTGCGTGCGCTGGCGGGCGACGCGGAAGGGCATGCCGGAGAGCTGGCCACAGTAGGTGACGTACTCGCAGCCGGCCATGCCGGGGATCTGGCAATCCTGCTCCGGGCTGTAGCCGACGCGCTCGCGGGAGGCGCGATTGCTGGCGCGGATATCGACGCCCAGGACCTTGGCGGTGCCGGACGTGGGCGTCTCCAGATTCAGGAGACACTTGATGAGCGTGCTCTTGCCGGCGCCATTGGGGCCGAGGAGGCCGATGTTGCCGGCGGGCACGGAGAGGTTGACGTCGGCGAGCGCGCGCTGGGCGCCGAAAAGCTTGGTGAGCCCCTGCACCTCGATGATGGGGCGTTGCGGATCGATACGGTGAGGCGGGGCGGTGCGCGGAGGGGAGGTAAGGGCGTTCAAGGTGGCGGCGGGTGGCGAGGTGCTGGGGTCATACACCAAGCGGGGCGGGGTGGTTACAAAATTGTATGGACGGCGAGGGCGGCCGACCGAGCGGGGCGGAGAGGAAGTCCGGGAAGTGGCCCGGGAACGGGGAGCGGCAAGCGTGCCAACGGCGAGAGGGCGGGCGGCGAGACCGAGGTGGGGAGGGCGGTGGGGGGCGGCGGCGGAACGAGAACGAGAACGATGGGAGGGCGGCTGCGATATCCGGGGACGGCCCTCAATCCCTCAATCCCTCAATCCCTCAATCCCTCAATCCCTCAATCCCTCAATCCCTTGCGAGTAAGAGAAAGAGGAAGAGCAAGAGAAAGACCGGTCAGCGAGGGGGCGGGGTCGGGGCGGATTCGACGCGGATCTTGCGGATGACGAGAGGGGTCTTGGGTTTGGTCATGCGACCGTCGACGCCGCGCTCGGTGGGCGTGTCCATCAGCGCGTCGACGACTTCCATGCCGCGGCTGACCTGGCCGAAGATGGTGTAGTCGGCGGGCAGCGGGTAATCCCGCTGCACGATGAAGAACTGGCAGGCGTTGGTGTTGGGGCCGGTGTTGGCCATTGCGACGGAGCCGCGTTTGTAGCCCGTGCGGTAGAGGGGAGACTTGCGATCGATCTCGTCGGCGAACGTGCCGCCCCAGGCGCTCTCGCCGCCGAAGCCGGTGCCGAGCGGATCGCCGCCCTGGATCATGAAGTCCTTCACGATGCGGTGGAACGTCAGCCCGTCGTAGAAGCCGCGTTCGGACAGCAGGCGGAAGTTCTCCACGGTCTTGGGCGCGACGGTGGGGAGCAGGTTGATGTGGATCGCGCCTTTGTCGGTTTCGATGACCGCGACGACCGAAGGCTCGGCCACGAGCTTGCCGCGCTTTTCGGATTTGGCGCACGCGGTGAACAGGAGGCTGAATCCGAGAACCACGGCGAGGAGAACACGGGAGTGCATGGGGAAAGGGCTAAAGGGCGAAAAGGCTTAAGGGCTGAAAGGGAAGATGCTGAAGGTCTGAAATCCCTCAATCCCGCTCTGAGGAGAAAGAGAAAGAGGATGAGTAAGAGAAAGAGAGGTGGAAACCGTTGAAATTGCCTTGAGTGGGGGAGGGGCGAACGGAGAGCTTGGGGGGCTTGAGTATGTTCTCTCGCCGGATGGTTTTGCGCGGGGCGGGTGTGGCGCTCGCCGTGCTGTTTCTCGGCATGGTGAGCCGCTTCTGGCACCCGTATTATGGATTCACGCGGTTCATTCAGATGGATGAAAGCGATGAGCGCGTCGCGGTGTCGGCGGTGAAATCGGGGGCCGTTTTCGTCTATGCGGGAAGCAATGGCTACGATGGAGCGACATACGCGCAGATCGCGGTTGATCCTTCGCTGCGCGATCGGGAATTGCCCCAGGCGATCCAGAATCTGCCGTATCGAGCGCGGCGGATTCTCACGAGTTTTGTGGCGTGGACCGTGGCGGGAGGACGTCCGGCGGCGATCGCGCCCACCTATGCCGCGCTGAACATCGCGGTGTGGCTGGCGCTCGCGCTGGTGGGCTGGCGGCTGTTGCGCGTGGACGATGCGCGCAGCTTCGCGGTATGGGCGGGTTTTCTTTGCTCGGCGGGAGTGTTGCACTCGGTGCGACTGGCGCTGACGGATGCGTTTGCGACCCTGCTCTTCGCCTGGGCTTTGACGGCGGCGGAGCGCGGACGTTGGCGCTGGGGCGCGGCGGTGCTCGGCGTGGCGGGGCTGGCGCGGGAGAGCATTCTCGCGACCGCGCTCGCGTTTGTGCCGCCCGCGGCGGTGCGGGCGCGACGGTGGCGCGAGTTGCTGTTCGCCGGGGTGGTCGTTTGCGCGCCGCTCTCCGTGTGGCTCGTGTACGTGACCCTCACGGTGGGCAATGCCGGCGAAGGCTGGGGCAACTTTTCGGCGCCGCTGGTCGGCCTGTTTGGGAAACTCAAAGAGGTGGTGACCGGGCTCGATCCGCGGGAGCCCTGGTGGCTGCTGCGGTTCGGCACCGCGATCTCGTTCGTCGCGCTCCTGAGCCAGGCGGCGTATGTCTTGCGGCATCGCGATCTGGAGGATCGCTGGTGGCGAAGCGCGTTGGGCGGCCTGGCGATGATGGCGTGCTTTGGCACCGCGGTGTGGGAGGGAAATCCGGGCGCGGCGACGCGCGTGTTGCTGCCGCTGTCGCTGGCGGTGGCGGTCCTGATCGTACGGCGGCGCAGCGGCTGGCATTGGGTGGTGCTCACAAACCTCACGGTGCTGAGCGGCGTGCTGGCATTCGTCCATGTCCCTCGGCACGCGAACGAATTTACGGCGGGCCGCGCGGGCGGCCTCGGCTACGTGGCGGAGCTGCGCTCCGGCTGGTACGGCCGCGAGGAGGCGGGGCGGCATTTCTGGACGTGGACCGCGGGCGGCGGGGAGATCGCGATGCGGACGACGGCGGGCGCGCCGACGGCGGCGACGCTGACGCTGCGACTGCGCGCGTTGAGTCCGCGGCGGGTTACGCTGCGGGTGAACGGCCTGGAACGCTGGGCCGGGGAGGTGGGAACCGAGGCGATCCCGGTGACGGTGCCGGTGCAGGCGACACGCACGCTGCGGTTGGAGCTGGCGTCGGAGGCCGCGCCTGTGACGGAAGGGGCGCGAGCCGATGCGCGCCTGCTCGGGTTTGCGGTGTACGATCTCGGCCTCGCGGCGGCGCGGTAAATTTCCGGCGCGGACGTGGCGCTGTCCGGGACGGTTTTCGTCGGGGATTCGGCACGCGCTTTCGACCCAAAGAAAACGGCCGCCGGAGAGCATCCGGCGGCCGTGAGAGGTGGTAGCTGCGGACCGGTCTTTATGCCTTTTTCTTTTCGGGCAGGGAACGGGATTGGGCCTCGGCCTTGACCTTGGCCACGTAGGCGTCGGCGGTCATCACACCCTCGTCGCCGCGGGCGCGGGAGCGGACGGACACGCTGTTGGCCTCGGCCTCCTTCTGGCCGATGACGATCGTGTACGGGACCTTGTCGATCTCGGCGCGACGGATCTTGGCGCCCAGCTTGTCGCTGTGCTCGTCGAGCGTGGCGCGGAGCCCTTCGGCGCGGAGCCGGTTGAGGAGGCCGCGGGCGTAGTCCATCGTCTTGTCGCTGATCGGCACCAGGCGAATCTGCTCGGGGGCGAGCCAGACCGGGAAGTCGCCGGCGAAGTGCTCGATGAGCACGCCGCAGAAGCGCTCCATGGAGCCGAACGGCGCGCGGTGGATCATGACCGGGCGGTGCGGCTGGTTGTCGGCGCCGATGTAGGACAGGTCGAACCGGATGGGCAGGTTGTAGTCGACCTGCACGGTGCCGAGCTGCCATTCGCGGCCGATGACGTCCTTGACCACGAAGTCGATCTTCGGGCCGTAGAACGCGGCCTCGCCGGGCTCCTCAGTGAAGGGCACGCCGAGAGTCTTCGCCGCCTCGCGGCAGGCGTTTTCGGCTTTGTCCCAGTTCTCCTTGTTGCCGGTGTACTTCGTGGAATCCGGATCCCGCAGGCCGACGCGCACGCGGTAGTCCTGCATGCCGAGCGTGCTGAGCACGATCTTCACGAGGGAAAGGCAGCCGAGGACCTCCTGGGCGACCTGTTCCTCGGTGCAGAACAGATGGGCGTCGTCCTGGGTGAAGCCGCGGACGCGCGTCATGCCGTTGAGCTCGCCGCTCTGCTCCCACCGGTAGACGGTGCCGAATTCCGCGAGGCGGACCGGCAGGTCGCGGTACGAGTGCGGCTGCGAGGCGAAGATCTTGATGTGGTGCGGGCAGTTCATCGGCTTCAGGAGGAAGCCGTTGAGGAGTTGCTCGTCGGGCCGCACGCGATCGGGGGTGATCACCTCGCGGCCGGTGCGGTTGTTGACCTGTTCGCGGAGATTGTTCGAGACCGCGTCGAGCCGGGCGAACGCCTCGGCGCAGGAGCAGTTTTCACCCAGCGCCTTGGCCAGGGAGTCGTTCTCGAAGATCGGGGAGAACTGAGAGTCCTTGTAGTACGGGAAGTGGCCGGAGGTCTTGTAGAGCTCGAGCTTGCCGATGTGCGGCGTGAACACCTGCGAGTAGCCCTGCTTGCGCAGTTCCTCGCTGATGAACGTCTGCAGCTCCTGGCGGATGATGGCCCCGTTGGGCGTCCAGAGGATCAAGCCCTGGCCAACGTCCTCATCGATGTGGAAGAGCTTCAGCTCGCGGCCGAGTTTGCGGTGGTCGCGGAGCTTGGCCTGTTCCTGCTGGGTGAGGTAGTTGGCGAGTTCGTCCTTGGAGGCGAAGGCGGTGCCGTAGATGCGCTGGAGCTGCTTGTTCTTCTCGTCGCCGCGATGGTACGCGCCGGCAATGGAGAGCAGCTTGAAGGCCTTGATCTGCTTCGTGTACCGGACGTGCGTGCCGGCGCAGAGGTCGATGAAGTCGCCGTTCTGGTAGAACGAGATCTTCTCGCCCTCCGGAATGTCGGACAGGCGGCCCAGCTTGTAGCGCTCCTGGCCGATGCGCTTGATGATCTCCGTTGCTTCCTCGCGCGAAACCTCGGTCCGGCGGAACGGCTGGTTCTCATCGATCACCTTCTTCATCTCCGCCTCGAGCTTCGTGAGGTCCTCGGCGGTGAGTTTGTGATCGAGATCGATATCGTAATAGAACCCGGTGTCCGTCGGGGGGCCGATATCGAGCTTGGCATCGGGGAAGATGCGCAGAATCGCGGTCGCCAGCACGTGGGAGCACGAGTGGCGAATTTCTTCAAGCGGAGTCATAGCCATGATGTGTAGTGATTGTGGCCTGCCTACGATTGCAGGGCCGGAACCGTGTAGAGCGCCGGGAAAACGCGTGGGTGTCAACCCGGCGGCGCGCCGCGGCGCCGGCGCGCTGCGGTTCCAGGTTCAAGGTTGGAAGGTTACAGGTTCGGAAACCGCCGGAGGAAGGAACGAGGCGAGTCGGCGGTGTTGGGCGCGCCGTGGCGGGGTGCGGCGCTTTGACACCGGGGCTAGAATCGGCGGTCACGCAAAGGACACGCACATGAGCCTGATCGATCGCCGGGTGAGGTTTCTCCGTTTTGACGCGGTGTACGCGGAGCAGCCGGAGCTGCAGGCGCGGTACCAGCATCGCTCGGTCGATCTCCGGCGGTTGCGCGGGACGAGCCTGTACTGCTCGGTGGATGCGTTTGGTGTGATCCGTCGGGCGTTGGCGGAGGTGCCAGGTGGCATCACGCTGATCGGTTCTGGTGACCATCACTACGTGGCGCTGGCCTGCATATCGCGGTTGGAGAGGCCCTTCACGCTGGTGGTTTTCGACCGCCATACGGACAGTGCGGAAGGTGTGATCCCGGGACTGGTTTCCTGCGGCTCGTGGATCCTGCATGCGGTGCGCGCGCTCCCGAATCTACAGCAGGTGATCTTGCTTGGCGTGCCGGAGGAGGCGGGGGCGCGCCTGCCGGCGGCGCTTCGCGGACGCGTGACAGCGTTTCCGGCCAAGGCGATGCCGACGGCGGATCAACTGCTGGCGTTGGTGCCAACGGGTGACGTCTATCTCAGCATCGACAAGGACGCGTTTGACCGAACGGTCGCGGTGACGAACTGGGACCAGGGCAGCCTGACGCTGGACGGGGTACGGCCGCTGCTGCGAGCACTGGTGCGGGAGCGCGTGATTCGCGGCGTGGATATTTGCGGCGAATTGGCGGCCAGCCCGGTCGAGCTGCTGAGGGCGGACGTGCACGAAGCCATCCGCCGCAACGAGCGGACGAACGAGGCGCTGCTCGACCTGCTGCTCGATACGGCGCGGAACTAGCGGGCGGAGGCAGGGCCCTGGGCACGCCCGCGGCGCGGGTCAGCCCTTGGCCTTTTCGAGCGAGTAGCCGTCCTTGCGATCGAGCATCGTCCAACCGGTGGCGGCGATCTCCTTGCGGAGCGCGTCGGCGGTGGCGAAGTCCTTGGCCTGTTTGGCGGCCCAGCGGCGTTCGGCGATGGCTTTTACCTCGGCGGGCGCCTCGGTCTTGGGCGTGGTGGGCGCGGCGAGGTTGAGCCCGAGCGCGAAGAGCGCGCGATCGAAGGAGGCGGCGTCGACGCCGGCCGGGCCGCGGTTGACGACGGTGAAGAGGGCGCCGAGCGCGGCCGGCGTGTTCAGGTCGTCCTCCATGGCGGCGAAGAACGGCGCGAAGGTTGCGGGATCGCCGCCGCTCGCCGGCAGCGTGGCGCGGTAGGCGCGGAGGGTGGCAAGGGCCTTCTCGGCGGCGTGGAGCGAATCGAGCGTGAAGTTGAGCTGCTTGCGCGGATGGCCGGCGAGCAGGGCGTAGCGCAGCGCCATCGGCGACACGCCCTTCGCGACGAGGTCGTCGAGGGTGTAGAGGTTGCCGAGGGACTTGCTCATCTTCTTCCCGTCCACGAGCAGGTGCTCGCTGTGATACCAGTGCCGGGAGAACGTCACGCCGTTGCAGCACTCGCTCTGGGCGATCTCGTTCTCGTGGTGTGGGAACAGCAGGTCGACACCGCCCGTGTGCAGGTCGATGGTCTCGCCGAGGTGCTTCTTGCTCATCGCGCTGCACTCGATGTGCCAGCCGGGGCGACCGGCGGCGGCGCCGGCGGGACCGTCCCACTTCACGTCGCCGTCGTCCGGCTTCCAGGCCTTCCAAAGGGCGAAGTCGCTGCCGTCCTCCTTTTCATCGGCGTCCGCCGCCTGGGACTTGCCAGCGAGGGCGCTGCCGAGCTGGAGCTCGCGCTCCTTGACGCGGGACAGCCGGCCGTAGCCGGGGAAGGAGGAGACCTTGAAATAGACGGAGCCATCGGCGGCGCGGTAGGCGTTCCCCTTCTGCAGGAGGACGTCGATCATGTTGACCTGTTCGGCGATGTGGCCGGTGGCGGTGGGCTCGACGTGTGGGGGCAGGCAGTTGAGCGCGGCGCAGTCGGCGTGGAACTTGGCGGTGAGCCGCTGGGTGATCTCGGCGAGCGGGCGTTTTTCGTCGCGGGCCCGCTTGATGGTCTTGTCGTCGACGTCGGTGAGGTTGCGGACGTGCTTCACCTTGTCGGCGCCAAACTCGAGTTCGAGGAGCCGGCGGATCACGTCGTTCACAACGAAGGTGCGAAAATTGCCGATGTGGGCCGGAGCGTAGACCGTGGGGCCGCAGTTGTAGAAACGGAAGACGCCGTCGGCGTGCGACGGCTGGAGCGGGCGGACCTCGCGGGACTGGGATTCGAAGAGTCGGATGGGCATGACGCGGCGGTGAAGGGACGCAGCTAACAGGTTTTCCGGTGGAGCGAAACCTGGTTTTTGGAGGTTTTTGCCGGGCAGGTGCATGAGCGTTAACGAGGGGGCGCTTTGTGCCGATGAGGACGAGGTCGGGCCCAAATGGAATTTCCTCCAGATCGATTGCCTCCGTCGCCGGGTAGTCCCGGTCCGGCGGCGACTGGACGGCGCGTCGCGCCGACAGTCGCGCGTCGGACGGTGTTTGGCTTTGGCATGCGGGAGGTGGGCATTGCGACGGTGGCGGTGGCGGTGCTGGCGGCGACGGGACTTTGGCTGCGGCAGCGCGCGCGCAGTCAGGATGCGGCGCGGGCGGAAGTGCGCATGCAACTGGCGATGCGCGAGGACGCGGCGGAGGTCTACCGCGACCAGTTTGCGGCGGTGCGGGCGAAGGCGGCGCGCTTGCGGGCCGACGCCGACGGCCAGACGGTGGAGCCGGGACGGACCTGGGCGCGGGAGCGGGCGAAGCGGTTCGAGGCGCTGCTCGCGAAGGTGGACCGGGAGGCGGAGGCGAGGAGCTTTGCGCAGGTGCGCCGGACGGTCGCGCAGTTGACGGCGAAGGGGAAGGTGGACGAGGCGAGGGTGGCGCTGGCGTCGGCGTCGGCGCCGGAGTTTCCGACGCCGGCGGAGTTCGAGCGGCTGCGGCGGGAAGTCTATGAAGAGCCGCTGACGGAGTTCAGCCGGCAGAATCCGGCGCTTTACCGTGAGTTCCGGGAGCATGAAGCGGAGATCGCGCAGCGGGATGAACAGGCGCTGCGGGCGGAAATCGCGGGGCTGGGGTCGAGCAACGTGACGCCACAACTGATGCTGAAGGTCGACTTGCTGGCGGCGGTGGCGGCGCCCGACGACCCCGTGGTGACGGAGTGGTCGGCGCTGGCGTCGGCCTTGGACTATTTTGAGGAGCCGGATGGCGAGACACTTGCGCGGTGGCGGCGGGCGCAGCAGGCGCAGCGGCGAAATGACTGGGGCACGGCCACCGCGGAGATGCAGGCAATTCTGAAAGCGAAGGTGCGGACGCGGCAGCCGTTTCGGGCGACGCTGGGGCGCACGTTGCTGCGGCAGCGGCCGGACCAACCGGACGAAGCGTATCCCTACCTCGCCGAGGCGGCGGCGGCGGGCGACAAGGCGGCGCGGGCCTGGGTGGCAAAGGAGGACTACAGCAAAGGTCGCGCGGCGCAGGCGGAGCGATGGCTCGAGGCGGCGGTGGCGGACGGCGAGTTCGACGGCGTGCCGATGCTGCTCGACCTCTATGACAAGCACGGCGCCGCGAAGGACCCGTCGCACAAGATCGGGGTGTTGGAGCGCGTGACCGACCGGCCGGAGGCGCCGGCGGAGGCGTTCCTTTTCCTGGGCCGACTCTACGAGCGGGTCGATCCGCCGGGCGCACGGCCCAGCCGGGCGTTTGCGCAGTACCAGCGGGCGGCGGCCAAAGGCTCGGGCGCGGGCGAGGCCGAAGTGGCGAGGTGCGCCTTGCGTGGGAAAGGCACGGCGCAGAACTCCGACCTCGCGCGGGATGCGGCGTGTCGGGCATATGGGCGCGGCGAACGAGCCGTGTCGGTGCCAGTGTTGAAGGAACTCATGGAAGACATGCCGGAACGTGCGGCCGGGGCGGTGCAGGCGATGTTTGACCAGGAGAGCGTCTCGGGCGGCGGTGGCTACATGGAGTCGAGGACGGTCGAGGGACCGGGAGTAATCGAGTTGAAGGCGCTGCTGGCGCGCTACTTGGACCGCATTGGCCAGTTTGGACAGGCGGCGAAATTCTATCAGGCCTCACGCGATCCGGCCGCGGCGAAGCGTCACGCGGAGCTGACGGCCTCACACCCGTGCGAAACCTGCGGCGGCAAAGGCAAGGTACTGGAATCGGCCCCGTGTCCGACGTGTGGTGGCAAAGGAAAACAGATCTGCAGCGTGTGTGGGGGAATCGGCTTCAGCTATGTGCCTGGCACGCCGCCATGTTCGGCGTGTGGCGGCTCGGGGACGATGGTGCAGGACCGGAAGACGGTGTCGTGCAGCACCTGTGGCGGGTCGGGCAAAGGGAAGGGCAGCGTGGTAAAGCAGGATTGCCCAACGTGCGATCACGGCCAAGTGCGCTGCGTAGCCTGTGAGGATGGCTCGATCAAGGTGCCGAAGGAGTGTCCCGAGTGTCACGGGAAAGGGGCTTGGAAGCTGTCGGACCGCTAGCAGCCTTTCGGACTTCGTCCGCAGGCTGCTTAACAAAATGGCTGCGCCATTTTGGTTGCGGGGGGCCGCGCGGGACGGCGATCTGCGGGCGAAAGCGATGCCGGCGCGAGCGTTACGGGCGATCAAGCGGGCCGCGGCGTGATCCAGCCCGCAGCGCGATTGTACTCTCAGAGCCCAAATTTCGGGCCGAAACGCCTGTGCGAGCGGAAGTCGTCAAGCGAGTTTTATAAAACACTAATATAAAGGTAATTGCGGAATTCTCGTTCGGCGCTTCCCGAGGAGCGTCAAGACTCATGAGGTCGGGCCCCCTCAACTTAAAAGCCAAACTTTTAGCACCTTTCGGGAGGAACCTCGGCCGGGTGGCTTGTAAGCAGTTCATTAATAATATATTGTATATCCATGTCTCAGAAATGACCCACCATCCCCGAGACTTTCTGACTCAGCCCAACTTATAAGTCTTCTCTTTTACCCTCGGCCGCGCGGGTCGACGCACTCGGACGCCGGAGCGCCTAACGCTAACGTAGAGGGCAAATGAACTTCCAGCCACTCGATGCTGAGCGCCTGCGTACCACGCAGCAGGTCGCCGCTGAGTTGTTTCCTTGGGAGCGCGAACACCAAGTCGCGCTGGCCGCCGCGCTCTCCCCGACGGAGCACGCCGGCTTCTTCGGCTCCCATCGTTTGGCTTCCGTTCGCTGCTGGACCGCGCACATCGGCCACGGGCCTGTTTGCGGTCTCGCGACTCTCTACGGCTATCAGGCTCAGCCCGACGAGCTCTGGCTCGCGTGGTTCGGACTCTTGCCTGATTCCCGGGGCTTCGGACGCGGCGCCAAGATGCTGGACTGGATCATCTCCACAATGCGCGCCGAGGGCCGTCACACGCTCCGGCTTTGGACGACCGACGAGCAGGAGTACGCCAAAGCCACCCAGCTCTACCTCCGCCGTGGATTCACTCCCGAGGAATACCCGGCCCACCCGGATGAAGACTGGAAGACGCTGGTCTTTTCGCTCGGTCTGGACGGACACAGCCCAATCCCGTGGTCGGCCGTTCTCGATCGGGGCGAACTCTGTGGCCGCGAGCTTCCGACTGCGGCCGCTGCCGCCGCGTAACCTGCGCGGCCACCCGCGTCAGGGTAGGGAGGGCGACTTATAGGGAGGGCCAGCGCAACGGCGCCGAACTGACGCCTTGGGGCATTGGCCGGGCGTCTGCCGCGCGCCCGCCCGACAGGACGCGGTTTGATTCCCGAATTCGGGCGCAAAAAAAACGGCCGCCCCGAGAGGCGGCCGTGAAAGGGATCGGACGCGGAGCTTCCGATTACTTGCCGAGGTTCTTGCGGAGGTCTTCGAGCTGGCCCTCGCTGCCGAGGAGGTGATTCCGGCTCGCGATGAACTTCGCGTATTCCTCGATGAAGATCTTGCCCGGCGGGCGGAAATCGAACTCCTGCGGCTTGTCGCGGAAGAACTCGCGGTGAACGCGGGTCCAGACCAGGCGGCCGTCGGTATCGATGTTGATCTTGGTGACGCCCAGCTTGGCGGCCGGGAGGTACTCGTTGACGTCGACGCCGACCGCGCTGCCGAGCTTGCCACCGGCGGCGTTGATGCGGGCGACCTCATCCTGCGGCACCGAGGACGAGCCGTGCATGACGAGCGGGTAGCCCGGCATGATGTGCTGGATCTTCTTCAGCACGTCGAAGTGGAGGGACTGCTTGCCCTTGAACTTGTAGGCGCCGTGGCTGGTGCCGATCGCGCAGGCGAGGGAGTCGCAACCCGTGCGGGTGACGAAATCCTTGGCCTCGTCCGGATTGGTGAGAGTGGCATGGCCGTCCTCGACCTTGATGTCTTCCTCGACGCCGCCGAGCTGGCCGAGTTCGGCTTCGACCGAAATGCCCTTCTTGTGGGCTGCTTCGACGACGCGCTTCGAGATCTCGATGTTCTTCTCGTAGGTCTCGTGCGAGGCATCGATCATCACCGAGCTGTAGAAGCCCGAGTTGATGCAGTCGTAGCAGGTTTCCTCGTCACCGTGATCCAGGTGAACGGCGAAGATCGCCTCGGGGAAAATGTCATTCGCGGCGCGAATGATGGCCTCGAGCATCTTCTTGTCGGTGTACTTCCGCGCGCCCTTGGAAATCTGGATGATGAACGGGGCCTTGGACTGGATGCAGCCCTTGAACAGGCCCATGGCCTGCTCCGCGTTATTGATGTTGTATGCGCCCACAGCGTACTTGCCGTAAGCGTGTTTGAACAGCTGCGCAGTGGTTACGATCATAGGCGTAGAATGACAGGGTCGAACCTTTCGCCCGGGCCAACCTATCCGCAAGGCATTTCTCTATGCATTATTAGCGAAGCCCTACGCGCACCTTGTGCCGCAGAAGCTGCGCTCAACCAACGGGTCCGCGAGGCCGGGCGGGCCGGCTGCGCGATGGGCGTTGCGGGCTGCGAATCCGGGCGACGAATCAACCCCCACCGCCGCGTCCACCGCGAGTGGAGCCGGCGGCGCCGCGGATGAGTTGCTGGAGCTGACGCGCGTTCTGTTGCTGCTGCTGGAGCTGCTGGAGGGCGGCGAGCTGCGAAGCCGAGAGAACGGTTTGGGCCTGGGCGAGGGCGGCGGAGCTGATGGCCGCCGAGCTGGGGCCGACGACCCCGCCTGCGCCACCGCCGCCGAAGAGCATACCGCCGCCGGGGCCGCCGAAATCACCGCGAGGCGGGGGCGGTGCGTCCGCGGCTGCATCCGCGGTAGTCGACGCCGACGCGGCTAGAATATCGACGAGTTGTTCGACCTGGCTGCTGGTGAGCGGGCTGTCGCTGGAAATGAGCTGCTGTTGCAGGGCGTTGACGACGTTTCGCTGTGGGAGCGTCTGCTCGTAGTTGACGAGTTGGGAGTAGCCGGTGTCGCCGAGGAGGGACTTGATGCTGGCGTCGACGGTGCTCTGGGCGTCGGCGACGAGTTTGCGGATGCTGTCGCGATCGTTGCGAAGATCGAGTCCTTGCTCGCGCGCGGCGGTGAGGACGTCCTGCATCGTGCTCTGGCGATCGAGCAGGAGCGCACTCAGTTTGCTGCTCTGGTCCGGCGTCAGGCCCAGCTTCCTGAAGAGTGCGGCGTAGCGCGAATCCAGCATCGACTTCTGGGTCGCGGAGAGGAGGGCCTGGGCCTCCGGCTTCGCCATCAGCTCGCGGAGCGCTGCGAACTGGGGGCCGCGGCCGCGGAACGCGCGCGGGCCGGCGTTTTCGGCGTCGGGGGCGCTGGCGAGTTCGCCTTCACCTTCGGCGGCGCGCGGGGAGGTGCGGGCCGCGGCGAGTTTGGTGCGCAGGTCGCGGTTCTCGTCTTCGAGCCGGCGGATGCGTTTGAGAAGATCGGCGCGCTCGGTCTCACCCAAGGCGGCGAGCCGAAGCTCCTGGATCTGCTGGCGCTGATGCCAGACGAGCACCGAAGCCCCGACGACGGTCAGGACGAGGAGGGCGGTGACGAAGGTTTTGTAGTTCACGGTTGCCTGCGCTAGACGCGACTGTCGCCGACAAGTAACAGCGGATCCGGCGCCGCCGATGCCGGCAGGCGACCAAGCGCCGGGACCTGCGGGCGAGGGAGGGGGGCTCCCGGTGGACCGGGGTGATTCTGATACGAGCGCTCTCGCGCGGCCGCCCCGAGGCGAACCGCAGCGACGAGCGGGAGCAGGCCGGGCGGAGACCGCCGCTTACCGCGGGGGAAACTCGAACTCGGCTTTGGCGCCGGTGGGCGAGAGCACGAGGAAGGCGCCGAATGGCTGGCCGCGCTTCGACATGAAGCCCTCGATCAGGCCGGAGCGGCCCTCCTCGAACATCGGCTTGAGTTCGTCGAGCGAGAGCTTCCGGCCGCAGAGCTCCTTCTTGAGCGTCATGACCACGCGGTTGTCCTGGTCGGGTCGGCGCACGTAGAAGGCCTCAGGCGTTTCCAGAATCTCGGCGTCCTTGTGCATCTTGCTTCGACCGACGACCGTGGCCTGCGAGAGATCGGGGGGAGTCTTGGCTTTGCGGGCGATGGGCTTGCCGTCCTTGCCCAGCTTCGGGGCGCGGGGCGGAAACTCCCAGGCGATGCGGGCGTTCTCGCGTTTGAGAAAGGCATCGAACGGGCGGCCCTTCTTGGAGATGAAGCCCTTGATGAGCTCGGTCTTGCCGGTGGTGACGAGCTGGATGGCAGCTTCGCGCGGGATCGGCTTCTGGCACATCAGGCGGCCGACGCGGAAACTCTGTTTCCAGGCGTCGCCCTCGCGTTCGCGCAGAATGTAGCTGGAACCGTTCTCGCAGAGCTCGGCGCCGCTCGCGGGATCCGTCCAGAAGGGCTCGAGGGTCCCGATGTCCTGTTTGTCGCCGAAATCGTACTCGGCTTTGTACTTCCCGGCCTCCTCGTCCTTGGTGAGCTTAAGCGTGGCGGCGAAGCGGGCGCGGGTCTTGGCGGAGATGAAGCCGTCGAGCGGACCGACGACGCCCTTCTCGACGAGTTCCTTGACCTCGTGCGGCTCCATTTTGCGGCCGCCGATGACCTTGTACACGGTGAGGACGCCGTCCTGGGACTTGTAGCCGCGGAGCATCTCGCGCATCGGCTTCTGGTCGGTCGGCGAAATGATGTCGGTCTCGGGCGCGGCGGACTCATCCTCCTCGAAGCCCTTGACGCGCTCGACGATGCCCTTGGTGGTGGCGGCGATCTCCGCCATGAACTGCTCGCGCGTGAACTTGCCGTGCTCGATCTGGCGCAGCTTGTACTCCCACTCGCCGGTGAGGTCGGGCTTGGTGAGTTCCTCGGCCTTCACGGCGCCGATGAACTGGAGGAGCTGCTCAGCCTTGGCGCTCGGCACCAGCTCGCGCTGGTTGCGATCCATGTACTTCTGATTGATCAGGCCGTCGATCGTGTCGGCGCGGGTCGCCGGGGTGCCGAGACCGCGTTCCTTCATGGCTTCGGCGAGTTCCTCGTCGTCGACGAGTTTGCCCGCACCTTCCATGGCGGAGAGGAGCGTGGCTTCCGTGTAGCGGGGTGGCGGCTTGGTCTGCTCGGCGTGTTGCGTCGCCTCGATGGTCTTGGCGCGCACGGGCGAGCCGTCCTCGCTGGAAAGCGCCGGCAGCGCCTTCGAATCGGTGGAGCCCTCCTCGACGGTGGTCTTGCCGTACACGGCGAGCCAGCCGGGGGAGGTGAGCACCTTGCCCTCGGTGCGGAACTCGTGGCCGCCGACCGTGCTGGTGCGCGTGGTGATGTCGAACTCGGCCGCCGGAAAGAACACGGCGACGAAGCGGCGGGCGATCATGTCGAATACCTTGGCCTCCATGTCCTCGAGGTGCTTGGCCTCGTGGGTCGTGGGGATGATCGCGAAGTGGTCCGAAATTTGGGCGTTGTTGAAGATGCGGCGGTTGGGCACGACCCAGCCGGAGTCCAGTACCTGTTGCGCGAAGGGTTCCAGGTGGCCGCCGTGGAGGTTGCGCAGTGTCTCGCGCACCGTGGGAATATAGTCCTCGGGCAGCGCGCGGGAATCGGTACGCGGATACGTGATCATCTTGTGCCGCTCGTACAGTGCTTGCGCGATCTGGAGCGTGCGGCGGGCGGGCAGGCCGTAGCGGTTGTTAGCCTCGCGCTGGAGCGTCGTTAGGTCGTAGAGGCGCGGAGACGCCTGCGTGCTGGCCTTCTTCTCCTCGGTGACCTGCGCGAGCGGCTGCCCCTGGCAGGCGGCGAGCACGGCGTCGGCCATGGCTTTATCCCAAATGCGGTCGACGCGGTCCTGGTCGTCATTCTCGGCGCGCTTGAAGTTGGGACGCTGATACACGCCCTCGTAGCTGCCCTTGGCGACCGCGAAGGTGGCGGTGACGCGCCAGTAATCGCGCGGCTTGAAGTTCCGGATCTCCTGCTCGCGGGCGTACACGATCGCGAGGGTGGGGGTCTGCACGCGGCCAACCGAGGCCACGTTGCCGGCACGCGAGCCGAACATGCGCTTGGTGAGGGCGCGCGTGCCGTTGATGCCGATGAGCCAGTCGCTTTCGCTGCGGCAGCGCGCCGCCGCCTCGAGCCCGCGCATCTTCTCGCCCTCGCGCAGGTGCTGGAAGGCTTCGCGGATGCCCTCAGCGGTCATCGTCTGCATCCAGGCACGTTTCACCGGCAACTTGCACTTGGTAAGCTGATACAGGTAGGCGAAGATTAGCTCGCCCTCCCGCCCGGCGTCGCAGGCGTTGATGACCTGGTCGATGTCCTTGCGGGCAATGAGCTTCTTCAGGGCGGTGAAGCGGTCCTTGGAATCCTCGACGGGCTTGAGGCCAAACTTCTCGGGAATGATCGGCAGCGTCTCCAACCGCCAGAAACCGTACTTCTTCTTGTCAATGTCCTCGGGCATCTCGAGTTCCACGACATGACCGAGCGCGTACGAGATGACGTAATCGTCGTTCTCGTAGTGATCAGCCTTCTTGGGAATCTTCCCGAGTGCGCGCGCGAGATCGGCCGCCACGGACGGCTTCTCGGCGATGACAAGTGACTTCATGGGTTGCGAGCGGTTACGCAGCGCACCAACGAAGTGCAAGAAATTGTTTTGGCGAGCGGCGCTGAATGCTCATGCCGGCCCGCTTCGGGCGCGCGAGACGGCTCCGACCGTTTCGGGGGGCGCCCCACGCCGCGCTTGGGGGCTGCGGTTTCGGCCTTCAGGCGGCTTCCGAAGCCGTTCAGCGGCCGGCGCCTGCGACCACGATCTTCGACGTCACATGGTGCACGCCATCGGTGTCGAGCGCGTGCGCCACCGCCTTGCCGACGAGATTCTCCGCGGCGACCTGGCCGCCGAGCGTGACGCGGCCGTCGGTGCTCTCGACGGTGAGCGCGGTGGCCGAGAGGTCGCGGTCGAGGACGTACTTGGACTTGATGACCGCCACGATGCGCAAGTCGGAGACCTTGTCGCGCGCGCGGGCGGCGTTTTCGCGGGCGACCTGGCCGCTCTTGGACAGCTCCTGGCGAATCTCCTCGGGCGTGAGGTGCCATTCGCGCATTTTCTCGCTGAGCGCATCGGAGAAGTCGGAGGCCGCCGCGCGCGATTTCTGGAGCGCGCGGTCGGCGGCATTGCGCGCGCCGGAGCCGGTGACACTGCTGTTGCCGGTGCCGGCGCGGACGGTGGCGTTACCTGCCGCGACCGGTTGGTCGAGATAGACGTGCATGCCGACCGCGCCGATCAGGACGCCGAAGATCAAACCGAGGATGAAGCGCATGGTGGAAGAAGGGGCCGGACCGCAGGATGCGGGGGCCGGCGCTTCAGATACAACATCGGCGTGGCTGGTTCCACGTCACGGCTGGTTTGCCTCGGGCACGCGCGGGGGATTGCGCACGTCGCTCGGGACGTGGGCCTCGTAGGGCGGGCCCTTGAGGCGGTGGCGCGTCTCGAGGAAGGCGACGATGGCGTCCAGCTCACCGGGCGTGAGCGTGTTGCCATAGGCGGGCATGTTGGTGCCGCCGTTGACGATGCGGATGATGAGGTCAGCCTGCGAGAGGCGCTCGGCAACCACGGTGAGATCGGGGCCGCGGCGGCCGCCGTGCCCGGCCACGAGGTGGCAGTTGAGGCAGGCGCGCTGGTGAAACAGGCGGGCCCCCTCCGCGACGAGCCCGCGGTCGGTGCCGACGACCGCCAAGGGCAGCGGCTTCGCCTCGAAGTTGGGAGACCACGGAGCCTTGGCTCCCTGAATCCAGAGCGAGCCGATCATGAGGACGGCAACGAGCACGACGCCGATCGCCCAGGGACGGCGCGACCAGTGCCGCTCGCCGCGGTTGCCGAGGATTGGCGCCAGCAGGAGAAGGATGCCGATGAGCACGGGCGCGGCGATCATGACGACGCCCTCGATGCGTTCGGGAATCAGCGCGAGCACCGCGAAATACCAGAGCAGGTACCAGTCTGGCCGCGGGTCGGCCTGCAGGATGCTGGGATCGGGCGGCATCTCGATCGGCGGTGGGCCGAACACGAGCGCGAGCACCGCAATCACCACGATCATCGCGGTGCCGAAGACGAAGTCGCGCCACGCGCCGTCGGGCCAGAACGGCACGCCGGTGCGCTCGAGCTGCGCGTGGTACTCCTGCTTGTAGGTCTGCGGATCGACGGGCTTGCCGGGCACGGGCGGTTCGGAAATGCCGTGACGCAGGACGAGCCAGAGATGGAGGCCGATGAACGCGAACATGAGGGCCGGGATCACGAACACGTGGATCGCGAAGAACCGGCTGAGCGTCGCACCGCCGATCGTGGTGCCGCCCAGGATGAACGTGGCGAGCCATTCACCGACGAAAGGCACCCGGCCGGCCTGCTCGGCGGCCACCACGACCGACCAGGCGGCGGTCTGGTCCCAACGGAGCAGTTGTCCGGTGAACCCCATGACCAAAGTGAACCCGAGCAGGAGCACGCCGGTGCCCCAGCTCATTTCCCGCGGGTACTTGTAAGCGCCGAAAAGGAAGGTCTGCGCCATGTGGGCACCGACCATCAGCACCATGGCGGACGCGCCGAAGTAGTGCATGCCGCGGAGGAAGCTGCCGAACGGCGCCTCGTCGCTGATGAAGCGTAGCGTGTCGAACGCCTGCGAGGAGGACGGCACGTAGGAGAACGCGAGCGCGACCCCGGTGACGATCTGGACGATGAAGGCGGCGAGCGTGGCGCTGCCGAACACGTACCACCACTTGGCGTCGCGGGGCACGAGGTGCTTCAGCGACGGCCCGAGCAGGTCGGACAAGCCGAGCCGGTCGTCGACCCAGTTCCAGGTGCGGTTGAAGAAGCCTCTCATGGACGAAGGGGGAAGCGGGCGGGATTCAAAGGGTCGTGGTGATCGGGATCGGCGCGGCCTTCACCTGAACGTTGCCCGCGAGCACGCGAACATCGTAGCGGAACAGCGGCAGCGGGGGCGGGCCCGCGGCCACCGTGCCATCGGCGTAATAGACGCCGCCATGGCACGGGCACATGAAGAGGTTGGCGTCGGGCATCCAGCGGACTGGGCAGCCCAGGTGGGTGCAGTGGACGGAGAAGGCGGTGAACGTGTCGTTCGGCTCGCGCCGCAGCCAGGCGCCGGCGCGGGCGGTGACGCCGGCCCAGGGGAGCGGAGACGGGTCCTCGAAGGTGACGTTGATGGTCTTGCCGACATCGAAATCCTTCGGCTGGCCCACGGTGCGCCAGGCGTACGGCGCGCGGCGGAACAGCGGCGCGACCGTGAACGCGAGGGCGGGCGCGCCCACCACGCCAGCGCAAGCGGCGCCCAGCGTGAGCGACATCCGCGACAAGAACTGCCGGCGGCTGGCCAACTCGGCGTCGCCGGGAGTCGGGACGGCGCGGGCGGGGTCAGGAGTGGTGTTTTCGTTCATGGCGAATGTCTTTGATCCAGCCGCCGAGGGAGACGGCGAACAGCCCGAGTCCAATCACGAGGATCACCCAGGACGAGATGAGGCCCCAGAAGAGGAACGTGATCGCGAGGGCGAGCCCGGCGGGCCAGAAGGTCGGCGCCGGCAGATGCTCGAGCGGGAGCGGAGTCCAGCCCGATGGCACGTCGGCAGCGGAAGGGCCGGGCACCGGCGGAGTGGGGGGCGCGGGCGGTTGGGGCGGACGTGGGGCGGCGCTCATGCGGAGCCTTTGGGGGCGGGGAGGTGAGGCGCGGTGCGGCCGGAGCCGAGCCAGCGCGTGAGTTCGAGGACGATGGCGGCGACGTACACGAGGCACATGGGGACCCACATCAGGAGGCCGCCGAGTTGCTGGTCGCGGCGGAAGGTCAGGCGCTCGCGGAGATCAGCCCACAGGCTCGGAGCAGTGGTGGGCGCGGTGAACGCAGCGCAGACCTCGAGGGGCGAAAGCGTAATTAGGATGCCGAGGGCGGAGCAGCCGAGACACGCGGTGAACAGGTAACCCACGCCAAAGCCGGGGTTGAGGCGTTGGCTGGAGCGGGGGGCCAGAATCGGCCACCAGAACAGCGCGCCCATCGTGATCAACGAGAGCGACTGCAGCGCGTGAATGGGCGGGCGCGTGGCTGCGAGGTTGCAGACCTGCGGCAGGTGCCAGAACCACATTGATCCCACGCCCAGCACCCAGCCGAGGACGGCGAGGGGGCTGGTGGGGCGAAGAGCGCCGGCGGCGGCGGGCTCAGGACGGAGGCGGGCAGGGGCGCTGGCAGGCAGGCTGAGGAGCACCAAGCCCGGGACGAACAGGAGCAGGAGAATGTGCTGCGCCATGTGCGCGCTGAAGAGGACGCCGTTCGCGAGCAGGTTGAGCGGGGACAGCAGGGCGACTGCGACGACGAGCAGCGCGGCGACGAAGCAGACGGGGCGGCCACGGCGACCAAAGCGCCAGACGTAGACGGCGCCGGCGAGGAGGAGCGTGACGAGAACGGCCGGGTTCCAGTTCCAGCCCTGGAAGAAATAGGTGAAGAGACTCATAGGAAACGCGGCAGAATGTAGGCGGCCAGGAGCACGAAAACCCAGACGACGTCCACAAAATGCCAATACAGGCCGATGGCCACGAGCGGGGAGCGCCGACTGCCGAAGTCGCGCCCCAGCGTGAGACCCAGCATGATGAGCAGGGCGACGAGGCCGGCGAAGACATGGAAACCATGGAAGCCGGTGAGCAGGAAGAATGAGGCGGCGAAGTTGTTCACGCTCACCGTGACCCCATGCTGATAGAGCTCCCAATATTCGTAGGCCTGGCCGCCGAGGAAGATCGCGCCGAGCAGGACGGTGAGGCCGAGCCGGCCGGCGGTCCCGCCGCGGGAGCCGGCGCGCTCGGCGGCCTCCGCGCGCCAGAGGGTGAAGCTGCTGGCGAAGAGGCAGACGCTGAACCCGAGCGTCCGGCCCAGCTCGAGCACCGAGGCGTTCGGGCCGGGCGCCGGGTGGATGTTCAGGTAGAGAAAGACGAACAGGAGCGTGCCGAAGAAGCCGGCTTCGGACGCGATGAGCGTCCACACGCCGGTGTGCGCCCGGTTGGGCACGGCGATGGCGTCCTGGCCGACGACCGGATCGGGACGCGTGGGATTGGCGTCGTCCCACAACGGGCGGCGGCTGTGCAGCGGTGGGAGGGCGTCGAAGTTGTGCGGCGGTGGCGGCGAAGGCGTGGCCCACTCGAGCGTCCAGGCCTGCCAGGGGTTGGCGCCGGCGGATTTGCCGCGCAGGAGGGCCCGGGCGAGGTTGATGACCAGCAGGACGGCGGACACGCCCATGAGGCAGGCGCCGATGGTCGAGACCAGGTTCATCCAGCCCCAGTTGGGGAAATCCGGATACGTGTAGACGCGCCGCGGCATGCCGACGAAGCCGAGGAAGTGCTGGATGCCGAACGTGCCGTTGAAGCCCAACACCATGAACCAGAAACCCCACTTGCCGAGGCGCTCGGAGAGCATGCGGCCGCTGATTTTGGGAAACCAGTAGTGCAGCCCGGCGAGGATGGCGAAGACCACGCCGCCGACGGCGACGTAGTGGAAATGGGCCACGAGGTAGTAGCTGTTCTTGGTCTGCCAATCCAGGGCCGCCTGGGCGTGCGTGACGCCGCTGAGTCCGCCGGCGGTGAACTGGATCACGAACGCGATCGCGTACAGCATGGGCACGGTGAAGTGGATCCGGCCCTTGTACATGGTGGCGCTCCAATTGAGCACCTTCACGCCAGTCGGGATGGCGATCAGCATCGAGGCGATGACGAAGAACGTGTCCGCGACATGGCCCATGCCGACGGTGAACATGTGGTGGGCCCACACGCCGAAGCTGAGCAGCGCGATCGCGACGGACGAGACGGCCACGAACTCATAGCCGAAAATCGGCTTGCGTGAGAACACCGGGATGACCTCCGAAATGATGCCGAAGGCGGGCAGGGCGAGGATGTACACCTCCGGGTGGCCGAACGCCCAGAAGAGGTGCTGCCACAGGACCGGCGAGCCGCCGGTGCCGTAAAAGAAGTGGGCGCCGAGCTGGCGGTCCATCAGCAGCATCACGAGGGCGACGTTCAGGATCGGCAGCGCGAATAGGACGATGAACGCGTTGACGAAGTTGATCCACGTGAAGAGCGGCAGCCGGCGGAGCGTCATGCCCGGCGCGCGCATGCAGAGCACGGTGGCGATGATGTTCACGGCGGTGGCCACGGAGCCGATGCCGAGGACGACGAGGCCGAGAATCCAGTAGTCCACACCGAGTCCGGTGCTGTACGGCGCCTCGCTGAGCGGCGTGTACGCAAACCAGCCGGTCTTCGGGAGCCCGATGAAGATGGAGAAGTGCATCAGGGCCGCCCCGAGCGGGATGACCCAGGCGCTGAGGGCGTTGAGGCGGGGAAACGCCATGTCGCGCGCGCCGATCTGGAGGGGAATAAAGTAGTTCGCCAGGCCGAAGAGCGCCGGCATCGCGACGAGGAAGATCATCGTCGTGCCGTGCATCGTGAACAGCGCGTTGAAGGTGTCCGGGCCCACCAGCGTGTTGTTGGGCACCGCGAGCTGGAGCCGGATGAACAAGGCTTCGAGTCCGCCGACGACGAAGAACAACAGCGCGAACAGGAGGTACAGGATGCCGATGCGCTTGTGGTCGACGGTGGAGAGCCAGGCCAGTTTCCAGTGCGCGTGCTCCTCGGCGTTGAGGATCTCGGGGGCGATGGGAGAAGTGCGCGCGATGTTCATGCGGAGCGGGGCGGTGGGAGCGCGGGGTTCATTCCAGCGAGTGCAGGTAGGCAAGCAGGTCATCGAGCTGCTCGTCGGTGAGTTTGAAGTTGGGCATCTTCACGCCCGGTTTCACCTGCTGGGGATCCGACAGCCAGCGGCGGAGGTTTTCGGGCGTGTTGGGCAGGATGCCGGAGCCGATCTGACGCCGCGTGGCGAGATGCGTGAGATCGGGACCGGCGTTGGGCGCGCGATCGCTGTCGCGGACCGTGTGGCAGTTCACGCACGTCATGTCGCGGAACAGCCGCTGGCCGCGGGCGGCGGCGCCGGCGGGCGGGCGGGCGGCGGACTGCTGGTGCCGGACCCAGGCCGCGTAGTCCTCGGGCGATTCCGCTACGACCTGAAAGCGCATCCAGGCGTGTTGCGTGCCGCAGAACTCCGAACACACGCCCTCATAGACGCCGGGCTTGTCGGCCTGCATCCAGACATGGTTTCGCGCGCCCGGGACGGTGGTCATCTTGCGGGTGAGCTGGGGCACCCAGAACTCGTGGAGCACATCGGTGGCATCGAGTTCGATGGAGATGGGCCGACCGACGGGAATGTGGATCTCGTTGGCCGTGACGAAGCCGTTCTTGGGATCCCGGACTTCCCACCACCACTGGTGGCCAACAACGATCAGGTCCGGGTTGCCGCTCGGGGGCGGGTCGGAATGCTGCATGGCCCGGACGGTCAGGCCGAAGAGCAGGAGCACGATGAGGAAGGGGATGACGGTCCAGACAATCTCGAGCTTCTTGTGGCCGGCGGTCTGCTCTGGCTCGGGCGTGCCCTCGCGCCAGCGGTAGCGGAACAAGCTGTAACCCACGAGTCCCGCGACGATCGCGAAGATGACCGCGCAGATCCAAAGCGAGATCACGAACAGGTCGGTGATGGCTTGGGCGTGCGGGGAGACGGGACTGAAGATGGAGCCGGAGGAGCCGGTCATGCGGCACAGTGTGTGCCGGGGTCAGGCTAACAACCGCTTTGGCCCAAGGGACTTCCCGAAAACCTTCCCGGGAAATTCCCGAGGATTGTCACTCGATTGTGTCGGCGGCCGCGACGCCGGAAAAATACCAAGAATAAGCAGTGTTCCCGTTTGACGGAGGTGGGGCCGAAACTACCTTTTTGGCGACACCCTGCAGTGTTCGAGGTGCTTTCAATAACTGCTCTTTGCCTTAGATACATTACGGGAGCTGAACCCCCGCGGAAGATGCCAGGCCGTAAATCGGAAGGCTGAAGCTGCGGGGAGGCGCCCACCTAAATCTAAAAAGGTTTGAGCCTTTGGGCATACGGCACAGGCGGAGTGTCATTTATCTCTTTGCAGAGGCGGGAAAAATGGAAACGGTGTGCGGCCAATCCCCCACACCATGTCGTTGTTCGAACTGAATCTCCTCCACGTCCTGCACGTGGCGTCCCTCGTCGTCCTGCTCGCGTTCACCGTGTACGCGTTTGCGGCCCAGCCTGAGAGCCGGAAGCGGGTGATGATCATCACCGGCATCGCGACACTGCTGGCCTTGGTTACGGGCATCCGCATGTGGCAGGGGATGTTCGGCTTCGTGATGGCCACCTGGGTGATCGTGAAGCTCGTCTGCTGGCTGGCGCTGTCGGCGCTCGCCGGCATCGGCTACCGCAAGCGGAACAGCGCCGGGGCGTTGATCAGCGTGATCCTCGGCATCGCCACGCTCGCGCTGGTGATGGTCTACTGGAAGCCGTAAGGCGCGGAGACGCAGACGTGCGGCGGCACCGGTTCAGCTCTTCAGGTGGCGCTGGCCGGGCACCCGCGCGGGCTGCATTCGGCGGAGCGATGCGGGTGGGCGCCCACGCGAAAGGGCGGGGCGCGCCGGCAGCGGGAGGCGAGCGCCCATGAACGGATCCGTCTGCGGCGTATGGGTCGATGACGACGGTCGCGTGCACCTTACGGTGGAGGACGCCGCCGGTCGGCGCGAGGAGCGGCTGGATACGTTCCGGCCCTTCGCTTGGCTCAACGACACCCCGCCGGAGGCGCATCTCGTCGGACTTTCGTTGGAGCGGCTGGCGGGGGATGGACCGTACAACCGGCTGGTGCACGCGGACGATCGCGGAGCGTTCGAGCGCTACGCGAGCCAGGCGCGCAGCTCCGGCATCGGCTTCGATGCGATCCGGCCGTTCGAGAGCCAGTATCTGCTGCAGCACCGCTTGCGGCTATATCGGGAACTGAGTTTCGCGCAGCTGCGCCGGCTGCAACTCGACATCGAGGTGGCGTCACCCGACGGCGGTTTCCCCGACGCCGAGCGGGCGGAGGATCGCGTGCTCGCCATCGGGCTGCGCTTTCGTGGTCAGCCTCGGTTGCTGTTGCTCGAGGAAGCAACCGATGCGGCGGAGAAGCGGTTGCTCGAGTCGCTGAACCAGGCGCTGGCGGAACTGGATCCGGACGTCATCGAGGGGCACAACCTCTTCAAGTTCGACCTCGAGTACCTGCGGCAGCGGTGCCGGCGGCACCGCGTGCCGTGTGCGTGGGGACGCTATGGTCAGAAGGCGCGGTTCCGGAGCAGCCGGCTGAAGGTGGCGGAACGGTGGATCGATTTCGTGCGCTGCGACCTGGCCGGACGCGCGGTGATCGACACCTATCTGCTGGTGCAATTGCACGACATCTCCACGCGCGAGATGACGTCCTACGGGCTGAAGGAGGCGGCGATCTACTTTGGCGTGACGCCGGAGGACGGGGCGGATCGCACGTACATCGAGGGTCGGCAGATCCAGCACGTGTTCGCCCAGGACCGCGTCCGGTTTTGCGCCTACCTCGAGGACGATCTGCGCGAAACGCAGGGGCTCGCGGACCAGTTGCTGCCGACTTACTTCGAGCAAACGCGGACATTTCCGACGCTGCTGCAAGAAGCGACGCTGCGCGGGGCAACCTCGAAGATCGATCTGCTCTTTCTCGAGGAGTACTACCACGGCCGGCAGGCGTGTCCGCTGCCGCCGGAGGTGAAGCCCTTTGAGGGAGGTTATACGCGGAGTTTCCAGGAAGGCGTTTACCGGCACGTGCTGCACTTCGACGTGGCGTCGCTGTATCCCAGCCTGCTGCTCCACATCGGCCGCAATCCGCGCAACGACACGCTCGGCGTGTTCATCCCGCTGTTGCGCCAGCTGCGCGAGTACCGGTTGAAGTACAAGCTGCTGGCGCGCACGGCGCCGCAGCCGGAGGAGCGGGCGGAGGCGCAGGCGCGGCAGGCGAGCTTCAAGATCCTGATCAACTCGTTCTACGGGTACCTGGGTTTCTCCGGGGCGCGGTTTGGCGATGGCGAACTCGCGGCGGAGGTGACGCGTCGCGGGCGGGAGCTGCTGCAGGCGTTGATCGACGAGTTTGCGAAGCACGGCTGCACACTGCTCGAGGCGGATACGGACGGCATCTACCTGTCCTCCGACCGGTACTTTGACGACCCGGACGCGCTGCTGGCGAAGGTGGTGCCGATCCTGCCGGAGGGTATCGAGCTCGAGTTCGACGGCCGGTATCCGGCGATGTTCTGCTACAAGGCGAAGAACTACGCGCTGTTCGACGGAGAGAAGATCATCCTGCGCGGCAGCGCGCTGCGTTCGCGCGGCACCGAACCTTACCTGAAGAAGCTGACGGACGAGATGATCGCGTACCTGCTGGGCGCGGCAAAGGAGTCGCCGCTCGCGCTGGCCGAGGAGTATCGGCAGAAGTTGCGGCGCCGCGCGCTTCCCGTGGAGGCGTTGGCCAAGAGCGAGTCGCTGAGTCAGAACCTCGAGGCGTACGAGCGGTTTATCGCGGAGGGCGGGAAGCCGCGGCGGGCGTCGGCAGAGGCGGCACTGAAGTTGTCGCCGCGGCCGCGCATGGGCGACCGCGTGGTGTACTACATTTCCGCGATCAATCAGGGCCGCGGCAGCGACTGGCAGCGTGCGCGGGCGCTGTCGCTGTTCGATCCCGAGGCCGCGCCGTACGACGCGGAGTATTATCTCGCGAAGCTGGACGACTGGCTGACGCGGTACGGGCCGTACCTCGGCGTGAAGCCCGAGGAGCCGCACGGCGTGCAGGGCGAACTCGGGTTCTGACGCGCGCCCCGCGGCAGCGAAAACTGTCACACAATACGTGACACTGGCCCGGGGGCCGCGCGCGCTGGAAGTGTCACGCAATACGTGACACTGGCGACCGGCCCACGAGGGAACGGCGCGAAAAACTGTCACGTATTGCGTGACAGTGGGCCGCAGGGCGGTGACGCGGAAGTGTCACGTATTGCGTGACCGTGCGCGGGGGGACGCACCGGCGACCGCGCGCGCGGTCTAGCGGCGGATGCAAACGCGGCTGGCTCGCTGGTCGAGGATGGGGAGGGCGGAGCTGTGGCGCCGCGGGTGGTGGCCTTCCGGCGCCGCGACCGCGGCGGTGTCGCGCGGCGGGTGCGACGCCGAGGCGGAGCGCCGCCGACCAACGCAGCGGGCGTGGCGCGGCTGGTTGCTGGTCGGGTTGCTCCTGTTTCCGCTCGGCGTGTACGCGCCGGCGGTGTTCCACCGGTACGGGTTTCGTGATGATTACGCGGTGCTGCGGGAGGCGCGGGAGGAGTCGGGCAAGGTGTTTCAATTTTGTGCGGCGCAGGCGCGGCCACTGCTTGGGTGGCTGCAGGAGCATTCGTTCCGGTTGGCGGATGGCATCGACGACCTGCGCTGGTTGCGGCTGACGGGCACGCTGCTGCTGGGAGTGGTGACGGCGACGCTGTTCGTCCTGCTTCGGCGGGCCGGGTGGGCGGCGGTGGAGGCGATGCTCGTGGCGGCGCTGATCGTGGTGCTCCCGAGTGCGCAGCTGATCGCGAGTTGGGCGGTGGCGTGGCCGCTGGCGGGGGCGGTGCTGCTGGCGCTCGCGGCTTTTGCGTGGGCGGAGCGCGGGTTGGGGCGGCGGGAGGGACGGGCGTGGGCGCTCGGAGGCGCGGTGGTCTTGATGGCGGCGAGCGCGCTGACCTATCAGCCGAGCGCGCAGTTTTACTGCGTGGCAATGGTGGCGGTGGCGGTGACGCGCGCCGGGCGGCCGCAGGAGACCTGGCGTTGGCTGGCGGGGCATGGCGTGGTGGCGGGAACCGGGCTGGCGCTGGCGTTTGGACTCATGCTCGCGGTGTTTGCAGCAGGCTGGCTGCCGGAGTCGAAACGCGTGGCGGTGGAGGCCGATATCCCCGGCAAGCTGGCGTGGCTGGCGGGGCGTCCGCTGCAGAACGCGCTCGCGACGATCGTGCTGAATCGGCAGGGCGGCGCGCCGGCGGTGGGGTGGACCGCACTCCTCACGGGCGCGGCGATCGCCGCAGGGCTGGCGCGGCGCGGATGGCGCGCGGGATGGAGCGGCGTCGCGGTGGCCGGGTTGGCGGCGGCGGGCACGGTGGTGGTGAACCTGGCGGTGGCGGACCGCTGGCCCGCGTATCGCGTGATCTTCGCGTTGGCGGCGGGTGGCGTGGTGCTCCTGGCGGCGGCCCTATCGGAACTCGGGGGCCGGCGGGCGGCGCGGGGCGTACTGGCCGTGATGCTGCTCGTCGGCGCGGGGCTGGCGGCGCGGCAGAGCTTCGGGCTGGTCGCGTGGCCGCAGGGGCTGGAGCTGAACCTGCTCGAAGCAGGCGCGGCGCGGATCGATCCGGCGCTCCGGCCGAGCGTGTTTGTGCTCACGCCGCACGCCGATGAACACGCGGCGGTGAGCCGCTATGGCGACGAGTTTGGCTCGTTGACGACGGACTCCTACTGGGCGCCGAAGGAGATCCTGAAGCACATCATGCGGGCCAGGTATCCGGGAATGCCGGACGTGAACGAACGCTACCGCTTCGAATGCGGCCATCAGCTGCCCCCGGGCCGGACGTACGACGTCGTCATCGACCTGCACCGCGTGCGGGGGTATCGCCCGGCGGCGGCGCGTGAGCGGTAACCGGAACGCCGACAGCTAGGCCTGTTCCCGGAGCAGTTCCTCGATGTCGGGATCGAGCGGGCCGGGGCCCATGAGTTCGCGCAATTCCTCGGGGGTGGTGACGTAGTCGGGGATCGGGGCGGGGGAGGCAAAGCGGCGAGCGTGGAGTGCGAAGCGGAGGGCGTTGGCGAACGTGGCGCGGGCCATGGGCGCGTTGCCCATGCGGGCGTAGGAGCGGCCCGCCTCGGTGCTGAGGGCGGAGTAGAGCAGGAGCTTGTCCCGCGCGATCTCCGGCGGCTCGTCGAGCGTGAGCATCGTGAGCTGTTGCTCCGGCGTGAACTGGAAGAGCTGGTGGCGCTGGAGGTTGAACAGCCGCTCGAAACCCTGGACCACCAGTTCGAGCGCCTCCTGGTCCGCGCCGGTCGTGCGCTTGAACACGATGCGGGCAACGAGGCGGCCGACCTCGTCGATGATGCGCAGGATGTAGTCGCGGCGGGAGGTGATCATGGCGCCGGGAGCTTCGACGAGGTTCGGGCCGCGCACAAGCGCGGCGCCGCGGCGTGACGTTTACGCCTTGGAAGCGCGGGGCGCAGCGGCACGCTCGCCGGCATGGAACTGCAGCAGATGACGGAACGGGCGATGGAGATTCGGGCGCGGTTTGCGGCGCGGGAGCGCGCGAATTGCGGCCGCGAATGGACGCGCGAGGAGATCATGCAGGGCTTCGTCGTGGACGTTGGCGATCTCATGCGGCTCGTGATGGCGAAGAACGGCCTTCGGCGCGTGGACGCGGTGGACGCCAAGCTGGGGCACGAGTTGGCGGACTGCCTTTGGTCGGTGCTGGTGCTGGCGCGGCTGTACGACGTGGACCTCGAGCGGGAGTTCACGCAGCTGATGGCAGTTTTGGCTAACGCCAAAACTGAAAAGGGAAGTTGAGATCGGCGGACGTCGGGTCGTGCGAAAGCGCAGCAGAGTTTTCGCGAAAGTATCCGGACGTTATGGGGGGAGTATCCGGACACTATTCCTGAGTATCCGGACATTATCCCGGAAGTCGCCGTCCTTTGGCGCCTTATAATTGTTGCGGTCGTCCCCTCGGTGTCCTCGGTCTTGCGATCGCGATGCCGAGATGAGGCGTGATCGAGAACGCGGACGAGAATGAGGATGTCGCGGTTTTTCCGGGTCTTCCTCCGTGTCCTCCTCCGGCCTCAGTGTACTCCGTGACGAAGAGCGAAGACGACCTTCGGAGGGAAAGTGAGAGTGAAAGTGAAAGGGGAGACCCCCTGGTGGGGTGGCCCCTTGATCCCGCCTGAGAGTAAGAGAAAGAGGAAGAGGAAGAGAAAGAGCTGAAATTGCCCCTCACTCCCTTCTTTTCACGCCCAGCTCAGGTCGGTGCGGGACAGAGGGAGTTGGCGGACGCGTTTGCCGGTGGCGGCGAAGATGGCGTTGCAGACGGCGGGAGCGAGAGGCGGAAGCGCGGGTTCGCCGAGGCCGGTGGTCGGGTGGTCGGATTTCAGGAAGTGCACCTCGATCTTCGCTGGTGTGTCAGGCATGCGGAGCATCGGGTACTCGTGGAAGTTGGTCTGTACGCAGCGGCCGCGCTCGATGGCGAGCTCCTGGAACATGAGCGCGCTGAGCCCATCGATGACGGAGCCCTGCACCTGGTGTTCGGCGCCGCTGAGGTTGACGATCTGGGCGCCGACATCGCCGGTGACGACGACGCGGTCGACTTTTAGCCGTCCCTCCCGTGAGACGGTGACCTCGGCAACTTCGGCGAAGTAGCCGCGGTGGCTGAAGTGGAACGCGATGCCGGCGCCCTGGCCGCGCTCGAAACGGCGGCGGCCCCAGTCGGCCTTGGCGGCGGCGAGATTCATCACGTTGCGCATGCGGGCGACGCTGTAGGCGCCGCCGCGCGAGCCGCCGTTAGGCACCTCGTCGCGTTCGCCGAGCAACTCGAGTCGCAACTCGAGCGGATCACGGCCCCCGGCGTGGGCGAGTTCGTCGATGAAGCTCTGGATGACCCACGCGAAGACGCAGCTTCCCGGCGCCCGCCACGGCGCCATCGGCCAGCCGGTGTCGAAGATGGTCTGCTCGGCGAGATAGTTTTCGAGCCAGCGGCCGGGAAACTCGTCGGGGTTGAGGCTGCCACCACTGCCCGGGCGCGCGCCGTTGCCGAAGGTGAAGAAGTGATTTTTCCACGCGGTAATGCGTCCACGGGCATCGACGCCGCCCTTGAGAAAGTGGATGCCACCGGGGCGAAACGGACCGTAGCGGAGGTCGTCCTCTCGCGACCACGTGAGTTTCACGGGGGCGGAGACGCGGTGCGCGATGGCTGCGGCTTCCACGATGGGCTCGGAGTAGAGCCGGCGGCCAAAGCCGCCGCCGGAGCGGGTGATATGGAGAATAATCTTGTCGCGCAGGAGGCCGAGCGTGCGGCTGACGAGGTCGGCGCCGGCGCCCGGATTCTGGGTGGGCGCCCAGAGCTCCATGACGCCGTCGTGGAAGTGCGCGGTGCAGTTCTGCGGCTCGAGTGTCGCGTGTGATATGAACGGATACAGGTACTCGGCCTCGACGGTGTGAGCGGCGCGGCCGAGGGCGGCGACGACGTTGCCATCGCGGCGCAGGACCTGGCCTCCGGGCGCGGCGGCCTTTTCGCGGGCCTCGGCCACGAAGGACTCCCAGCTCTGGTTGGCGACCTTGCCCTCGTCCCACGTAACCTTGAGCTGGCGGCGGGCGGAGAAGGCGGCCCAGGTCGAGTCGGCGACGATGGCGACGCCGGGAAGGAGTCCATTGAGGTTCTCGGTGCCCTCGACGATGAAGGCGTCGCGCACGCCGGGCAGCCGCTTGATCGCGTCGAAATTGGCGCGAGTGACCTTGCCGCCGAAGGCGGGGCATTTCTCGAACACCGCGTGGAGCATGCCCGGGCGCCGGACGTCGAGGCCGTAGAGCGGCTGGCCGGTGACGACGGCGGGATTGTCGACGCCCGTGATTCGCGTGCCAAGGAGGCGGAAGTCTTTCGGGTCCTTGAGCGTGACCTCGGGAGCGGGAGGAATGGGGAGCGCGGCGGCGCGGGCGACGAGCTCGCCGTAGCGGAGGGAACGGCCGGTGGCGCGATGGTGGACGGCGCCGTGGGCGGCGTTGCACTCGCCGGCGGGAACCGACCAGGTGACGGCTGCGGCCTGGACGAGGAGCGTGCGGGCGGTGGCACCGATCCGGTGAAACTCGCTGTAGTTGTTCGGCGTGGAGGTGCTGCCGCCGGCGGACTGACCGCCATAGGCGGGATTCAGGTCACCCTGCTCGATGACGACGTCCTTCCAGTCCACCTCGAGTTCCTCGGCGATGATCATGGGCAGGGACGTTTTTACGCCCTGGCCCATGTCGGGCTGCTTGGAGATTATGGTGACGACGCCCTGTGGAGTGATGCGGAGGAGGGCGTGCGGGGAGAAGACATCGGCGCCGTCGGCGGACGCGTTGGTGATGGTGGCGGGAGCGTTGGCGGCGGAGGAGAAGGAGAGACCGAGCAGGAGTCCACCGCCGGCGGCGGCGGAGAGTTTGAGAAAGCCCCGACGGTCGACGAGGAGAGGCGTGGCGGTGTTCATCGAGCGGCCTCCTGGGTGGGATGGACGGTGGCTGCGATCGTGTTCGTCGCGGCGGCAACCGCAGCAGAGTTGGGAGGGCGGGCGAGCTCGGCGGCGCGTTTGATGCCCGCGCGGATGCGGAGGTAGGTCGCGCAGCGGCAGAGATTGCCGGCCATGGCGCCGTCGATCTCGTCGTCGCTGGGCTGCGGGTTGTTTTTGAGCAGGGCGGCCGCGGTCATGATCTGGCCGGCCTGGCAGTAGCCGCACTGCGGCACGTCGAGTTCGGTCCAGGCCTGCTGCAGCGGGTGGGTGCCACGCGGATCGAGTCCCTCGATGGTGGTCACCGCCATGCGGCCGACCGTGGAGATCGGGGTGAGGCAGGCGCGGGCGGGGACGCCGTTGAGGTGGACGGTGCAGGCGCCGCATTGGCCGATACCGCAGCCGTACTTGGTGCCGACGAGTTCGAGGTGGTCACGGAGGACCCAGAGGAGGGGAGTGTCAGGCGCGACGTCCACGGTGCGGGACGTGCCGTTGACGTTCACGGCGTATTTCATGGGTGTGGGACCCGGGAAGGGCCGCGGAACGTACGAAGCGCGGGCTGGCGGTCAAACGCGAGCCGGAGGCGCCTCGCGTTTGGCCGACAGCCCGCGAAGTCCAAGCAGGACATGGGGGCGCGCTGAACGGCGCGCGCGACGTTGGCAGATTGCGGGTTTGAAGGTTGCAGGTTCCGAACCGCAGAGGGGGAGAACCGCGAAAGGCGCGAAGCGGCGCGAAAACCTGGGGTGGGCGGGCGCGCGCGACGTGGGCAGGTTGCAGGTTCCGAGCCACGGAAGGCCGGGAGGTGGAACCGCGAAAAGCGCGAAGGGACGCGAAAACGGGAGGCTTTCCGGGGCGGAGTTCCAGGTCGGAACGCAGATCGTAAGACGTTGCCGGCGGGGAAACCGTGCAGGTGGGAAAGCTGGCAGATTGCAGGCGCAAACCGCGGAGGGTTGGAGACCGCGAAAGGCGGGCGCGAAACGGGAGGCTTTCCGCCTAAAGCTTACTGCTTACCGCCTCGAGCGCGCGCCGATCAGGCGCGCGTGGCGGTGCGCTTCACGACCCAGTCGGTGATGGCGGCGTTGTTGAATTCGGCGCGCCAGATGAGGGCCAGAAATTCGGCCGGGTAGATGTCGTGCTCCTTGAAAAACTTCCGGTCGCCGCCGCAGCAGAACATCAGGGAGGCGGGCAGCTCGCCGCGCAGCTTGGCGCGGGCCTTCGGGATGATGCGGGGCAGCCACTCGATGCCACGGGTGGTCTCGGTTTTGGCGGGCAGGGCGTTCTCGTCGAGGACGGTGGTCGAGGGCTGGCCGTGTTGGACGTTGAGGAAGTAGTCGCGACGGATCAGCTCGATCGAGAGCGCGATGTCGAAGCCGGGCTCACCGTTGTACTTATTGTGGTCCTCCGCGTAGTCGAACACGTGCTGGGCGGTGATCCCGTTGTCCCGCAGGAACGCCAACTCGTCGGCCGAGAACATGGTGAGCGGGTCACGATGGCCGGCCAAGTGGCGCGTGACGGCCTGGTTGTACAGCGCGTGGAAGCGCGCAGCAAAGTCGTAGTGCTTCATGGGTCGTTGTGCGGGACAGGAACGGGAAAGAAAGGAGCCCGGCTGGGTGCTTTGCAAATCCTCTCGATAAGAATCATTACTCATCGAGCCGGGCGTGGCCGTTCCTGGTCATGATCTTGCCTGCGGCCTGACGCGTGACGCGGCGGCGCGTTGCGCACAGAAGCTGGCGCAAGGGGGTTGCGCGAAGGGGCGGCCCCATGGACGGGAGCGATGCACGCGAACGTGTGGGGCGCGCGAGGCGGCTCAGGCGGGGCGAAAATCGATGAGCCGCTTGAAGCGGTCGACGCGATCGACGACGACAGGGAGGCGGCCGTTGAGCTCGAACTTGAGCTTGGTTCGGCGACCGGAGAGCTGGGTGCCGGCCTGATTGAGAACGTAGTAATCGTCGGGCAGGACGGACGTGGAGATGAAGCCGAACGTCATCGACTCGGTGAGCTCGATGAAGAGGCCGTTGCGGCGGACGTCGGTGATGATGGCGTCGAAGCGCGTGCGCGGCTTGCGCTGGGTTTCGCGCTCGAAGAATTCGAGCAGCTTGATCTTCACGCTCTCGCGCTCGGCCTCGGCGCTGTTGATTTCGGCGAGGCTGAGGTGTTCGCCCATGCTTTCGAGCTGGGAGAGCGAGTAGCCGGCGCGGTCGGGCGAGGCGGGGTAGCCCTGATGCTTGACCAGGTAGTGGTCGAACACGCGGTGGACGACGAGGTCGGCGTAGCGGCGAATCGGAGACGTGAAATGCGTGTAGTCCTTCTTGTTGAGTCCGAAGTGGCCATCGGGAGACGCCCGGTAGGCGGCCTTCTTGAGGCTGCGGAGGAGCTGGGTGCGGAGCGTGTAGCCCTGCGGGTGGTCGCGGAGGAGGTCGAGAACCTTGACCAACTCGGGGCGGCGGGTGAGGTCGCCGACCCGCACGTTGAAGGTTTCGAGGGTCTCGCGGTATTCGCCGAGTTTTTCTGGATCGGGCTCGTCGTGAACGCGGTAGAGGGACGGCATTCGGTGCGTGCGCGTGAGACGGGCAACGGCCTCGTTGGCGGCGAGCATGAACTCCTCGATGAGCTGGTGGCTCTCGTCGTGTTCGATCTTCTCGAGCCGGTCGGCGTAGCCCTTTTCGTCGACGAAAATTTTCGTCTCGGGCATGTCGAGATCGAGGCTGCCGTGGGCCATGCGGTCGCGGCGCAGGCGGGAGGCGATGCGCCAGAGCGTGCGGATCCAGGACTGAAGGTCGGTGAGTTCGCGCTGACTCAGGTCGCGGAGGGCGCGACCGGTGGAGCCCGTCTGGTGCTTGGCGGGGAGGGGGAGGGCGCGGACGCGGTTGAGATCGTTCTCGAAGAGGAGGGCGAACGCCTGCTTGTAGGTGAGCCGCTTGCGGGAACGGATGACGGTGTTGGCGCAGGCGGTGTGCTGGAGGGCGCCGTTGCGGGCGAACGTCAGGAAGACGGCTTTGCAGAGCCGGTCCTGGCCCTCGACGAGGGAGCAAAGCCCGTTGGAGAGCTTTTCCGGCAGCATCGGGATGACGGTGCCGACGAGGTAGGTGGAGTTGCCGCGGCGCTGGGCTTCGCGGTCGAGGGCGGTGCCGGAGCGGACGTAGGCGGAGACGTCGGCGATGTGGATGCCGACGCGGGTCTCGCCCTCGCCGAGGGCTTCGATGGAAAGCGCGTCGTCGAAGTCCTTGGCGTCGTCCGGATCGATGGTGAAGGTCGGGACCTCGCGGTAGTCGAGCCGGTTGACGAGCTCGCGCGGGAGGACGCGCTCGGGAAGGGTGGCGGCCTCGCGTTCCACGGTTTCGGGGAACTTTGGGTCGAGGTTGAACTTCTCGAAGACGCCGAGGAGTTCGGCGCGGGGCTCGTGGGTGCGGCCGAGCCGTTCGGTGACGGTGCCGGTGAGCGGGTCGGTGCGACGCTTCCACTCGTTGAGGGCGACGACGACCTTGTCGCCGGGGGCGGGCACGGGCTTGAGGCCGGCGCGGGCGGGATCGGCGACGAGAATCTCGCGGAAGTAGCGGGGATCGTCGGGCTGGACGATGAACTGGCGGCCCTGGCGCTGGAGGTTGCCGACGATGGTGGCGCGGCCGCGGGCGAGGACGCGGATCACGCGACCGGCGGTCTCGCCGGGGCGGCGCGTGGCGACGCCGGGAAGGATGCGGGCGACGACGCGGTCGCCGTGGAGGGCAACGTCGGTCTCATCGGGCGCGATCTGCAGGGAATCTACGTCGTTGGTATTGGTGCCGGTGACGTTGTCGGGGAGGACGACGGCGGAGCCGCCGGCGCGGAAGATGATCCGGCCGGTGATCTCGCCCTCGGAGCCGCGGAGTTGGAGCCGGTCACCCTGGACGCGGACGAGCTGGCCGCCGGAGACGAGGCGGCGGATTTCCTGGCCGAGGACGGCGCGCTGCTTTTTCGGGACGCCGAGGCGGCGGGCGAGCTCGAATTCGTTGGCGGGGGTGTAGGTCGGTTGCTCGAGAAGCTCGAGCACGCGTTCGCGTAAAGTCATGATGTGAGGAGGGGAGCTGAAGTGGGAAAACTGCTTTCCGAGTTGGCGTTACGAAAGATGGCCGTCAACTTGTGCGCGATGAAAATCGTCCACGCGGCCAGTGAGTTGTTCCCCTACATGAAAACCGGAGGACTGGCGGATGCGGTGGGGGCGTTGAGCGGTTCGCTGGCGGACAACGGTCATGAAGTGTCGGTTTTTCTGCCGGGATATCGGGCGGTGCTGGAGCACAAGGACGCGCTCGGCGCGGAGCGGAAGCTGCGGCTGAAAATTGAAATGGGGCCGGCGTATTTGTCCGGCGATGTGCGAGTGTTTTCGCCGCGGAAGAACCTGAACGTGTATCTGATCTGCCGCGAGGAATACTTTGACCGCCGCGGGGCGTACGGGAATGGCGAGCGGGACTACGAGGACAACGCGGATCGGTTTATCTTCTTCTGCAAAGGCGTCGTGGAAACGTTACGGCTGGCGGAGCTGCAGGCGGACATTGTGCACAGCCACGACTGGCAGGCGGCGCTGTTGCCGCTGTTGCTGCGCGAAGCGGAGCGGCGGCAGCACCTGACGCTGGCGCTGAAGACGATCTTCACGATCCACAACATCGCGTTTCAGGGCGTGTTTCCGGCGAAGGTCTTTGCGCGGACGAACCTGCCCGATGAACTCTTCCACATCGACGGCCTGGAGTACTACTCACAGATCAACCTGATGAAGGGCGGCATCCTTTTCGCGGACCGGGTGACGACGGTGAGCCCGCGATATGCGAAGGAGATCCAGACGGCGGAGTTTGGCTGCGGGCTGGAAGGCGTGGTGCAGACGCGCACGGACGATCTTGTGGGCTTGTTGAACGGCGTGGACACGGCGATCTGGAATCCGGCGACGGATGCGCTGCTGCCGGCGCGCTACTCGCAGACGAACATGTCGGGCAAGCAGGTGTGCCGGGCCGAGCTGCTGAAGCGGGCGGGATTCGCGCCGGACTTCAAGGGTCCGGTCTTCGGCATCGTCTGCCGGCTGACGGAGCAGAAGGGCGTGGATCTGCTGCTGGCGAACCGGGACTTCTTCCTGAAGCAGGACTGCAGGCTGGTGGTGCTGGGATCGGGCGACAAGCGGATGGAGACCGAGCTCGAGGAACTAGCGGCGGCGACGCCGAAGAAGGTGGCTTTGTCGTCGAAGCACGACGAGTCGATGAGCCACCTGATCGAGGCGGGGGCAGACTTCTTTCTGATGCCTTCGCTGTTCGAGCCGTGCGGGCTGAATCAGATGTATTCGCAGGTCTATGGCACGATCCCGGTGGTGAGCCGGGTGGGCGGCTTGGCGGACACGGTGATCGACGCGGATGAGCACGCGGATGTTGGAACGGGGATCATGTGCGAGCCGACGGTGGCGAGCCTGCGGCAGGCGTTGCACCGGGCGTTGCGGCTATATGCAGACAAGCCGCGCTTGGCGGCGGTGCAGAAGCACGGGATGGCGCGTGATTTCAGCTGGAAGGCCGCATCGGGTGCGTACGAGCGTTTATATGAAGAGGCAATGTAAGCCGCAGCAGGATAGAGGCTAACAACTTTACTAAGTTTTAGCAGAATCCCGCTCGTAAACGGCGGCGGAGACGAAATCGTTGGGCGCAATTCGCCATCGGCGCCCGGCCACGGGCTTCGGAAGCGGGTTGCCCCTTTTCCCCGGAACATGGGATTCGACCGCGCGGTAGACTTCCCCGTCCCTAAATGAAGCCACTTTCCATTCTCGTCGTAGATGATCTCGATGCCACGCGTGACGTGGTGATCCGGTGTCTGGAGTCCCGAGGCCACCACGTGACGGCCGCGGCGGGAGGGCTGCAGGCCATGAAGCTCCTGGAATCGCGGGTCTTTGACCTGGTGATCACGGACGTGGTGATGCCGGATGCGGACGGCGTGCAGGTGATCATGGCGGCGCGGAAGGCGAAGAAAGGGACGCACGTGATCGTGATGTCGGGCGGAGGAGACTTTTTCACGGCCGAGCAATTGCTGGCCATGGGCGGAACGCTGGGGGCGGAGGCGCAACTGCCGAAGCCCTTCACGGTGCGCCAGCTGATCGACACGGTGCAGCGGGTGACGGGATGTGGACAAGAGCAAGCACCGCCATCTTTTGTATAAAGTCTGACCGGATCACGTCCGACTCTCACGGCAGTCCGGAGAGAACAGAGCATGAAAAAGCCCCCGCCAGAGGGACGGGGGCTTGTCTCGAACGAAATGCCAACGATCAAAGATCGAACTTCGCGCTGAGAATAAACTGACGTGGGTCGATGATGCGGTAGGCCCATGGAGTGCCGTCAGGGTTGATGGCAACGGCCTGGAGGCGACCGTTTTCGAAGACGTTGTTCACGTTCAACTGCAGCGTGCAACGGACCTTGCCGCGGAAGAAGTTCAGGCGGTATTTCGTCCAGAGGTCACAGTAGGTATTGCCGCTCTGCCACACCGGCTTGTTTGGATCGTACTGGCGAACAATCCCGTCGGAGTCCGCCGCCCCGGCGAGATAGCCGATGGAGGCTTTGTCTTCCCAGCGGACCGAGCCACCAATATCGATGGGTTTGATCCAGCGGTTTTCCGAAATCGCGGCCAAGCTGAAGCTCGTCAGATAGGAGAGGTGGTACTCACGCGTTTGCGTGCGGCGTTTACCTTGAAGGGCGATCGCGAGTTTGAGGTTCGCATTGACATTATTCGTATAAAAATCGCGCGGTATCGTGCCGTTCGACCACGCAGTCGTCCACCAAAGTTCGCCGCTGACGGGATCTTTGATGGTCGTCCAGGTAGCCCAGCGGCTATTGATGTAGTCCTGGACGGCGGGCGACATCTGGCCGTTAATGGGCGTTTCTTTTGAGCCTGTCAGCTTCATGCGCCAGTAACGCGTGGGATTGTAGGTTATCTCGATTTCTTTGCCGCGCGAGTATGAGTCGCTCGCATCGCCGTGGCCACTATTGATATGGCTGCGGAGAAAGGCGTAATCGGCCCCCGTGTCCTTAAGCGATTGCGCCTCCAACTGAGCGTCAGTCCAGTCCGCATGCAGGGTTCGTAGTTGGGTAATATACCAATCGGTCAGGCCGGGATCGCCGGAAGAGCTCCGCCGATCCATACGCATTGCGCGTTGGACGATGGTATTCAGCTCACTGGTCGCACGGCCGATGTCGACGGTCTCGTACTGTTTTGCCGTGATCGTGAGCTTGTCGTCGAAAAGATGCAGCGAGAAACCATAGTCCTTCGACTTACCCTTCGGATCGGGCAGTGGCTGCCCCCACACGTCGTAGGTGGTCGACCCGGGACTGAAGCTATTCGATTGATTATAGCTGAGATCGAGCCAGCGGAACGGCTTCACGACGACACCCTCGTTGTGGGTTTGGCCTTTGCGCATCACCCAATTGTTCGCCGTATAGCGGTACAATGGGGTCATGTCGTAATAGCCATCGGTCGCGGCGGTGGGACTAATCGCTGTGTCCGCCTCGCGAGTGCGGTTGGAATCACGCCGGTATCCTACGAGGGGAATGATCCGGTCCTGAAAGAAATATCCCTGCCACACGCCGCCAGACGTACCGAGTATGCGTTTGGTCGGACGATTGGCGCGGTAATACAAATCGTATGTCGTGGATTCTGTTACCCACTGGCCGGTAACGGCATTATAATAACGAAGCGGCAGGGAGTATGGGGCGGCCAGGTTGGCGGCGGGAGCGCTGTCGACATTCTGGCCGTTGGCGTCACCGACATAATAGCGAGCATACGTCTTGTACGCGTTCGCATTGCGGCTGGTCACGGTGCCCATCCACGCACTGGTCGAGACAGCCGCGTCTTGATAACCAAGACTGCCGCCTTGGTTACCGCGATATTCGGCGAAGCCGGTGAAGCGGTTCTTTCCGAGCCACCGCAGCCAACTCCTTTCATGGCTCAGGTCGAGCTGATAAGCGAGCGTCGCACGATAGCTCTCCGTATTGTTGCGACTCAAAGTCGTACTTGGTGAATAGCCCATCAAGTAAGTGCGCAGGAAATAGGGATTACGCGTGCCATCGAGCCGTGTCTCGTTGACATCGATGTAGGGCGCCAGGGCCGAGCCACCTGTGCCAAGAAAGCGGCGATCATAGGTCGAGATGCGTTCGTACAACCAGGCTGCCTGTGCCGCGAGCGAGTTGCGCGCCGTATTCAGGATGACCTGCTCGATCTGGCCCTGTGACGTTTCGCCGCTTACTCGTTGAAAATTGGGTGCCTGGAGATTTACCGATGTCCAGTCGTAGATGCTCTTGTCGCTAACGCCGAGCGGTTGGTAAAGCGGGTAAGCGGAGGAGTTTCTGAGGTAGTAATTGCCGCTGTACAGCAAGCGCGCGGTCCCGGCGGTATTCGCTGGACCCGTTCCGGTACTGCCGGGCATGCGGGCGATTTCCAGCATGCCGATGGAGCCGTCCGGATTAATATAGTTGTTTGGCGTGCCTTGGAAACTAGAGTCGCTGACGGCCAAGCCATACGGCAGCATGGTGGATTCCTTCGCGGTTGTCACCCCAGTGATCGCCGTTCCATTGGCGAGGTGGACCGTCTGATTGACGGGATCCCAAGTCGGTTTGCCGCTGTTTACCCAGTCAGAGACCATGTCACGCGGGGTGATTGAGTTCGGCCGATTATTGGTATTCCGGTACGACTCGAAGCTTGCGTATATGGATGTATTGCGGAATGGGCGATACGTCATTGCGGCCTCCAGACGACGGGTGATATCATCCGATGGCTTGCGGACGTAACCCTTATCCTCGTACAGCCCATAGATGCGGACTGCGAGTTTGTTGCGAATGAGAACTCGATTGATGTCAAAATTGCCGCGATAGCCGTCGTAACTATCTCCACGCGTAGCGAAGGAAGTAACATCGCGCGTCGTGTTCGCGTGGCCTTTGATGATGTTGATACCACCGCCGGTGTTGCCGAGGCCGAATACAGTCGAATTAGGACCGCGGGAAATCTCGATCGACTCGACGTCATAAGTATCGAGCGGCAGACTCACTCCAAACCCGTTCAGCGCGATATTGGCCGAGGTGAGGCCACGCATGCGCGTCGACCCGGCGGGGTCGGATGCGACCTTGTCCGTGACAACACCGCGGTCGACGGTGAAGTTTGTCCACTGTGAGGTGCCTTCTGTACTGAGTTCGTATTTGAAGATGTCGTTGATGTCGGTCGAAGCCGTGTCCTCGATCTGCTGCTTCGTCACGACGGAGAGCGATGCCGCAAGATCGGACAGATTAGTGTTCAGGCGCGTGCCGGACACTGCCGTGGTGGCTTGATAGCCGCGGTCACGTGTCTCGGTGACTTGGAAGGGAGAAAGCTCGATGACGTCTTCCTTCCGGGCAGCACTGCCTGCCGCGACTGGTTCGGTCGTTACGGACTGGGCGCGCAGAAGCGGATTCGCGATTGCCAGTGTGGCGAGCGGTAGCCACAGCAAGGTGCGCGATGACACGAGATGTTGAGGTTTCATGGTTGTAGACAGAGGAGGTTCGCTGCCGTCGGCGTTCCCGGGGGCGGGGCGACTTGGGGTAGGCGTCTGGACGGCGGGCACCGAAAGCATGGTCAAGGTACGTTCCGCGATTTTCTGATCGACGCCGACGGATTCGTTCCGTCCGAATTCTCAGACGTTTCCTGTCGGCCAGCGGTGAATCTGGGGCAGGCAAGGGCGAACAACTCGGGCCTAGTTCCGCACCGTCGCGGTGTGGCCCGGGACGTACCCGCTAACGAGGCGACTGGCCGCTCAGCAGCGGGCGGTACGCAAGCCGCAGTATGATAATCGCTTGTTCAGGGATCGCCGAGTTGGGCCCGCGCGCGGTTGAGTTTGTCGCGGGCATCCGCGAAATCCGGGGCCAGCCGTACGGCCGCTGCGAAGTGCTCTTTCGCGTCTCGTATGCGCCCGCTGCGTGCCAAAGCTAGTCCGAGGTTGTAGTGCGCGTTCGCGTTGTCGGGCCGCAACTTCAAGCCCTCTTCGTATTGCGTGACCGCAGAGGGAAGCTCGTTGAGCGCCAGGTAGGTGTTGCCCAAGTTGTTGTACGCTTCGGCGTAAGCCGGCCGCGCGCGCAGCGCCGCCTGATAGTGCGGGATGGCATCGCGGTAGCGGCTGAGCTTGGCGAGCGCCGTCGCATACCCGTAGTGCGCGTCGGCGTGATCGGGCCGCAACCGGAGGACGACTTCGTATTCGGACAGCGCCTCAGTGACGTGATCGTGACTGGCGAGAAAATTCGCCCAGCTCAGGTGTGGGCCGGGGTCGTTCGGCCGGAGTGCCGCTCCGCTCGCGAACATTGCCAATGCCTCCTCGTGCCGTCCAGCGCGCATCAGCGCCGCAGCGAGGTTGAACGACGCTTGGCAGGTCGGATCGAGCGCTAGCGCCACGCGCAGTTCCTTCATCCCTTCCTCGAGCCGCCCCGCCCGCGCGAGTGCATCGCCGTAGTCGTCGTGCGCTGCCGCCAGCATCGGATTCAGCGCCACGGCCAGCGCATAGTGGGGCAGCGCTTCCTGGGAACGGCCGAGGAGATCCAGCGTGACCCCGAGGTTAATGTGCACTTGCGCATTGCGCGGATTGAGCCGGGCAGCGCGCTCGAGATAGGGAATTCCCTCGGCGGGTTTGCCGTCTTCCGTAAACGAAAGGCCGAGATTGGAGAGCGACGGCACGTGGTTTGGATTCAGCGCCAGCGCCCGTCTGTACGCCAATACCGCTTCCTTGTTGCGCCCCGCTTCCTTGAGCGCTGCGCCCAGGCCGCCATGAGCGGCGGCGCTGCCCGGCCGCTTGGCGACGGTGTCAGTCCACAGCGAGAGTTCGGTACGGTAGTCGCGGTTCCGTGCGGCGGTGAGCAGCGCGAGCGCGCCTACGGCGATCGCTGCCGCGATGAAGGTTGTCCGCCGATGGAGCGCCAGGGCCGCCGGCACCCCCAATGCCAGCAGCGCAGCCAGCGGCAGGTACATCCGGTGCTCGACGATCATCTGCGTGGTCCCGGGAACGAGCGAGGTCGGCATGAGCACGGCCAGCGCGGCCGCTAATGGCGTCCCGATCCGCGGACGCCGCAGCAGCGCCCAAGCGGTCACCACGAGGAACGCTGTCACGCCCAGAATTGGCGCCACGATACTGGTTACGTCGCGCACGAAGAACACGCCGTAGTCGAACACGAGCGGGTACGGCCAGAACGCGAGCGCCGCATAACGCACCAATGCCGGAAACTGCGTCGCCCCATAGGCAAAGAAGCCGGTGCCCACGTCGAATCCTGCCGAGCCGTTGCGATTGCCGCCCGTACTGACCAGCAGGAGGAGCGCGACGCCCCAAGTCGCAGCCAGCGCAAGATAGAAGCCCCGCCGCGCCCACCAGGCTGCGCCCAGGGAGCCCGCGACGAATGCCCGATCGAGCAGCAGAACGAGCAAGGGCGCGGATACCATGTTCTCCTTTGTGGCCATCCCGAGTGTGCACGAGGCGATGGCGACCGCCTGCCACGCCCGCCGACGCGGCGAATCGACGCTGCGCAAGAAGGCGTATAACGTTCCGAAATAGAAAAGCGTCATCAGCGACTCCGCCCGTTGCACAATGTAGGTCACGGCTTCTGTTTGAAGCGGATGCACTACCCAGAGTGCGGCCACCGCCGTCGCCGTCGGGAGGGCGAGAAGGCGCGGCGCCGCGTTCGCAGGCAGCCAGCCCAACGTGCGCCGTACCAGCCCGAACAGCGTCAATGCCGCGAGAACATGGATGACAAGATTCGTGACGTGGTATCCGCGTACGTCGATTCCCCCGATGGCGTAGTCCACTGCGAACGTGAAATTGAGGATCGGGCGGCCGCTCACTGTCGCGGCATCGCCGGGCGGTGAGAACACGTCGGCAAAGTGACGAATCGACGCATTGTAGAGGATTGACGCCTTATCATCGTACACGAACTCGCCGTGGAAGCTGTTCGCGTAGGCCATGACCGCGACGAGAACGATGCCGCCGATCGCCCATGCCAGTTGCCGCCGACGCGTACCGCCGGCGGTGGAATCGGATTGGCGCCACGGGGTTGCAGCGAGCGAGGGTTTGGCTGCTTCGGGCATCGGGTGAGCGGACAAGCAAGGCGTCGAGCGAAACCGAGTAAACATATTACCACGCATCTGGCGTTCGGCTGATCATGTGCTTCTCACCCGTCCACCACTCTACCGAGCGGTGATGTAACCGAGGATCGACGCGAGCGCATTCGTTCCGTCAGAATATCGCGCGATCGTTTTCCATTTTCGCGCCGTCTAGCACGCCGGACGCCCGTGTCATACGGCTCCCGGTCCGGCGGCCTTTCGCCGAAACCGTCCCCTTCAGCCACGCCAGCTCCGCTTCCATCTCCCCGCCAATGAGCAACGAACCCAGACCGACCATCCGCAGTCTCGCCCGGCAGTTGAATCTCTCCCGGACGTCGGTCTCCGAGGCGCTGCGCAACCATCCGCGGGTGAATGCGGAGACGCGGCAGCGGGTGCAGGCGGCGGCGAGCGCGGCGGGCTACCGGGTCAACCCGCTGGCGAGCTCGATCCTGAGTGAGCTGCGCCGCACCCGGCTGACCGCATTTCACGGCGTGCTGGCGGTGGTGAGCCTGGAGGAGCCGTCACGGCCGCGGTTTCCGGGGCCGTACTGGCGAGACTTGTTGAAGGGCGCGAGCGACCGCGCGCAGGGGCTGGGGTTCATCCTGGAGCGGTTCCTCGTCGGCGAGCAGGGCGTGTCGGTGCACCGCTTGGATACGATCCTGCAATCCCGCGGCATTCGCGGCGTGCTGATCATGCCGGCCTGGGGCCGCCCCGACTTCAGCCATCTGAATTGGGCCAACTACACCGGAGTATACACGGACTACCTGATCGATGCGCCGGCCCTGCACTCGGTTTGCCCCGACCATCCGCGCGCGATGAGCACGGCGATGGGGCAACTGGCGGAGCTCGGCTATAAGCGGCCCGGGCTGGTGCTTCAGGCCCAGGAGAGCCTGCGTCTGCAGCATCGATGGGCGGGGGCATTTCTGGCGGCGGTGCAACTGCGCGACGAGTTTGAGTCGGTGCCGCCGCTGGTCGTCCCGGAGATCACGGCCGACGGTTTCAAGCGCTGGTTCAAGCGGACCCGGCCGGATGTCGTCCTCGGGCACCGGGCGGAGATCGTGGAGTGGATGAGGGAGTGCGGAGCGGACGTGCCGCGCACGCACGGGTTCTGTTGCCTCAACGTGAGCATCAACTCCATCCCCTGCGCCGGCATCGACCAGCAGCCTTACCACATCGGCGTACGCGGCATTGAAACCGTGGTCAGCCAGCTCCATCGGAACGAGTACGGCATCCCGGATGTGCCGTGCAACCTGACGGTGCCCGCGCGCTGGGTGAACGGACCGACGCTGCCGAAGCGTGTCGACGCCCGCCGGGTGAAAAAAGAAGCCGCGGCCAGGTAGCCGCGGCTTGCGTAGAGGACCGGTGGCGCCGCGCATGGGCGGCGTCGATCGTCCGGTTCAGGGCATCTTGTTCAGCCCCTCGGCCTTGACGACCCACTTGCCATCCTGCGGGAAACCGGGGGCGGCGACATCAGGCGCGCCATCCCAGCCTGCGGCCATGAGGCCGACTGCGAGGAGGACGGAGGCGTTGACGGGCAGGTAGGCGGGGCAACCGGCGGGTTCTTTCGGCCGGCGCACGTGGCCGGCGTTCATGAAACGGTTGGTGGGGGTCTTCATCGTGACGATGTGGACCGCGGTCTCGGGCTCGCCGAGGCGGGCGGCAGTGAGGGCGGCCTGGCCAACCTGCCAGCTGCTCCAGTGATCAACGCCGTTGCGGCGGTTTACCTCGTGGAACGTGCGGCGGAGTGTCTCGAGGTCGACGACGTCGACCTTGGGCATGAAGCCGAGGGCCATGAGCATGGAGGTCGGCAGGTTTTTCTCGCGCGCGTAGAGTTCGGGGAAGGTCTCGATCTCAAGGTACTTGCCGTCCTTCACCGGCAGCGGCGTGAGCCGCGCGAGGATGTCGGCCCAGAGCGGCTCGGGCTTGAGACCGAGGCGTTCGCGCCAAGTCTGGGCGACCTTCAGGCCGTAGTACCAGTAGGCGAGCTCAAAGGTGGGGTTGCGGGTTTTGTTCTCACCGGAGTCCTCGCTGACGTTTTTCACCGGAGGTCCGAGCACGTAGCGCTGGGTCTGGGGATCAAGTTGGGCAAACGAGGCGAGGAACCGGGCGGACTCGAAAACGATGTCCTGGTATTTCTGCAGCGTCATGCGATCGGGCCGCGCGCGATAGACGAGTTCGCAGAGCGCGATCGGGTTGGGCTGATTCCAGATGATGAAAGGATTGATCGAACCTGGTGACGGGCGGCCGTCGATGCCGGCCATCTTGGGCCAGCGGGCGCCCTCGAAGCCCTGAGATTTTGCGTCGGCCAGCGCCAGCGGGAGGATCTGCTGGTACCAGGCGAGGCCCTTCTCGAGCAGGTGGGTGCGGCCCCAGACGTAGAACTGCGCCGCGTGCCAGTAGTACATCTCCGAGTTGTGCTTTCCGAACCAGGTGATGTTGGTGAGGCCGTCCTCGGCGGGCGGGAAGGCGCCGGCGTAGTTCACGCGCATCAGGTACTGGGAGAGAATGACGCGACGCTCGAGCTCGGCGGCGCGCGGATCGGTGCTCGCGGAGAGATCGATCATGCCGCCCTGCGTCCAGTAATCGGCCCAGCCCTTGATGCTGGAGGCGTGGATCGACTCGTACGTGCTGCCGGTGTCGCCGGCTGGCGCGGACGGCGTGAAGGCGCAGGTGAAGGAGAGGGTGTCGGTGGCATCGGGCGTGAGCCGGAATTCATGCGGGGCCGTCTCCTCGAGCTTGGCAGCGCCGAGCCAGTTGAGCGTCGTGGCGTAGTGGCTCGCGTCGAGGGTGCGGGCGAGGACGGCGGAATTGGCGCTGCGGTGGGCGATGACGGTCTGGTGTTTGTCGGGCTGGTCCCAGACCAGCGGCGGCTTGTTGCGGCCGCCGGGCTTGTAGGAGTAGGCGAAGCGTACGCGGACGGCCAACTCGCCGCGCCGGGCGAGCGGGGAAATGATGCGAATGCCGACGATGCTCTGGGTGGCGTCCGCAACTGTCTCGACCGTGACGGGCTGGCCCGCGAGCGTGTAGCGGCTGCGCACGAGGCCGGTCCAGAGATTGAGCGTCTGGTCGATGGCACTGATCTCGTCGGGCCGCACGAGCCGGCCCTGGTAGAGCAGGCTGATCTGGCCGAGCGGGATCGGATGGGGGTTCTCGCGGAAATAGGCTCCGGCGGGGCTGTTCTGCTTGCCGGCAAACGGGATCGAGCGGCCGTGGAAATCGTACGATACCATGGCGTCGTTGAGCGTGAGGCCCTCGGGGTTGGGGAACGAGTGCCAGGCCCAGGTGGAGAGCGTCTCGAGCGGGATGCCCTTCTCGTGGTAGAGCGTCTCGAAGGTCTGCAGGCCCGTGGCGTCGACGGTAAAGGCGAAGTCGCCATTGCCAACGCTGAGCGGGCTCTCTGGGTTGACCTCGGTGACGCGGACAGTGTGGCGGCGAACAATACCCTCGCGGTCCAGGGCGGCGGGGCTGGCGAGCGGAGCAAGGAGGCAGGCGGAGGCGAGCAGGAGGAGGCGGCGGTTCATCGGGAGGGAACGGCGGAAATGAAAGCGACGGTCAGCCAGTCGGCTGTCGGCGGGGAAAGTTGCCGCTGGGAAAGACGCGGGCGAATGGCGTAAGTTCAGACGGTCCGAGCGGTTTTCGCGGCGCGAAAACCGACAAAGGGGGCAGGGATGGTAGGGAAAGCTGCGTGGTTGGAAACGGGTGAGCGGCGGAGAGCGGGGAAAGCGAAGGGTGAGAATGGGACACGAGCGGGGCGGATATCGATGAGGGAAGCGATACGGAAGAGGTGGGGCGTGAATGCAGAAACACGATGCGGGGCAGAGAGAACAGTAAAAAAGGATTGGCGGAAAGAAATGGAAACATAGGGTCCTGTCATGAGCGAACATGACGGGAAGGTGCGGGTGGTGGCGGATGATCGGGAGAGGAGAAGCGGAGTATTGGAGGAGCTGGAAGTCCGGGACGATGTGGAGCTGCGCGTTGAGCGGTTGCGGGTGGGCGACTATCTCGTGGCGGGAAGCCATATCGTAGAGCGAAAAACGCTCGGTGATTTCGCGATCTCAGTGGTGGACGGCCGCTGGTTCCGGCAGGTGGCGGCATTGTCGGCGCTCAGATCGCATGGCGAACCGGTTGATTGTGCCGAGGACATGGGCGTGGGCTGCCAACCGGTGGTGATTCTGGAGGGAACGGCGGCGACGATGGGGCAGACAGGCGTCCGGCGTGAGGCCCTGCAGGGGGCGCTGATCACAGGCACGGTGCTGTTCGGGGTTCCCGTGCTGCGATCGCAAGACGCCGCTGAGACCGGGCGCCTGCTGGTGCAATTGGGGCGCCAGGCGATGCGGTGTGCGAGCGGGGTCTTCGAGCGGCACGGCTACCGGCCGAAGGGTCGCCGGGCGCGGCAACTGTTCGTTCTCCAGGGTTTGCCCGGCGTGGGCGTGGAAAGGGCGGAGAAGCTGCTCGATGCGTTTGGGTCGGTGCAGCGGGTGGCGGCGGCGACGGCGGAGGAACTGGCCGCGGTGCCGGGCATGGGCAAAGCGACCGCGGCGCGCATGCGGTGGATATTGGAGTAGAGCGCTTCGGGAGATCGATCTGATGGACGGCCGGCGTGAGCCGGCCGAGAACGAGAACGAGAACGAGAACGAGAACGAGAACGAGAACGAGAACGAGAACGAGAACCTGGAGACGAAAACGCCGGCCCCCCGATTTGAGGGCCGGCGTGGAAAAAAGCGGGACGAGCGATGGAGATCAGACCGCGACCTTGAGGGTCGGGATCTCCCATTTGGGCTGGCGGATCTCGGCGGCGACTTCGTTGAAGGCGTTGATCTCGGCTTCGGAGAAGAGGAGACCGCCGTTGCTCGCGCTGCGGGCGGCGGCCTGGGCTTCCGGCTGGCCGGGGAGCATGCAGGCGTCGTTGCCGTGACCGAGGATGTCGCCGATGACGGCTTTCACGTTCTCGGACTGGTTGCGGCCCTTGGCGAAGGCGCCGGCGTTCATCGCGTCCGGATGCCACACTTGGAAGAAGAAGCAGCACGTGCCCTTGTCATCCCCGACCTTGTCCCAGCGGTTGCGGAGCGTCGGGAGCGAGCCGCCGATGAAGCCGGCGATGAGCTCGTTCATGAGCGAGAGCCCGTAGCCCTTGTGGCCGCCGAAGGGCAGGAGGTATTTCGCCTTGGTCGGATCGGTCGTGGGCGTGCCGTTTTCGTCGACGGCGGCGTTCGGGGGCAACTGCTTGCCTTCACGGGCGAGCTGCTGGACGCGACCCATGGCGACGACGGACGTGGCCCAATCGATCACGATCGGGTAGCCGATCGCGGCGGCGGTCGGGAAGCCCCACGAGTGCGGGTTGGTGCCGAGCGTCGGGTACTTGCCGCCGAATGGCACGACCTCGGAGAGCGCGGCGGTGCAGTTGGTGTAGGCGATGTAGCCGCGGCGGGCGGCCTCCATCACGTAGCCGCCACCCCAGAGGTAATGGAAGGCGTTGTCGACGGAGACCATGCCGACGCCGTAGCGGTCGGCCAGCTTGATGGCGGTCTCGATCGCGGCGTAGCCGGTGGCCTGCCCGAGTTTCCGGTTGGCGTTCCAGACCTGGGCGCCGCGGAAGCGGGTCTTCACCTTTTCGATCTTGGCCTTGGGCTTGCAGCCGCCGGCGCCGGAGCCGAACAGGTGATCGAGGTGGAGTGCCTTGATCGCGTTGTGGGTGCGGATGCCATGGCGGGTGGCTTCGGCACAGAAACGAGCGGCAGCGGCGGCCTCCTGGCCGGAGTAACCACGCTTCTTGTACGCGGCTTCAACGAGCGCGTTGTGCTGCGCTTCAGGGACGACGTAGAAGGTTTCGGACATAAGGGAGGGAAAAGGGAGTGAGGGACTGAGAGAGTGAGGGGCGGACGCGAAGTGCGGACGAACGATGGGAGTGACCCGAACGGAGGGCGGCGGGTGAGTGGACGCGCCGCCCGGAAAGCGTCAGACGACCTTCTTGACGGGAACCTCGGGGTTGACCTGGGCGAGGGGCTTCTCGCCGCGCATGGCGCGGATGAGGTTGGTGACCGCGGCGACGGCTTGGCGCTGGACGCTCTCGTGCGTGCGCGAGCCGATGTGCGGCGTGCAGACGACGTTCGGGAGCTTCAGGAGCGGGTGGTTCGGCGCGGGCGGTTCCTGATCGAGCACGTCGCAGCCGTAGCCGCCGACCTGCCCGGACTTAAGCGCCTCGACCATATCGGAGGTGTGCACGATCTCGCCGCGGGCGCAGTTCAGGATCAGCACGCCCTTCTTCATCTTCGCAATCGACTTCGCGCTGATCATGTCGCGCGTCTCCGGCGTCAGATTGGTGTGCAGCGAAATGTAATCCGACTTCGCGTAGATCTCATCGAGCGAAGCGGCGCGCTGGACGTTGTGCGCGGCGGCGAACTTCTCGTCCCAATAGACGTCGAAGCCGATCGGGCGCATGCCGAAGGCGTTGGCGCGGATGGCGACTTCCTTGCCGATGCGGCCGAGCCCGATGATGCCGATCGTCTTGTCGAGCAACTCGTGGCCCGTCTTGCGCTTCCACGTGTTGGCGCGGGTCGAGTCGGTGTGGAAGAGGAGGTTCTTCTCAAGGGCGAGCAGGAGGAGGAAGGTGTGCTCGGCGACGGTGGTGTGGTTGACGCCCGGCGTGAAGAGCAGGGGCAGGCCGAACTCGGTGCAGGACTTCACGTCGATCTTGTCCACGCCGATGCCGTACTTCGACAGCACCTTGAGCTTGGGGCGGGCCTTCTCGAGGACCTGGCGCGTGATCATGTCGTCGCCGCAGATGTAGCCGTCGACGTCGCCAACGAGCGCCAGCGTGTCGGCCTCGTTCAGCGGGCCGCGGGCGGTGATGACTTCCCAGCCGGTCTCGGCCAGCAACTTATGGTGCTCGCCCGGGGTATCCTGGAAAGAGGTCGTGGTGAGGAGGATTTTTGTCATGGGAGAAAAGCGAAGGCGTCGCTTCTCGCACACGTGTCCGCGTGAAGGAAGGCGAAACTTTGGCAGGAGCCGGCGCGCCGGCCATTTGGCCGGTGGCGTGGCGCCCGACCGCGTGGTGCCCGGGAATTTGCGTTGCCGCGACCGCCCGCTCGGCTAGCCGTGCCTGCTGCGCATGAAGCCGTTTGCCGTCGCCACCGCCCAATTGCTGAAGAAGCTCGGACCGCGCGTTGTCCGCACCGACGAGGACTCGCTGCGCGAGGCTTCATTCGACAGCGCCAAGATTCCCTTTCGTCCCCAGGCCGTGATCAAGGTCCGCAAGGAAGCCGACGTCGGCATCCTGCTCGCGCTGGCGAATCGCCACGGCGTGCCGGTGACGACGCGGGGTCGCGGGACGACGCTGACCGGGGCGGCGACGCCGGTGCGCGGCGGGTGGGTGCTCGACACGCTGGCGCTGAACAAGCTGCGGGTCGACGCGGAGGCGGGACTCCTGCATGCGGGCGCGGGCGCGAAGATCGCGGACATCCAGCGCGCGGCGGCGGCGGCTGGGTGGTTTTATCCGCCGGATCCGTCGTCGAAGGAGTACTGCACGATCGGCGGGAACATCGCCTGCAATGCCGGCGGCATGCACGGCGGCAAGTATGGCGTCACGCGGGATTTTGTCGTGGCACTGCGGGGGTTCCTGCCGACCGGGGAGTTCGTGGAGTGGGGCACGGCGACGAAGAAGTTCTCGGCGGGGTTCAACCTGCGCGACCTGTGGATTGGCAGCGAAGGCATGCTCGGCGTGATCACGGGAGCGGTGCTGAAGCTGATTCCGGCGCCGGCGGACCGGTGGACGCTGCTGACCTCGTTCCGCGACGAGACGGTCGCGCTGCGGGCGGCGCTGGCGCTATTCCGGGCGCGCGTGCAGCCGGCGATCTGCGAGTTCCTGGACCGCGAGAGCGTGCTGTGTGCGGAGCGGGCGACAGGGCGGGACATCTTTGCCGGGCAGGCGGGCCGGCCGGTCATCCTGCTCGAGTTCACCGGATCGGTGTCGGATGTCGCGGAGCAGCGGGAGGCGGCGCTGGCGTGGGCGCAGGAGCAGGCGACGGCGTTTCGCGCGGCGAAGGACCGCGAGGAGGCGGAGCAACTCTGGGCGGTGCGCCGCAAGTGTTCGGGCGCGATGTTCGAGCTCGGTGACGCCAAGCTGAACGAGGACATTGTCGTTCCGATGAAGAACTACGTGCGATTCGCGCAGTTCCTCACACGACTGAAGCGCGAGTCGGGGCTGCACATTCCGACGTTTGGGCATCTCGCCGACGGCAACCTGCACGTGAACATCATGTATCACAAAGCCATCCCGGCGGAGTGCCGGGTGGCGGAGAAGACGGTGCAGAAGCTCATGGAGACGGTGGTCGCGCTGGAGGGCTCGATCTCGGGCGAGCATGGCATCGGTCTCGCGAAGACGCCCTTCCTGCGAATCCAGCATTCGCCGGCGCAGGTGAAGGCGATGAAGGCGGTGAAAGATGCGCTCGATCCCCGCGGCGTGCTGAATCCCGGCAAGATGTTTGAGGTGTTTGAAGTGTGGAAACACCCCCGGCTGGAGGTTCACCTGCCGTGGGATCACAAGTGACCGGGGCAGCGTATTGGTCTTACTCTTACTCTTGATCTTCCTCTTCCTCGTTCTCCCGCTCGTGCTCTCTGAATCAGCGGAGGCGATGGCAGTCTAGCCCGCGCGCGCGAAGCGCGCCTGATGCCGGAGAAAGAGAAAGAGGAAGAGTAAGAGAAAGCTCCAGGCGGCGGACGGGCGGAGTGATTCCTGGGGGATGATGTTGGACGGTATGAGGCGCCGCGCTGACGCGGCGCCGAGAACGAGAACGAGGGCTAAGGGCGGAGAAACGGGGTGACACGGGGCGGCGGGGGCGCTGTCGTGTCGAGCATCTCTTACCCCTATGATGCGGAGAATCTCCTGGCTGGTGTTCGTTGGTTTCGCGGCGGCGCTCGCGAGTGGCTATGCGGCGGAGCCGGGCGGGCAGTCAAAGGACGACGTGGCGCGGTACGTGCCGATCATCCGGGAAAGCATCTATCGGGATTACCAAGGGATGTTTCGGGAGAAGGGCGGGGCGTTTGTCGCGCCCTTCCTCACGCCCGGCAGCAAGCAATACGGCGACATCCTATGGGACTGGGATTCGTGGCTCAGCAATGTCGCGCTGCGGCAGATCATGCTCGAACGCGGCACGGCGGAAGAGCGGACCAAGGCGCTGGCCTACGAGCAGGGCTGCGTGCTGAACTTTCTCAACTACGGGGGCATGGACGGCTGGATTCCGATCCTGCTGAAGCGGAATTCGCCGGACCGGAAGACGCTCAAGGCGGACGTGGCGATCTACGACACGAACATGCACAAGCCCTGCCTGGCGCAGCACGCGGCGTTTCTCGTGCAGTTGAACCAGGGCGACGCGGAGTGGTTGCGTGAGCGCTTCTTCTTCCTGCAGGCATTCGTGGACAAGTACCGACACCACCAGCGGCACGCGCCAACCGGGCTGTACTTCTGGAACAATGACGAGGCAATCGGGGTGGACAACGACCCGGCGACGTTCATGCGGCCGGCGAAGAGCTCGGGCTCGATCTACCTGAACTGCCTCATGTACAAGGAACTCAAGGCGCTGGTGTACCTCGCGCGCTGCCTGAAGCAGGAGGAGATCGCGGTGCTGTATCAGCGCGATGCGGACGAACTGAAGGCGGCGATCCAGCGGCACTGCTGGGACGAGCGCGACGGGTTCTTCTACAGCGTCGACCTGAATCTGCTGCCGTACGACGGCCACCCGTTCAGCGCCGACCGCAAACTCCCGCTGCATGCCGGGAACCCACGCGAGTACGACTGCCTGATCCAGCGGCTCGATGTGTGGTCGGGGTTTCTCGCGCTGTGGGCGGGCATCGCCACGCCGGAGCAGGCGCAGCGGATCGTGCAGCAGCACTACCGGGACACGCGCCGTTTCAATGCCCCGTACGGCGTGCGCACGCTCTCGCCGCTGGAGAAGATGTACAACGTGCGGGCGTCAGGGAATCCCTCGCTGTGGACCGGCCCGATCTGGGGTGTATCCAACTACCTCGTATGGCGCGGGCTGGTGGACTATGGGTTTGAGTCCGACGCGCGCGAACTGGCGGAGAGGACGGTGCGGCTCTTGGGGCGCGACTTCGAACGCTTTGGCGCACTGCACGAATACTACCTGCCGGAGAGCGGCGAGCCGGTGCTCAACCGCGGCTTCCAAAACTGGAATTTCCTCGTGCTGAACATGGCCGCCTGGCTCGAGGGCAAGCCGGTGGTGCGCGAGTTCTGAGCCGGCTTTCGGAGCCGGATTTCGACCTGGGGGCCGAAATCCGGCTAAGCAAAATGGCGGCGCCATTTTGCGGGGCAGGACTTATGTTTTTTTTGGGGGCAGGTCGGGGGCGGGCTGGAGCGCCGACCAGGCGGGGGCGGGCGAAGCGGCCAGGCGCGAGGGTAGTCGAATTTTGGCCGGCGGGGGCCGAAATCCGGCTGCTAGATGTAGGCGCGGCCGTCGGCGCGGACCTGGTGGCGCGGGCGGGGGCGCGGGGTGCGGTTGCTCACATTGTTGCCGTCGTTGGCGTCGAGATTCCAGAACGTGAGCGATGAAAGAATGGTGAGGGCGCCCATCGTGAAGAAGGCCTTGTGCAGGGCGGGAATCGTCTGCTGCCACTGCGACTGGTCGACGCCGCCGAGGAACCAGCCGGCGAGGAGCGAGCCGAAGGCGACGCCGAAGCTCAGCGACAGCTGCTGGGCGGTGCTGGAGATGCTGCTGGCCTTGCTGGCATTGCGATCGGCAACGTCGGCGAACACGAGCGAGTTCATGCTCGTGAACTGCAGGGAGGAGAAGAAGCCCTGGGCGAGGCTGAGCAGGAGAATATGCCAGATCGCGGTGTGACGGTCGATCTGGGTGAAGACCGTGATGGTGAGCCCGAGGAGGACGGTGTTGGTGATCAGGACGACGCGATGACCGAGTCGGGCGAGGATGGGGCGGCTGATGATCTTCATGCCGATGGCGGCGGCGGCCTGGGGCATGGTGAGGAGTCCGGCCTTCCAGGCCGGGAAGCCGAGGCCAATCTGGTAGAGGAGGGGCAGGAGGAACGGCATGCCGCCGATCCCGAGCCGGGTGACGAAGCCGCCGGCGACGGAGAGCCGGAAGGTGCGGATGCGGAACAGCCGGAGTTGCAGGACGGGATGGTGGGCGCGGCGCGAGTGCCAACCGTAAAGCGCGAGCAGCAGGAGGGAGGCGGCGAGGAGCATGCTGATGGGGCCGCCCGCCATGCGATGTTCGCCGAACACCTCGAGCACGTAGGAGAGCAGGGCGATGCCGGCGCCGAAGAGCAGGAACCCAGTGCGGTCGAGAGGGGGAGCGGAGGCGTCGCGGAAGTCCGGCATGTGGCGGCGGATCAGCCAGAGGCCGACGAGCGCGAGCGGGATGTTGAGGAAGAAAATCACGCGCCACGGCATGAAGTGCACGATGAGCCCGCCGGTGAACGGGCCCAGCAGCGGGCCGATGAGCGCGGGGATGACGACGTAGTTCATCGTGCGCAGCATCTCGGAGCGGGGAAACGCACGGACGAGGGCGAGGCGGCCGACGGGCGTCATCATGGCGCCGCCGATGCCCTGGACAATGCGGGCGGTGACGAGCAGCGGAACGTTGAGGGCGAGGCCGCAGCCGATGGAGCCGAGCAGGAAGAGCGCGACGGCCCAGCGGAAGACGCTGCGCGTGCCGAAGCGGTCGGCGGCCCACCCGCTGATGGGGATGAACACGGCGAGGCTCAGCGTGTAGCTGGTGAGGACGGCTTTGAGGCTGAGCGGCTCGACGTGGAAGCTCTCCGCCATCGTGGGCACCGCGGTGTTCACGATGGTGGCGTCGAGGTTCTCCATGAACAGCGCCACGGCGACCAGCCAGGGCAGGTAGCGCCGGGACTGGTCGGTCATCGGCGCGCCTCCGCCCTCGTTCGTGTCGCGTTGCATCCGAGCACAGCTATGGGCCGGGTCCGCGGGCGCAACTCCAGGGGCAGGGTCGGAGGCCAGAGGCCGGAGGACGGAAGCCAGAGGACGGAAGCCAGAGGTCGGAAGCCGGAGGACCGAGGCCGGAGGACGCGGAGGACGGAAGTCGACGGAAGCCGGAACCTAGAGGGCCGGGATGTCGGAGGGGCAGATGCCAGTTCTCAGAACCGAGGAATTTGTATAGGATGTCCTGAACGCACCGGTGTCCGGGTCCGGCTGACGTCTGACCTCTGACTTCTGACATCTGACAACCGGCATCTGACTTCTGCGCGCGCTGGCGCGCTAGGGGCCGGGGAAGAGACGGGCGCGGCGGAGGGCGCTTTGGCCGTGGAAGGCCTTGCGGTCGCCGGGGGCGCGATAGCCGGAGCGGCGGTAGCCCGGGCGGTTGGGATCCGTGGCGCAGCGGATCTGGAAGTCCTGCATGCGGGCGAAGAGCCCGAGCAGTTGATCGGGAAGCGGGTAGGCGTCGAGCCCGGCGCGTTCGAGGGCGACGAGGAGCTCGTGGACGGCCTCGAGCGTGGAGAGGCAGCCCTCGGCCGGCTGCTGCTTGATGACGAACCGGCTTGGGGCGGAGGGGGTGAACATGACGCGAGGCAGGCGCTGGAGCGACGGGCTGAGCTTGAGCATCTTGCGGCCGAGCGCCCAGGTGGCGTCGAGGAGGAGGACGACGAGCTGGCGGTGCTGAAGCTGCTCGCGCCAGGGGGCGAGGGCGGGGGAGTCGGGCGCGGTGTGGGAAAGGTTGAGCGCGGCGGGGCCGGGGTAGAGCAGGACGCAGAGGTTGTGCGGATCGCGGAGGATCTCCTGCACGGGCGCGTGGTCGTCGAAGCCGATGCCCATGTGCACGTCGCTGTTGGCGAGGCACAGGTGGGTGAGCCGGCCGGTGGCGGCCTTCTCCTGCTTGTATTCCTTGGGATGCATCAGGAACACGAAGCGCGTGCGCGTCGGCATCGCCGTGATGGAGCTGCACCAGCAGAGCGGCTTCGGCCAGAAGCAGCGGTAGCAGGTTTCGCGCGACATCAGCAGAGGCGAGAGGCGGCGGAGGACACGACGCGTCGGCGGCGGTGTGGAGACCGGGCCGGCGCGCCGCGGACGAGAAGCGGCGCGACGGGGCGGCGACTCAGCGGGCGAGCTGGACCAGTTCCATCGTCGACGGCACGTCCTTGATGATCTGGGACGGCTGAGGGCCGACGCCGAGGTAGCGGAGGTTGGGCAACTGGTTGGCCGGCGGGAGTGGCTGGCCGGCGAAGGCGACGTCGAGGACGGACTTCACCATGGCGCCGACGTAGCGCTGCGCATTGTGCGGGAGGGCGCTGAAATGGCGGACCTTGGAAACGTCCTCGGCCCAGCCTGGGTAGTTGACGTACACAGGGCGGAGGGTCTTGCGGACCGCTTCGTTGCGCGGCACGTGCGTGAAGCGGCGGCCGTCGGCGGACTCGTACGCGACGCAAACCTGCAGGTTGCCCTGCCAGTCACCGGAGTGGGTGAGCGCGTCGAGCTTGTTGATCATGAAGTCCTGGTAGCCGCCGTAGCGGAGGGCGTCGCCCTTTTCGACGGCGTCGTACCAGCCGACCATGCGCTGGCGGCCGGTGCTGGTGCCGAACTCGATCTGCTTGAGCTTCACGGCAAGCGGGTGGGCGTCGTCCATCTGGGTGATGAACGTGTGGGTGCCGACCTTGGTGTCGTAGGCCTTGGCGACGCCGAACGCGTGGATGCGTTGCACGGGGATGCCGGCGCTCTCGAAGAACTCCGGGGTGAACGTGTGCGAGGCGGTGACGTTGGGAGAGAAGCCGTGCCGCTTGTCGAGCCAGTAGGCCTGGCCGAACTCGCCGATGATGGTGTGGCCGGCGCGGAGCTCGCGGAGGATGAGTTCGCGGACCTCGCCGATGTTGCGGGCGAGGGCGGTGCCGGCGGCCCAGTAGGTCTCGGTGAGGGCGTCGAGGTTGAGCGTGAACGGGGCGTTGCCGCGGAAGCGGGTGAAGTCGAACTCGTCCTTGGAGAACACGCCGAGCTCGATGGCGTCGGCGTTGGCGCGCAGCTCGGCGGCGGTGAGCTTGTCGAAGCAGTTGTGCCAGGCTTCGGCGCTGACGCGGCAGACGTGCTGGATGGTGCGGCAGGCGCGGTCGGCGCGGGCGGCGAGCTTGCGGGCGAAGTAGTTGGGGCCGGCGAGGAAATCGGAGTAGGTGATCTGCCACTGGCCAACCTCGTCGAGATACGACGGCGTGATGCCGCGGCCCGTCGAGCCGCGCGGCTCCTCGGCGAGAATGCTCACGCGGTAGTCCTCCCATGCGAGGTCGAGAAGCCGATGGGTGAGGTCGGAGACCAGCGCACGCTCGTCGATGAGGAGGCGGGAGGCGATGGCGTAGCCCTTTTTTTCCAGCGGGAGCATTTCCCAGCTGATCTTGCGCGGGTCGGCGACGACGCCGCTGCCGATGCACAGGTGGGGTGCGTCCTGGACGACGACCCCGGCGGGCAGGAGGTTGAGTTTGATGCCGCCGGCGGTGTGGCCGGAGTTGGCGCCGCCGTTGACCTTGAGCACCACGGAAACGGGGGCGCGGGTGCCGCGGAGTTCGTCGGCCACTTCAGGGATGAGCCGACCTTTGCCTTCGTCGCCGAAAGAGATGCCGACGTCGGCGATGAGCTGGCTGGAGAACGGGAGCAAGGACATGGTGCGTAGCGGCAACCGAGGTCGAATTAGCCCCTGTTGCCGAAGAGGGAAAACGCGAGAGCCGGGGCGAGCGCAACCCATTTCCGGCTTATGCCGCGCAGCGGCATAAGCCGGAAATGGGGAAGGCTGAAGGAACGAAGGCGGAAGACTGAAGGGGGCTGCGGGAGCGAGCGAGGTGACGGGCGATCCGATCGGGTGGGCGGATCAGTGCGATCGGACTGATCGGTCGGATCCATCGGATCGGTCGGATCTGTCGGATTGCGGCGGCTCGGCCGGCGGCAGCCGGCCGAGGCCGAGAACGCGAATGAGAACGGTGGGGAGTAAGAGAAAGAGGAAGAGTATGAGAAAGAGTAGGGAATCGGACGGAGGGGCGGGGGAGGGCTTTGGACTATCCGGGAATCGGGGAAGGACGCCGACACTCCGGGCGCGGGAACGCTACTCTACGCCGTGTCCGGACGGTGGCTCGTGCACTGGACGGGCAACGGACCGCTTTGCATGACAGCCGGCCGCTGGCCGACGGTTATCCTCCTCCCGGGGCAAGGGCGTGCAGGGCAGTTCGCTCATCACCGCAACTTGGGAAACCAACCTATGAAGACACAAAAAATCACGTTTACCGCCGCCGCAATCGCTGCCCTCGCGCTGGGCATGGCCGGCTGCAACAAGGGCACTCGCAGCAACACTGACCAGTATGGCTCAAGCTCCACGTCCACGACGGATACGGGCGCGTCCACCAGCTCCAGCACGACGGGCACGAGCGGCTCGAGCATGAATTCGGCGGGTTCGACGGGCGCTTCGGCCGCAGGCAATGCGACGACGGGCACAGGCAACGCGACCTCGACGAGCAGCACCACGCCCACGCCGTAAGCGCGCGGCGTTCTCACTTCCGGCGCGGCCCCACTGCGGGGCCGCGTTCTTTGTGTCTACGTGAGCGGGGCGATCGCGACGGCCGCGCCGCCACGGCGCTGGCTCTCCTCGGCGGCGCTCATGAAGGCGAGCACCTCGAGCATCTCGTCGGCGCCCACGGGCGAAACTCCGCTTTGGAAGAAGCGCACGATCTCGCGAACCAGAGGTGCGTAGCGCGGTACGACAGGGCCGCCGCTCCAACCGGAAGGACGCAACACCTGGCAACCGTGACCGGCGGAGGTGCCGCGATGGCCGCAGAAGAGGCCGATGCGTCCATCGCTCCAGCGGCCCGTAACGACGTCGGTGTCGGCCGTGTGAGTACGGGAGACGGATTCGCAGCCGGCACCAAGCACGGCGTAGAGGGTTTCGACACCGTGGACGCCATACCAGAAAAGGTCGGGGTGGTGCGGTTCGTAGTCGCACGGCGTGATGCCCAAGACCGTGCGCACGTCGGGCGTGGCAAGAGCGGTGACCTCGGGGGCGTAGCGGAGGGTGGAGGCGCTAAAACACGGCACCTGATTGTCGCGCGCGAGCCGGATGATCTCGGCGCCGTCGGCGAGCGAGGCAGCGAGGGGTTTGTCGATGAACACCGGCTTGCCGGCGGGGAGAACCGCGCGGGCGACCTCGAGGTGTTTTCGCCCGTCGACGTTTTCGATCATGACGGCGTCGACGAGTGGCAGAAGATCGGCGATCGCGCCGCAGAGCTGCACGCCGAAGGCGGTGGCGAGGGTGTGGGCGAAACCGGGGATGCGGGCCCAACTCTTCTCCGGCATGTCGGGGCTGCCGCTGTGGACGGCCGCGACCACGTGGGCCCCGGGGACGTGTTCGGGATGAGCGGCGTCGTTAAGGAGCCGGGTGAACTCGACGACGTGCGACGTATCGAGACCGATGAGACCGACGCGGAGTGGGGCGGGGGCGGCGAGAGGCGGCACGACACCAGCAGTGCCCGATCCGGCCGGTGATTTGAACCCTGAAGTGAGGGTAGTCGACGGCGCAGCCACTGGGGCTCGGGCGGAAGTTTGTGATTCCAACGATGCCGATGCCGGCTAGAAGTTGGCGCGTTCCGCTCCGCACTCTCCGACCCCGCCTCCCGCGCCCATGGCCAAGACCCGACGAGACCTGTTACTGGCGATCGCCAAGAAGGTGGGGGGCGAGCGGGGCCGGCGCATGCGGCAGGCGATCCGCGAGGCGGAGACGAGCGGGATGATGGACCGACTGATCAGCGACGCCGAGTACGCGCGGCAGTTGGAGAACGCCGAGCGGGACCTGCCGGGCGTGTTGGCGAAGCTCGAGACTGTGCTGGAATCGCCGGGCACCTGGGGCTTTCCCAACTGACAGAAACCAGGCGGACGGGTCCGCCCGGTTCGGGCAGGGGCTGCGCCGCTTGCGATGGCCACCAAAAATTGCGAGTGCGACGCCGGTCGCGGGACCGAACGTCGCACAGGTTTTAAGAACCGACGGGGAAGAGGTAACTAAGTGATGCTCACAGGTCCTTGAAATTCAGCTCGGCGCCGGCATGGCCGTTGGTGTGGGCGCGGCCGTTGCCATTGAGCTGAATTTCCGGCGTGATGGCGTGATCGGGCGCGCTGGCCTTGCGGCTGGGCGCGGCCGACTCGTGCTTCCCGATCGCGGGGGAGGCGGCAACATTCCGGGCGGGTTTGGCGGAGCGTCGGGCGGCAGCGGAGGTGAGAGTCTGGACCGGGCGAGCGCCGCCACCAACGAGCTTGCGGAGGTCCGCGACCGACTCCTGGAGGGAGACGGCCTGGGCGTTCAGTTCCTCGGCGGCGGAGGCGGTTTCCTCGGCGTTGCTGGCGTTGGATTGTGTTACCTGGTCCATCTGGCCGACCGCGGTGTTGAGCTGGTCGATGCCCTGGCTCTGCTCGTTGGAGGCCGTGGCGATCTCGGCGACGATGGCGTCGACCTTGCGGGTCTTCTCGGCGATCTCGGCGAGGGACTGTGCGACCTTGGCCGAGATGGCGACGCCGCGTTCGGACTTGGAGACGGCGTCCTCGATCTTGGCGGTGGTCTCCTTGGCGGATTGGGCGGAGCGCTGGGCGAGGTTGCGGACCTCATCGGCCACGACCGCGAAGCCGGCGCCGGCCTCGCCGGCACGGGCGGCTTCGACGGCGGCGTTGAGCGCGAGGATGTTCGTCTGGAACGCGATCTCGTCGATGGTCTTGATGATCTTGGAGACCCCGGCGGACGATTCCTGGATGGCAGTCATGGCCGCCTTCATCTCGTCCATGTCGGACGTGCCGGTATCGGCAGCCTGGCGGGTCTGAGCGGAGAGTTCCTTGGCGTGATTGGCGTTGTCGGCGTTGCGCTTGGTCATCGAGGACATCTCCTCGAGCGAGGAACTGGTCTCCTCGAGGCTCGCGGCCTGTTCGCTGGCGCCTTCGGCGAGCGACTGACTGGCGCTGGAGACCTGGCCGGCGGCAGACGTGACCTGGACGGCGCCCTCATCGAGGGCCTGCGTGGCGTTGGTGAGCACGCGGTTGGTGCCGCGGATGATGATGAAGCCGAACCCGCCGGCGAGAACCACGGCAGCGACGATACCGATCAGGATAAAGCGTTCGGATGCGGTGATCGCGCCGTTGATCGCGGTGCTGGCCTGGTCGCCTTCGGATGTGTAATGGGCGACTAGTTCGCGCAGCGAGTCTCGGAGGGCGACGTACGCGGGCCGGACGGACCCTTCATACGCGGCGTATGCCTCGGCGTTCTTGTTGACGCGGCTGAACTCAAGGGCGCCGTTGCGGGCCTTGATGTAGAGTTCGCGAGCGCTGACCATGCGCTTGATGATCGCCTGGCTTGCCGGAGAGGTGGCGCCGTTTTCAACGACCTGGTAGAGTTTGTTGTTGGCAGCAACGATCTCGCCCATGTCGCCCTCGATCTTCGACGCGACGGTGGGGTCGGTGTTGAGGATGTGACGCAGGAGGGATGCGTTCGCCTGAAGCGTGTTGCTCAGGATTTCACCTGCGGCCGTCACTTGTGGAAGCGTGCTGTGGGTGATGTTATCCGACTGGACGGAGATGACGGAGAGCCGGCTGAGGGCGAAGAGGCCGATTGCGACGGTGGCGATGAGGACGGCGACGTAACCGAGGGTGATGCGTTTTCCGATGGTCCAAGAGTTCATGGCGGGATGCGTGTGGAGGCGGTGGTAGGCGTTGGGTGGTGAAAGAGGGCCGGTCGTTGCGACCGGCGAAGGCATAGGGATCAGTCCTGCCGCGCCGGGGTGTTGGCGCGGACGCACGGGGTGCGACCAAGGCAGGAGAAGCAGACGAAGCGGGACATGGAGCTGGGTTGACGCGGGATCCCAAAACGGGACCCGCTCGCGTCGCTCCTTATCCTTTCGGGCCCGAAGCCCGACCGAATCAGGCGGTCGCACCGGGGAGGCGCACCGCAACGCTGGCGGTGTTATCGGCGCGGTGGCCGGTGACTTAAGCCGCGAATTCTCGATGCCGTAGTATTACGGCCTGTTACCCCTCAGGGGCGGAATCAGGGGTGGAGGGGGTGCTCAGCAGGCTGGAGAGCCGCTGACGCAGGGCGCCGAGCTCCTTGGAGCGGAAATTCTGCTTGGTCTTTTCCAGCACGGCGACGGCGTCGGCCACGGCGAAGCGCCAGGCGTCGGCCGAGGGCGCAATGCGAGCAATGAGTCCGTGGCGGCGCTCGGCGGCGAGGGCGGTGCCGACGCGGCACATTTCCTCGAGGACAACGCGTTCGCGCGGGTCGAGGTTGGCGTCGTTGCGGTGCATCGCTTCGAGGTCGCGCACGAGTGCCTCCAGACCGAGCTTCTGCCGGTGGAGTTGGACGGCGCGCTGGAGCAAGATCTTCAACTCCGCGAGATCGGGCGGCTTGACCAGGTATGCGGCGATCGGGAGATTCGCGGCGCGGATCGCGGTGGGCAGCTCGGGATTGCCGGTGATGAGGATGACCGGAGGAATCGCGGGTTTGCGGAGCACGCGGTCGATCCACTCGAGTTGCGTGTTGCCGGGCATGCGTACGTCGCTGAGGACGGCATCGAACGCGCCGACGGCAAGGAACGAGTCCGCCTCGGTCGGTCCGTTGGCCAGTGAAACGCGGAAGCCGGTCGACTCCAGCCATCGGGCCATGGAGCGACCGCAGTCGGCGTCGTCGTCGACTACGAGCACGTGCGCTTCATCGAGAGGATTCATCGGGGCAGAGATAAAAGCTATCGGACATTTCCGCGTAAACGGAGCTGGGGGCGGGCGGAAAGTTCGCGCGGCGGGAGCGCGCGCCCGGCCGCGCGCGGGTGCGGCGGCCGGATGGCTACGGATCAGTTCTCTACGGGGAGGAAGGCGTGTTCGCGACCGTATTCCAGCATCTGGCTGAGAAAGTCGGTCGGGTATTCAACGCGCACATCGACGATTTCGTCGCCCTTCTGGACGGGTAAGAGCTTCGGCTGAATGAAGCCCATGTAGGGGGCGATGTTCAGGGGGGCGTAGCGATGGTGCACTTCGGTGAGGAGCGCCTGGTCGACCTTAACGCCGTAGTTCTCGACGAGGGCCTTGCCCGCTTCGAAGTCGCCCTCGGATTTGATGCGCTGGATCTCGCGCAGGAGGTCGCCGAAGAGCGCGCGCAGCCGGGCATAGTCGTTGATGCGGACGAAGGTTTTGCCGTCGCGCGAGAAGCGCTCGATGACGTTTTCAGCGCGACCTTTCTCATACGCCCAAGCGGCCACCAATTGGCGATTCCGCATGTGGGCCTCCTCAAGGTTGTGGCCTGGCTGAATGCGGTAGAGCTGGGTGATCAGCGCATTCATGACGTACTTGTCGTAGCCCGCCTGGCCGACGGCGAGGGATGGCATCACGCCGATCTCCACGAGCTTGGGATCCATGATGTAGTAGAGCGCAACGAGGTCGGCACGTGCCTCCTCGAGGGTGCCGGCGTAGTTCTTGAGCGTCTGGTCGGTGGTGCCGACGCCGGGGTTGATCTGGCCGGAAGCATGCCCGATGACCTCGTGCATGTCGGTGTGCAGATCGCTGGCGAGAGCCGACCACTGCTTGAGGCGGGTGATGACCTCGGGGCTGGAGCCAAACTCGGCCGTGACGGGGCTCTTGGACTGCACGTCGTTGTAGGACGCGGTGATGTTGCTGAGGGAGACGGATTTCGAGCCGTGCTGCTCTCGGATCCATTCGGCGTTGGGGAGGTTGATGCCGATCGGAGTGGAGGGGGCGGCGTCGCCGGTCTCGCCGATGACGGTGATGACCTTGGCGGAGATGCCTTTCACGCTGGCCTTCTTGTGGGCCTTCATGATGGGCGCGTGGTCCTCGAACCACTGGGCCTGATCGGAAATAGCCGCAATCCGCTTGGTTGCGACCTCGTCACGCATGCTGACGACCGACTCGTACGAGCCGCGCTTCTGGAGGGAGTCGACGTAGACCTCGATGAAGCCGTTGACGAAGTCGACGCGCGACTGGGTGTCCTTCACCCAGGCGATGCAGCTCTGGTCGAAATCATTGATGTCACCGGTCTGATAGAACCGGATCAAATGTTCGATGGTCTGCTTCTGGAGGTCGTTCTCCGCGACGGTGGCGGCCTTCTGCAGCCAGCCGACGATCTGTTCGATCGCGGGGCCGTACATGCCACCGACCTTCCAGGTGCGTTCCACCAGCTGGCCGTCGATCTTGGCGAGCTGGGAGTTGAGGCCGTAGGACAGGCGCGGGTTGCCGGTGCGGGTCTTTTCCGCGTAGTAGGCCTCAACCTCGGCGGCGGTGACGCCGCGGTAGAAGTTGTTCGCGGAGCCGAGAACGTTGTCGATGCCGGCGTCGAGGTTCGTGGATTTCGCGTCGGTCTTGGGGTCGAAAAGGATGGGCGTGAGGTCTTCGGCGAAGGCGGTCACGGACTTGCCGGCGAGGGGAAGCTGCGCGGCGTCGGACTTGGCGATCAGACTGGCGAGGTAGGCCGGGGAGAACTCCGGCAGCATCTTGGCGTTGCCGTAGTGGTGGTGGATGCCGCTGGCGAAGAACACGCGCTTGGCGTACGTGGTGAACGCCTCCCATTCCGGGCCGGAGCGAGGGCCGGAGTAGGAGGTAAGGATGCCCTCGAGGGTCTTTCGGACGAGGAGGTTGTGGCGGTACTTCTGGTCCCAGAAGATATCGCGCCCGGCGAGTCCGGCCTGGGTGAGGTAGTACGCCAGTCTCTTCTGGCGGAGGGAGAGCTGCTCGAAACCAGGCACCTGGTAGCGCAGGACCTGGATGTCGGCGAAGCGGTCGGCCTTGAATTCGAACGGGGCCACGGCGGGGTCGGCGCTGGGGGCGGCGGCCGAGACAGCGGAGGAGAACGCGATGCCGGCGAGCATCGCACCGAGGGCGGGAGCAATACGCATCGGGCCAGACTTCGAACCTTTGCGCGGGCTGGCCAGTCCGAAAAGGCCGCGGCGTGCGGCGAAACTGCTAACGCCTTTCAGGTGCGCGTCGGGGGCGAAACACGGCGGCGGTGGCGAGCGTGACGACGGTGCCGATGAGCGTGAACCAGGGCCAGAATACCTCGCCCCCGAAGGTCGCGAGCCACCAAGGCTTGATCGCGGGAATGTTGGGCGGCCAGTAGAGGACGTTCATGGTGAGGAGCGAGGCCACCATGCCGATCATCGTGGCGCGCGCGCCGACGCCGCGGAAGAACAACGCGAGGATGAGGCCGCCGAGGAGGGCACCGCTGGTGAGCCCGCGGAGGGAGAAGGCGGCGTTGAGCACGAACTGCACCTCGCGGGTGAGCCAGGCGACGCCGACCAGGGCGAGCGCCCAGAAGACCGTCGAGTACTTGCTGAAGCGAAGGAAGAACGCCTCGGAGCGGTCGCGCAGCATCTGCTTCACGAAGTCCATGGTGGAAACCGAGGCGAGGGCAGTGATGGCGGAGCTGATCGACGACATCGCGGCGGAAAGGATGGCGACGATGAGAAAGCCCTTAAGCACGTGTGGCACCTCGGTCATCATGAAGATCGGGAAGATGAAGTCGTCGGACTTGATCCCCGGGCGCGATTCCGGGACCGGCATCAGGAAGGGGTGGCTCTGGTAGAAAACCCAGAGCATGACGCCCACGAGCAGGAAGATGAAGAAGAGCGGAAAGATCAGGACGGCGCTGAGAAAGAGGGCGCGGCGTCCGTCCGTCACGTTGCGACAGACGAGCACGCGCTGGACGATGAGCTGTTCGGCTCCGTGGGTGGAGAGCACGAGGACGGTGCCGCCGAGCACACCCATCCAGATGTTAAACGGAGCGGAGAACGTGAAGTGCGGGTTGAACCAGGCGAGTTTGCCGGAGGCGCTGGCCTGCGCGATGACGGCGTCGAGCCCGCCCTCGATGCGCGTTGGAATGTAGTAGAGCGCGAAGAGGCCGCCGGCGAGGAACAGGGCGAACTGCACGGCGTCGGTCCAGATCACGGCCTTCACACCGCCGATGTAGGTGTAGAGGAGGGAGAGGCCGACAAACAGGACGATGGCGCCGAGGATGGGATCGAGGAGCCCGCCGAAGCTGCAGACCTGCTCGCCGAGCAGGAGGCGGATCGGAATGCAGGCCACGTACACGCGCACGCCGGCGGCCATGGTTTCAAGGAAGAGGAAGAACGCGCCGGCGAGGCGCCGCGGACCGGCCCCGAGATGCTGTTCCAGCAGCTGGTAGGGCGAGTAGATCTCGCCGCTCATGTAGTGGGGGACCATCACGATCGCCAGGATCACGCGGGCGATCACGTAGCCGATGATCATCTGGATGAACCCGATGTTGCCGCCGAACGCGATGGCGGGGACGCCGATGATGGTGAGCGCGCTGGTTTCCGCGGCGACGATGGACACGCCGACGCTCCACCAGGGAATGTTGCGGCTGCCGAGGAAGTAGTCGCGCGTGTTGCGCTGGTCTTTGCCGAACCAGACGCCGAGCGCGACAATGCCGGCCAAGTAGACGACGATCACGAGCCAGTCGCCCGAGTTGAAATGCGGATTCATGGGGAAGAAAGAAGGGGAAAGTGAGGGCCGCGTGGGCGCGGGCTAGTCGCGATAGAGCAGATGGGTTTGGCGGCGGGAGCGAAACGCGTCGAGCCCCCGGACCCATGCGGCCT